>JAUXUN010000084.1 GCA_030680855.1 Aestuariivirga sp.
GCCAGGGTTGTTTAGCCATTTAAGGCGCATGGACCGTAATATCCACGGGCCTTCCCTCCGGCTCCCGGGTGCCTGATGAACGTTTCACCAGACCCGCAGGCGCCACATCCACCCCATCTATGATCACCGTCGCGACCGAGACCCCTTCCGGGATGGACAGGAACATAATTGGCACAATAGGAATATAGTGTCAAGGGGTATTTATTCATATTTCTACCTAGCCCCTCTCCCTTGTGGGGAGGATAACCAAACGAGCGGCCGGAGCGGCAGATCGACAAGACGGTGCTGGTGGTTACGACGATTACCTATTTCCTGTGGGATTGATCTTCGCCTCAACATTCCCGTCTTCTCATCATGCCCGCGCTTGACGCGGGCATCTTCCAAACGGAGATGGCCGGGTCATTTTCGGTTTAGCCACGTTCCGTATTCTGACACTGCCAATATTGTCTTAGTAACTTGCTTGAGAGTGTTGGCCGAAAATCAATTTTTCTAATTAAGCGAATTGCCTGAGAATGAATGTGGCCAACGTGCCAATCAATGTTACTCCAACAATCACTCCCATACATCCAGAATTTTCGGTTCTACCTTTTCGCGCCATGGCGTTGTCTTCGATCAGCTTGAATGCATCAATAGATGGCGCAAATTGGCTTAGATTGTCGAATTGAGCAGACTTAATTATTTCTTCGGAAACGTGCGTCATATCAGGAGTAGGAAAAAATAGCTGTCTCAATTTGATCTCAAGGCCTTGGAGGGCATGGCTAACCGCCAAGTCGCCGTGTTCATTCATCAATTCTTGAATTTCGATTTTGTATGTCCAATAGGCTCGTGCAAGATCCAGAAAAGGGCCGTCGTATGAGGCGAATTGTTCCTCTACTGATTTTCCAAGTCTAACTTCCACTTTCGCTGGGTTGCCAATGCATTCCCCATTTCAACTGCACGCCAAAAATTTTCGCTGAACGGCATTGGTAATTTCAGCGATTTTTAGTTTGTTACTATCCCATGCTTCTCTGCCTTGTGGTGTGAAAGCTAATTCTTTCAGTTCCCTATTTAAAGTTCGGCCATCCTCTTTGAACGCTTCGCTTACGAGCAATTTGGCTTGATCAATATTCATTGGCAGCATCTCATATCGCACATCCCAAACAATAATAGATGGTTCAAGTATATTGAGATGTTTTGCGAGTACCGTCCATCCATTCATCAAAATGAATATTTGGTCGTCGACTCGACACGGCCATCGCCACAAAGAAGATGCCCGCGTCAAGCGCGGGCATGATGAAGATGTGAATTTGCAGGGCCAGTGCTGACTTACCTACGCTCCGGCTTCTGACGCGAGGCCAGGAGCCTTATGCGGTCGGCTTCCCAAATGGGGTCAACCGAGAGGGGCAGGCCGGAAAGATGGCGCAGCTGGCCGCGGGTCAGGCCAATATCTTTCAACTGATAATCGTCGAGGCCGTGGAGTTTGAGGAGTTGTTTCCGGCAGCGCCAATTGCGGACGAGCTGGCGCAGGGTTGAAAAGCTGAAGGTGCTCAACCGGGACCGGGCTTCGTGGGCTATATATTCGCGCATGGTAATCTCCTCGTAAATCCTCTCTAAATTGTATCTATTGTACCTATTGTACCTATATTTTCGTGATTTCTTTTCAAAAATCACTTGATGTATTGATACAATAACACTATTGTACCTGTCAAAGAGGATATTGTATCCATGACAATTTGGACTCCCCAGCTCAGCCAAGGCAAACCCATCTATCTCGCAATTGCCGACGCCATGGCGGGCGACATCATGTCCGGCAAGCTGAATGTCGGCGAAAAACTGCCGCCGCACCGGGATTTGGCGTGGCGGCTCAAGGTGACGGTTGGGACGGTGACGCGGGCCTACCGTGAAGCGGAAATCCGCGGGCTGCTTTCGGGCGAAGTGGGCCGGGGAAGTTATGTGCGCGAGATCACAGGCACCACGGCTTTGCCGGAGCGTGCCGAAACCACATCGCAGTTGGCCGATCTCAGCGATGCATCGCCGCCGCCAGTTTATTCCGCCGATGAATTCGACGCTGCCCTTGCCCATGTGATGCGCGAGCCCTCGCGCCTGGCCCTGCTCGACTATATGCCGCCGGAAGGCCATGCACACTATCGTGCCATGGGAGCCAAATGGCTGGCGCGCAGCAGCATCGATATTTCAGAAGCAAATGTCATCGTCACGTCCGGCGCCCATCTCGGCGTCATGGCCAGCCTTTCGGTGTTGGCGCAACCCGGAGATGCCGTGATGGCAGAAAGCCTCAATTATGCCTCGCTTGGCTCATTGATCTTCGGCCTCAACCTGAAGCCCGTGCCGATTGCCATGAATGCGGCGGGGCTTGATCTCGAAGATCTTGAGCGCGCCGCCAAAACCGGAGAATCAAAAATACTCTATCTTGTTCCCACCCTGCAAAATCCCACGACGCTCACCATGTCGCGCGAGCGCCGGGATGCGGTCGTGGACATTGCCCGGCGCTACAATCTCACCATTGTTGAAGATGACATTTTCCGCCTGCTGGATGACCGGGTGCAGCCGCCGACATTCTACAGCCTTGCACCGGAGCGCACTTATCACATCACCAGCCTGTCCAAGACATTGGCGCCGGGTCTTCGCATCGGCTTTGTGGCAACGCCGCCGGGCCGCGCGCAATTCCTGCGCCTGCGGCAACGCGCGGCCGGAGCCCGTGTCACAGGGCTTACGGCCGAGGTTGCGCGCTATTGGCTGGAGACGGATATCGCCGAACACTTGTTGCGGCGGATCAATGCGGAGATGGCAATCCGGCGCAAGGCTTTCTGTGAAGTGTTTTCCCAGCACAAGTTTAGTTGCGAGCCGGGGGCACCCTATGGCTGGCTCACCCTTCCCGAGCATTGGAGCCCGCTGCGCTTTGCATCAACTGCGCTCGCGCGCAACATCAAGCTTACACCCGGACCTGCCTTTTCTTTCGGGCCACAGGCGAAAGATCATGCGGTGCGCATCTCATTTGGCCAGCCTGCAACGGCGCAAGTGCTGAAGAATGCCTTGCTGAAAATCCTCGACCTCATGGAGCAGGATCCGGAGGATGACTTCACGCCGGTGGCTTAGTAGAGTTCGCCGCCCAGCATTTTTGAAATTTCTTCGCGGATATCCATGAGGATGGCATCGGCCATGGCGGCCTGGCCTTCGGCGTTGGGATGCATGGCGCCGGTGGTTTCAGAAAAGGTCTGGCTTGATGCCTTTTCGTCAACCTTGCCCGCCTTGTCCATCACCTTCTGGTTCACCGCCATGTAGGCGTCATTGAAGGTGCGGACCCAGCGCTGGCGCAGCGCATAGGGATAGTTCTGGGTGATCGGGCTGTAGGGCCGCCATTCCCTGGCCTTGCCCGACCAGGAGGACTGGCAGGTTTGCGTTGGCCTGTCGGCCTTGCCCCAACACGGGATCATCAGGATTTCGACCGGGTCATTGGCAAATTTGCTCCGCTGGGCACAGAAGCCATGGCCGCGGAATACTCGGTCATTATAAACCCGGCCAGCATAGGTCCAGCCATGGTCGCCGCTCAAGTCCTTCATGCGCCGGTCAAGCTCCGCCAGCTGCTCATGGACGGCATTCAGCCGACCGCTGGTTGTCGCAAGCCACGATGAAAACGCATCGAGGGACTGGTTGGCGGGGTAGCGGTCTTCCTCGCTGCCTTCCTTGCCGCCCGCCGGGCAGACCTCGCCGGTTTCATCGACAAGCATGTCGGGATAGGCGGTGAGGATGACGCGGGAGGCATCGAAGACCGGCTCGCCGGAATAGAGCGGCACGGCGCGCTCGAGGGCTTTGGCGAGGCGGGCATAGGCGCCGGGCAGCGTGTCTTTCATGTTCCTGGCAAAGTCCTTTGCCGAAACGGTGGCGCCGAGGAATTTTGCGAGCGTGGCGGAGGTTCCGCTGCGCAGGGTTGCCCAGGCGACGACGTTGCGGAAGCCGATGTCATTGCCACCAACCGAGAGAAACAGATAATCGACGGGCCTGCGAAACTGGTTGTCGGGGCAGACCCACAGGCCATCATCTTTTTTTGGCTTCACCGCGCAAAGCTCGCGCAGCAGCCAGCGGATCTGGGTATCGTTGGAGTCACCCGATATAAAGCGCGATGGCGGCGGCACTGCGCCTTCGGATGAATCCGGCTTGGCCCCGCTGATGCTCTCGACATATTCCTGGGGGCCGAGAATGCCCGCTTCGATGCCGGCGCCGGAACAGGCGTAGCCCAAAAATGTTACCGCCGACTGGGTATTCTCAATGGCGATTTGCAGGGCGGCACGCAACTGGTGGCCGTAGAGCGAGCGGTGGCAGAGTTCGTCCATCCACAAGGCTGAGCCACTGGCATCATTGTCCTTGCGGCGGGGATAGAGATTTTTGTGGCGCTGCGCTTCGCTGAACTCGGCCGGCATGTCGGGATTGCCTTCTCCGGAGGCAAAGCTGTCGCCCATGCCGACGATCAGCAGGTCGCGCACCTTTGCCTTCAGGGAGATGGGCTGTTCGCCCAAAACGGCAACGGAAATGTCAGCGCCATTGGGATAAGGCAACAAGGCCGTGACGGCGCCATCGCAGGGCGCCGTCTGGACGGGCGCGTTGCCGACACGCCATTCACAGTTATATTCTGCGATCAGGGCATTCTTCACCAGGGGGCGGAGGCTGATTTCAATCTCGTGGGCCTTCGGATTGACATAGCCATCGACATCGCCACAGAGATCATGCATTCGGCTCTTTGGATTCCAGCACAGCCTGCCTTGGCCTTGTGCCGCCCAGCCGCGCCAATCAAATTTCGAACGCTCGAGGCGCGAAAAGGCAATGTAGCGGTCATTCAGCACATGTTCGCTGCCCAGCACCGAGGCGCTGTCGGTGAGAAGGGATTTTTGCTCATCAGGGACTGGCTGCTCATTCACATGGATGAGATATTGCCGCCAGGCGTTTTCGTGGAGCTTGAAAAAATCCGAGTCATTGAATAGGCGAAAGCGGTTGGTCACCTTCCATTCGATCTGGAAGTCCGTGGTGTTGAGGGTTTGGGCCTTCAGAGGTGAAGGCACTAACAGGCAAAGGAATGCCATTAGAAAATGTAAGATCCGCACTTGCACCAAATCACCCGTCCGTAAACTGCATCGGCTTTTGGCAAGGCAAGGCTACGGAATTGTGGCGGTGCAACAGAATTGGCCCTTGACTGGCGTGCGCATCGGACCTATTTGGAGCACAGCTGTTAGCACTCCTGTTATGTGACTGCTAACAGAGGTTGAGACGGGTTCCTGTCTTGGCTTTAAATGCAAATAAAATCAATGTGTTATGAGGAGTTACCGCATGAAATTCCGTCCTTTGCACGACCGGGTCGTGGTGAAGCGGGTTGATGAAGACACCAAGACCAAGGGTGGCATCATCATCCCCGAAACGGCGCAGGAGAAGCCGATGCAGGGCAAAATCATCGCCGTAGGCCCAGGCGCCCGCGATGAAAGCGGCAAGCTGGTTCCGCTCGATGTGAAGAAGGGCGACACCGTCCTCTTCGGCAAATGGTCCGGCACCGAAGTCAAGATCGACGGCGACGAGCTTTTGATCATGAAAGAGTCCGACATCATGGGCGTTCTCGACAAGTAGTTTTTCTCAGAAAAAAGGAATATTCACATGGCTGCAAAAGAAGTCCGCTTCGGCGGCGAAGCCCGCGAGCGAATGCTCCGCGGCGTTGACATTCTCGCTAACGCGGTGAAGGTCACCCTCGGCCCCAAGGGCCGCAACGTTGTCATCGACAAGTCGTTCGGTGCGCCACGCACAACCAAGGACGGTGTTACGGTTGCCAAGGAAATCGAACTCGAAGACAAGTTCGAGAACATGGGCGCCCAGATGGTGCGCGAAGTTGCCTCGAAAACCAATGACATCGCTGGCGACGGCACGACGACAGCAACGGTTCTGGCCCAGGCCATCGTTCGCGAAGGCGCCAAGAACGTTGCCGCCGGCATGAACCCGATGGACCTTCGCCGCGGCATCGACCTGGCGGTCATCGCCGTGGTCGAAGACCTCAAGAAGCGCTCCAAGAAGATCAAGTCATCGGAAGAAGTCGGCCAGGTCGGCACCATTTCGGCCAATGGCGAAAAAGCCATCGGCGACATGATCGCCAAGGCGATGCAGAAGGTCGGCAATGAAGGCGTGATCACGGTTGAAGAAGCCAAGACCGCCGAAACCGAGCTTGAAGTTGTTGAAGGCATGCAGTTTGACCGTGGCTATCTCTCGCCGTACTTCATCACCAATGCCGACAAGATGCTGTGCGAACTGGAAGATGTTTACATTCTTCTCCATGAGAAGAAGCTTTCGTCGCTCCAGGCCATGCTGCCGATCCTCGAAGCCGTGGTTCAGTCCTCCAAGCCTTTGCTCATCATTGCGGAAGACATTGAAGGCGAAGCCCTGGCAACGCTTGTGGTGAACAAGCTGCGCGGCGGCCTCAAGGTTGCTGCCGTGAAGGCTCCAGGCTTCGGCGACCGCCGCAAGGCGATGCTCGAAGACATCGCAACGCTCTCGGGCGGCCAGGTCATTTCCGAAGACCTCGGCATCAAGCTTGAGAATGTTGGCCTCGACATGCTGGGCCGCGCCAAGCGGGTCCGCATCGACAAGGAAAACACCACGATCATCGACGGTTCCGGCAAGAAGGCCGACATCGCAGGCCGCGTTGCCCAGATCAAGGCGCAGATCGAAGACACGACCTCGGACTACGACCGTGAAAAGCTGCAAGAGCGTCTGGCCAAACTGGCCGGCGGTGTTGCGGTTATCCGCGTCGGCGGCTCCACCGAAATCGAAGTGAAGGAACGCAAGGACCGCGTTGACGACGCTTTGAACGCCACGCGCGCTGCCGTTGAAGAAGGCATCGTTCCGGGCGGCGGCGTAGCGCTGCTCCGCGCCAAGAAGGCGCTTGATGCAGTGACTTCCAAGAACCCTGACGTGCAGGCGGGAATCAACATCGTGTCGAAGGCGCTCGAGTCGCCGATCCGCCAGATCGTTGAGAACGCCGGCGTTGAAGGCTCGATCGTTGTCGGCAAGCTGCTCGAGAAGAGCGGCAACTTCGGCTTTGACGCGCAGAACGAAGAGTACTGCGACATGGTTGCCGCAGGCATCATCGATCCCACCAAGGTTGTGCGTGTGGCGCTTCAGGACGCGGCCTCGGTTGCCTCCATCCTGATCACCACGGAAGCCATGATCGCCGAACGTCCCAAGGACAAGGCGGCAGGCGGCGGCATGCCAGGCGGCATGGGCGGCGGCGGCATGGGCGGCATGGGCGGCATGGACTTCTAAGTCCAACACCACTTCACGAAATACAAAACCCCGGTGGAAACACCGGGGTTTTTTTGTTGACGTCCGGACGCCCGCTTAGCATGTTTAATTGATGTTGTGCGGAATCGAAACTGAATGAGCAAGCGCTTGGATGCAATGCGACGCAACCAACGCGGGGACTGGACCATCTCAGATGTTGAAGCTGTTTGCCGAGAATTTGGGATAATATGTGCGCCATCGCGCTCGGGTTCATCCCACTACAAAGTCACACATAAGGGAATTCCCGACATTTTGACGGTCCCTTTCAAACGACCGATTAAGCCTGTATATATTCGTAAGCTTGTGGCATTTATTGATGCGGTAAGGAAACCGTGATGAACCAGCTTAAGTATCCAGTTATCGTACAGCCGCTGCCGTCCGAAGAAGGTGGCGGTTTCGTCGCGACGGTACCTGACCTCCCTGGATGTATGAGTGATGGTGAAACGCCGGAAGAAGCGCTTGCTAACGTGCAGGACGCCATAGCCGTTTGGCTTGAAGCTGCCCATGATATGGGGCGCAAAGTGCCGAAACCTTCCGCGCAGTTGGCCTTGGCGGGTTAAGCCGCGAAAGAGCTTCGCCTAATCGTTTTTCATAAATAGGGATCCGCTCCCGAAATTCTTTGGTAACCATTGGGTAATAGGTTGCGGCGGTGATATGGCCCCTGCAAACCCTGCGTTTTATTGCGGCCCTCATGGTCGTCTATGTCCATGCGGCGCAGCTGGCGGTTGAACAGACCGGATCCTACGGGTTTTTCCCACGCGAACTCCCGCTGGCGGGCCAGGCCGGCGTCGACATTTTTTTCGTCATTTCGGGCGTCATTATCGCCAGAACCGCCGTGGGGCTTTCATGGCAGGAGTTTGCCTGGAAACGCTTCCGCCGCATCATTCCCTTCTACTTTCTCGTCTGCATCTTCGCGCTGCTGATTGTTGCCCGTTCCGGAATCACCATCACAGGCCGCGACCTGCTTGCATCATTCTTTCTCTGGCCCGCAACGGACACAATGACCCTGCCCCTCCTCCCCGTGGCCTGGACGCTCTGCTACGAAGCGCTGTTTTATGTGGCGGCCGCCTTCGTCCTTGCCGACAGGCGCTGGCTATACCCGGTGCTCGTTCTTTTTGTTGCCGCAATGGCGCTCCGGCAGCATGGCGCCGTGTTCCAGTTTCTTGGCAATCCGCTGATCATTGAATTCCTGTTCGGCGTTGCCATCGCCTACGCGCCCGCCTTTCAAACCGCCAAATGGGGCATTCCGCTCGGTGCGGCATTGCTCATAGGGGCCGGCTTCCTTGACCTCGCGCCCTTTGGCAATTCGCTTGAGTATCTGCGCGGCGAAGAGGCCTTCCAGCGCGTGGTGGTTTTTGGCCTGCCTGCGGCCCTGATCGTCTGGGGCGCCATGCAGTTCAAGGGCCGTAAAAGTTTCTGGACCGGACAGGGCGACGCCTCATATGCGCTCTATCTCACGCATGCGCTCTTTATGCCGGTGTTCTTTGTGATCTGGAAAGTGATCCCCCTGCCAACCGATCTGATTATTGTGACCAGCATGGCCGCCAGCGCCTTTTTCGGCTGGCGGATCCATCTGGCCATTGAAAAGCCGGTGCTCAATGCCTTCAGGGGCCAGGGCAATTCCAGTGCCCGCTCCCATCCCATTGCATCACCGGAATAGTGTGTTAGCTTCCCGCATCGGGAGGAGCATGCCATGTATACGAAGCAAGCCCTGCATGAATTGGGAGTCACGTCCACCGCCATCACGGACGCACAAAAACGCCAACTTGACGAACAGGGTTTTTTCATTGTGGAGAACGCCCTGTCGAAAGCCGAACTCAAAATCCTGCGCGACGAGTTTGAGCGCATCCATGCCGCCGAGGCGGAAAAGGGCGGGCATGAGGTTCACGTGGAGCCAGGGGCGCGGCGCATTTCCAATATTTTCAACAAGACCACGGCCTTTGATGTTTGCCTGAACCTGCCCCCGGTGCTTGCCGCGGCGCATTACCTGCTTGGCGAGATCAAGGTGCATGGCGCCAACCTGCGCGATCCCAACCAGGGCTACGGCCACCAGGCGCTGCATGTGGATGTGCCGAAACGCTTTGTGGATGACTGGTGGGTGCTCAATGCCATGCTCATGTTTGATGACATGACGCTGGAGAACGGCCCTACCCGCGTTGTGCCGACCTCGCAGTGGTGGGCCCCCATCAACGTGCCTTACACCAATCAGGCTGACTGGGAGCCGGAACCGATTTCCGCCGAGGACCAAAAGCGCATCCCGGCGGATCTCGACGCGCCCTATCCCGGCGAGGTCTATGTGACGGCGCCGGCGGGCTCGGCCATCATCTGCAACTCATCGATGTGGCACAGCGGCACCCTGAAAACGGGCGCCGCCCACCGGCGCATGCTGCATCTCACCTATACGCGGCGCGACCTCCCGCAGCAGCTGGTGCAGCTCGATCACCTGACGCAGGGGCTCTATGACCGAATGAGCCCGGTGCACCGCTATCTTCTGGAGATCGAGCCCCCTGGCGAACGCGGCGTGCTGCGCCAGAAAAAGCGCGACCACAAGGGCTGGTGGAACTGAGGGTTCCGCCTTTTCCTGATTTCACCACTTCTCCCAAAAAGGTGAAAGCTTGTGTAAAGACAGGTCACGAAAGGGCTGGTAGAGAGCCGCCATGACACCGCTCACCGACAGGCAGGGAAGGTTTTCGCCGCTCAAGGCTGCAACGCTGGCTTTGGTGCTGCTGCCGGCCCTGGTCATCGCCTATTGGTTCTTTACCCAGCAGCTCGGGCCCCTGCCGGTCAAGGCGGCGTTGCGCCTGGTTGGCGACTGGACCATCCGCCTGCTGGTGATCACGCTGGCGCTCACACCCCTGCAGCGGGTGCTGAACTGGCCGAAAATTACGCTCATCCGGCGCATGCTGGGGGTCACCACCTTTGCCTATGCGCTCACGCATTTCATGCTTTACATCGTGCAGTCAAAATTCGACCTGGTCTTCGTCGCCTCCGAAATTGTCCTGCGCATCTATCTCACCATTGGCTTTGTGGCGCTGACAGGACTCAGCTTGCTGGCGGCCACATCATTTGATTCCGCCATCCGCAAGCTGGGCAAGAAATGGAAGACGATCCACCGCCTCGTCTATGGCATCGCGGTGCTGGGCCTTCTGCATTACTTCATTCAATCAAAAATTGACGTGAGCCCCGCCACATTGATGGCCGGCTTCTTCTTTCTTCTGATGATCCACCGCATCTTCATCAGTCAACGGATTGCCCTCACACTTCTGGTGCTGGCTATCAGTGCCGGGCTTGCCGGGCTGCTCACGGCGGTGACGGAATTTGCCTGGTACGCGTTGGCCACGGGGATTGATCCCTGGCGCATTGCCCAGGCCAACCTGATGGTTTCGTTCGGCCTCCGGCCCGCCGTCATAGTTGTGCTTGTGGGCCTTGTTCCTTGCGGATTTGTAATATGGCGCAACTGGCAGGGCACGCCAAAGCGGCAAGTGGCTTAACGCCGGAAATTTGGACCTCAGCCGTCTTGGCCCTATATAGGTTTAACCACCGAAACGCGCGAGCTCATGAATATTCAGAATTTACCGGACCAGCAGGAAATAGAGAGCATTCTCGGCCTTGGCCGAGGGGCGCGGGCGAAGCGTGGCTTGCGGCGCGGGCTTTGGCTTGCGCTTGCAGCCGTCATCATTCTTGGCGGCGCCTGGTGGTATCAAAGCTCGCAGAATGCCGCCAATGCGGTCTCCTACGAAACCATAAAGCCGGTGCGTTCCAATCTCACGGTCAGCGTGACGGCAACCGGGACCATCCAGCCCACCACACAAACCGATATTTCCAGCGAAATGTCCGGTGTGGTGCGCAGCGTAAATGTCGACAACAACGACCTGATCAAAAAAGGCGATGTGCTGGCCGAACTGGATTCGGAAAGATACCAGGCGCAGCTGCAAAGCCTGCAAGCCAGCGTGGCGGGCGCCAGGGCACGGCTTGCCGATGCGCAGGCCACCTTGCAGGCGAGCGACCTGACACTTGCCCGGCAGGTGGCGTTGCAGAAGAAGGGCCTGGTCATCACCCAGGATCTTGAAGCGGCCCGGGCAGCGCAGGCCCGCGCCGCGGCGGCCATATCGGTGGCTGAAGCCGACATCCAGATCGCCGATGCCAATCTTGAGCTGAAGCAACTGGATATCGACAAATCCAAAATCCTGTCGCCGGTTGATGGCATTGTCCTGAAGCGCGCAGTTGATCCAGGCCAGACCGTTGCCTCGTCCCTGCAGGCCCCGGTTCTCTTCACCCTGGCCGAAGACCTGAAGCACATGCAGCTTGAAGCCAATATCGATGAGGCCGACATCGGCACCGTCGCGGCGGGCCAGAAGGCAACATTCACGGTTGATGCGTTTTCAGGCCGCAGTTTTCCCGCGCAGATTGAAACAATCGAATTTTCGCCGCTCACCACTGATGGCGTTGTTACCTACAAGGCGGTGCTTAGCGTTGACAACTCCGATCTGGCACTTCGGCCCGGCATGACGGCAACGGTGCAAATAACCGTGCAGGAAATTTCCAATGCCCTGCTGGTTCCCAATGCGGCTCTGCGCTATTCGCCGCCGGTTCAGGCAAGGCAGGAAGGTTTCAGCCTGTCGCGGCTGTTCATGCCGCGCATGCCACGGGGCGGCGGCAGGCCCGCGCAGAAGGAGCCCGTGACGGGAGAACGGACTGTTTGGGTACTGAAGGACAAGGTTCCAGTATCGCTCGGCATCAAGACCGGAGCCTCAGACGGCAAGCTGACCGAGGTGGTCACCGGCGATTTCGATACGGATACACTGCTGGTTACCGCTTCAAAAAAAGGCAGGAACTAAACATGGGCACGCTTCTGGCTTTCGACCGGGTGAGCAAAACCTATGGCGAAGGCGGCGGCATGGTGCGGGCGCTGCATGATGTTGATCTCGGCATTGAACGGGGCGAGTTCGTGGCCATCATGGGGCCTTCGGGTTCCGGTAAATCCACCGCCATGAACATTCTGGGCTGCCTTGATTCACCCACTGAAGGAAAATTCCTGTTCAACAATGTTGATGTATCAAAGCTGCCAAGGGATGGCCGCGCATTGCTGCGGCGGCATTTTCTCGGATTCGTGTTTCAGGGCTACAATCTTTTGAACCGCACCACGGCGATCGAAAATGTGGAATTGCCGCTGATCTATCGCGGCACGGCGAAGGCCGAGCGCCGTGGGCGGGCGGTTGCGGCCCTGCATCTCGTCGGATTGAAAGGCCGCGAACACCATACGCCTTCGGAGCTTTCCGGCGGGCAGCAGCAGCGGGTGGCCATTGCGCGGGCCATTGTCACGGACCCTCTGGTGTTGCTGGCAGACGAGCCGACGGGCAATCTTGATACGGCGCGGGCCCATGAAATCATGGAGCTGCTGGTTGGATTGAACCAGACGCGGGGACTCACAGTGATCATGGTGACCCATGAAGCCCATATGGCGGAATTTGCGAACCGCACGCTTCATTTTGTCGACGGCAAGATAGAATCCGAAACCCTGCGGGATGCGGCCTGATGCTTTGGGAAGCGATCAAACTCGCCAACCAGTCGGTGCGCCGCAATGTGCTGCGCTCGATCCTCACGCTTCTCGGCATCGTGATTGGCGTGAGTGCGGTGATCGCCATGGTGACAATAGGCAATGGCACGACGCAGAAGGTGACTGAAGACCTCTCCAAGCTCGGCAGCAATATGCTTGTGGCCCGCCCGGGACGGGAGACGTTCGGCGGCGGCGGAGATGTGCGCAGTTTTACCGAGCGCAATGTGGCGACACTGCGGAGCGAGCTAGCGGATGTGCGCGCGATTGCGCCGGCGGCCACGCGGGCGGCGCGGGTTGTCTATGGGGCGGAGAACTACGACACGACGGTGACGGGCACGGAATCGGATTTCTTTTTGGTGCAGGACTGGAGTTTTGAAAGCGGCCGGCCCTTCACGGATGGCGATATCCGCTCGGCAAGCTCCGTCTGCGTGATCGGGCAAACCGTCAAGACAGTCCTGTTTGGCCAGGCTGATCCGCTGGGACTGCGCCTGCGCCTCGGGGGGGTATCCTGCGAAGTCATTGGCGTTCTCAACGGCAAGGGACAATCGGCCTTTGGCTCGGACCAAGACAACACGGTGCTCATGCCGCTGCGCACTTTCCAACGGCGCATCGCTGGAAACCAGCGCATCTCCACCATCTATATTGCGGCGGCATCCACCGACTCCATCCCCACCGTACAGGCGGCTGCTGAAGACATCCTGCGCGAGCAGCGCCGGGTGGCTCCCTACGAAGAAAGTGATTTCTCGGTGCGCGACATGACGCAAATGGTCAGTACACTGACTTCCACCACAACGGCCATGACCGGGCTTCTCAGCGCCGTTGCTGCGGTGAGCCTGCTGGTGGGTGGCATCGGCATCATGAACATCATGCTGGTGTCGGTTACCGAGCGCACGCGCGAGATCGGCATCAGGCTGGCCATTGGGGCTCTGGAGAAACAGGTGCTCACGCAGTTTCTGGTCGAGTCCGTCGTGCTTGCGGTGTTCGGCGGCCTTGTGGGAATTATTCTCGGCCTGGCCATTGCCGGATGGGCAACCTATGTGATGGTGGTTCCGTTCACGGTGAACCCCAGCATCGTCGCCCTGGCTTTTGTGTTTTCAGGCCTGATCGGCGTGGTTTTCGGCTATTTCCCGGCGCGGCGCGCGGCGCGCCTCGATCCTATCGAAGCGCTCCGCCACGAGTAGGTGCGCTCCCTCAAAGCTGTGAGAGAAGCTCCATCGTCGGATAGGAATCGGCGGGCATTCCCAGCTCGATCTGCACCGCCTTGACGGCAGCGCGGGTTCCAACGCCAATCTTCCCGTCCAGCTTGCCCACGTCGTGGCCCCTTGCCGCCAGCTTCTTCTGGAGCGCCACGATTTGCTGATAGGTGAGATGCGTTACCTCGGAATTGCCACGGCTGACTTTTGGCGCACCAGCGATGCGGGTTGCAAGATAGGAGGCGGTGGTGGAATAGACGAGAGACTCATTCCACTTGAGATAGGCGGTAGTAAAATTCTCATAAACGAGGAAGGCCGGGCCATCCTTGCCCATGGGCAGAAGCAGGGAGGCAGGGAAATTGTCGGCCTTCACGGGCTTTCCGTTGGCCATTTTGACACCCCACTTGGCCCATTGCGAGCGGGGATGCTGGATTGCGATATCGGCTTCTTCCCACGGCATGTCGCGCGGCACGCGCACCTCCTGCATCCAGGGCTGGCCGGGCTGCCAGCCATGCTTGCGCAGGAGATTGGCGGATGAAGCCATAACATCGGGAATGCTGCCGCGCAGATCGCGCCGGCCATCGCCATCGAAGTCAACCGCACTTTCATTGTAGTCATAGGGCAGGAACTGCGTCTGGCCGATTTCGCCGGCCCAGGCGCCGCGCATTTCGTCGGGATGCAAATCACCATTCTGGATAAGCTGAAGGGCTGCCATCAATTGCGGGCGGAATTTTTCCGGCCGCCGGCAATCCCACGACAAAGTCGCAAGCGATTGCACCGTCGGCAGGTCGCCGATATTGCCGCCAAAATCGGTCTCCAATGCCCAGAAGGCGACAATCACCGGAGCGGGCACGCCAAACTGCTTCTCGACGCGGGCAAAGGTGGCCTTGTGTTTCTGGACCAGTTCCGCCCCGCGCTTGATGCGGTAATCGGTGATCATGCGGGCCTGGAATTCAAGAAAGCTCTGGGAGAAGATGTTCTGGGCCCGGTCTTTCTTGATGATG
The DNA here is from genome assembly GCA_030680855.1 of Aestuariivirga sp. GTDB lineage: Bacteria > Pseudomonadota > Alphaproteobacteria > Rhizobiales > Aestuariivirgaceae > Aestuariivirga. The sequence continues at coordinate 15,063 of JAUXUN010000084.1, forward strand.
CCGGGATCGTAGGTAATGCCATCGAGAACGGAGAGCGCCTGGCGGCCCATGCCCCGGGCGGCGGCCTCCTTGTGAAAGGCTTTGATAAAGCCCGAAAAGCCGCTGCCGGTGTTTCCGCAGTCCGCGGCTTGGGCGTGAGAACCTGCCATAAGGAATACCGCACTGGCACAGGCCAAGGCGCGCAAAAGCTTCGATTTCAACATTCCGAGACTCCCTAGTTTTTTGCCTGATTATTCATCGCTTGAGTCAAAATCAAGGCCCTGTTTGAGGGCGCCATGAAACAGGTTAGCCCAAAATCGCGAGGGGTCGTACAAATGCACAACCCCTCGCTCAGGCTAATGGGCCATCATCCCGAATTCGCACTCAGACACGAAAATCTGAACCGGGGGCGATACCAGACTCTCGCAAGTGCGGATTTCAGGCGCATGACCCCGCCCTAGCCCTGATTGCGGTGCAATATAGCCAGTTTCGGATTGAATTGAACCGTTCCCCGACAAATATTTCACAAGGCACCCCTGCAAATTACGAGTTGCTTCTGGAGTGAATGTGCGATCAATCAGCTAATTTGAGGCGGTTTTGCAACAGCACGGCGCGGGGATCTTCCAGAGCGGTGGGGGATGCTGCCAAAACCGCCGATGAGCGCAGGATAATGCCGTCATCAAGGACTTTGAGATGATTGGCGGCAAGGGTTGAGCCGGTGGTGGTGATGTCAACGATCACTTCGGCGGTTCCGGCCGCAGGAGCGCCCTCGGTGGCACCCAGGCTTTCGACGATGCGGTATCCGGTCACACCCTTTTCGGCAAAGAACCTGCGGGTGAGGTTGAGATATTTGGTGGCTATCCGGAGCCTGCGGCCATGGCGCAGATAAAAACTTTCGGAGACTTCATCGAGATCGGCCATGGAGGCCACATCAAGCCAGCATTCCGGCACGGCCACGACAACATTGGCAAAGCCGAAATCGAGAGGCGCCAGAACCGAGACAAGATTTTCCTGGGGAGCGGATTTCTCCCAGAGCAGGTCCGCACCGGTGATGCCGAAATCTATCTTCCCTTCACGCAGGTTCTGGGCAATTTCCGCCGCGGAGAGGAAAGCGACTTCAATACCGTCGATGCCTTTCAACTGCCCGCGGTAGCCACGCTCCGCGCCGGTGCGCTCGATGCTCAATCCTGCAGTTTCCAAAACTGCCGCAGCCTGCTCCATCAGGCGGCCCTTGGAGGGGATGGCCAACGTCAATGTGTTCATGCCAACACCGCCTTCAGGCGCTCGGTGTGAATGGCGCAGCCCACGGCGGATACAGGCATGGGCGAACCCATGTCGGTGAGGAGATTGTCATAACGCCCGCCGCCGGCCACGGCGACGAAACCATCGGGGGTTTCCACTTCGATCTGGAACACAAAGCCAGTGTAGTATTCAAGCTCACGGCCAAATGTCGCCCTGAATTCAAAGCGCTTGGCGTTGAGGCCAAGTTCGTCCATCTCCACAAGGCGCTTTTGAAAATATTTCCGCGCTTCGTTGAAGTTGCGGCCAGGTTCGGTCCGGTTCAACACTCCCTCGAGATTGTCGGCGCGCTCGACGATGTTGAGATAGCCGGTGATGGCATCGGCCTTCGCTTGATCAAGTGCTGCCTCCGAGCGGTCGGCGGACTTGTCGGCGAGGCGTGCGGCAATTTCATCAAGCGATCGGCCGCCGACAAGCGGCAGGTTTTTGCTTTCAATTTCCTGCGCCACAAGGTCCGCAACAGGCTCCGTCTCTAGGCGATCAATGAGCGCTGAAATGCTGGTGCGTTTTGCGCTGCGATTTGTCGTGAAACTTTCCAGCACGTCGCGAAAGGCGTGGGGCCGCCAGAAGTGATGCTTCAGGCGGTTGCGCCAGCGCACGGGCATCGGCGTGTCTTCCAGCAGCGCGGAGAAGAGGCCGAGGTCACCCAGCGTCACGCGGAACTTGGTAAGGCCCGCGGCTTCCAGGGCGCTGATCGCCAGTTTCAAAACGCGGGCTTCGGCTGCGGCCGCATCGGGTGCTGCAAACCATTCAAGGCCGGCCTGGAGGAATTCCTGCGGGCTCAGGTGCTCATTGGGAAAACGGAAAGCAGGGCCGAGATAACAATATTTTGCTTCCTCGTCGGGCTTTTCCGCGTGGCTCAGGTGATAGCGGCAGGCGGGCACCGTGAGGTCGGGCCGCAAGCACATTTCAGCGCCGGCGGGGTCGGTAAAGACAAAAGTCAGGGCGCGGATATCCTCGCCGGAACGCTCAAGGAAGATATCGGCGGGTTGAATGATGTCGGGGGCGATGTAGTCAAACCCGGCCCGCTCGAAAACCGCTGTGATGGCGGCATTCTGGCGTTCCAGCGCCTCGCGCTCGGCTTTCGATTTACCGGCCATTATCTTCCTTCTCCCCTTGAGGGAGAAGGTGGATTGCGCCAAAGGCGCAAGACGGACGAGGGGGTGTTTCCGAGTGCGCGAGCGAGAGCCCCCTCATCCGGCGCTTCGCGCCACCGTCTCCCTCGGGGGGAGAAGGGAATAACGGGTGAGAGCGTCATTTGCGGGCCAACATCTTTTTAACTTCAGAAACCAAATCGGCCTCCGGAACCGAAACCTGGGCCAGGCGCTGGCTCGCATATTCCTCGCGGGATTCAACGCCGCTGGCGAGTTGTGCACCCAGCGCCAAATCTTTCAGCGTCACTTCGCCCCTGGCCTTTTCATCGCCGCCCTGAATGACAACGAGCGGGCTGCCGCGCTTGTCGGCATATTTCATCTGGGCCTTCATGCCCGAAGTGCCGACATACATTTCGGCGCGGATATTGGCGGCGCGCAACTGCTGCACCATTTTCTGGTAATCGCCCTGGCGTTCCTTATCCATGACGAGCACGACAACGGGAGCAGTCGTTTCCTTGTCCTCGGTCTTGCCCAGAAGCTTCAGCGCGGAATAGAGACGCGAGACGCCCATTGAAAAACCCGTCGCGGGAACTGATTGCCCGGTGAAGCGCGCCACAAGATCATCATAGCGCCCACCGCCGCCAACGGAACCGAAGCGAACAAGGTTTCCTTTTTCGTCTTTTGCTTCCATCAACAATTCACATTCAAAAACTGGTCCGGTGTAGTATTCGAGGCCCCGAACAACGGAAGGGTCGAAACGTATACGGTCACTTCCGTAACCAGATGCCCTTGTCAATTTGTGAATTTCTTCGAGCTCACGCAAACCTTCCATTGTGATTTCAAAATTATAGAACGACGATTTCATTTCATCGATCAGATGCCAGTCAGCATCTTTTTCTGTTTTGAATTCCTCAGGCAGATATTTTCCTTCAGTTATCTGTTTAGCACTTGAGTGAGCAGTGATAATTAGAGACAACACGCGTTCTATCTGAAGGTTGTTTAGCTCTGCCCCTTTAGCAAAGTCACCGCTCTCATCCTTCCGTCCTTCACCCAAGAGGGCCTTCACACCATTTATTCCCAATCTGTCAAACTTATCGATCGCACGAAGAACAGTCAGGCGTTTCTCCAATGGAATTTCAGTTCCAATCATTACACCATCAAGTATTTTCCGATTATTCACCTTCATCACATACTGCCCGCGCGGAATACCCAGCGCCTCCATCGTATCCGCTGCCATCATGCAGACTTCGGCGTCGGCGGCGGGGGAGGCGCTGCCTACGGTGTCGGCATCGAACTGCATGAACTGGCGGTAGCGGCCGGGGCCGGGCTTTTCGTTGCGGAAGACCCAGCCTTGGCGGTAGCTGCGAAACGGTGTTGGCAGGAATTGCTGGTTCTCGGCGACGTAGCGGGCGAGCGGTGCCGTCAGGTCATAACGCAGGCTCAGCCACTGCTCGTCATCATCCTGAAAGGAAAACACGCCCTCGTTCGGGCGGTCCTGGTCGGGCAGGAATTTCCCCAGCGCTTCGGTATATTCAATGAAGGGTTGCTCCACGGGTTCAAAGCCGTAGTTTTCATACACCTCTTCAATGATGCGCAGCATGCGTTTGAGGCCGCGAATTTCATTCGCGTCCACATCGCGGAAACCCTTGGCGAGGCGCGCCTTGGGGCGGTTTTGCTTGTCACTGGAAGCCATGGTCCCAACCCGTTTGTTGAGGGCTTCTAGCGCTCTTACTTATCGCGCACAACCTTCTGGTTCTGCTCGCCCAGGCCATCAATACACACGCGCATTTTATCGCCGGGTTTCAGGTATTGCGGCGGCTTCATGCCCATGCCGACGCCGGGCGGGGTGCCGGTGGTGATGATATCGCCCGGCATCAGGGTGAAGAATTCCGAGAGATAGGCCACGATATGGGCCACGCCGTAAACCATGGTGGCGGTGGAGCCGTCCTGCACGCGCTTGCCGTTAAGCTCCAGCCAGAGGTGGAGGTTCTGCGGGTCTTTCACCTCGTCGGCGGTCACCAGCCAGGGGCCGATGGGGCCGAAAGTGTCGTAGGACTTGCCCTTGGTCCATTGGCCGGAGCGCTCGACTTGGAATTCGCGCTCGGAGAGGTCATTGATGGTGCAATAGCCCGCCACGTGCTTCATGGCGTCAGCCTTCTTGATGTTCTTGGCGCGGGTGCCGATGATCACGCCGAGTTCCACTTCCCAGTCGGATTTCTTCGATTTCGGCGGAATGGTCACATCGTCATCGGGGCCGGAGATGCAGCTTACATGCTTGGTGAAAACCACGGGCTCGGGGGGAACCTGGAGGCCCGATTCTTCCGCATGGTCGGAATAGTTAAGGCCGATGGCCACGAATTTCTGCGGGTTCGCCACGCAGGCGCCGATGCGCGGGGTGCCGCGGACCAGCGGCAGGGTTTCGAGTTTGAGCTTCTTGAGCTTGGCCAGGCCCTTGGGCGAAATGGTTTCGCCGGTAATGTCCGGGATGACTTTCGAAAGGTCCCGGATCTTGCCGGCCTTGTCCAGAATGCCCGGCTTTTCCTTGCCCTTCGGCCCATAACGCAGAAGTTTCATACCTGTTCCCCTGTGGTGGCTGACGGATGCCAGCGCGGTTGATAGCCTTTCGCCAGAATGGCGGTGATGAGCGGCGGTGTCAAAAGCCTGGCCTTCATAAGCGAAGCCCGGGGAATTGCCAGCCCATATTGGGAATGAGACCATTGCAGGAGGTGCTGGCCTTTGACCGCATAGGCGAGGCCTTGCTGCTCGATCATGGCGCCATCGGGTAAATCCTTGATCTCGGCCTCATGCCTTGCAAGACGCTGGGCATGGAGTTCCCGGTCAAAGTCATTAACTTTCCGCCCGCCGATAAAGCTCCTGGCGTCTGCCCTGCGGCAAAAGAAACAGGGGCGATGACCCGCCGCCAGGGCTGTCACCTCATCAAGAAAGAACAGTGAGGTGTAGCCCTTCCCCATGGCCTCGTGCTTCATGTTCTTGTAGTGCATGTCGCAACAAATCCAGTGGATGCTGGCCCAGCGGCGCCTGCCCAGGGTCTTGTCATCGTGGTGGAACTTGCCGCCGCGGTTGCCCATCATGGTGCCGCGCGCCGGATTGGCCTCAATTTCCCCCCACGGGTTTACGCGGTTTTCTAGGGTCATGGCTAATCGACGCGGTGATAGAGGCCGGGATAGTTTTGCACGAGGCCAAATTCGTCAAATTCAATTTCGCTGGTAAAGCCGCCGTCCGTGGCCTCAAAAAGAAAACGCCGGCCCGGTTCGATGCAGGTGTATCTCTGGCCATCCGCCACGGGCACCAGCCTGTCGAAGTAAACATAGAGCATCTGGAAAGTCCGGGCTTGCCCCTTGTCAAAGCTCGTGCGGCGCACCGGCAGCGTATTGGTGAAACAGGTGAAGGTGAAATCGACATCGATGCAGCCATCCAGTTCCTGGAGATGGGCGCCGCGCGCGTCGTGCCAAATTCCCGGAGATGGCGAGGTGCATGTCAGCATTTGACCGTCGATGGAATCAATCCTGAAGGATAACACCCGCCAGTCCCGGTCCATCTGGATTTCGTAGGCGAAAGCATAGCGCGTTCCATCCTCCTGGCCCATAACCTGGCTTTTGACCAGATAACCTCCGGCCTTCGCCTGAAGCACCAGATGTTCGAGCCCTGCACCTTCCGCCGGCTTCCAACGTGCGGTTATCTGGTCAACAGGTTTCCACATGGCGACGAACTCACCGTTTGGCAGAACGCGGCTTTGCGGGGGCGCGCGTGGGAGCCGGAATGGCAAAGGGAGGTGTTGGCAGCATGAGGTTGTGGCGGCCAACCTTGGTGATGTCCTTCTCGCCGCACAGGCCCATGGTGACATCGAGCTCGGCTTTCAGGATTTCAAGCGCCCGGGTGACACCTGCTTCGCCCCCGGCCCCCAGGCCGTAAACATAAGCACGGCCCACCATGGTGCCCTTGGCGCCCATGGCCATGGCTTTCATGATGTCGATGCCGGTCCGGATGCCGCCGTCAAAGAACACTTCAATCCTGTCGCCCACCGCATCGACAATGGCGCCCAGCATATCAATCGTCGCGGGCGCGCCATCAAGCTGGCGGCCACCGTGGTTTGAAACAATGATGGCATCGGCCCCGGTTTGCACGGCGATCAGGGCGTCATCCACATCATTTATGCCCTTGAGGATCAGCTTGCCGTGCCACTGCTTGCGGATGAACTCAACCGAGGTCCAATCCAGCGTCGGGTCAAACTGGCTGTGGGTCCATTCAGAAAGCGTGCCCATGTCGGTCACGCCTTTGACATGGCCAACGATGTTTCCGAAGCTGCGGTTTTTGGTGCCCAGCATGCCGGCGCACCAGCGGGGCTTGGTCATCATGTTGAGAATGTTGGGGATGGTCAGCTTGGGCGGAGCGGAGAGGCCGTTCCTGATGTCCTTGTGGCGCTGGCCGAGAAGCTGGAGATCAAGGGTGAGCACGAGAGCGGAACACTTGGCCGCCCTTGCACGGGCCACGAGGTCCGATGAGAAGCCCCGGTCACGCATCACATAGAGCTGGAACCAGAAGGGCTTGCCGTTATGCTTGGCCACTTCCTCAATCGAGCAGATGCTCATGGTGGTCAGCGTATAGGGCACGCCAAATTTCTGCGCGGCGCGGCAGGCCTTGATTTCACCGTCCGCATGCTGCATGCCGCCAAGCCCGATAGGCGCGAGCGCCACGGGCATGGACACGTCCTGGCCCACCATTTTGGTTTTCAGCGAGCGGTTGTCGATGTTGCGGGCCACGCGCTGGCGGAGCTTGTATTTGTCGAAGGCCTTGATGTTATCGGCATAGGTGCCGGTGGTGTAGGACCCGGTGTCGCAATAGTCGTAAAACATGCGGGGCACGCGGCTTTCGTAGATCTGGCGCAAGTCTTCAATACAGGTGGTTTTGGCGGGGTTCATCTCGGGGGGTTCTCAAAGTTGGACGTGAGGCCTCTCTTTTGCCCGCCTTGGCGGTTCACTGCAAGATCGTTTCTCTTGTTAAATCATCCCATTGCGGGGTAGTTTCGCGCCATGCTGAAAATGCCCGAAGCGGACCCCCAGACACTCAAGAAGCGCGCCTCGATTGCCGCCGCACTTCGCCATATAGTTCCTGGCGAAGGGGTCATAGAAACACGCACCGAAATGAGCGTTTACGAGTCCGACGGGCTCACCGCCTACCGGCAGTTGCCGCTGGTGGTCGTGCTGCCCCAAACCACAGCGGAAGTGGCAAAAGTGCTGCGCTATGCCTTCGAAAACAAGATCAAGGTTGTGCCGCGCGGGGCCGGCACCTCGCTGTCCGGCGGGGCCCTTCCGCTGGCCGACGGCATCGTGCTGGGGCTTTCGAAATTCAACAGGGTGCTGGAAATCGACTATGACAACCGCTGCGCCGTGGTGCAGCCGGGGGTCACCAATCTGGCCATAACCCAGGCGGTGCAGCATAAGGGTTTTTACTACGCGCCCGACCCTTCCTCGCAGATCGCCTGCACCATTGGCGGCAATGTGGCGGAAAATTCCGGCGGGGTGCATTGCCTGAAATACGGCCTCACCGCCAACAACATCCTTGGCCTTGAAATGGTGCTGATCAGCGGCGAGGTCATCCGGCTTGGCGGCAAGCATCTGGACAGCGACGGGCTGGATTTGCTCGGTGTGCTCACCGGTTCGGAAGGCCTGCTCGGCGTCATCACAGAGGTTACGGTACGGCTCCTGCAAAAACCGGAAACGGCGCGGGTCATCCTCGTGGGCTTTCCGACAAATGAAGATGCGGGCAATTGCGTGGCCGATATCATTTCCGCCGGCATCATTCCCGGCGGCATGGAAATGATGGACAAGCCCGCCATTCATGCGGTGGAAGAATTTGTCCATGCGGACTATCCGCTTGATGTGGAAGCGCTGCTCATCATCGAGCTTGACGGGCCTGCCATTGAGGTGGACCACCTGATCGAAGAAGTTTCCGCAATTGCCAGGAAAAACAAGTGCAGCACATCGCGCGTTTCAACCTCGGAAGCCGAGCGCCTGCTGTTCTGGGCGGGGCGCAAGGCGGCTTTTCCGGCGGTGGGGCGCATCTCGCCGGATTATTTCTGCATGGACGGCACCATTCCACGCAAGCGCCTGTCGGAAGTGCTCACGGGCATGGCGGAGCTTTCAAAAAAGCATGGGCTGCGGGTGGCCAATGTTTTCCATGCGGGTGACGGCAATTTGCATCCGCTTATTCTCTATGATGCCAATGCGGGCGACGAACTGGCGCGGGCCGAGGAATTCGGCGCGGATATCCTGCGGCTCTGCGTCAAAGTGGGCGGCGTGCTCACCGGCGAGCATGGGGTTGGTATTGAGAAGCGCGACCTGATGCCGGTCATGTTTACGGAAGCCGACCTGGCGCAGCAACAGCGCTTGAAATGCGCTTTCGATGACCGCGGCCTGCTCAATCCGGGCAAAGTGTTTCCAACGCTCCATGCCTGCGCCGAGCTGGGCCGTATGCATGTGAAGGCGGGCAAGCTGCCCTTCCCGGAGATTCCGAGATTCTGATGACGCCGACCTTCAAACCGCAGACGATACAGGAGCTTGCGGACTATGTGGCGCTCGGCGGCAGGCTTGAGGTCTTGGGCAGCGGCACAAAGCGCGCGCTTGGCAGGCTTTTGCAGCCAGAAACAGCTATCGACATGTCGGGCTTCACCGGCATTTCGCTTTACGAACCTGAGGAACTGGTGCTTGAAGCGGGGGCCGGCACGCCGCTCAGCGTCATTGAAAAGGCGCTTGCCAAGAACCATCAGCAACTGGCCTTCGAGCCGCCGGACTATTCGAAACTGCTGGGGGGCAAGCACAAGGGCACGCTGGGGGGCCTGATGGCCTGCGGGCTCTCAGGGCCGCGGCGCATCAAGGCGGGGGCGGCGCGTGACCATATCCTGGGCATTGCCGGGGTTTCCGGGCGCGGTGAAATTTTCAAGGCCGGCGGACGGGTGGTCAAGAATGTCACGGGCTTTGATGTGGCCAAGCTCATGGTGGGTTCCTATGGCACGCTCGCGGCGCTCACCAGCATCACGGTTAAGGTGCTTCCCGCTGCTGCCACGCAGGAAACGCTGGTTTTCAGCGGCCTCAGTGATGCCAAGGCGATCCAGGCCATGAGCCTTGCCATGCAGTCGGCCTGCGATGTATCAGGGGCGGCCCATCTGCCGGGAACGCCATCGCAGACCCTGTTTCGCCTTGAAGGCATTCAGCCGTCGGTTGTCTATCGCCGCCAGAAGCTTGCCAGTCACTTGAAGATTTTCGGGGCCAGCGATCATCTCGACGAGAAGGACTCGCTTTCGGAGTGGAAGGCCATCCGCGATGTTGAGCGGCTGAGCGCCGACGATGCCCGATTTGTCTGGAAACTTTCGCTGACGCCGTCGAAGGCCGCCGAAACCGTCGCCCGGATTTCAAAGCAGCTAGATATCCAGTATTTCTATGACTGGGCGGGCGGCCTCGTCTGGCTTGGGGTGCCGCGCAGCAACCAGGCCTATGCCTATATCATCCGCAATTGCCTTGAAGACGGCCATGCCACGCTTTTCCGGGCCGAGGACGACGTGCGCGAACGCATCGAGGTTTTCCAGCCGCAACTCCCGGCTCTTTCGGCACTCACCAAGCGGGTCAAGACCTCTTTTGATCCCAATGGTGTTTTCAACCACGGCCGCATGTATAAAGACATCTGAGCCATGCAAACAAATTTCACCGCAGCGCAATTGAAAGACCCACACACGGCGGAGGCCAACAAGATCCTGCGGACTTGCGTGCACTGCGGTTTCTGCACGGCCACTTGCCCCACCTATGTGCTGCTGGGCGACGAGCTCGACAGCCCGCGCGGCCGCATTTACCTCATCAAGAACATGCTGGAGAAGAATGAGCCGGCAACGACGGAAACCGTCAAGCATATCGACCGCTGCCTGTCGTGCCTGTCGTGCATGACCACCTGCCCCTCGGGCGTCAATTACATGCACCTCATCGACCAGGCCAGGGTGCATGTGGAAAAAACCTACCGGCGGCCGGTGCTTGAAACGATGCTGCGCGCCATGCTGGGCTATGCCATGCCGCGGCCCCATGTGTTCCGGCTGACGCTGTCACTAGCAAAACTGGCCCGGCCTTTTTCGAAAGTATTTTCCAGGCTGGGCCTTAAGCGGGTGGAGGCGATGCTGGCGCTGGTTCCCAAAACACCTACTCTCACGGAAAACCTGGGCGCGCCCGGCACCTATCCGGCGGAAGGCGCACAGCGCGGGCGGGTGGCGCTGCTCATGGGCTGTGTGCAGAGTGTGATCGAGCCCTCCATCAATGCGGCCACCATCCGCCTTTTGACGCGGCTCGGATATGAGGTCGTGGTTACAGGCGGAGAAACCTGCTGCGGTTCGCTGACACATCACATGGGCAAGGAAGCGGACGCCATCTGGCGGGCGCGGCGCAACGTGCATCACTGGGCCAACGCACGGGTTGATGCGGTCATCGTCACCGCTTCGGGCTGCGGCACGACGATCAAGGACTATGGTTTCATGCTGCGCCTTGACCCCGTCTATGCGGCAAGGGCCGCCGTTGTCAGCGCCAAGGCAAAGGACATTGTGGAATTCCTTTCCGGCATTGAGCTGCCTGCGGCTTCGCAGGCCCTGCGCGTCACCTATCATTCGGCCTGTTCCATGCAACATGGCCAGCAGATGGGAAGCAAGGCCCAAACGCTTTTGCGCAATGCGGGCTTCACGGTTCAGGACATTCCGGAGGGCCATCTCTGCTGCGGTTCGGCGGGCACCTACAACATCATGCAGCCCGAGATCGCCACGCAGCTCAGGGACAGAAAGATCAAGAACATCAAGACGACCAATCCGCAGGTGATTGCCACTGGGAATATCGGCTGCATCACCCAGCTTGCCACGGGCTTGGAAACGCCCATTCTGCACACTATCGAGCTTCTCGATTGGGTCTATGGGGGGCCTAAACCCGACAAACTGAAACATCTCAATGGAGGGGCTTAAGATATGGCCAGAATGCCAGCCGGCGTCACGCTTCGCGGAAAAATGCTGCCGGAATACCGCTCCATTCTGACACCCGAGGCCCTTGCTTTCCTAGCGGAGCTGCACCGCAGGTTCGACGGCGAACGGCAAAGGCTGCTGGACTTGCGCGCCGCAAGAGCCAAACGTTTCGGCAAGGGCGGGCTGCCGGATTTTCTCCCTGAGACCCGTGCCGTCCGCGAGGGCTCGTGGCGGGTGGCGCCGATCCCCGTTGATTTGCAGGACCGGCGGGTTGAAATCACCGGGCCCACCGACCGCAAGATGGTGATCAACGCGCTCAATTCCGGCGCCAAGGTCTTTATGACGGATTTCGAGGATTCGAATTCCCCGACCTGGGATAATCTCGTCCGTGGGCAGATCAACCTGCGCGACCGCTGGAGCGGCGCCATGGATTACCGCGATCCGGAATCCGGCAAGCATTATGTCCTGGGCAAGCGGCCTGCCGTGCTCATGGTGCGGCCGCGCGGCTGGCATCTGCCGGAAAACCATGTGCGGGTTGACGGCCAGATCATGGCGGGGGCGCTGTTTGATTTTGGCCTATATTTTTTTCACAACGCCAAGGCGGCGCTCCGTCAAAACTCGGGCCCCTACTTCTATCTGCCCAAGATGGAGAGCCATCTGGAAGCGCGGCTGTGGAACAGTGTTTTCACCTTTGCCCAAAGCGCTCTTGGGTTGCCGCTGGGCACCATCAAGGTCACCGTGCTGATCGAAACGCTGCCCGCCGCCTTTGAAATGGATGAAATCCTCTATGAACTGCGCGAGCATATGGCGGGGCTCAACTGCGGGCGCTGGGATTACATATTCTCCTTCATCAAGACGCTGGCCACCAACAAAAAATACATTTTGCCTGACCGCTCGCAGGTGGTGATGTCCAAGGCCTTCCTTGCCGCCTATTCGGCGCTGCTGATCAAGACCTGCCACAACCGGGCCGCTTTCGCGATGGGCGGCATGGCGGCTCAGATTCCAAACCGCAAGGACCCGGAAGCAAACCAGATCGCGCTCGACAAGGTGCGGGCCGACAAGGAGCGCGAGGCGCGCAACGGCCATGACGGCACCTGGGTGGCGCATCCCGATCTGGTGCCCGTGGCCATGGAGGTGTTCAACGCCCTGATGCCGACGCCCAACCAGCTTTACGTCAAGCGCGATGACGTCAAGATCGGCCAGAAGGAGCTTCTCGAGGTTCACAAGGGCAGCAAGACCGAAGCCGGCTTCCGCGAAAATATCCGGGTGGGGGTTCTCTATCTTGAAGCCTGGCTGCGGGGGCGCGGGGCCGTGCCTATTTACAATCTGATGGAGGATGCGGCCACCGCCGAAATTTCACGGTCGCAGATCTGGCAATGGCTGAAGTTTGGCGCCACGCTCGATACGGGCGCCAAGGTCACGCGGAAGTTCTTCGACAAGTGTATGCGCGAAGAAATGAAGCGGGTGAAGGAGGAAGTGGGCGCGGAAGCCTACCAGGAGGGCCGCTTCAAGGAAGCCATCGGCATTTTCAAATCCATGTCCACCTCGAGGAACTTCGAATCGTTCCTGACGCTCCCGGCCTACAAGAAAATTATCTAATCCTCGTCGAACCTGGATTCGACTAGCGCGGCAAGGGCTTCGATGGCGGCGTCGGCTTCGGGGCCGGAGGCTTCAACGCTGATCGAGGTTCCCATGGCGGCGGCGAGCATCATGAGGCCCATGATGGAGGTTGCCGGAACCGAATGGCCGTCGCGGCTCACCGTGATGTTGGCATTAAAGCCTTCGGCGCATTTCACGAACTTCGCCGAGGCGCGGGCGTGCAGGCCGCGCTCATTGACAATTTCAATCTCCCGCACTAGCGCCGGCATCAATCACCCAATATCTGACTGGCAATGTTGATGTACTTTCGGCCCGCATCCTGGGCGGCGGCGGCGCATTTGTGAAGGTTGGATTCCTTTCGCACCCGCACCAGCTTCACCAGCATGGGGAGGTTCAATCCGGCCACGACTTCAACACGGCCCTCTTCGAGGAGCGAGATCGCCAGGTTCGACGGCGTGCCGCCAAACATGTCGGTCAGGATGATCACGCCCTCGCCGTTGTCGACGGATTTCACCGCCGCCGCAATATCGGCGCGGCGGACTTCCATCTTGTCTTCGGGGCCGATGGCAACGGCGGCAACCATGTCCTGCTTGCCGACAATATGCTCCAGGGCATAAACGAATTCATCGGCAAGACGCCCGTGGGTTACCAGAACGAGTCCAATCATTTGAAATCTACGACGTCACACATTGTCAGGTCTTGTCTCATCTACAGTTTTAAGCGGCGCACATTGCCCTTATCCACGCCGCTGCGCAACAGGTTCACTTAGCGCATCCGGCTGCTTCAGCCAGGTCAGCGCGGCGCGCAGCCGGGCCGGGGCGGAGGGCATTTTCCCATCAATTTCAACCAGCGGAAGGGCCATCCCCAGAATGTCAAAAGTGGCAGGACCAGGCAGGCGTTCGATGTCCGAATGGTCCTGTAATTTTACCACGAGGGCCAAGGGCACCGAGGGCGGGGTTGCCAGGGTGACGATCCCCAAACCCCGGATTTCGAGTTTTCCGCGAAGCGCTGCAGGCGCCGAGGCCATAAGCCTGTCCTGATCGCGGGTGACAATGACCTGATCGTCAGCCACCAGTTCACCGCGCGAAAGAACACCGGAAATCCCATAGCCCGGCTCATCGATCAGCCGGAGCGCCAGAGTGGATTTTCCGCTTCCGGGTTCACCCAGGATTAACACGCCTTCGCCGCCGACGCCGACGCAGGTTCCATGCAGAAAGATTTGAGACTGTTTCATCCTTTTGCCCCGGGCGGCGTCCAGTCATCGGCCACGGCGGGCAGGCGCACTACGAACCTTGCGCCCAGCACCGGCTTTTCCATGTCTTCCGGAGCCCGGCCGTAACGGTTCTCGGCCCAGATGCGGCCCTTGTGGGCATCGACGATCTGCTTGGAGATGGAAAGGCCAAGGCCGGAATTCTTGCCGAAGGAGCCTTCCGGGCGGTCGGTGTAAAACCGTTCGAAGATGCGCTCGAGATTGTCGGGCCGGATACCGGGGCCGTAGTCGTCAAAGCGGATTTCGACATCACGGCCAGAGCGGCGCACGCGCACATAGATCCTGGTGTTCTCCGCCGTGAAGGAGCGGGCGTTGTCGAGGAGATTGCGGAATACCTGGCTCAGCCTTGACTCATGGCCGAGGACGACAAAGGCTAGGGACGGGTCATAGGCGCTGCCGGCCGGGAGAACCTGCAGGACAATTTCCGCCTGATGGTCCTTTCTGGTTTCATTGGCAAGGGTGGTAATCGCGCCCAGGTGCCTTGCCACATCAACCGGATTTGTTTCGGCGCGGGCGAGTTCCGCATCAAGGCGCGAAGCATCAGAGATATCGGTGATGAGGCGGTCAAGGCGGCGCACGTCGTGCTTGACGATCTCGACAAGCCTGGCGCGCTGCTCATCGGTTTTCACCTTGGCAAGGGTTTCAACAGCACTGCGCAAGGAGGTGAGCGGATTCTTGAGCTCGTGGCTCACATCGGCGGCAAAGGCTTCAATGGCATCGATGCGGTTATAGAGGGCGCCGGTCATGTCACGGAGCGCGCCCGAGAGATGGCCGATCTCGTCTCGCCGCGCAGTGAAGTCCGGAATCTCCACGCGCTTGTTGATGCCGCGGCGCACCCGCTCGGCGGCAGCCGAGAGGCGGCGAATGGGTTCGGCAATGGTGCCGGCCAAAAACACCGAGAGGAGAATGGTCACCAGCGCCACGAAGCCGAAGGTGAGGAGCACAACACGGCGTTCGGCGCGCAAGACATTGTCGATTTCGCCGCCCGAGGTTGAGAGCACAAGGGCCCCAAGGACCGCCCGGAAGCGCTGCACCGGAACCGACACCAGAACAATGATGTCGCGCTTTTCATCGAGGCGCACCACGCTGACGACGGCGCCGTTGAGGGCGGCGGCCACTTCTGGAAAATCCTTGCCGTTGTCGAGGCTGTATTCCTTCTGAAGCGGATAATCATAGGCGAAGAACCAGTCATAGCCCGCATTCCACCAGCGGACGAGGAAGTTGGGCGTACCGGCATTGCGCGGCGGAAGATCCGACTGGATGATGTCGCCGCCGCCATAGAGGAACCTGCTGTCGACCACGAGATTGCCCTCGGGGTCGATAATCCGCCCGCGGATGGTTGAATTGGCGAGCAGGCGGCGCAGCACGGGGCCAGTGGTTTCCGGATTGATCGGAAAATCAAGATTGTCGAGCTGGTCGGCGTCGGGCGCGTAGGGATCGGAGAAGTCTTCCAATGAGTCCGGGTTGATGACGATGGAGCCCGTATCGGCGGTGGCCGAGCCCGCCACGGCAGCGGCAATGATCTGGGCCTGGGTGGTGAGACTCTGCACACGCGCATCAATCAGCCCCTGGCGGAACTGGTTGAAGTAGAGAATGCCGGTGACGAGAATGACGAGGCCGAGAAGGTTGAGGAGAACGATGCGGCTCACCAGCCGTTGCGGGGCAAAGCGGTGCAAAAGGCCGCGGCGGCCTTCGACGGGCAAGTCGAAATTCTCAACCTCCTGGCCCTCGTCGCTTTCGGCGCGTTCAAGGGCCTCGGGCGCCGCAGTCTTGTCAAGCATTTCGCACCCTCACACGGGGGGAAATTCTATTGTTCCTTGAAACGATAGCCAACACCATAAAGTGTTTCAATACCATCAAAGGCCTCATCGACCTGATTGAATTTCTTGCGCAGGCGCTTGATGTGGCTGTCGATGGTGCGGTCATCCACATAGACCTGGTCATCATAGGCCGCATCCATCAGCGCGTCGCGGCTTTTCACAATGCCCGGCCTTTGGGCGAGAGATTGCAGGATGAGGAATTCGGTGACCGTGAGGGTGACGGGCCTGGTGTCCCAGGTGCAGGAATGGCGGTCCGGATCCATGGCGAGCTTGCCGCGCTCAATGACCTTGGCCGCATCGACGACGGGTGCGGTGCCATCCTTGGCCCCGGCGCGGCGCAGCACGGCTTTCACCCGCTCAACCAGCAGACGCTGGGAAAACGGCTTCTTGATAAAATCATCGGCGCCCATCTTGAGGCCGAAGAGCTCATCGATCTCGTCGTCCTTGGAGGTGAGGAAGATCACCGGAAGATCTGTCTTCTGGCGGATACGGCGGAGCAGTTCCATGCCGTCCATGCGCGGCATCTTGATATCGAAGATGGCCATGTCCGGCGGCTGGTCCTGCAGGCCCTGGAGGGCTGCGGCCCCGTCATTGTATTTTTGAACGGCATAGCCCTCGGCTTCCAGCGCCATGCCCACCGAGGTTAGAATATTGCGGTCATCATCGACCAATGCGATCATCGCCATTTTCTTGTTCATCCGTTGTTATTCCTGCCGGCCGCCTCTATGGATGAAACTAGAACAAATTGTGGCAAACCGCAAAGAAGTGCCGCATGACAAATGAGTAATGTTGATTAAATGACTGAAAAACCAAGTTTTTCCGGAATGGCCATGCGCCAGATACTCAGGCGGGCAAGGACCTGCTCACTTTCAACCCTGACGCGAGGCGAAGGCACGCCCTATGGCTCCCTGGCCAATATCGCCACCGATGCGGCGGGCAGGCCGCTGATCCTGGTTTCCAAGCTGGCCTGGCATACGCAAAATCTTTTGGCGGATGCCCGGGCGAGCGTTCTGGTAGGCGAACTGCCGTCTGCGGGCGATGCGCTGGTGGGGCCGCGCGTCACGGTGCTGGGGCGCTTTGAACCGGTTGACAATGCCGAGCTTCGCCGGCGCTATCTGGCGCGGCACCCGCAGGCCGGGCTCTATGCGGATTTTCCGGATTTCTCGTTTTGGCGGCTGACGCCTTCAGGCATTCACGGGGTTGCCGGTTTCGGGCGCATTGAAACGCTGACCCCCGATGAGGTGTTTCCGCCTGCGGAAGAAATGGCGGCGCTGGAGAATTCAGCGATCGCGCACATGAACCACGACCATGAAGAGGCCATCCACCTCTATGCCACCAAGATCTTAAAGGCACAGCCCGGCCCCTGGCGGGTTCTGGCGATTGATCCGGATGGCGCGGACCTCGGCCTGCATGAGCAGAGCCTGCGGATGGAATTTCACACGCCGGTTTTCACCGCTGAGGCGCTGCGCAAGAAATTCGCCGAACTGGCCTACGAAGCCCGCACCCTATGAGGCCGCCAGAAGTTCCTTGGGCGGCGCCTTGGCCCCGGTCATGAAGGCCACCGCATCGGACATCGTGTATTTCTTCGGATCGATGACGCAGAGACGCTTGCCGAGGCGGTGAATGTGAATGCGGTCTGCCACTTCGAAGACCTGCGGCATGTTGTGGGAGATCAGCACAATGGGCAGGCCGCGGCGCTTCACGTCGAGAATCAGTTCCAGCACGCGGCGCGATTCCTTCACGCCTAACGCGGCGGTGGGTTCGTCCATGATGATGACCTTTGAACCGAAGGCCGCGGCGCGGGCCACGGCCACGCCCTGACGCTGGCCGCCGGAGAGGGTTTCAACCGCCTGGCCGATGTTTTGGATGGTCAGAAGGCCAAGTTCCGTCAGCTTGTCACGGGAGAGCTTCTCCATGGCGGACCTGTCAAGCAGGCGGAAGAAGCTTCCGAGAATGCCGGGTTTTCTGCGTTCACGCCCAAGGAACATGTTATCGGCAATGGAAAGGGCCGGCGACAAGGCGAGGTTCTGATAGACAGTTTCAATTCCGGCATCGCGGGCTTCCATAGGCGACTTGAAGTGTAATGTCTTGCCGTCGAGCTTGATTTCACCCTCATCAGGCAGCACGGCACCGCAGATTGCCTTGATGAGTGTCGATTTGCCAGCACCGTTATCGCCGATCACGCCGAGGATCTCACCGGGATAGAGATCAAAGTCGGCGTTGTCCAAGGCGGTGACGCGGCCATAGCGTTTGACCAAGCCGCGAGCCATAAGAAGCGGTTCGGATTTCTTTTCAACCGATTTTGCTGGCTTTGCCATGGCGTTTACCCCGCAACCTTTCTAATCCACTGGTCGATAGCCACTGCGCCGATGATCAGAACGCCAATGAGGAGATAGGTCCATTGCGCATCTGCACCATAGAGACGCAAGCCAAGCGAGAAGACACCAACAATGAGCGCACCGAAGATCATACCGAGGATTGAACCGCGTCCGCCGAAGAGTGAAATGCCGCCGATCACCACGGCAGTTATTGATTCGATGTTGGCGAATTCACCCGAGGTTGGCGATACGGAGCCGATGCGGCCGATCAGCACCCAGCCCGCGAGGCCGCAAATGAGACCTGCAATCGTGTAGACGGCGATCAGCATGCGGCCGACGCGAATACCGGAGAGCTCCGCTGCTTCGGGATCATCGCCCACGGCATAGAGCCTGCGGCCCCAGGCGGTGTAGTTGAGGACATACCAGAGGAACACCACGAGCAGCACCATGAAAATGACGCCGAGGGTGATGACCGCGCCGCCGAATTTGATCTGGATGCCGAACAGTTGCAGTAGCGGAGCCTGGGCTTCAATATCCTGACCGCGGATGGTTTCATTGCGCGAGTAGAGGTACTTCGTCGAGTCGTATACCCGCCATGTGCCGAGCGTCACGATGAAGGGTGGCAGCTTCATGTAGGCCACTAGCCAGCCATTGATAAAGCCGCAAATTGCTCCACAGAGCAATCCAAAGAAAATAGCGAGCGGAACGGGCAGAGGAGGGAGAATATGTATGCCGTGAATAACTAGACCATTGAATGCAAACTGCCCCATCACCACCGATGAGAGAACCATGATCGCACCAACCGAAAGATCGATGCCGGCTGTCAAAATCACCAGAGTCTGGGCGGCGCCCACAATGCCGACAATGGCGACCTGTTGGATGATCAGCGTCAACGAGAAGGCATTAAAGAACTTGCCGCCGACGAGCATGCCAAAGACGGCAACCGAGAGGATAAGCACGATGAGCGGCACGGCCGCCTGGTTTGAATGCAGGAAGTGCTGGGCTTTCTCAATCGGGGATTTTATGTGCGATTCGAATGACGCGATCGACGTATCGCTTTGATCGAGAACTTTTTCAAATTCCTGCGCTTTCGACATTCCCAACTCCCTGCCCCGCGTTTTTTCAACGCTTCTACTTATTACAAAAAAGGCGGCCACGAGGGCCGCCCTTCCGTGTTTCAGTGATCATTCACCGAAATCAATTGCAGATCAACCCCAGCACTTGGCGAGGCCTTCCTTGGTGTCGATCGAAGGAACACCTTCAACCGGCTTGTCAGTGATCAATGTAACGCCGGTGTCAAAGAAGTTCTTGCCTTCGGTGACACCTGGTTTCTCGCCCGAGTCGGCGAACTTCTTGATGGCTTCAACGCCCATCGCGGCCATGAGCAGCGGATATTGCTGCGAGGTGCCACCAATGATTCCGGCAGCAACGTCCTTCACGCCCGGGCAGCCGCCGTCAACCGACATGATCAGCACCTGGCCTTCCTTGCCAACAGCTTTCAGCGCTTCATAGGCGCCGGCAGCGGCGGGTTCATTGATGGTGTGGATCACGTTAATGTCCGGATTGATCTGGAGAAGATTCTCCATGGCTTTGCGTCCGCCTTCCGGATTTCCGTTGGTGTAGTCGTGGCCCACGATGCGTGGATCATCTTCGTCGCCGATCACGTTTACGTCCTTCACGTCGATGCCGAAGCCCTTCATGAAGCCCTGGTCGCGCAGCACGTCAACGGTAACCTGCTTGGTGTTGATGTCGAGGAAGCCGATCTTGGCATCCTTGGCGGCGTCACCGAGCTTGGCCTTGGCATAGGCGCCGATCAGGAAGCCGGCCTGGAAGTTGTCGGTAGCCATCGTCTGGTCAGCGGCATCGATTGGATCAAGCGGCGTATCAAGGGCGATCACCAGAATGCCGGCGTCGCGGGCCTTCTTGATGGTCGGCACGATGGCCTTGGTGTCGGAGGGCGTAATAAGAATGCCCTTGGCACCATCGGCGATGCAGGTTTCGACAGCGGCAACCTGGCCTTCATTGTCGCCGTCGTCCTTGCCGGCGTAAGCCTTGAGGTCAACGCCGAGTTCGGCGGCTTTGGCGGTGGCACCTTCCTTCATCTTGACGAAGAAGGGATTGGTATCGGTTTTGGTAATGAGGCAGGCGCCAATGCCCGCGGCCTGGGCCGGGGCGATACTGGCGAAGCTGAGCAATACAGCGGCTGCGGCAGCAGATTTCAGAATTGTCTTCACGATGATTCTCCCATGGTACGCGCCCATTTTTGGGCTTAATTAAGTAAAATAACATACATAAGTTTTATTACTTATGTAAAGTTTAGTCTAACTCTGTCGGTCGTTCAAGTCTAGTCCTTCTCTTTGCTGAGATCGGATTCATCGCCGTAAATCTTGATCTCTTGATGGAATTGAGCGAATTTCATTCCAAGAGTCAATAAATAAATCCGCATGATTTATTGATTGACATGACATTGCCCCTACGGGAAAGTCAAAATTTGAGCATCCCCACGGGCAATTTGCATAAATTCCACACAGGCAGACAGGCGTGACAATGGATTGGGTGAGTGGCGGGCAAGTTTTGGGCAAGGGCCCAACTCTGGCCCGTGGCACGACGCAAAACGGTGTGCGCCTTTACAATGAACGGCTGGCCCTTTCGCTCATCCGCCGGCATGGCAGCCTGCCCAAGGCCGAAATCGCCCGGCTCACGGGGCTTTCGGCGCAGACCGTTTCGGTGATTGTCCGGCAACTTGAAGCCGACCAGCTCCTGGTAAAGGAAAAGCCGCAGCGCGGCAAGGTTGGGCAGCCGCTTGTTCCCTTTTCGCTCAATCCGGACGGGGCGTTTTCCATTGGCCTGAAAATCGGGCGGCGTTCCGGCGACCTCATCCTGCTTGACCTCACCGGAAAAGTGCGGCGCAAGGTGCACCAGCCCTATGTTTTCCCCACGCCGCAAAAGATCATGGATTTTGTAGCGGTTGAGCTTGAAGGCCTGCTGTCGGGCCTGTCGCCGGAACAGAAAAGCCGGATCAGCGGGCTTGGCATTGCGACGCCTTTCGAACTCTGGAACTGGGAAGAAGAGGTGGGCGCCTCGCATGAGGTTCTCGAAGCCTGGCGCGGCTTCGACATTGCCGCCGAGATTGCCAAGCTTGGTGACTGGCCGGTGCATCTCAGCAATGACGCAACGGCGGCCTGTGCGGCCGAGCTATTGTTTGGCAGGGGAAACAAGTTTAACAGCTATGCCTATTTCTTCGTCGGCTATTTTGTCGGTGGCGGCGTGGTCATCAATGGCCATATTTTTCCGGGAAAAGCCGGCTATGCGGGTGCGATTGGTTCGTTGCCGGTCTCATCGCTCGACGGCAGGCCAGAGCAACTCACCCACAACGCCAGTCTTTACGTTCTCGAGAATCAGTTGCAGGCGGCGGGGCGTGACCCCATGCTTCTGGCGCGCTCGCCCGAGGACTGGGGGGAAATCGGCCCGGTTCTCGATGCCTGGCTTGAGCACACCGCCAGGAGCCTTGCCTTTGCGGCGGTTGCCACGATGTCGATCATTGATTTTGACGCCATCATCATCGACGGCGCGATGCCGGCCAAGGTGCGGACAGATCTGGTGCGGAAAACCCGTGCTGCCCTTTCGCGCCAGGACCGGCGCGGGCTGCCGCCGTTCAGCATCGAAGAGGGCAGCATTGGCGCTGATGCGCGCGCCATGGGAGCCGCCAGCCTTTCGCTCTTTGCCAACTACATCATCGACCGCGACGTGCTGTTCAAGGAGACCTTCTAGATGCTCAAGGGTATTGATCCCGTTTTGGGGCCCGACCTGCTGGCTATCCTGCGCGGCATGGGGCACGGCGACGAGATTGCCGTGGTGGACGGCAATTATCCGGCGGAAACGGACGCCAAGAGACTGGTGCGCATGGACGGCCATGACGCGCCGCGAATTGTCGAGGCCATTTTATCGGTGATGCCGGTGGATGAATTCGTCCCCGAAGCGGTGTTCAGGCCGGCGGCCGGCGGGGACGCCAAGCGCATGGAGCCGGTATTTGCGGACTTTGAGAAAGCCCTTGGAAAGTACGAGCCCAAGCAGAAGATCACGGTGCTGGTGGGTTCCGATTTCTACAATCGGGTGAAGGCCTGCTACGCCATCGTGGCCTCGGGCGAGCGCCGTCTCTACGGCAACCTGATCCTGCGCAAGGGCGTTATTCATCCCTAGCGCGTGAACTTGCATCCCTTCACCATTGCGGCCTATCAAGCAGCATAATGCTCATTCTGGCTTTGGACACTTCAATGGCGGCGTGCTCGGCCTGCGTTTATGACGCAGGCTCCGGGATTGTGCTCTCCTCCCGTCAAGTATTCATGGACCGGGGGCAGGCGGAAGCCTTGGCGCCCATGGTGGGGGAAGCCATGGGGCTGGCGGGTGTTGCGTTCAAAGACCTTGCGCGCATTGCGGTTACAACAGGCCCTGGCACGTTCACCGGGGTCCGCATCGGGCTTGCCATGGCGCGGGGCCTGGGCGTTGCGCTCAACATCCCTATCACCGGCATCAATTCACTAGCAGCCATCGCCTGCAACGAAACGGCAGGCGATCTTCCCATCGTGGTTGCGGTCGATGCACGGGCAAACGAAATCTATTTCGCCGCGTTTGACCAAATCGGACATGAAATCACGGCACCTGCCATTGTGACCTTGGCTGACGCGCACACGTCTATGCCAAACCATCCCGTGAGAATGCTTGGAACAGCGGCGGATTTGTTGCTGAGCAAGTTGGGTGACCAAAAGCATGTGCGCAGCGATGCCGGTGACCTGCCGATTGCCAAGAACTTTGTGAAACTTGCTGCAAGCATTCCGACATCCAATGTACCGCCGGAGCCGCTCTACCTGCGCCCGCCTGATGTGAAGCCGCAGGCCGCGAAGATTTCCTTCAGCACGGTCGGGCCAGTCGCGGCAAAGCTGTTGGCGGAACTTCATGGTGAAAGTTTTGAGACGCAGTGGAGTGAAACGGATTTCGGCGAGATGCTAGCCGTTCCCGGCACATCTGCGGTTCTAGTTTCTAACCAAAACAACCCGATCGGATTTGTGCTGTTTCGCAAGGCTTCCGATGAAGCGGAAATCCTCACCATCTGCACGCGACCTGCCGTTCGCCAGAAGGGGCACGGCAAGCTGCTGATGCAACATCTCGAAAGCCTTCTCAAGAACGCGGGTGTGAAATCCCTGTTCATTGAAGTCGCCGTTTCAAATCTTGCAGCACTTGCGCTTTATGCATCCAGTGGATTCGAAAAATCCGGCACGCGGAAAAATTATTACAAGCGCGGCGATGGCAAACGCGAGGATGCCCTCATCATGCGCAGGGGCCTGCAGCGGTGAGCCGTTTGCGCGCCACGCTGGTGCTGCTGACCTTTGCCGGCGTCACGCTTCCCCTGATGCCGTTGCAGCAGCTCTTCGTCTGGTTCTGGCCGCACATGGCCCGCGTGTTTCCCATGCATTATCACCGCCTAGTGCTGTGCATCCTCGGGGTCCGGGTGAAGCGCGATGGTGAAGCGCTGCAACAGGGGCCGGTGATATTTGCGGCAAACCATGTGTCATGGCTCGATATCGTGATCCTCAGTTCGCTGGCGCCGGTTTCCTTCATTGCCAGGCACGACGTGAATGCCTGGCCATTCTTCGGCGCGCTGGCGCGGCTGCAACGCACAGTATTTGTTGACCGCGCGCGACGCCTCACGAGCGGCGCTTCACGCGATGAAATGCGCGAACGACTGAAAGTGGGTGACATGCTGGTGCTTTTCGCGGAAGGCACATCGGGCGACGGAACGCGGGTGCTGCCGTTCAAATCAACCTTCTTTGCCGCGGCTGAAAATTCCGATGTCGCGGTTCAGCCCTTGAGCGTTGTCTATACAGGCCACCGCAACCTGCCGATGCCACGGCATCTGCGGCCGCTCTATGCCTGGTATGGCGACATGGAGATGCCACCGCATCTCTGGGCGGCCATGGGCCAGGGGCCTATTGAGGTGAAAATCATCTGCCATGCGCCGCTCTCCATGGCCGATCATGGGGACCGGAAAACCCTGGCGAGAAAAGCGGAAGAGGCAGTCCGGCAGGGACTGGTGGATACGCTTCACGGCAGGGATAAAATGCGCTAGCACACGGCCATGACTGTGACCCCAAAGTCGGTTTACGTTAAAACCTATGGCTGCCAGATGAATGTCTATGACAGCGAGCGCATGCGCGATACGCTGAAGGCCATGGGCTATGTGGAAACGCCGGTTCCCGACCTGGCCGACCTGGTGATTTTCAACACCTGCCATATCCGCGAGCATGCGGCTGAAAAAGTCTATTCGGAACTTGGCCGGATGAAGCGCCTTAAGAAAGAAAAGCAGGAGTCAGGCGGCGAGATGTTGGTGGCGGTAGCGGGCTGTGTGGCCCAGGCCGAAGGGGCGGAAATCATCCGCCGGGCCAAAACCGTTGACCTGGTCTTTGGCCCGCAAACCTATCACCGCCTGCCGGACCTCATCGCGCGGCGCCTCAAGACCGGCGACGCAATTATCGAAACGGAATTTCCGGCGGAAGACAAGTTCGAAGCGCTGGAACAGCAGAACGGCCACCGGGTTCTCAACCGTAATGTTTCCGCTTTCCTCACGGTGCAGGAGGGCTGCGACAAGTTCTGCAGCTTCTGTGTGGTGCCCTATACGCGCGGCGCCGAGTTTTCCCGTCCGCCTTCGCAGATTGAGCGCGAAGCCCGCAGGCTTGCCGATGCGGGGGTGCGCGAAATCACGCTGCTGGGGCAGAACGTCAATGCCTATCACGGCGAAGGCCTGTCGCTGGCAGGACTCATCGCAAAGCTGTCACACATTTCTGGTATCAAACGCCTGCGTTATACCACGAGCCACCCGAGGGACATGGACGAAGCATTGATCGAGGCCCATGCCAGCAACCCGAAGCTCATGCCCTTCCTGCATCTGCCGGTCCAAAGCGGCAGCGACCGTATCCTGAAGGCCATGAACCGGGGCCACGGCATTGACTATTATCTGGAGACCGTTTCAAAGGTGCGCGGGGCGCGGCCTGACATGGCGCTGTCCGGTGATTTCATCGTGGGCTTTCCCGGTGAAACTGATACGGATTTTGAAGACACTTTGACTCTCATTGAAGCGGTGGGTTACGCCAGCGCCTATTGCTTCAAATATTCCCCTCGCCCCGGAACGCCTGCCGCCGAAGACCCGGATCAGGTTCCAGATGAGATTGTTGCCGCACGGCTCGCCCGCATCCAGACCCTGATCCATGCCCAGCAAACCGCCTTTAACCGTTCCTGCGTGGGCAGGACCCTGCCGGTTCTCCTTGAAAAACCGGGCCGGGAACAAAGTCAGCTCATGGGGCGTTCACCTTATCTCCAGCCGGTCCATGCTATTGGCCAAAAGGCCCAGATTGGGGCCGTTTTGGAGGTTAGAATAGATAGTGTTGGCACAAACAGCCTTTCGGGCCATATTGAACTGGTCGAAGCATGATTCTGAGGTCGGAAGCCACAACAGGAGAAAGTTACAGTTGAATTCGCAAGCCAGCGCAGCCCAGCTCGCAACCCTCAAGTCCAGCCCCAGTGCGGACGACCATGACACACTCACCCTCGCTTTTGACGACAACCGCCTGCTCTCACTGTTATTTGGCGAACACGACGAACACATCGCCCTGATCGAGCACCGCATGGGCGTGGCCATCACCCCGCGCGGCAACCGCGTTTCCATCCGCGGCATGGGCCCGGCGCGCGATGGCGCCAAGAACGTGCTATCGCAACTCTATCAGCGGGCGCGCCGCGGCCTTGAAATCAGTCGCGGCGAAGTTGAAGGGGCAATCCGCATGAATCAGTCGGTTCATGACAAGGAGGTCAAGGAGGGAACGGTGCGCACCAGGCGCAAGCTGGTGATGCCGCGCACCCCCATGCAAAAAAACTACGTGGAAGCGATCCGCAAGAACGAACTGGTTTTCGGCATTGGCCCGGCGGGCACAGGCAAGACCTACCTGGCGGTCGCGTGCGCTGCCGAAGCCCTGATGAACGGCGAAGTGGACCGGATTATCCTGTCGCGTCCCGCCGTTGAAGCGGGAGAACGTTTAGGATTTTTACCGGGCGACATGAAGGACAAGGTTGATCCCTATCTGCGCCCCCTCTATGACGCGCTTTATGACATGATGCCCGCAGCCTTGGTGACCAAGGGCCTGGCCGAGAATCAGATTGAAATCGCGCCGCTTGCCTTCATGCGCGGGCGCACGCTGGCTTCCGCCTTCATCATTCTCGACGAAGCACAGAACACCTCGCCGCAACAGATGAAAATGTTTCTGACGCGGCTCGGCGAAGGCAGGCGCAGGGTGATTACCGGCGACCCCAGCCAGGTTGACCTGCCGTCGGGCGCCAGTTCCGGCCTCGACGATGCCTTGCGGGTCCTGAAAGGTGTTCAGGGTACGGAGCAAATCAAGTTCTCCACCAGCGACATCGTCAGGCATGCGCTGGTTGGGCGGATTGTCGCGGCCTATGACAAGCTGGGAGCCAAGGTTAAAAGTCTCTCCCAACAGCGATGAACCTTGATATCAGTATTGACGACAGGGAATGGCGCGTGGTTCCCAATCTCCGCAAGCTCGCCCGGACCGCCGTTTTGGCGGTGCTGCCGGATGACGATGTGGCAATCGGCCTGCTCTTTACCTCGGATGCGAGGATTGCCGAGATCAACGGGCAGTGGCGCGGCAAGGCCAGCCCCACCAATGTCCTGTCTTTTCCGGTTTCCGCCGCCACGCCGGTGCCGGAGGGCGAGCCTCGCCCGCTGGGCGATATTGCCCTTGCTTACGGCGTCATTTCCCGCGAGGCGCTGGAACAGAAAAAGCCCTTCGGTCACCATGTCACGCATTTGATCGTACACGGGGTTTTGCATCTGCTAGGATACGACCATGAAAACGATGATGAAGCCGGGGCCATGGAGGCCCGTGAAATTATGATACTTGCAGAACTGGGAATGGAAAATCCCTACGCATCATGAGTAACGAAACGACACCACCCGTCCCGGTCGGAGAGGGATTCCTCCGGAAATTCCTGAGCAAGTTTTCGGTCTCCCGGGACAAGGGCCTGCGCGAGGACTTGGAAAACGTTATCGAAAGCCACGAAGCGCAGAACCCGCAGGACGATCTGGGCCAGGAAACCACATCGATGATGCGGAACCTGATCAAGTTTTCAGACCTGCGGGTCGATGACGTGATGGTGCCGCGCGCCGACATCATCGCCATCGACGACAGCGCCACGATGCGCGAGCTGCTCGCCAAATTCAACGAGGCCAACCATTCCAGGCTTCCGGTTTACCGTGAAACCCTTGATGACGTCGCGGGCATGATTCACGTGAAGGATTTCATGCGCTGGATGTCGGGCCGGGGCGCAAAGCCGAAAGCCAAGGCAAAGAACCCGGGCATCACCATATCGGCAAAGGATCTGGCATTGCCGATCAAGCAATCGGGGATCTACCGCGAAGTACTGTTTGTGCCCCCCTCGATGCCTGCCGCCGACCTGCTGCTCAAGATGCAGGCCACCCACATTCACATGGGCATCGTCATTGACGAATATGGCGGCAGCGACGGGCTCATTTCGATTGAAGACCTGGTTGAGGAAATCGTCGGCGACATCTCCGATGAGCACGACACGGATGACGAGCAGCTGATCAAGCGCCAGGACGACAACATCTATGTGGCGGACGCGCGCGTGCTGATCTCCGTCGTTGACGCGCTGCTCGGCGTTGATCTCCTTCCCGACGAGGATGAGGACGAAGCGGATACGCTGGGCGGGCTGATTTTTGAAATGGCAGGCAAAGTTCCGACGCGCGGCGAGATCATCACGCACGACAGTGGCCTGGAATTTGAAATTCTGCAATCGGATGCAAGGCGGGTCAAACGCATCCGCATTCATGTCAGGAAAAAGCCCAATTCCGAAGACGCTGGCGAAGAGTTGAGCGGTTAAACAGTTCTGCCTTTCTTTTCCCTCAAGCTGAGGTGGCCGCGGCACGCGGCCCTTGAAGCACCTTTCGGTGAAAACGGCGCGGCGTCTATCCTTCGAGGCCCGCGAAGATCGCGGGCGCCTCAGGATGAGGAGTATTAAAGCAGGCCCGCCTCTTTCGCATGGTCCCTGAGATTGACCTCGGGCCGCGCGCCTACGTGGGAAATGACTTCGGCGGCGGCGAGGCTGCCCAATTGGGCGGAGCGGGCATTGCCAAAGCCTTGCGTATATCCAAACAAAAATCCAGCGGCGTAAAGATCGCCGGCGCCTGTCACATCCACCACGTGCGGAACGGCAATTGCGGGCGCAACAATTACGTCTTCGCCATGGGCCACGACGCTGCCCAGGGCCGAGCGGGTGACAACGGCCACTTCACAATCCTTTCGCAGCGCCTGCAGGGCGCCGTCAAAATTTTGCGTCAGGTAGAGCGACTTGATTTCGGTTTCATTGGCAAAGACAATATCGATGTCCTTGCGGATGAGCTCGAGAAAGCTTTCACGGTGGCGCTCGACGCAGAAGGAATCGGAGAGCGTGATCGAAGTGAGCCTTCCGGCCTTGCGGGCGATTTTGGCGGCCAGCTTGAAGGCTTCCTTCGCTTCCGGCTTGTCCCAGAGATAGCCCTCCATGTAGGTGACCTTGGCGGCGGAGACGATTTTTTCGTCGACATCGGCCACGGTCAAATGCACGCAGGCGCCCAGATAGGTATTCATGGTGCGTTCGCCCTCGGGCGTCACCAGAATGAAGGATCGCGCTGTGGCGGGTCCATCGGTTGCAGCCTTGGATTCAAACCGCACGCCCTGGGCGCGCATGTCGTGGGCATAGATGCCACCGAGCTGATCGGCCTTCACCTTGCCGAAATAGGCCGCCTTGCCGCCGAAGGAGGCAACGCCCGCTGCGGTATTTCCGGCCGAGCCGCCGGAGATTTCAATGGCTGGTCCCATGCTGGCATAGAGAGCTTCGGCGCGCGCCTCGTCGATGAGGTTCATCGAGCCCTTGACGAGACCATTATTCTGGACAAAGGCGTCATCCACCTTGGCAATCACATCAACAATGGCGTTGCCAATTGTCAGAACATCAATTTCAGCCTGCACGATATAAAATCTCCCGAATTCTGCACAGGCCGTAGCCGAAGCCACTTGCGGAGGCAAGCCCGAAGCCTTACCTACGCGCCCATGATATCTGCCGCTTTCAAAGCCCTTGGCGATCTCCTGTCACGGGACTTCCGCTCCATCCTGTTCAAGGCTACGGCCATGACGCTGGCGCTGTTCATCGCCATTCTGATTGGCGTTGAAGTCCTGCTGTCTTACCTTGTGGTCATGCCCTGGCCCTGGGCCGAAACACTCGCAGGCATAGGCACTTTCCTGGTTCTGCTCGTGGCCTTCTTCTTCATGATGGCGCCGGTCACCGCGATCTTTGCCGGCCTCTATCTCGATGATGTCGCTGGGCGGGTGGAGGCTAAGCACTACCCCCGCGACGACAGGGGCATGCCGTTGTCGGGGTTCCGCGCCGTCCAGACCGCGCTACAATTTGCGCTCATCATCCTTGTGGTGAATATCGCGGTGCTGCCACTTGTCTTCACCGGCATTGGCGCGCTGGCGCTGATCGTTGCCAACGCCTATCTCCTGTCCAGGGAATTTTTCGAGATGATTGCCATGCGGCATATGGCCATCGACGAGGCGCGCCTGCTGCGCCGGGCAAACACGCCGCGGATCCTTGCGGCGGGATTTGTGCCCGCCGTGCTGTCGGTCATCCCCGTTGTGAATCTGGTCGTGCCGCTGTTTGCCACATCCTACTTCGTGCATATTTTCAAACAGGTGCGGGCGTCTTCTCGCTGAACTGGCAGAGATCAGCGATGTGGCAGCGCCAGCATTCGGGCCTGCGCGCTTTGCAGATGTAGCGGCCATGGAGGATCAGCCAGTGATGGGCGTGGCGCAGATACTGCTTGGGAACAATCTTCAGCAGTTCCTTCTCCACTTCATAGGGAGATTTTCCCGGCGCCAGCCCAGTGCGGTTGCCCAGGCGGAAGAGGTGGGTATCAACGGCGATGGTTGGTTCGCCGAAAATGATACTCAAAACCACATTGGCGGTTTTGCGGCCTACGCCGGGAAGGGCCTCGAGGGCTTCACGTTCGCCTGGAACCCTGCCGCCGTGTTTCTCAACAAGGATTTTTGAAAGGGCGATCACATTCCTGGCCTTGGCGCGGTAGAGGCCAATGGATTTGATATATTCGCGCAGTCCCTCCTCGCCCAGCGCCAGCATTTTTTCCGGCGTATCGACGGCTTTGAAAAGCTCTGCGGTGGCGCGGTTGACGCCGCTGTCGGTGGCCTGTGCCGAGAGCACCACGGCCACCAGAAAGGTAAAGTCATTGACGGATTTGAGTTCGCCCTTTGGCTCCGGTTCAATGTCGTGGAAGCGCCGGAAAATCTCCTCGATTTCCTGCGGCTTCAAACGCCTTGCCTTTGCCATGAATTCCCTGCTCAATAAATAAATCTTCATAGGGTCATAGCATGGACGACACCAAGCCGAAAACCTGGCGGGCCATCCTCACGCCGCACCGCTCCCTTTCGCCCAAAGGCTTTGTGATCCTGATGTCGGTCATTGCAGGTTCCAACTTCATCGTCGGCTTGTTTTTTTATGTGATCGGGGCCTGGCCGGTGCTGGGTTTCATGGGGCTTGATGTGGCGCTCATCTGGTGGGCCTTCCGGGCCAATTTTGCCGATGCCCGGCGGGCCGAACATATTGAAATTACCTCCGATGAGCTTGTCCTGAGGTGCCTTGCCGAAGATAGGCCTGCCCAGGAGCAGCGCTTCGCCCGCCGCTGGGTGCGGGTTGAACTGGACGAGGGCCGGGAACGGGAGCTGGTTGGGCCGCTCTACCTGCGTTTTGGCAGGAAACGCACGGAAATAGCCAGTTTTCTCGGGGCCCAGGAGCGGCTTTCCTTCGCCAACGCCCTGAAAGCGGCGCTGATAAATCCGCATTTCTGAGCAAGAATCGGGTGGTTCCGGGGCCTGGGCGGCATTAAGTTCAGATCATGGAAAAGCAAACGCACGATTATGACATGGTCAAACATACGCTGGCTTTCATTTCCGAGAACTGGCGCGAGCAACCCTCGCTTGATACCCTGGCAGATCAG
This sequence comes from Aestuariivirga sp., assembly GCA_030680855.1. Taxonomy (GTDB): domain Bacteria; phylum Pseudomonadota; class Alphaproteobacteria; order Rhizobiales; family Aestuariivirgaceae; genus Aestuariivirga. The sequence continues at coordinate 46,575 of JAUXUN010000084.1, forward strand.
GCAGGGCTCAGCCCCACCCATCTGCAGCGCCTGTTCACGCGCTGGGCGGGTTTGAGCCCCAAAGCCTTCCTCCAGGCGGTCACGATTGACCACGCCCGCGGGCTATTGCGGGACTCGGCTTCCATTCTGGATGCCTCCTATGAGCTGGGGCTTTCCGGTCCGGGGCGCCTGCATGATCTCTTCGTCACCCATGAGGGCATGTCGCCCGGGACTTACAAGGCGCATGGCCGCGGCCTTAACATCCAATACGGCTTTCACGATTGCCCCTTCGGCCGGGCGCTGATCCTGATTACCAGCGAAGGCCTCGCCGGCCTTGCCTTTGCCGATCATGGCAAGGAAAAATCGGCGCTGGCCGACATGACATCGCGCTGGCCGGAAGCAACTTACGTGGAGAACCAGCAGGCAACCGCGGCCTATGCCAGACGCATTTTTGAATCGGAGCGCTGGCAGCCGGACCAGCCTTTAAGGATTGTGTTCATCGGCTCGGATTTTGAAATCCGGGTGTGGGAAACACTGCTGCGCATTCCCTTCGGCAAGGCCTCAACCTATTCGGATATCGCCTGCCACATCGGCAAACCAAAAGCGGCAAGAGCCGTCGGATCGGCGGTGGGCAAGAATCCCATTTCCTTTGTGGTGCCGTGCCACCGGGTGCTGGAAAAATCCGGCGGGCTCGGCGGCTATCACTGGGGCCTCACGCGCAAGCGGGCGATCCTTGGCTGGGAAGCAGGCGCCATGGCGGCGTGAGGCTTGTAGGTTTCACCCCAGGGAATCGAGAGGCAGCGCCGTCGTCTCCTTGATCTTCTCCATGACAAAGCTGGAGGAAACATCGGTGAGTGGAATTTTTGCGATAAGCCGCTTGTAAAGGCGGTCATAGCCCGCGATATCTGAAACGACGGCGTGCAGCAGGTAATCGGTATCCCCAGTGGTGCGGTAGACGCTGATGATTTCCGGAAAGCTCTGCACGGCGGCCGCGAATTTCTCCAGCCATTTGGGATCATGCTGGGCGGTCTTCACGGTGATGAATGCGGTCAAGCCGAGATTGAGCTTCCCGGCATCGAGCAACACCACGCGGGCACGGATGACACCCTGATCCTCCAGGGCTTTCACCCGGCGCCAACAGGCATTGCGCGAGAGGTGCACCCTGTCCGAAAGCACCTCGATGGATTGCCCGGCATCACGCTGCAGTTCCCGGAGTATCCCGCGGTCCTTGGGGTCAATCATTGCGCCTTCCTCCAAAATTGGGAAAATATCCCAATACTATAGCGTGTTCGCCTCATATTTGGGAGGAATTCTTGGCCCTGGCGATACATATTTGCCGAATCCACCGGGAAGGAAACAAGCCATGTCAACACTGTCCAAACTCTTCATCGCCCATCCCTCCGCCGTCGGCGAAAGCTATTTCGAGCACATGTGGTTTGCGCTCAGGTTTTCGGGGCGGCTGTTCCGGGCGGGCTTTGCCGCTTTCGCGCATGGCTTTGTGCCGGCGGTCTGCGAGACCACGGCGTCGGAAGCCATCCTTGCAATGAACGACGAAATCCGCGCCCGCCGCAGGCTTATGGCGGAGTAATTACAGCTCTTTGTAAAACAGGGCCGTGCCATCCAGCTTGCCCTTTGCATAGGCGTAATTCGGTATGTAACCGGCGCAGGTGAAGCCCAACTGCCGGTAAAAAGCTTCGGCCGGGCTTTTCGCCACCGTATCAAAGGTAATCAGCGTAAAGCCTAAGGCCTTCGCCTTTGCTTCCAGCGCCTGCATGAGCAGCGTGGCAAGCCCGCGCCGGCGGAAGTCACGGTGTACAAGGAGCTTCGCCACTTCGCAGCGGTGGGGCTGGTTGGGCGGCCAGACCCGTTGCAACATGACGGTGCCCGCGATTACGCCGTTTTTATCGGCGACGAACACGGTAATCTGGCCGGATGCCACGTCCGCTTTCTGTTTCATCCAGTAGGCTTCCGCCACATCCGGCGACAAGGGATGCATGAAAGTGACACCGGCGCCGGAATCCACTGCATCAACCAGAATATTGGCCAGACTTGGCACGGCGGTGTCATATTCTGAACTTGTCAGTTCACGGATGATCATGCGGACAGAATTTCCACCGAAAGGGGCCGCGAGTCAGCGCCGATTTTGTAGCAAACCGGAACACCGGTTTCCAATTCGCGCTTGAGGATTTGCTCCGGCGTCAGGCCTTCGATGGCCATGATGAGGGCGCGGAGCGAATTGCCATGGGCCGACACAAGCACGCGCTTGCCGGAGAGCACCAGCGGCTGGATATGGATCATGTAATAAGGCAGTGCGCGCGCCAGCGTATCCTTCAGGCTTTCGCCGCCGGGCGGCGGCACATCATAGGACCTGCGCCAGATCAGCACCTGCTCTTCGCCCCATTTCTTGCGGGCGTCATCCTTGTTGAGGCCGGTGAGCTCGCCGTAATCGCGTTCATTCAGCGCCTGGTCACGGGTTTCCGGCAGGCCGGTTTGGCCCAGTTCTTCCAGCATGATTTTAAGCGTGTGCTGGGCCCGGGTCAGCACGCTGGTGAAACACACGTCAAAGACATAGCCCTTGGCTTTCAGGCGTCTTCCCGCCGCGTGGGCTTCCTTCACTCCTTGCTCCGAAAGGTCTGGATCCTTCCAGCCGGTGAACCAGTTCTTCAAGTTCCATTCGCTTTGGCCGTGACGCACCAGCACGAGAGTTCCGCTCATCATTCCAATCCCAAGACATCTGCCATTGAATAGAGGCCGGGTTTCTGGCCCTTCGCCCAAAGGGCCGCCTTCACCGCGCCATGGGCGAAAATATCTCGGCTTTCGGCCTTGTGGGAAAATTCGATGCGCTCGGAATTGCCGGCAAAGATCACCGTGTGATCACCAACGACGGAGCCGCCGCGAAGGGCTGCAAAACCAATATCGCCTTGCGGCCTCGCTCCCGTATGGCCATCGCGGGAACGCACGGAGCGCTTGCTGAGATCAAGATTGCGGCCTGCCGCTGCCGCCTGCCCCAGCAACAGGGCGGTGCCAGACGGCGCGTCTATTTTGTGCCTGTGGTGCATTTCCAGCACCTCGATGTCGAAGTCTTCACTGAGCGCCTGGGCCGCCTTGCGCACAAGGGCGGCCAAGATATTCACGCCGAGGCTCATGTTGCCCGACTTCACGATGCGCGCGGTCTTTCCGGCGCTTCTGATTTTTTCATCGCCGGCCGAATCAATGCCGGTGGTGCCGATGACATGGACGATGCCGGCGCGGGCGGAAAACTCCACCAGGGAAAGCGTGGCCGCCGGCACGGTAAAATCAATAATGCCGTCGATGGTATTGAAAAGTGCGGCGGGATCATCGGAAATCCTGAAGCCCGTCGAACCCATGGCGGAGCCCACAAGCGCCGAGCCCTTGGGCTCAAGCCCGCCCGCCACGCTGCAGCCCGAGGTCTCCTCAATGATACGGGTCAACACCCGCCCCATGCGCCCGCCAGCGCCTGCTATTGCCAGTTTCATTGTCATGGACCCGTTCTTAGCAATGGTCATGCTCCAAGAACAAGTGCCTCAATTGCGCCATAGGGTTTTCTCAGATTTGCTGATGTGCGGCGCTTTTTCAAAATCCTGGCCTGGTTTGTCATCCTGACGATGATTGTTCCATCGGCTTTGGGTGCGGCTATTGGCTATGCCAAGGGCTGGCCCGCCACCTGGCGTCAGGCCAGCTGGGCCTCATCGGGAGCTCTGCCCGACGCTGCTATCACAAACACCGCGAAAGTCATGGTCCTGTCCAGCCGGACGGGGCGATGGAAGGGCATTTTCGCTGAGCACATGTCCATCGTCATGAAGCTCGCGGGCGAATCCTCGTGGACTCGGTTTGACGTGGTGGGCTGGGGCAACCCGGTGCGCGAGAACGCCTATCCGGCTGACGCCTATTGGTACGGCAACAGCCCCCGCGTGATCTATGAGCTTGAAGGCGAGGCGGCGGAGCGGCTCATTCCGGCCATCAAAGCCACCATTCAAAACTATCCCTACAGCGCGTCCGGCAGTTACCTCATCTGGCCCGGGCCGAACTCGAATACTTTTGTGTCGTGGATCGTGCGCCATACGGATGGATTCACGGCAGAGCTTTCACCCGTTGCGGTGGGCAAGGATTATCTCGGTCCCGGAGTGCAGTTTGCCCGCGCCCCGAGCGATACAGGCTACACGGTTTCCGTGAACGGCTACTTCGGCGCCACACTGGCCCTTGCCGAAGGATTGGAAATTCATGTTGCCGGCAGCACCATCGGTGTTGATCCCGATGACCTTGCGATCAAACTGCCGGCTTTTGGAAAGCTCAGCTTGCTTGATCTGGTGAGGTAGCTAAACGCCCTCGACAATCACGATATCAGCCTCGCCGGCGCCCAGGCGCTTGGCTCTTGCGGCCTGGTATTCGGCGGAGTTGTAGCAATCGCGGGCGGCCCCAAGCGATGGAAATTCGACCACTACATTGCGCGGGCGGCCCATGCCTTCCATCTGCTCGGACACACCGCCGCGGGCCAGAAAAACAGCGCCGTATTTCTTGAAAGCAACGGGCGCGTCCCCGGCATAGTGCTTGTATTGGTCCGTGTCGGTCACGGTGACATGGGCGATCCAATAGGCTTTGCTCACGTTCTGCATCTCCAAAGTTTCTTATTGCCATAAAAGCATCATCGGTACCGTTTTGCCATCCGCAAGTTCCTTACGGTCAGCTCATGCGCAAAGCCTCGTCACGATAGGCCTTGGGCGTCAGGCCCACATATTTCTTGAATTGACGGGCAAAGGCGGCCTGATCGGCATAACCGCAATCCAGCGCCACGCGGCTGATTGCTGTGCTTGTGTGGCGCAGGCGGCTGCAGGCAAGTTCAATGCGGGCCCGGGCGATATATTGCCCGGCGGAAAGACCGAAGAGACTGCGGATGCGCTGATCGAGCTGGTAGGTGGAGAGTGCGGCCCTCTGGGCCAGATCCGCGAGCAGCAAGGGGCGGTCAAGATTGTGGCGGATATGGTCGAGGGCGTTTGACAGGGCTTTCATATCCGGCTGCGGGCCCGGAAGGATCTTGAGATCGCGCGACAGGCCGGAAAGACCGATAATCCTCCCATCTCCGGCGCGCAGCGGCTCCTTCCAGGTCAGGCACCAATCCTGATGGCCGTCGGGATAAAGATGCAACTCAAGCTCACCCTGGATCGACAGGCCTTCGCCAATCACAGCCTGGTCCTGGGCCGTGATGCGGGCGGCAAGGGAAGGCGGAAAAAGTGCTGCGGCCGTCTGTCCAATCACGTCGTGTTTTCGTGACTGGCCGAGGCGCTGCACCAAGGTCTGATTGACCGACACATAACGGCCGGCAGCATCCTTGGTGAAAAAAACCATATCAGACAGCCGGTCAAACAGCGCTTCCAGGGTGCTGGACCGTTCCACTTCGCTGGCAAGGCCCTGGGTGGCCGGAGAGTTTCGTTTCATCCCGGCAATTTGTGCCAAAATCTCAGCCCCAGCCAGTGTTTTTCACAATATCCCGGGCTTTCACCGGGCTAATTTCCGGGCTCACATTTGCCTGCGGGAGAAGCTCTCAATGACGGCCCAATCAATTTTCACCGGTTGCATTCCGGCCTTGATGACACCGTGCAAGCCGGACCGTTCACCGGATTTCGCCAGCCTGGTGCGCAAGGGAAAAGATCTCATTGCTCACGGCATGTCGGCCGTTGTCTACTGCGGCTCCATGGGAGACTGGCCGCTGCTGACGGATGCGCAGCGCCAGGACGGCGTTGCCGGGCTGGTGCAGGCCGGCATTCCGGTTATCGTTGGAACGGGCGCACAGAACACGGCGCTTGCCGCATCGCATGCGGCCCATGCCAAACGCGTGGGCGCCAAGGGCCTTATGGTGATCCCGCGGGTTCTGTCACGCGGCTCTTCTCCTGCCGCCCAGCGGGCGCATTTTGCTGCGGTGCTTGAGGCCGCGGTTGATCTTCCCAGTGTCATTTACAACAGCCCCTATTATGGCTTTGAAACAAAAGCGGAGCTGTTTTTTGACCTGCATGGGCAGTTTCCGCATCTCGCGGGCTTCAAGGAATTTGGCGGGGCCGCAGCGCTGCGCTATGCGGCTGAAAACATCACCAACCGCGATCCCGCGCTCACCCTCATGGTGGGCGTGGACACACAGGTGTTTCATGGCTTCGTCAATTGCGGGGCGGCTGGCGCCATAACCGGCATCGGCAATGTGCTGCCCAAGGAAACCCTGCAGCTTGTTTCGCTTTGCGAAGCTGCGGCAAAAGGCGATGGCAAGGCCCGGCGCCTGGCCCTGGAGCTCGAGCAGGCCCTCGCGGTGCTGTCCTCCTTTGATGAGGGGGCTGATCTGGTGTTGTACTACAAGCATTTGATGGTGCTTGAAGGCAGTCCCGAATATGAATTGCACTTCAATGAAACGGATGGGCTCTCGGCGAGCCAGAAAACCTACGCCACCCGGCAACTCGCGCTGTTTAAAAACTGGTACCGGGAATGGCAGGCGGCAATTTAACGGGGATGCACGTCATTGACTCCCACACGGAAGGCGAACCCACGCGCCTGATCCTCGCCGGCGGCCCTGATCTTGGCAGCGGCCCCCTGGCGGCACGGCGCAAAATTTTTGCAAGGAATCACGACTGGTTCCGGACAGCCTCAATCTGCGAGCCCCGGGGCTCGGACGCCACGGTGGGGGCTCTGCTCTGCGATCCAACCGATGCCACATGTGCGGCGGGGCTGATTTTCTTCAACAATGCGGGCTACCTCGGCATGTGCGGCCATGCCAGCATCGGCGCGGCTGTGAGCCTCCATCATCTCGGGCGCATCGGCCTCGGCTTGCACCGGTTTGAAACGCCGGTTGGCATTGTCTCTGTCATGCTCACTGATCCCCATACGGCGACCATTGAAAATGTCGCGAGCTACCGCCTGCATGAAGGCATCAGCCTTGCTGTGCCGGGACAGGGACTGGTCAGTGGTGACGTGGCGTGGGGCGGCAACTGGTTTTTTCTCAGCGCTGACTTGCCTTGCGCGCTGGAGAGCCGGAACATCCCTTCATTGAGCAGCGCTGCTTCGGCCATCAAGGAAGCGCTTGGTGCACAGGGCATTACCGGACGCGAAGGTGCGGCCATTGACCATGTCGAGTTTTTTGGACCGGCCCATTCCGCAGGAGCCCATGGCCGGAATTTTGTTCTCTGTCCCGGCGGGGCCTATGACCGCTCGCCATGCGGCACGGGAACCAGCGCGAAACTGGCCTGCCTCGCGGCGACGGGCGACTTGCTGCCGGGCGAGGTTTGGGTGCAGGAGAGCATCATCGGCAGCAGGTTCAACGCGCAATACAAGCGCGGCGAAAATGGCCAGGTGATTCCGAGCATCACAGGACGGGCCTTTGTCTGCGGCGAATCCACGTTGCATTTTGATCCCGACGATCCTTTTGCGGATGGCATTCCATCGGCGCTGGCGCTGAGCTAATTGCTGAAGCCATCCCGGAAGGCTTTGGCGAAGAAGCCTTCGGATTCCGGGGAATTGTTGCTGGCTTCCTCGCTGAATTCCTTCAAAAACCTCACGATTGACTTTTGTAAGCAATATGCTTACACTAGCTTGTGATTGTTAGCTTCAGGAACAAGGCTTTGGCTGATTTGTGGTCATCGGGGCGCAGCGCCAAGATTGACAAACGGCTCCACGGCAGGATTTTGCTCAGGCTCGACCGGCTGGATGCCTGTTCCGGTCCGGAGGAGATGAATTTGCCGGGATTTGATTTCCATGCCTTGCGTGGGTTTGATCCCGTCCGTTACACGGTTCATGTGAATGGGCCATGGTGCCTTACGTTTGAATTCATCAAGGGCGATGCGCTTCGCATTGACCTAGAGCAGTATCATTAGGAGTGAACGGCATGGCCGAACATGTTGCAAAGAGAAATCCTGCCCGCTGCCCCAGCCATCCCGGGGCGTTGCTTCGCGAGGTCGTCATTCCCTCCACGGGCCGCACCAAAGTGGAAATTGCCGCCCTGCTCGGCATTTCGCGCCAGCATCTTTATGACTTGTTGCGGGAAGCAAAACCCATTTCGCCGTCGGTGGCGGTGCGGCTTGGCAAGCTGTTTGGCGATGGGGCAGCGCCGTGGCTGCGCATGCAGGCTGCCCATGACACGTGGCATGCGGAAAAAACAATCGACGTGAAATCAATCCCGACTATCCGGGCCGCGTAAGGTCAGCTCCCGAACCCGTCCCAGAAGGCCTTGGCCTTGGCGAAGAAGCCTTCGGATTCCGGCGAGTTATTGCGGGCCTCTTCGCTGAACTCCTTCAGGATCTCGCGCTGGCGGCGCGAGAGGTTGACCGGCGTTTCAACATTCACCTGGATATACATGTCTCCGGCCTGGGCCGAGCGCAACACCGGCATGCCCTTGCCCTTCAGGCGGAACTGCTTGCCGGTTTGCGCGCCCTCGGCAATGGTGACGCGGGCTTTCTTGCCATCAATGGTCGGCACTTCGATTTCACCGCCAAGGGTTGCCGCCGCCATGGAGATCGGCACCTTGCAGAAAAGATCAGCGCCATCCCTTTGGAAAAATTCATGGGGGCGCACGGTGAGGAAAATATAGAGATCGCCGGCGGGGCCGCCGCGCAAGCCCGCTTCTCCCTCATTGGCAAGCCTGATGCGGGTGCCATCTTCCACGCCTTGCGGAATGTTGACCGAGAGGTTGCGCTCCTTGGTGACGCGGCCCTGGCCGCCGCAGCTGCCGCAAGGATCGGAGATAACCTGCCCACGGCCCTGGCAGGTGGGGCAGGCGCGCTCCACCGTGAAGAAGCCGGATTGCGAACGTACCGCGCCCGCGCCCTTGCACGTCGTGCAGGTTTTGGGGCTGGTGCCGGGCTTGGCGCCGGAGCCCTTGCAGGTGTCGCAGGAGACCGAGGTCGGCACGCGGATTTGCGCTGTCTTGCCGGAATAGGCCTCGGTCAGGGAAATTTCCATGTTGTAGCGGAGATCGGCGCCGCGCGCCGCGCCGCCGCCGCCCCGCCCGCGCTGGCTGGTGCGCTGGCCGCCACCACCCATGAAATCACCGAACAGGTCTTCGAAAATATCCGACATGGAGGAATTGAATTCGGGGCCGAAGCCGGCGCCGCCGGGTCCGCGCCCGCCGCCCGCGCCATTTTCAAAGGCCCGGTGGCCGAAGCGGTCGTAGGCGGCCTTTTTCTGGGGGTCTTTCAGGATGTCATAGGCTTCGCTGATTTCCTTGAACTTGGCTTCAGCGGCCTTGTCGCCCGGATTGGCATCGGGATGGAATTTCTTGGCGTGATTGCGGTATGCGGCCTTGAGCGCCTTTTCGTCGGCTCCCTTTTGAAGCCCCAGGACTTCGTAAAAATCACGTTTGGCCATTTATATCCACGCCCTCGAATCGGAAGGCCCCCCAACACGCACGAGCTGGGGGGCTTATCTCTGTTTAGGACGTTTTTTTGTCGTCGTCACCGACTTCCGTGAAGTCGGCATCAACGATGTCGTCGCCGGCATCGTCCTTTTCCATGTTCGGCACTTCGCCGTCGGTGGATGCGCCGCCGCCCTGCTGCTTGTACAGGGCCTCGCCCAATTTCATGGCCGCCTGGGCCAGGACGTTGGTTTTTTCCTTGATCACCTCGGCATCCTCGCCTTCAAGGGCCGACTTGAGATCAGCCACCGCCGCTTCAACAGCTTCCTTGTCGGCAGGTGCAATCTTGTCGCCGAGTTCAACCACGGATTTCTGCGTCGAGTGCATGAGGCTTTCGGCGTGGTTCTTGGCTTCCACCACGTCCTTGCGCTTCTTGTCCTCGGCGGCATTGGCTTCCGCCTCCTTCACCATTTTGTCGATCTCGCCTTCGGAGAGACCGCCGGAGGCCTGGATGCGGATCTGCTGTTCCTTGTTGGTGGCCTTGTCCTTGGCCGAGACATTCACAATGCCGTTGGCGTCGATATCGAAGGTCACTTCCACCTGGGGCACGCCGCGCGGCGCCGGGGGCAGGCCCATCAAATCGAACTGGCCCAGCATCTTGTTGTCGGCCGCCATTTCACGCTCGCCCTGGAAGACGCGGATGGTCACCGCCGTCTGATTGTCATCAGCGGTCGAGAACACCTGGCTCTTCTTGGTGGGGATCGTGGTGTTGCGGTCGATGAGGCGGGTAAACACGCCGCCCAGGGTTTCAATGCCCAGTGACAGGGGCGTTACGTCGAGAAGGAGAACATCCTTCACTTCGCCCTGCAGCACGCCTGCCTGAATGGCAGCACCGATGGCCACCACTTCGTCCGGGTTCACGCCCTTGTGGGGCTCCTTGCCGAAGAACTGCTTTACGACTTCGATCACCTTGGGCATGCGCGTCATGCCGCCCACCAGAACAACTTCCTTGATCTGGCCTGCGGTCACGCCCGCATCCTTCAGGGCCTGGCGGCAGGGCTCAACAGTCTTCTGGATGAGGTCATCCACAAGGGCCTCGAGCTTGGAGCGCGTCAGCTTCAGGGTGAGATGCTTCGGGCCGCTCGCATCCGCCGTGATGAAGGGCAGGTTGATTTCGGTCTGGGTTGCAGAGGACAGTTCGATCTTGGCTTTTTCAGCGGCTTCGCGCAGGCGCTGGAGGGCCAGCTTGTCCTTGCGCAGATCGATCGACTGCTCTTTCTTGAATTCATCGGCGAGGTAATCGACAATGCGCATGTCAAAGTCTTCACCGCCGAGGAAGGTATCGCCGTTGGTGGACTTCACTTCGAAGACGCCGTCGCCGATTTCGAGAACCGACACGTCGAAGGTGCCGCCGCCCAAATCGTAAACCGCGATGAGGCCGGCTTCGGCCTTGTCGAGGCCATAGGCGAGGGCTGCGGCAGTGGGCTCGTTGATGATGCGCAGCACTTCAAGACCGGCGATCTTGCCTGCATCCTTGGTGGCCTGGCGCTGGCTGTCGTTGAAGTAGGCGGGAACCGTGATAACGGCCTGAGTGACAGGTTCGCCCAAATAGCGCTCCGCCGTTTCCTTCATCTTGGTCAAGGTATAGGCCGAGATCTGCGAGGGGGCATATTTTTGCCCGCGGGATTCAACCCAGGCATCGCCATTGTCGGCCTTGACGATATTGTAGGGCACAAGCTTCTTGTCCTTGGCCACCATGGGATCTTCCATGCGGCGGCCAATGAGGCGCTTGATTGCAAAGAACGTGTTTTCCGGGTTGGTTACGCCCTGCCGTTTGGCGGGCTGGCCGACGAGGGTTTCGCCTTCGGCGTTGAAAGCGACGATAGAGGGCGTAGTGCGGGCCCCTTCCGCATTTTCGATTACCTTGGGGGTCTTGCCCTCCATGACGGCGACGCAAGAATTTGTCGTTCCAAGGTCAATACCAATAACTTTAGCCATGTTTTTCTCCTCTAGGCAGGCAGCATGCGAAAGCCCCATCAGGCGCTCACAGTCCCGCTGCCTCCTCTCTTGTCCGCATATGGTTCGCCTTTTCCCTGATTCCAAGGGAAAAATCGTTCGGGCGGTATATAGTGGGATGTTTCTTTGGCAGCAAGAGAATAGGCAGGCAGATTTACTCCATGCGATACCTCCCGGAATTCCTCGACCGCAGCGCCCAGGAGCAGATTTTACGGGATTTACGCGAAGCGGTAGCACGGGCCCCGCTGTTTACCCCGGTAATGCCCGGAACCGCCAAGCCGTTTTCGGTGCGGATGAGCAATATGGGGGTTTTGGGCTGGGTTTCCGACAAGGCGGGCTACCGCTATCAGGCCAGCCATCCGGAGCTTTTAACCCCGTGGCCAGGCATTCCTGAAAGCATTCTGGCGGTGTGGAACCGGGTTTCAAATTATCCCCATGCACCGGAAGCCTGCCTCGTTAATTTCTATGGGGGCGAAGCCAAAATGGGGTTGCACCAGGACCGGGACGAAGAGGATTTTGAAGCCCCGGTGGTTTCCATTTCGCTGGGCGACACGGCCCTCTTCCGCTTGGGCGGCACGACGCGCGGCGGAAAGACGCAATCGCTGAAACTGGCGTCAGGCGATGTGCTGATCCTGGAAGGCCAATCACGCCTCGCCTTCCACGGCATCGACCGGGTGATAGGCGGAAGCTCGACGCTGCTGAAAGACGGCGGCCGGATAAATCTTACGCTGCGGCGGGTGACGAAGTCTCTTTAGTTTTTAATTGAAGAACTTGTTGAAGAGGCCCTCATCCGCCCGTTGGGCACCTTCTCCCATGCGAAGACGCACGGGAGAAGGCGATAATCCCAAAAAGTTTTGCCTTCTCCCGTTCGAAGGATGGGAGAAGGTGGCCGAAGGCCGGATGAGGGCTCTTTGGTGCAGAATTCAAATGGTGATTAGCCCTCGGCCTTCGCAACGCCAACCAGCGAAGGACGCAAGCAGCGCTCGCCCACGGCGTAGCCGGATTGCAGTTCCTGCATCACGGTGCCCGGCGGTTTTTCATTGGTGGGCACTTCGAACATGGCCTGGTGGAAATTGGGATCGAACTTCTGGCCCACCGCCTCAATGCGGCGGATGCCGTGGCGCTGGAACACGTTCAAGAGTTCGCGCTCGGTGACTTCGACGCCGGCGATCAAGTTCTTTTCAATTTCACCGGCACTGTCACGCTCGTCAGAGGGAAGGGCCTGCAGGGCGCGGCTCAAATTATCGGCCACGCTCAGAAGATCGCGGGCGAAGTTGGTGGCGGCATAAAGTGTCGCTTCGGCCTTCTCGCGCTCGGTGCGTTTGCGCAAATTCTCCATCTCGGCCGCCAAACGCAGGAGCCGGTCCTTGAGGGCTGCCGCCTCCTCCTTCAGGACGATGATTTCCTCATCGCGCTCATCAAGGGGGGCCGCCTCCATGGGCGATTCCATTTCGACGCCTTCCAGGCTTGGCTCTGACAGTGGTGTTTCGTCGTTCATGGCATACTCAATTCATGTGCGGGATAACGGGCATATCGGCCTGAACGGTCAAAAAATCAAGTGAGGAGACGGCTCACGACCTTTGCGGTGTAATCCACCATTGGGATAATCCGGGCATAATTCATCCGGGTGGGCCCGATAATGCCCAAAACGCCGACAATTTTCTCATCGCTGTTCTTGTAAGGAGCCACGATCAGGGAGGAGCCGGACATGGAAAACAGCTTGTTTTCCGAACCTATAAAGATGCGGACCCCTTCGCCGCCCTCGGCAGCGCCCAGGAGCTGGACCAATTCCTTTTTGTTTTCAATATCTTCGAAGAGTTTCCGGATTTTCTCCAGTTCCTCAAAGGCCTTGGTATTTTCGAGGAGATTGGCCTGGCCCCGGACGATCAGGGTCTTGGAATCGGCATCGCTTTCGCCAGACCAGACGGCAATGCCGGTTTCGACGATCCTGGCGGAGACCTCGTCGAGCTCGCGGCGCAGGGTATCCATTTCCAGCTTCATGAACAGCTGGACCTCGGCAATGGTTTTGCCCTGGAAGCGGGTGGAGAGATAGTTGGAAGCCCGGGTGAAGGTGGACGGCGGCAGGCCGGGGGGCACATCGATGATGCGGTTTTCAACGGCGCCATCTTCGCCCACCAGAATGACCAGGGCGCGGCCCGGGGCCAGGTTCACAAATTCGATATGCTTGAGCCGGGCGTTCATTTTGGGCGACATCACCACCCCGGCGCAGTGCGAGAGCCCGGAGAGAAGCGTCGAGGCCTCGCCCAGCACATCTTCCAGGCGGCGCGGGCGGTTGGAGGCGGCAATCTCGGCGTCAATGCGGGCCCGCTCATCGGGGGTGACGGCGCCCACTTCCATCAGGGCATCGACAAAAAACCTGAGGCCCGCCTCGGTGGGCACCCGGCCGGCGCTGGTATGGGGCGAATAGATGAGGCCTGAATCCTCAAGGTCCATCATCACATTGCGCACCGACGCTGAAGAAAGGCTCGCAGGCAGGATGCGCGAGATGGTGCGCGAGCCCACGGGTTCACCGGTCTCGAGATAGGTATCGACCAGCCGGCGGAAAATATTGCGCGAGCGCTGGTCAAGATCAGCAAGGCCCGAGGGCCTGTCGTCCAACAGGGGGCGGGGCGGAATGATGCTCATGGGGATAATGTAGGGGGTGATGGGGCGGGGGACAATGCTCAACCTCGCCCCCATGAACATGGGGGAGAGGTGGCGCGGGCGAAGCCCGTGACGGAGAGGGGGTGATTGGAGCGAGGGGTTAGCCTCTAACGCTTTTTCCCGCGGCAAACACAAACCTCAAATCTGAAGCCGCAACATCTCCTGTTAACCGGCCATCAAGCGCTGCAAGAATCGTATCGGCCACGGCGTTCCGCTGCCGAAGCACATCTGCACTCCAGAATCTTATCACCGAATATCCTGCATTGCGCATGTAATCATCCCTCACCCGATCCCGCTTGCTGTCAACATGTTGACTGCCATCAACTTCAACAACCAAGTGTTGTTGACGGCAAAGAAAGTCTGCGAAATAGGGACCAACCGGAAATTGCCGCACGAACTTGTATCCGCCAAGGCGCTTGGCCTTCAATTCGCTCCACATTGCGGCTTCGGCGTCATTGTCAGCTTGACGCAATGAGCGCGCCCGAGACGTTGCTCCCGGTTTTCGACGGGTGCGGGAAGGCCGCTCTAGTTTTGTCGGGGTTGGATCCATTCCACAAACTTAGCGAGGGAAAACAGCATTTGAATAGGCCGACTTTATGCCTTGGCCAAGTCCCCCTCTCCGTCACGGGCTTCGCCCGCGCCACCTCTCCCCCATTTGCATTGGGGGCGAGGCAAAGTTGGGTATTTCCCCTTTCAAGTAATTGCTCGCCTCAAGCCGCAGGGCGCGTGACGGTCACGCGGATGGGCGTGGGGTTGTAACCGTTGCAAGGGTTATGCATTTGCGGGCAGTTGGAGAGCACGGCCAGCACATCGCGCTCGGCCCGGAGCGCCACATGGCTTCCGGGCTTGAGCGCGGCGGTTGCCACACCGGCGCTGCCGTCCGCAAGTACCGGAACGCTCATGAACCAGTTCACATTGGGCACGATGGCCGAGGGGCCGAGACCGAAGCGCTGCAGGACCGTTTCGAAGTTCGAGTAGCAGGACTCCGTCGTGTGAACGCCGTAGCGCAGGAAGTTGTTGGGATTGCTGCAACAGCCATAGACGGTGTCGTGCCGGCCAACCGTATCTTCAATCACCGTCATGAGTGCTGCGCCGCTATCGGAATAAAGCACGCTGCCTGCGCTCACGAAGATGTTGCCCTGGACCTTCACCGTGTTGGTGGCGGAGTAGCGGTCCTGCAGATTTGCTCCGTCATAGCAGAGGAAATCAACGGCCTGCTGGCCTTCGAGGTCGATGATGGTGAGAATATCGTTCGCCGCAATGCGCGCACCCCAGGGTTTTCCAGCCGGAACAACTTCATCAAGAATGATCTTGGCCTGGCTCATCGCTCCTCTGGTCTCTCACAACGACGGAATGCCGGTTGGAAAAAGAGCGGCCCCGATGGAGCCGCTCCCTGTAATTTAAACCTGCGCCCATCAACGATAGGGGTAGCCGGCCTTTTCCATAACCGCAGCGTATTGCTTGAACGCCTCGACCACGCGGCCGGCACGCGGGCTGCTTCCGGCCACTTCATCCCAGAATGCCGTTGAGTCCGCAGTGACCTGGGCCCATTCGGCATCGGGGAGCGAGGTGAGCTCCATCTTCTTGCCTTCGACGCGGAGCTTGGCTTCGCCGCCCCAGTACCAGACATTGCGGTAGTAGTGGGACTGGTCGATGGTGGAGCGGAAGAGCTGCTGCAGATGCGGCGGCACCTTGTTCCAGCTTGCCGTATTGGCGAAGTAGGAGCCGCACCAGGCGCCCGTAACGCTGTTGGTGAGGGCATAGTTGCAGACATCGGCCCAGCCCACTTCATAGGCTTCGGTGAAGCCGCACCAGGCAACGCCATCGAGTTCGCCGGTCTGGATGGCGACTTCGACGTTATCCCAAGGCACGGTCACCGGCACCAGGCCGTATTTCGACAGGAACTTGCCCGCCGTCGGCACGCCGAACACGCGCTTGCCGTTCATGTCGGCGAGGCTGCGGATCGGTTCCTTGGTGAAGATGTGGAGCGGATCCCAGGCGCCGGCCGACAGCCACGTCACGTTGTCTACTTCGCCATAGGCCTCGGCCCAGATTTCGTTCAGGCCGTAATAGGCAAACAAGGCGGGCAAATCGAGGCTGAAACGGGTGTTGAAGGGGAAATAGCCGCCGAACACCGAGATATCCACCGGCGAGGCCATGGTGGCGTCGTCCGACTGGACCGCGTCAATGGTGCCGTTCTGCATCGCCCGGAAGAGCTCCGCGGTGGGCACGAGCTGGTCGGCATAGTAGAGCTCGATTTCCATCTCGCCGTTCGCCGCGGCGTTGAACGCGTCAATCTGCGGCTTGATCACATGGGCGCCGAGCGGCGCACCGGAATAGGTCTGGAGGCGCCACTTGATGGCGCTTTGGGCGCGCACAATGGCGGGCGCCGCCAGTGCCGAGGCTGCGATTGCCGCCCCGCCGAGGCTGAAATTGCGCAGCATCTTCCTGCGGCTTTCGAGAATTTTCCCGGACGGGCAGTTCAGGTCCTTGTCTTTTGTCATGGTTCAGTTACTCCCTGGTTATTATAATTCTTGAATTCAGGCTTTGGTTTCCGCCAGTTGACCTTACTTGGCATAGAGGGTGTTTGGCAACCACAGGGCCAGGCCGGGGAAAAATGCCACCAGCATAATGACCGAAACCATCATCACAACAAAGGGCCAGATGGACCGGTATATATCCACCAGACCTATCTCCTTGGGCGCCATGGCCCGCATCAGGAAAAGGTTATAACCGAAGGGCGGCGTTATGTAGGCGATCTGGCAGGTGATGGTATAGAGGATGCCAAACCAGATGAGGTCGTAGCCAAGTATCCGCACGAGCGGAATGTAGAGAGGGGCCACGATCACCAGCATGGCGGTGTCGTCCAGAAATATACCCAGGATGATGAAGGTTGCCATCATCATGGTGAGCACCATCCACGGCTCCAGATGCAACTGGCCGATGAACAGGTTTTCCAGGGCCCGCGCGGCTCCAAGGCCGTCAAACACCGCGCCGAAGGCAAGGGCCGCCAATATCAGCCAAAGAAACATCGACGAAATGGCAAGCGTCTTGCGTGATGTTTCTTTCAGCATGGGCCAGTTCAAACGGCCTTTGACGGCAGCGGCCACGGTGGCGGAGGTGGCGCCTACGGCTGAGCTTTCGACGAGGCTGGTGTAGCCCATGACAAACAGGCCGGTCATGAAGAAGAAGATCAGGAAGGGCACGATTCCGGCCCGCAGCAACCGCAGTTTCTCGACCATCGGCATATTGAGGTCTTCGTCCTTGACGGTGGGGGCCAGGGCGGGATTGAGCCGGCACCGCACCATGATGTAAATCACGAAAATCGTCGCCATCATCAGGCCGGGTATGACGCCCGCCAGCCAGAGCTGGCCTACGGGCTGGCGGGCGATCATGCCATAGAGGACCAGCACGACGCTGGGCGGAATCAGAATGCCGAGCGACGAACCGCCCTGCACCACGCCGGTGATCATGACCTTGTCATAGCCGCGCCTGATCATTTCCGGCAGGGCGATGGTGGCGCCAATCGCCATGCCCGCTACGGAAAGGCCGTTCATGGCCGAGATGATCACCATGAGCAGGATCGTGCCGATGGCCAGCCCGCCGCGAATGCGGCCAAACCAGACATGCAGCATGCGGTAGAGGTCTTCGGCGATCCCCGCTTCCGAAAGCACGTAGCCCATATAAATGAACAGGGGCAGGGTGAGCATCGGGAACCAGTTGAACAGCTTGAACACCTGGCTGAAGGGCATCTCGATGGCGCCGGTGCCGTAGAGCAGCAAGGCAGCGCCGGAGGCCACAAATCCAATGGCGGCAAACACCCGCTGGCCAGTGAGCAACATCACCATCATGGCCCCAAACATGGTCAGGGCGATCAGTTCATAGCTCATGAGAGAGAAGTTCCCCGGATGGTGGCGGTGTGCTTGATGGCGAGGGAAATGGTCTGAAGCAGCATAAGAATGAGACAGGCGACCATGAGCGCCTTGATAGGAATCATCGACGGATTCCACATGGAGAAGCGCCTTTCTCCCGTGGCGATGGCGTATTGCAGGCTCGAGATGCTCCCCGTCAGCAGGACGGCGAGATAGAAGAACAGGCATGCACTTGTGACCAAATCCATCCACGCCTTGCCCTTCACCGACAGCCAGTCGTAGAACAGGTCCATGCGGACGTGGCTATTGTTCTTCAAGGTTACCGGCCCGCCCATGAAATAATAAGCCGCAAGGGTGAATTGCGCGAGCTCGATGCACCAGTGCAAAGGCATCCTGATCAAATTCCGGGTCACCGCGTCGAGCAGCAGAATTCCGATCATGGCCGCGATCAGGGCCATGGCGACAATTCCCACCTTGTCGGAAATGTAATCGACTATGCGGACATAGTTCTTTGCGAGTTTCCCCATTCGCTCCCCGTGATCGGCGCCAAACTGGCGCAGCCAGATGGGCGCACAACCTTTAGCTGTCACCAATTTCGCAAGAAGAACTGATACGGCCTCTTAAGTCAAGCAGTGTCGCCAGTCCTAAAGCTTGCCTGGATTTCAGGCGGCGAGAGCCTTGATGGCCCAGGCCCTTGCATTGAGAGCAATCGTGCCGTTGTCCTGGCGCGGCAGATCATCGCTGAGCTTCTGGCGCAGTTTTTCGCGCGCTTCGGCGGGGAGGCTGACGCAATATCCAGGTGCTGGTCCGGCGCCGAGCGTAAAGGGGCGCCAGAAGTCGTCGAAGTCCGCAAAGACGGTGGGAATTTCCAGCGCCGTGCATTCCACTGATTGCAGGCCCGCGTTCGTAACCAGCTCGGTAAGCCCGGAGGATGTACAGAAGGGAAATCGTTTGCCCTCGGCAAAGCCGGATGCGCCGGGGTCAAGTGCTATGGCGGCATCCCAGAAGGCCCGCATGAATCCCATGCCGCCGCCGGGATAATCCCAGACATAGAATGCAACGGTGCCGCCGGGCTGCGCCACGCGCTTCATTTCAAACAAGGCCTGTGGAATGTCCGGCACAAAATTCAGAACAAGGGCGGAGGCCACGATGTCCTTGCTGTGATCCTCAAGCGGCAGCTTTTGCGCATCGCCCACTTCAAACCTGGCGCGCTTGTCCTCAACATTTCTTTGCGCCGTGGCGACAAAGCCGGCGGACTGTTCGATGCCGACAAGACTTCGGGGATCGCAACGGCTGAGAACCGCCGACGAAAGCGCGCCGGTGCCGCAGCCCACGTCGAGCCAGTCGCATTTTTCTGCCGGCTTGAGCCAGTCAAGAAACCGCGTTGCCATCTTCCGGCTCCAACGCCCCATATAGGCATCGTAGCTGTCGCCAGCACTCCACGCGTCATGTTTGGCAACTTCGGACATCCGACAGCTCCTTTACAAATCCAAAGGCATTCAAAACCTGACCGGGCGGGGTTGCAAGTCATTCAAGCGGCGGTCATGCGACCCGTCAGGCAATGGCCCGATGATCGGGATTTCCATGGAGCAGCAGCGCATCGCTGATCCGGCCCGCCGGGATTGCAGGGCTGAACAGAAAACCCTGGCCCTGCTGGCACCCCAGAGCGCGCAGGATATCAAGCTGTTCCTGGGTCTCGATGCCCTCGGCCAGCGTCATGAGGCCCAGGCTGTGACCGATATTGATTGCGGCCCGGACCAGTTCCTTTGACCTTGGCTTGCATCCCAGGTCCCTGATGAAGGAGCGGTCAATCTTGATCTTGTCGATTGGGAAACTATTGAGGTAGCCCAGCCCGGAATATCCGGTGCCGAAGTCATCCAGGGCGATCACCACGCCAAGCTCTTTCAGGCTCTTCAAGATATCGAGTGTCTCGGAGGACTTTTCCAGCAGGAGCGACTCGGTGATCTCGAGCTCAAGCCGATGGGCGGGAAGGCCATATTTCTTGAGGGCAGCCGAGACGACATCAACGAGTTCGCCGGACTTGAACTGGGCGGGGGATATATTTACCGCGACGGAGAGATTTTTCTGCAGGGTGGCGGCCAACTTGCAGGATTCCTCCAGCACCCAATTTCCCATGGGCACGATCATCCCGCTTGATTCCGCGATCGGGATGAAGTCGGCCGGTGAAATCATGCCCTTTTGCGGATGGTTCCAGCGCAGGAGGGACTCGAATCCAACTTCGACGCCGCGCTCAATTTCCATCAATGGCTGATAGTGAATCACAAGCTGGTCCCTGGCCAGGGCCTGGCGAAGATCCCGTTCCATCTCGCGGCGCAGCATGATCTGCAGCGACATCTGCGGTTCGTAAACCCGGCATATGCCGCGGCCATCGGTCTTTGCCTTGTAGAGCGCCAGGTCGGCATTCTTCAGCAGGGTCGAGGAATCGACCGAATCGTCCATGCTGAAACTGACCCCGGCGCTAACGCCTGTCTGCAAATGGTGATCGCTCACATGGAGTGGGCCATTGAAGGCCTTCACCAGTTCGGCTGCAACGGCTTCAGCGGCGCCAAGCTCGGTCAGCATGGGAAGCAGTACGGCGAATTCGTCACCGCCCAGCCGGGCCACAAAGCCCCGGTCGCCAACGCACTCTTCCAGCCTGGAGGCCACCGCGATAATGAGTTCATCGCCCACGTGATGCCCGAGGGTGTCATTGACGCCCTTGAAGTCGTCGATATCGACGAGAATAATCGACGTGTAATAATGCCTCTGCTTTTTTTGAGAAAGCGACCCTTCGAGCACGTCAAGGAAAAGCCTGCGGTTGGGAAGGCCGGTCAGCGCATCATGTTCCGCAAGATACTGAATGCGCGCGTCCTGCCTGCGGCGCTCGGTGACATCGATGACAGCAACAATTGCTGCGTCCCTATTTTCGAATTCTATGGGTTTGGAATAGGTAGTCACTATAATCTCGCTGCCGTCAGCCTTGAGATGTATCCAGTCCTCTTCACCATCGTCCTCGCCAAACTTCGTTCTGGCGTCCTCCAGTATCCTCTCATGTTCTCTCTCAGGCCGAATATCCACCAGGGTCATCTTCAGGAACTGATCACGTGTATAGCCATAATGTTTCAGAGCGGCAGAGTTGACGTCAATGTACCTCTGGCTTGATTTTTCGACGACCCACATGGGAACCGGGTTGTTCTCGAACAGCAGCCTGAAGGATTCCGCCGCGTTCCTGTCGTCGGTCACATCAGTTCTGACAAAGATCTTTTTTCCGTCAGGGGTCAGGTGCTGATCGTAGCGGATCCAGCGCCCGTCGCGGAAATTCTGTTCGACAATCGAATCCCCCCGGTCAAGGGCGGCGAGCCGCTGCTTGATCCACGCCTCCTCGGCCGCGGCATCCATCTTGGTGAACTGGCGTTCATTCTCCATGAAAGAGCGGTAGATTGATTCGATGCTGGCGCCCGGCTTGATGTAAGGGGCCGTGTTGGGGAACATTTCTTCATAGTTCCGGTTCCACAGAAGAAGCCTGTTCTGCTCGTCCAGCAGGACAATGGCTTCCGGCAGGCATTCGATGACCTGGCGGAGCTCGGCGTGGCCCGAGACCGCGTGCTGGCAGGCCTCTTCGGCGACCGCAACAGTCTCACGCAGTTCAACCTGGGCCTTTCTGAGCTCCATGCGGCCAAGGGCTATGTTTGCCAACTTCTGGAGCGAATCCTTTTGCTGTTCGGTGACCACATGCGGCACTGTGTCGGCGACAGCCAGTGTGCCCATGGCAAAGCCGTCGGCATCCCGCAGCGTAACGCCAGCATAGAATCGGATGTTAAGCGGCCCGGTCACCATGGGGCTCCCCGCGAACCTCTTGTCGAGCGTTGCATCCGCAACGACCATGACGCCCTCTTGCTTCACGGTATGGTCGCAGAAGCTGATGGAGCGGGGAACTTCCTCCAGATCAATTCCAATGCGGGACTTGAACCAATGGCAATGCGCTTCAGTCGTGCAAAGGTAGGCTATCGGAGCGTTGAACAGGACAGCCAGCAATCTGGTGATGTCGTCAAAGGCCGCTTCCGGAGGGGTGTGCGAAATCCTGTATTGCTCGAGGCGGCGGAGCCTTTCCTGTTCTTTGGGATTGTCGCTCATAGGTTCACTCCGTCCCTGGCAACAAGGCTTCTGCGAGCCAGTTCCCCTGGCCACGACTCTGGCGCAGAAAATTTTATGACCTGTTAACGGTAACTCTCAGACAGCTGACTTCCATCTGTTGGTTAATCAAAGGTGAATTTTTCCGGCTTTCCCTAACCTCGCCCCCATGAACATGGGGGAGAGGTGGCACGGGCGAAGCCCGTGACGGAGAGGGGGTCTTTGCAGTAAGGGATTAGCCTCTAACTTTTTTCTCTCGATGCAAACACAAACCGCAAGTCAGAAGCTGCAATATTTTCTTTTAGCCGGCCATCAAGCGCGGCAAGTATCGTATCGGCAACGGCGTTCCGTTGCCAAAGCACATCTGCACTCCAGAATCTTATCACTGCGTATCCTGCATTGCGCATGTATTCATCCCTCACTTGATCTCGCCTGCTGTCAACGTGTTGACTGCCATCAACTTCAACAACCAAGTGCCGGTGACGACAGAGAAAGTCAGCGAAATAAGGGCCAATCGGAAATTGCCGCACGAATTTGTATCCGCCAAGGCGCTTGGCCTTCAACGCACTCCACATTGCTGCTTCGGCGTCATTATCAGCTTGGCGCAAGGTGCGCGCCCTGGCGGTCGCTCCGGGTTTTCGGCGAGAGCGGGAAGGTCGATCCGATTTGGCTGAAGTTGAGTCCATTCCACAAACTTTGCGATGAAAAATAGTAATTGAATAGACCGGCTTTATGCTTTGGCAAAGTCCCCCTCTCCGTCACGGGCTTTGCCCGCGCCACCTCTCCCCCAATTGCATTGGGGGCGAGGAAAAGTTGCGTGTTTCCCCTTTCAAACAATCCGCGGTAGAAGCCTCTCAAATTCATGAAAGGACCATTTGGAGAGATGATTGATTTCAGAAACGTCTGGCTGCCTCAGATCATAGGATATGCAGTGTTGATTGCTGACGACAAAGCGTTGAGAAGCGTCTGGATTTCAGGGGACCAATCCCTCACGTCGGTAATAAGCTTTGACGAACTCATTGAACAAATGTTCGACGACTTGGATTCTGAAGCCATATGGAGTTAACACAAGGGAGAATTGGTAGATCGCGTCAGCCTGCAGTCATCTATTGATGCCTTTCTCCGTGCGCTCTTAGAAGCCGATGAGCCATTTGGGAGAAAGAATTGTACAGATCATGCCGCACTACTTTCTTCTCCTATTTGGTTGCAAGTCCGCGAAACTGCTGAGCTTGTCGTCAAGTGTGCGGATGAGGCAAAGTTGACTTATTTCTAGGACTATTTCTGACTCAAAGCCGACATTCAAAGCCATTCACCCCCTCTATTTATTGCCATTTCCATTTGCCGCCATGGCGCGCTAGAAGACCCGAAATCACAAAAGGAATGACCCATGCGCCCCTCAGGCCGTAAGCCCGACCAACTCCGTGCCGTCAGTTTTGAACGAAACTACATTAAGCATGCGGAGGGCTCGTGCCTCGTTCGTTTCGGCGACACCCATGTGCTGTGCACGGCGAGCCTTGAGGAGCGGGTGCCGCCGTGGATGAAGGGGCTGGGCAAGGGCTGGGTCACCGCCGAATACGGCATGCTGCCGCGCTCCACGGGGGACAGGATGCGGCGCGAGGCGTCTGCGGGCAAGCAGTCGGGCCGCACCCAGGAAATCCAGCGGCTGGTGGGCCGCAGCCTCAGGGCCGTGGTTGACCTTGTGGCGCTGGGCGAAAAGCAGATCACGCTGGATTGCGATGTCATCCAGGCTGATGGCGGCACGCGCACCGCGGCCATCACCGGGAGCTGGATCGCGCTCCATGATTGCCTCAAATGGATGGAGGCGCGCGCCATGTTCAAGACCTGGCCCATGAAGAACCATGTGGCGGCGATTTCCTGCGGCATCCATGGTGACGGCGTGGTGCTTGATCTGGATTACGAGGAAGACTCATCGGCGGGCACCGATGCAAATTTCGTGATGACGGGCTCCGGCGGCATTGTGGAAGTTCAGGGCACAGCGGAGGGGGAGCCGTTTTCGGAAGCGCGTTTTCTCGAACTCATGGCTTTGGCCCGCAAGGGCATTGATGAGTTGGTCGGTATGCAGAAGGCGGCAATTGCGTGATGAAAGCCGGGCCCATACTCGAAACTGTTCTGTATGCGGAGGATTTGACCGCCGCACGGCATTTCTATGAAACAGTTCTGGGTCTCACTCTCTATTGGGAAATCAGCCCAAGATTTGTTTTCTTTCGCAATCGGGAGCAAATGCTTCTGGTGTTCAATCCAAAACTGTCCAGCGCGCAAAATGCTAGCGAGGGTCCGCCTCCCCACGGGACAACGGGCTCTGGTCATGTCTGCTTTCGCAGCACATTGGCAGAACTTGAGGACTGGAAAAAACAATTCGTGGCCCATGGAATTGCCATTGAACGCGATATGGAATGGCCCGATGGCGGAAGGTCAATCTATGTCCGCGATCCCGCCGGAAACTCGGTGGAGTTTGCCGAGAGCCGCATCTGGGACTTGCCAGAGTTCAAGACTCTCAGAAACCAGAAGATTGTCGTCGCCACCCATAATCAGGGCAAGCTACGCGAGATCAATGAACTGCTGTCGCCTCATGGGGTGACAGCCGTGTCCGCAGTATTACTCGGCTTTGATGAACCAGAAGAGACCGAATCCACCTTCACCGGCAATGCCAAGCTGAAAGCCGTCTATGCGGCGGAGCGTTCGGGGCTTGTGGCGCTGGCCGATGATTCCGGCCTGTGCGTTGATGCGCTGAATGGCGATCCCGGGGTTTATACGGCAAATTGGGCGGGGCCCACGCGGGATTGGGCCATGGCCATGCGCCTGGTTGAGGAAAAGCTGCAGGCGCTTGGCGCCACAACGCCGGAGAAGCGCCGCGCCAATTTCAATTGCACACTCTGTCTGGCGTGGCCCCACGGCGAAGTGCAGTTTTTTGAAGGCCGTGTTTACGGCCATCTGACCTGGCCGCCGCGGGGCACACGCGGCTTTGGCTATGACCCCATGTTTGTGCCGGATGACGATACGCAAACTTTCGGTGAAATGGATCCGGCGCGGAAAACCTTGATGTCGCATCGCGGCCGTGCCTTCGGAAAGCTTGTCGATGCCCTCCTCTAGCGAAGCCTTCGGCATTTACGTCCATTGGCCGTTCTGCAAGGCCAAGTGCCCCTATTGCGATTTCAACTCGCATGTGCGCCACCAGGACGTCGATACAATGTCATTCGCCGAGGCGCTGACGGAGGAATTGCGCTGGTTTGCGGGGATTACGCCGGGCCGCACGGTCAGCAGCATTTTCTTCGGCGGCGGCACGCCATCGCTCATGCCGCCTGCGGCAGTGGCCGAAGTCATTGACCAGATCGCGCAGCTTTGGCCCGTTGCCGAGACGGTCGAGATTACCCTCGAGGCCAATCCCACCAGCGTCGAGGCCGAAAATTTCCGGGGCTACCGCACGGCGGGGGTGAACCGCGTTTCGGTTGGCGTGCAGGCGCTCAATGAAACTGATTTGAAGGCGCTAGGCCGCCAGCATACGCCGGATGAAGCGCTGAAGGCTTTCCGTTTGGCGGCAAAGATTTTTCCACGCGTCTCCTTCGACATGATTTATGCGCGGCCGCAGCAGACAACGGCGCAATGGAAAGACGAGCTGACGCAGGCCCTCGGCGAGCAGGAGGGCCACATGTCGCTCTACCAGCTTACCATCGAGCCCGGCACCGCCTATTTCGATTTGCAGGCACGCGGCTCGCTCATGGTGCCCGATGAGGACAGCGCCACGGACCTGTTCGAACTCACGCAAAGCCTCACCGAGAAGCACGGGCTTTCGGCTTACGAAGTTTCAAACCATGCCAGCGAAGGCCAGGAATCGCGGCACAACCTGCTCTACTGGCGCTACGGCGAATATGTGGGGGTTGGCCCGGGCGCGCATGCGCGCATTGCCGAAGGCGAGAACCGCCGGGCCATCGCCATGGAAAAATATCCGGAGACCTGGCGCAAGCAGGTGAATGACAAAGGCCATGGCATTGTTGAAGACAACATAGTCCTGCCAGTGGATCAGGCTTCGGAATATCTCATCATGGGGCTTCGCGTCAGCGACGGCATTGATCTCAGGCGCTATGAAAAATTGCGTGGGGCATCCATGGACCCCAACAAGATTGCCGGATTGAAATCACTGGGCCTCGTCAAGCGTGAAGGCCCGCGCCTGATGGCGACGACGCAGGGCCGCCGCCTGCTCAACGCCTTGATCACCGAACTGGCGAACTAGAAGGCCAAATCATTTCCTGCCGTAGGCGGCGAGGAATATGCGCACCGCCTCCGCCGCATGCCGGCGCAGCTCCGCCTGCTTTGGAATGGCTGCGTCTCCCAGCAGCATGGCCCGGTTCAAGGGGTCCGCCATGATCAGCCAGTTGAAATGGGAGGCTGCAACCCAGGGATCTTCGATCACCAGCACGCGGCGGTCGGCCAGATGTTCGAACAGGGCTGCAAGGGCTGCCACGGCGCGCATGGGGCCGCGCTCGTAGAGCACCTTGGCCAGATCCGGAAAGCGGCTGACCTCGCCGATCACCAGGCGGCGCAGCTGCATGACATGCGGCGTCAGTACCGCTGTGAGCTGGCGATAGGCATAGTTGCGGAGATACTCGGCCACGTCGCCGCTGCCGTCGAGTTCGGCCACTTCACTCCGCACGATGTCGCCGGTCTCGTCGGTCATGCTGCTCACGACCGCGATGAACAGCGCTTCCTTACTGGCAAAATGCTTGTAGACGGTCTGCTTCGAGACTTCGGAAAGGGCTGCGATCTCGTCCATGTTGGTGCCGAGATAGCCGCCCTTCAGGAAAATTTCCGTGGCGGCATCGAGAATGGCTTTGCGCTTGCGCGCCGAACGGGGCGAGTCACTTCCACCTGCCATCTTTTTCGCTGCAGCCGATTTCGCCATGAGGCCATCAATTTCCGAGAAAACCCAAAATCCCTGACTCATTAGTACTGGACAGTCCAGTTTAATGCAAATACAGTACTGGACGGTCTAGTTCACAAATTTTCAGGAGACACTGCCATGGCCCGCCCCACCACCCCGTCCACGCTGAAAGTGCCGGGTGCCAGCATTTATTATGAGATACAGGGGTCCGGGCCCACCCTGCTGATCATCCCCGGCGGCCCTCAGGACGCCGGCGTTTTTGCCGATGTTACGCGGTGCCTCGCCCGCCACTACACCGTCATTGCCTATGACCCCCGCGGTAATTCGCGCAGCACCTTCGACGGCGCGCCCGAAGGCCTGCAGCTTGATGTGCAGGCCGATGATGCGGCGGCGCTGATCAATGCGCTCTGCGGAGGAGCAGCCTATGTTTTCGGCACTAGCGGCGGGGCGCAGATCGGACTCAATCTCGCGGCGCGTTATCCGCAGCGGGTGCGCGCGCTGATGGCGCATGAACCGCCGAGCATGATGCTGCTGCCCGACCCGGCGGAGGACGTAGCCGCCGCGCAAGAGATCTATGACACTTACGCCCGCGAAGGTGTCGACGCGGCGATGCAGAAGTTTTTTTCTGGCAACGGCCTGATGGAGCAGGACGATGCGCCGCCGGAATTCACCATGTCCCCCGAGGCTGCCGGGACATTTGCCCGGGTCAGCGGCAATTTCGAGCATTGGCTTGCGCATGGCATGATGCCGCTCTCCCTCTACCGTCCCGACGTGGTGGCCTTGCGCGCTGGCAAGCCCCGCATCATGGTGGGGATCGGCGAAGGGTCTGCCGGGCAGCCAATCGAGCGCATGGCGCTGGCGCTTGCCGGCAAGCTCGGAACCAAACCGATCGGCTTTCCCGGCGATCATATGGGCTTTGAACTTCACGCCGAGGCCTTCGCCGAAACCCTGCACCGGGCGTTCGAACAGGAGAAGGAAATCTGACATGGCCGTGGCGAAATCCCCAAAGATCGAAATACAAAACGTGATGAGCCCCGGGCATATCGTCCGTGTCGATGCCGACAAGTATGAGGCGATGAAGCGGGCTTTTCTGAAGGTGCTTCCAAAAAAACCGCCAGGCCTGACGGCGGCGGAAATCGGGGCGGTGATCCTCCCCCATCTGCCTGACGATTTGTTTCCGGGTGGCGCCAAGGCCGGCTGGTGGAAGAAGGCGGTGCAGCTTGATCTGGAGGCGAAAGCCGTCGTGGCGCGGGAAGACAGCAAACCGCTGCGCTGGCACAGGTTGAGGTGATTACTGGGCTGGTGCTGCGAAACTCGTTGGCGCCTGCTGGATCACGTCGGGGCCGCCGGGGCCCATTTGCAGGATCGCAAGGCCGCGCTCGATCAGGCCGTTCTCGCGGAAGCGGAACAGGCCGTTTGAGCCCTGGAAGCCCGTGGGGCTGGCAATCCCCACTTCCGACACGTCACCGGTTTTCTGCAGGTTCACGGCAAAGGCCACGGCATCATAGGCAAGGCTGGCGATGCGCGGCGGCTTCACGCCGTAGCTTGCCTCGTATTTCTGCTCGAAGGCCTGCACGAGTTGCGGGGCAACGCCCGCATACCAGCCGCCCTGGGCAATAGGAGTATTGCGGGTGAGCCCGTCATCCCACAGGCCGGTGCCGAGAATTTTCGTGCTGCGCGGGCTGATGCCGTTTCCTTCCAGAGCCCCGCTGACGGTGCGCAGCATCTGGCCGCCCTCGGGCAGGAGAAGGGCCGAGCCCTGGCCGGAAAGCGACGCGGCGATAACTTGGGCGGGCTGGGTCACGGCGGCGGCTTCGCGGGCGTAGCTTTTCGCGGCCACAACGGTGCTGCCTTCGTTGAGCGCCGAACGGGAAAGGGCCTGCTCGATGGCCGCGCCATATTGCGAGGCGGGATAGAGCAGCGAGATGTTGCGGTAGCCCTTGCCCGCCGCATAGCGCACCACGTTGGAGACTTCCTCATCAGGCAGGAAGCTCATCAGGAAGGTGCCTTGCGTGGCAACCGAGCTTACCGAGGAGAAAGCAATCACATTTACATTGCGGGCCCGCGCTACAGGGGAGACGGCCTGCACCTCGGTGGAAAGCAGCGGCCCCAGAATGATGCCGGCCCCTTCATCAAGGGCGGCCTGCGCCGCGGTGCGGGCCATATCAGCCGTGCCGCCTGAATCCTTGATGATCAAAGTGCCGCCGCCCACATCCTTGACGGCGAGTTGGGCTGCCTGCTGCAGGGCCCGCGCAATATTCTGGGTTTCACCGGGGGCCGAAAGCGGCAGGAGCAGGGCAATGCTGGTGGTTACGGCAGGCGGGGTCTGCGGGGCGGCAGGATCATCGCTGAACAGGTCGCCGACGCGGGACATGCCGCCGCAGCCCGCAAGCAAAAGCAGCAGGAAAACGGCAAGCAGATTTGGCCACTCCCGCCCCATGACGGCTTGCGCTAGACTCAACTTCTTCACATCGCCACCCCAACGGTATTCAATGACGCCACAGACGATATCCACCTCCCGACGCTATAGCATAGGTGCCAGCCAATTCGAGGCGGAAAAATTGGCGTGCGGGCTTTATGTGACGGCAACGCCCATTGGGCATTTGGGTGATGTCACGCTCCGGGCGCTATCCACCATGGCCGCCGTTGATGTTCTCTTGTGCGAGGACACACGCACCACGGCCAAGCTGCTGGAACGCTACGGCATCCGCACCAGGCTCATGGCCTATCATGAGCATAATGCGGCGAAGGTGCGGCCCGCCATCCTCCGCTCCTTGGGTGAAGGGCAGGCCATCGCCCTGGTGAGTGATGCGGGCATGCCGCTGGTTTCCGATCCGGGCTACCGGCTGGTGGCGGAGTGCGTGGCCAATAGCATTCCGGTCACCGCAGTCCCCGGCGCTTCTGCGGTCCTGACGGCGCTGGCCCTTTCCGGCCTGCCCACGGACCGCTTCGCTTTCCTCGGCTTTCTTCCGGCCAAATCGGGCGAGCGCAAAAAGCTGTTCACCGAATTCATGGGGGTGAAGGCAAGCCTCATCGCTTTTGAAAGCCCGCACCGGATTGTCGATGCGCTGGGTGATGTGGCGGGCGTGTTGAGCAACCGCCGGGTAGCCGTGTCGCGCGAGTTGACCAAGCTGCATGAGGAGGTGTTGCGCGGAACGGCCACGGAGGTTCAGGAAATTCTTGCGGCGCGGCCTTCGGTGAAAGGCGAGATCACGCTGGTCATTGCGCCGCCGGAACAAGGCGCGGTGCAGGCGAGCGCGGAAGATATCGAAGCGGCCATTGATGCGGCGCTTGAAACCATGCCGGCGGCAAAGGCGGCGGCGGATATCGCCAAACGTTTTGATCTTGCCAGGAAGGACATCTATGCCCGCATCCTGGCGCGTAAAAATGACTAGGTCGCGCGCCAAGGCCGAAGCTCACGGCCATTTCGCCGAATTCGTGGCGCTCACCTATCTGCGACTGAAGGGTTACCGCCTGCTGGCCCAGCGTTTCAAGACGCCGCAGGGCGAAGTGGACCTCATCATGCGGCGGCGCGACGTCACCGCCTTCATCGAGGTCAAGGCGCGCGGCAGCCGCGATCACGGCGTGGAAGCCGTCACCATCACCCAGTCCAAACGCATCTCGGCGGCGGCGCGTTTCTGGATGGCGCGCGACAAAATATCCAACCGGAATTTCTGCCGTTTTGACATCGTGGTTGTGAGCCCCTACCTTTTGCCGCACCATATCGAGAATGCCTTTCCGGGAGACGCGTGAACCATGTCGCTCAATGTCGCCGTCCAGATGGACCCGATCGAGAACATCACCATCAAGGGTGACTCCACCTTCGCGATGATGCTGGAAGCGCAACAGCGCGGCCACACGCTGTTCTACTACCAGACGAAAACCCTGGCGCTGGCGTCGGGCATTCTTTCGGCCACCGGCCATGCGGTCAAGGTGCGTGACGAGCTCCCGAAATATTTCACGCTTGGCGAGGAAGAGCGCGTCAGCCTCAGCGACTTCGACGTGGTGCTCATGCGCCAGGATCCGCCCTTCGACATGGGCTACATCACCGCAACCCACATGCTGGACCATATCCATCCCACGACGCTGGTGGTGAATGACCCCACGGAAGTGCGCAATGCGCCGGAAAAACTTTTCGTCCTGAAGTACAAGGAGTTCATGCCGCCGACGCTGATCACGCGCGATGCCTCCGAGCTTGCGGCCTTCCGCATGCAGCATGAGGACATCATCCTCAAGCCGCTTTACGGCAACGGCGGCGTTGGCGTCTTCCGCATCAGGGGGAGCGACCAGAATTTCTCCTCGCTGCTCGAGATGTTCAGCCTCACCTATCCGCACCAGCCCTACATCGCGCAGAAATATCTTGCCGATGTGAGGAAGGGCGACAAGCGCATCATCCTGGTGGACGGAAAATTTGCCGGCGCCATCAACCGGGTGCCCGCCGCCCATGAGAGCCGCTCCAACATGCATGTGGGCGGAAGGCCGGAGCCGGCGACGCTCACCCGGCGCGAGCGCGACATTTGCGAGGCCATGGGGCCGGAGCTGAAAAAGCGCGGATTTATTTTCGTCGGCATCGACGTGATCGGCGACCTGCTCACCGAGATCAACGTGACCTCGCCCACCGGCATCCGCGAGGTAAAGCGCTTCGGCGGGGCGGATATCGCGGCGCTGATCTGGGACGCGATCGAGGAGCGGATGCTAGGGTGAGTCCACCGCTGACTTGAATTTTCCGCTTTTCATGTGGTGGACAATAAAGAAGCTGAAGAGCATCAGGCTTGCGATCATGATCACGCCGCTTTCGCCGCCCACATATTCCAGCACAAGGGCGGACTTGGTCTCCGTCATTTCAGTCATGAGCTCCCAGGCGGTATTGGCCGCCGCATGGGCGATGGCCACGGCCCAGACGCTTCCGGTCCACAGCCTGAGGAAACCAAAGAACACGCCGGCAAGGGTGAGCGTCACCAGAAACAGGGGCACCACAAGCAGCGGATTTCCGCTGTTGTGGTACAAGTCGGTGGCGAGCATGAGCGGCAGATGCCAGACGCCGTGCAGGAAGCCCACCAGCAGCATGGCCGGCACAACGCCGCGCCCCAGCAGGCGCGGCAGCATGTAGCCGCGCCAGCCGATTTCCTCGCCCAGCGCGAAGAGCGTGCCGATCGCAAGGCCTGTGGAAATCTTGAAAATTGCGAAACCAACGGATCCGCTCAATTGGGGAGCGGCGAATACGGCAAGTCCGGCGACCGTCAGGATAAAAAGGCCCGCAAGATGGACGACAGCGGGTCCGGCGATGGCGAGCGGCCAGCCCCTGAATCCGGCGCGGTCAAGGCCGAGCAGCGACAGGACTTTGCGAAGTCCGCCTTCGGGCGCAATCCATGCCAGCATGATCAGCGTCGCAATGGCCGGTGTCATCATGGTCGCGACAAGATTCACCTCGCCAGGGAACGGCAAGGTAAACGCCACCGCCACGGCAAGCGCCAGCGTGATCGCATAAAAGGTGAAGGCCTTGCGCGGGTTTTCCAAGGTCAGGGTAACTGGCTAGTTGAAAGCCACCACCGCGAACAACACGGCAAGCAGCGCGGAGATGCCGGCCATTGGCCCCAGCCTGGGAAGGCGCGCGGCGAGCGCCACATTGCCTTTGCGGATTTCCGCATAGGTCATGTGGATGAGGCCGGTGACGATAGTGAGCGAGGCGATGAAGATGGCCTTCACCCAGAACATTTGCGGCAGGCTGCCGAAGCCATCGAATTTGGTCCACACCAGGATGAGGCCGGAGGCCCAGAGCAGCGCCAGGCCGATGCCCGAGACATTCGCCAGGATCGGCCCAAGGCCCTTGACCACTTTCGCCTCATCGGCTGGCAGCACAAGCGCGCGGCGCATGATCACGGCGCTGGCAAAACCGCCGGCGGCGCCGAGCATCAGGCCAACTAAATGCAGAAACAAAAGCGCTTCGTTCATTTCAAATCCCCTTGCTGATGGTTTTTCCCCGGAGGATTTAATACATGAAGTCCGCTGCGGTGAAAAGACGGCAGCATTGGAGCCAGATTATTCCCCTTCGAAAGGGATTCGCTTGTAAAGCCCCCAGGACTTTGTCCAGCCTTCCGTTTTCCAGCGGAAAAAGAAATGCAGACAAATCCCTGCGAGGGAAAGCAGAAGGAACAAGAGTCCTACGGCAGCCAAACCCATCCACGCATATACACCAACCGCGACCACGAGCAGCACGATGTATTTGACAATGCGAAACCTGCTGGACTGCGCGTGCAGGGCGATATATTTTTCCTTCCTGTAGAAATCTTTGAGGGCCATAGTCTCCCCCTCCTTCGCTTCACGCCGCATCTGCTGGGTGAACGCGCTTCTTGATTTCCGCACCATGTTTGCGATCCACAACAGCGATGTCGTACTGGCTTTGCAGGTCGAGCCAGAATTGGGCGGAGTTGCCGAAGTAGAGCGCCAGCCGAAGCGCGGTATCCGCCGTGATGGAGCGGCGGCTGTTGAGAATATCGGTAACGCGCCCCGATGGCACGCCGAGATCGAGCGCAAGGCGGTTGGCACTGAGTTTGCGCGCCTCCATTTCGCGGCGGAGAAGACGTCCGGGATGTATTGCAGGTGCCATTGTTTACCCCTTGTGATAATCGACAATTTCCACTTCATGGGCGTCACCGTCCCGAAATTCGAAACAGATGCGCCAGCGCGCGTTCACCGTCATGGCCCATTGGGACTTGCGGCTGCCCTTCAGCTTGTGAAGGCCAACGCTTTTCAACGGGCTCAAGTCATTCAGGCTCTTTGCCACATTGAGAGCTGCCAGCAGCTCCAAGGCCGTATCTAAATCCATGCCGCGAAAACGGCCGGAGCGCTCGTCGTCCCAGAGTTTTCGCGTTGCCGCATTTCGCCAAGTGCGGATCATGGCAAAAACGTAGTACATTTCCCGTTCAATGACAAGGCAGCGTCTGCGGGTATTAGCGAACCAGCCGCGAGCGGGGTCAGATTGGGAAATTGGGCGTAAAAATTTATTTTCCTACACCCCTTGACACGTTCCTATTCTAGGATTATACTCCTCTTCGAACTGTTCCAAAGGAGGGGACGATGTCGACAGCGTCTCGAAATTGCGGAACAGTTTGCAGCGCCCGCGGCCCATGGTCTAACGCACCAGAAGTCCCGGGAGTTTCCGGCAAGCCCGGCGGGCACTACGACCCGCGCGCCGCGAGGCAGTTAGGCGGTCCGCTCAGGACAGGGCCGAAGTGCGACCCGGAAGTTAAAACCGCAGCGTTCGCGAGCCGAGGCTCCGCGCATAAATCTACCCTACCCCGGCGTGGAGCCAGGCTCCGGCAATCCCCTCCATTTCCTTCCCTTTCCCAACCCCCGCCAAATTCTGGAGATGTCAGATGACAGATAGTTACCCCCGCGTGAAACCACTCGGCACATGCCCGCATACCTCCTGTGGCCGCGGCGACAAGACTTGCCGGAAGCTGGCTGCCGGAAATGCCTGCCTGAAAACCCACTTCGCAACACACCACGACTGGGAGCAATTCATGGTCGCGCGCTTCAACGATCTGGAGCGGTTCACGAACGCTCTTGGAAAACTCGACGAGGAAGAGATGTGGAATGACGATGCGATGTTTCACGCCCTTTGCCGGCGCATTGACGACCGGCGCATCAAAGAACCGGTTGTTCACTAAATGTTCTTGCGCCGGAATGTGATGTGGGCTAGCGTCCTGTTTCTGCTGGGCGGGAACAGGGCGATGACCTCACGGGTAGCAACGGTGGCGTTTCAGGGCATTGAGGCCGTGGCGGTCGATGTGCAGGCGCAGTTTCTTTCGGGCCAGGTGCAGTTTCATATCGTGGGCCTGCCCGACAAGGCGGTGGCTGAAAGCCGCGAGCGGGTGCGCGCTGCACTTTATGCCATCGGCCTCGGCCTGCCGGGCAAGCGGCTTGCCATCAATCTCTCGCCCGCCGATCTGCCCAAGGAAGGCAGCCATTTCGATCTGCCGATTGCGCTCGCGGTGCTCTCGGCACTCGGCGTCATTCCGCCGGATTTTTTGAACCGCTATGTGGTGCTGGGCGAGTTGGCCCTTGATGGCGCGCTGATGGCGGTGGCGGGTGCATTGCCTGCGGCAATTGCGGCGAACGGCCGGGAGATGGGGCTGATCTGCCCCAAGGCCTCGGGGGCGGAAGCGGCCTGGGCCGGCGAGGATATCGACATCCTGGCGCCCGACAATCTCATCCAGCTCATCAATCATGTGAAGGGCACGCAGGTGCTCTCGGCGCCGAAGCCGGCGCTGGCGCCCGAGCCAGGGGTGCTGCCTGATCTTCGCGACATCAAGGGACAGGAGAGCGGAAAGCGGGCGCTGGAGGTTGCGGCGGCCGGCGGGCATCATCTCTTGATGGTGGGACCGCCCGGTGCGGGCAAGTCCATGCTGGCCCAGCGCCTGCCCTCCATCTTGCCGCCAATGGATCCGCGCGAAATGCTTGATGTCAGCATGGTGGCCTCGCTTGGCGGGGAATTGAAGGATGGCAGGCTGTCGCGGCGCAGGCCCTTCCGTTCGCCCCATCATTCGGCTAGCATGCCGGCTCTCGTCGGCGGCGGGCTTCGCGCCAAGCCCGGCGAAATGGCGCTGGCCCATCACGGCGTGCTGTTTCTCGATGAGCTCCCCGAATTCCAGCCCCGCGTTCTGGAAAGCCTGCGGCAGCCGCTGGAGACGGGCGAGACGGTTGTGGCGCGGGCCAATTATCACGTCACCTATCCGGCGCAGTTTCAACTCATCGCCGCGATGAACCCATGCAAGTGCGGCATGGCGGGTGAGCCCGGGCACACTTGCAAAAAAGGCCCGCGCTGCGCCACGGACTATCAGGGGCGGATTTCCGGGCCACTGCTTGACCGGATGGATATCCAGATTGAACTGCCCGCGGTGCGCATTGCCGATCTCGCCTTGCCGCCGCCCAAGGAAACCAGCGCCGATGTGGCTGCCCGCGTTGCCGCGGCGCGGCTCAGGCAAAAGCAGCGCTTTGAAAAACTCGGCATGGCGCAGTTGCGCATCAATGCGCAGGCCGACGGCGCGCTGCTCGAAGAAATCGCCCAGCCGGATCAGGCAGGCCTCAAACTCATGCGTGATGCCGCCGATGCCATGGGCCTATCAGCCCGCGGCTATCACCGCGTATTGCGCGTGGCCCGCACCCTCGCCGATCTTGATGGCCGCGAGCAGATTGCGCGGCTGCACATCGCCGAGGCCCTGAGCTACCGCCAGAAGCTGGCGGCGTTTCAGGTGGCCGCCTGATCAGGCCGCGTCGGCGTATTCCGCTCCGGTCTTGGCGCCGGTGATATAGGCGACGACGTCTTCGCCGCTGGTTTCGTGCTTCAACAGGTTCGCCACGATCCGCCCGCGGCGGAAGACGACGATCCGGTCCGCCAGGTCGAAGACCTGCCGCATGTTATGGGAGATTATGATCAAGGGCTCGCCGTTGGCCTTCAAGGTGCGGATGATGTTTTCAACCTGCGTGGTCTCCTGAACGCCAAGTGCTGCCGTGGGCTCATCCATGATGATGAGCTTCGAGGCGAAGGTTGCGGTGCGGGCAATCGCCACGCATTGGCGCTGGCCGCCCGACATTTTGCGGATGGAGTTGCCAAGGTTCGGAATCTTGACCGCGGTGCGCAGTAACGCTTTCTCGGTTGCGGCGCGCATCCCCTTGAAATCGAGGATCGAGAAGGGACCAAGATTGAGCCAGATTTTTTCCCGCCCCAGGAACAGGTTCGAGGGAACGTCGAGATCGTCGGCCAGGGCCAGGTTCTGGAACACGGTCTCTATCCCCGCCTGGCGGGCATCAAGCGGGCCTTTGAAGTGCACCTCCTGCCCGCCGAAGATGACTTTTCCGCTGGTGCGCTGCTCGACGCCGGTGATCTGCCGGACGAAGGTTGACTTGCCCGCGCCATTGTCGCCCATGATGGCGACATGCTCGCCCATGCGCAGTTCAAAGTTCGCGTTCTCCAGGGCATGGACGCCGCCATAGTGCTTGGTCAGCCCTTCGGTGCGCAGAATGACTTCTTCCATGGCTCAGCCCCCTATTGCCTGGCGGCGCTGCCGCCATTGATCCAATACCACGGCGCCCACGATGATCACGCCCTTCACCATCTCCTGGTAATAGGCATCGAGCTTCAGGAAGGTGAAGCCCGAAATGATCACGCCGAAGATCAAGGCGCCTATGACCGTGCCGATGATCGAACCCCGGCCGCCGGCGAGCGACGCGCCGCCGATCACGGTCATGGCGATTGCATCGAGCTCATACATCACGCCCATGCCGGCCTGCGCCGTGAGGTTCTTGGAACTCAAAACCAGCGCGGCCACCGAGGCCAGGACACCGGCTATCACATAGACAAGAACCTTGTGATGCTCGACCTTGATGCCGGAAATGCGCGCGGCCTCCTCGTTGGAGCCTATGGCGTAGCAGTGCCTGCCGTATTTTGTGTAGCTCATGATGAGCTGGAACAGGATGGCAAGCGTTATGAAAATCACGACGGGCATCAGCCCCTTGCCAATGGCGGCGTAGCTTTCGGTGGGAAAGGAAATGGGATTGCCCGTTGACCACCAGCGCGACATGCCGCGCGCCGCCACCATCATGCCAAGCGTGGCGATAAAGGGCGGAATGCGTGTGTAGGCAATCAATGACCCATTGATCAGGCCGGCAATGAGCCCGCAGCCCATCCCCACCAGTATCGGCACGATGACGGGCAGGTCGAGCCAGCCCAGCTCCGGAAAAATCGCTTTCGGATTGGGGTTGCCGTTGACGATGGCAACCTGCGCGAAAGACATGGCGATCATGGCGGTGGCGCCGACGATGGAGCCTGAAGACAGGTCTATGCCCCCGGTGATGATCACCTGGGTGACGCCGATCGCGATGATGCCGACGATGGAGACCTGGAGAATGATGACTTCCAGCCGCTGCTGGTTGAAAAGGCCTACAACATTTTCGCGGGTGTTGAACAGGAAGCTGTCGCCGATCACGAGGCGGCCCAGAATTTCGAAGACCGCGGTAATGAGCAGCAGCGCCACAAATACGTTTAGTTCCGCCGGCCGCGCCCGTTTCGAAGCATCATACTTCAGGCCGCCAACACCATGAGTTGCTTGTGCCACCTTCATCCTCCACTGACGGGCGCGCCCTGCGCCCGCCTCCCAGCTTCAACTTACATTAGAGCAAGATGCCGCATTATGAAAAGGAGCGGCGCCGATGCGCCGCTCCGAAATGCCGTGTTATAATGTGACTCAATTCTTTTTCAGGAAGTCGCCGATATTGGCCGGCGTCACCAGCTGGAAGGGGATGTAAACCTTCTGGTCCACCGCCTCGCCCTTGGCCAGCTTGAGCGCTGCATCAAGCGCACCAGCGCCCTGGCCCGCGGCATCCTGGAACACGGTTACGTCCAGATCGCCCGCTTGCATGGCCACAAGCGCGTCCTGGGTTGCGTCCACGCCGCCCACGACAACCGCCTTCATGTCAACGTTAGCCGCCTTCATCGCCTGGATGGCGCCAATGGCGCTTTCATCATTGTTGGCAATCACCCCGTCAAAGGCCGTGCCAGTCGAGAGCCAGTTGGTCATCAGGTTCTGGGCCTCGTCGCGGCGCCAGTTCGATGTCTGCTTGTCGATGATCTTGATGAAACTGCACTCCGGCGTGGCGATCACGTCGTCGATATCCTGGGTGCGCATCACGGCGGCCTGATTCGAGAGCTCGCCCATGATCACGTAGACCTTGGCTTCGGTCTTGCCCGCTTCCTTGAACAGGCGGCAGACTTCCTGAGTTTCAAGAGTGCCTGAATCCTTTTCGTTGGAGGCGACGAAAGCCTGGTTATCCGGCAGCGTGTCGACGTTGACCGGCTCGCGGTTCACATAGACCAGCGGGACGTTAGCGGCTGCGGCGGCGTCCGACATTGCCTGGGTCGCCGAGGTGTCAACCGGGTTCACAATGATCGCATCAACGCCCGAAGCGATGAAGTTCTTGATCTGGTCAAGCTGCTTGGCCACATCGTTCTGCGCATCCTCAACCTGCAGGTCGACGCCTTCCATGCCTTTTGCCTGGGCGACCATGCCGTTGCGCAGCACGGTCAGGAAGTTGTCATCGAACAGGGCCATGGATACGCCGACATTTGCGGCAAGTGCGGTGCCGGACATGAGCGCTGTCATGGCGGCCGCGAGAATAAATTTCTTCATGTTTGTATCTCCTCCGTGAGGGTGTCCGGCGGCACCCTTTTTGATTGGCCGGAATGACCCCTAGGCGGGGCTAGGCGTAAAAAGTCACGGTCGGACAAGATGTGGAAAACATTCAAATCCTCCCAAATGCCAGCCGCGCCTTATTGATCGGGCAGTCTGGAGCGATGGAACCGAGATGGAATATTTGGAACATCTCGACCCTAATTTGGATAGAATATTCCACTTTCCGAGAGAGTCAAACATTCCTCTTGGGGTTGTACGCGAACCTATCAAAATCTATCATGCAGCCGGAGACCGTGCTTGATAGGGACTTTCAGATGTTTTCGCTGACAAATATTTCGGCGAGAAGCTGAACTAGAGTTCCGCCCTCGTGACGGCCGGAAACCACGGCATGGGCCATGGCCGCAACGGCGTGGGACGCCAGTGCCGCAACCGGCGTTGCCAGAACCAGATCAATGGTGCCATCGATAAGGGCACTGCGGGTGACCGGGATCAATTCGTTGCACACGGCGATAATCCGGTCTCCGGCTTTCTCATCGCGCAGCGCCCGCACCAGCCCGTCCATGCCGCCGCCCGACATATAAATTCCAACGAGGTCCTCATTGGTCGAAATCATGTCTTCGACGGCCTCATAGGCAATGCGCTGGTCATCGAGATTTACCAGCGGCTCAAGCACCTGGAACTGGGGGGCATTCTCGCGCATGTAGCTCCTGAAGCTGATCTCGGCGGTTTCCTGGCTGAGATAACGGTGGCTGCCGAGGAGGATGCCAATTTTTCCCGGCTTCCGTGCCAGACGGGATATGGTCCATGCCGCGGTGCGGCCGGCTTTTCTCGCATCCACACCAATATATCCGGCCCTGGCCGGCGTAGTGAGATCGCTCAGCAGTGTGAATACCGGCTTGCCCCTGGCAACAATTTCTTCAACGGCTTCGCTCACCAGCGGATGGTCAACGGCGACCACCGCCAGGGCGTCAACCCGCGCACCGATGTCGCGGATCTTCGCGGCAATGAAGGAGGGAACAAGTTCATCCATGAACTCGATGACGGCCTTGCCACGAATGGAAGAGGCGGACTTGGTGGCATTCAGAAGTTCATTGGCAAGCGCCTGGTAGAAATCATCGCCGCGCTTTTGCAGCAGGAACCCCATGGTGCAGGGCCTGACTTCGGTCATGCGCTGCTTGAGGAGGCCGGTGGCATGATACCCA
This sequence comes from Aestuariivirga sp., assembly GCA_030680855.1. GTDB lineage: Bacteria > Pseudomonadota > Alphaproteobacteria > Rhizobiales > Aestuariivirgaceae > Aestuariivirga. The sequence goes on from JAUXUN010000084.1 coordinate 86,870, forward strand.
ATGGCTTCGGCGGCGGCCACAACGCGAAGCGCCGTATCCTCGCGCACCGGCAGGCGCCGGTTCAGGACCCGGTCGACGGTGGCAACGCTCACCCCCGCCTCACGCGCCAGATCGGCAATTGTCGCCCGTTTGCCCATCGTGGTTTCCTTCAGCACTTCACTCCCTAGCACATGAAAGTTTCTGATGCAATTTGATAGAGTATGTCAGAATCAGTTTGCCCCTTTGACAATCCTCTACTATGGGAAGCAGCACATTTCGGAGTAACCCCATGAATGTGATTGCCACGCCGCGCGACTATGGCCTTCTCGGCCGTGACGCCAAGCTCGCCGAGGAAATGGGGCTGGCGTCGGCGCAGTGGTATCAATGCCCGATGCCGCGCAAGCGGCTCAAGGAACTGATGCAGCGCCGGGATGCGCCGGCCATTCTCGACACTGTCATCTGGATTGCTTCGTTCCTGGTCAGCGGCGGTCTCGCCTATTATTTCTGGCCAACCTGGGCGGCCCTGCCATTTTTCCTGATCTACGGCGTGCTCTACGGCTCATCCACCGACTCGCGCTGGCATGAATGCGGCCATGGCACCGCCTTCAAGACCCGCTGGATGAATGACGCCATCTATCACATCGCCTGCTTCATGATCATGCGGGAACCTACGGTCTGGCGCTGGAGCCATACGCGCCACCACACGGATACCATCATCGTGGGACGCGACCCGGAAATCGCCGTCATGCGCCCGGTGTTGATCCTCAAGGTGATTTCCATGTTCTTTGCCATTCCGCAAACCTGGGGGGCGATCAAGAGCATTGTCCGCCATGCTTTCGGAAGACTTGGCGATGAGGAGGCGACCTTCATTCCCGAAATGGAGCGGGGCAAGGTTTATCTGGTGGCCCGCATCTGGATCGTGATCCATGTTGCCGTCATTGCCAGTGCATTCTATGCGGAATCAATCCTGCCGATGCTGTTTGTGGGCCCGCTGCCTACCATGTATGGGGCCTGGGTCCATGTGATGACCGGCCTCACCCAGCATGGCGGATTGGCCGAGGATGTGCTTGACCACCGCCTGAACAGCCGGACAGTCCTCTTGAATCCCGTCCTGCGGTTCATTTACTGGAACATGAATTACCACATCGAGCATCACATGTTCCCCATGGTGCCCTATCACGCGCTTCCGGAACTGCACAAGGATTTGCAACCCTACCTGCCGCGGCCAAATTCCGGCATCATCGATGCCTACCGCGATATCATTCCGGCCCTGTGGCGGCAACGCAAGGAACCGGACTGGCACATCGAACCCAAATTGCCAGCGGGTGTTTCCCCTGTTACAGCTGCGGCGGAATGAAGGACAGCCAATGGGCCAGTGGATTGAAGTGTGTGCGGCAGGAGACATCGACGCGGAAGATGTCATGCGCTTTGACCATGGGGGGCAGACCTTTGCCATCTACCGCTCACCCGATGACGAGTTTTATGCCACCGACGGCCTTTGCACCCATGAAAAAGTGCATCTCGCCGACGGGCTGGTGATGGACAACATCATTGAATGCCCCAAGCACAATGGCCGGTTTGACTATCGCAATGGTGCTGCAATGGGCGCGCCGGCCTGCGTCAATCTCAAAACCTATCCGGTCAAAGTCGAAGCTGGAAAAGTCCTGATCGATACAGGCGCATAGCATGACTGAAGCCAGCATGGTGATTGTGGGCGGCGGCAAAGCGGGGGCGCGGGCTGCCGTTGCGTTCCGGGAAAATTCCTGGAAGGGCCCGGTTACCCTCATCAGCGATGAGGCGCTTGCTCCCTACGACAGGCCGCCGCTATCCAAGGCGGCCATCATGGAGGAGGCCGAACCGCAACCCGTCTATTTGCTCGATGAAGGCATGATGGCCTCGCTTGAGGTCAATTTTTTGCGCGGTGTTGCGGCAACGGCAATAGACCGGAACGCAAAAACCCTGTCGCTCGCCGACGGCAAAAACATTTCCTACGACCGCCTGTTGATTGCAACGGGGGCGGAGCCCCGGCGGCTTTCGCAGGCGGGCGCAGAGCGCGCCCTGCTGCTGCGCGATCTCGCCGATTCCGCCAAAATTCGATCTGAATTCATCAGCGGAAAAAGCGTCGCCATCATCGGCGGTGGTTTTATCGGGCTGGAACTTGCCGCAAGTGCCGCCAAGCGCGGCTGCCACGTCACCGTCATCGAGGCGCAACCGCGCGTTCTCATGCGCGGTGTCCCGCCGGACATCGCAGCGCGCATTGCCGCACGCCATGCGGAAGCGGACGTCGCAATTTTGACAAGTGCCAGCATCGCGGAAATCGGTTCCGACAGGATTCTTCTATCAGACGGGCGCGAGGTTCCGGCCGATATCGTAATTGCCGGCATCGGAGCCGCACCGCGCATCAAGCTCGCCGAAGAGGCAGGCCTTGCACTGGACAACGGCATCGCCTGCAACACTTATCTGCAAACATCGGATTCCTATATTTTCGCGGTTGGCGATTGCTGCTCATTTCCCCATCCCGTGTTCGGCAATGAGCGTTTGCGCCTTGAGGCGTGGCGAAATGCCAGTGACCAGGCCATTGTTGCCGTTGAAAACATGCTTGGCGGGCAAAAGCCCTATGAAGCCGTGCCGTGGTTCTGGACGGATCAATATGAACTCAACCTGCAAATCGCAGGGCTACCGCAGCAGGGCGTTTCGATCGTTCAGCGCGTGCCGAAGGAAGGTGCCTTGATCCTTTGCCATCTGGATGCCGAGGGCCGCCTGGTGGGGGCCAGCGGCATTGGGCAGGGCAATTCCATTGCCCGCGACATTCGCCTGCTCGAGATGCTGATTGGAAAGAAGGCCGCTCCCGACCCGGCCTTGCTTGCCGATCCGGCGTTCCAGTTGAAGTCCCTGCTCAAACCCTGAGGAAGCCGCGATGACCCGCAAGAGACCTACCGTAGCCGATGTCCGCGCAATGAAAGGCAAGCATCAATACACGATGCTGCGGGTTGAAAGCATGGAGGAGGCGGAAGCCGCAGAGCAGGCCGGCATCGACATGGCTTCGGTTTCTCCGGAACTGATCTGCAATCCACAGTTTCGCGACGCGGCGCCCGGACTTTTTGCAGTTCCGGGCCTGGATTATTTTGAGGTGGGCACCGCCGATGATTTCGTCCGCTGGGCCTTTCGCATGGTCAAGGCCAGCGCCGATGCCATTTACTGCAGCGCCAGCCTGCAAACCGTGCAGCGGCTCAGCGAGGAAGCCATTCCGGTTATTGGCCATGTGGGATTGGTTCCCTCAAAGCGCACGTGGACCGGCGGCTTCAAGGCAGTTGGCAAAACCGCCCGCAGCGCCATGCAGATTTTCGACGCGGTCAAGGCGTATGAACGTGCCGGGGCCTTTGGCGCGGAGATTGAAGTTGTGCCCAGCGAAGTTGCAAGCGAAATTTCCAAACGCACCACGCTGTTCATGGTCTCCATGGGGGCGGGAACAGGCTGCGATGCGCAATATCTTTTTGCCGAGGATGTGCTTGGCGGCCACACGGGCCATTATCCCCGGCATGCGAAGCGCTACCGCGATTTCGTGGCGGAGAATGCCCGCCTGCAAAGGGAACGCGTTGCGGCATTTGCGGAATTTTCCCGGGATGTGAAGACAGGCGCCTATCCGGAGCCGCGCCATGAAGTGGCAATTGCAAAGAGCGAGATGCAGGGCTTCAGGAAAATGCTCTCATCGGTGCGCTCCTGACATTTAAAATTTTAGCTAATTTTTTCATGCCGCATTTACCCTCTCCATGCGGCGTAATTATTTTGAAAGACTGCGCTGCCATGTTCGGGCAATACACCAAGACATCATGACAGGCAGTGCATATGAGTGACCGCGACAGCGATGCGATAGATCAGCGCGAGAAGGGCGTGCTTGAAGAAATCAACCGCCTGGCGCGCCCTTCAATGCCGCATACGGTGCAGAACATTCTGTGGGCCGCGGGCCTTGCCGGGCTTTTCCTGTCAGTTTCCATTCTTTTCCGCGAGCAGGACCTCAGGCTCAAGGAGTTGCTGGGCTACCTTGCCATTGCCGCACTTGCGCTCACCCTCGGCGCCCTGTTTGTCACAGCAGCGCGGCGGCGCGCCACGGACCGCAGGATCATGGCGCTTACGACGACAATCGCCGCCCTGCAGCAGGCCCGGGCCCAGGCGGAGACGTCAAACCGCGCCAAGTCAAGATTCCTTGCGACGATGAGCCATGAAATACGCACCCCAATGAACGGCATTCTCGGCATGATCGGGCTCCTGCGTGAAACCGAACTGACGGCTGAGCAGGCAAGCTATGCGCAGGCTGCCGATGCTTCGGGCCGAACGCTCATGTCCATCATCGATGAAATTCTTGATACTTCAAAAATTGAATCGGGCCGGCTTGACCTGGAGCGCAGCCCGTTTGACCTTTCCACGCTCGCCGAAAGCGTGACCGAACTTCTGGCGCCGCGGGCTCACGCGAAAGGAATTGAAATCTCCTGCCGGGTCACCGGCAATGTTCCCGCCGTTATCATTGGCGACGAGACCCGGACCCGGCAAATCCTGTTCAACATCTGCGGCAACGCAATCAAGTTTACCGAGCAGGGCGGCGTGGCGCTGTTCATTGACTACGACAGCAAGGCCAAAGCACTGACACTTGATGTTACCGACACGGGCATTGGACTGTCGCCAGGCGAGATTACCCATATCTTCAATGAATATGCGCAGGCCAACAGCAATACGACGCGGCGTTTTGGCGGTACGGGACTGGGGCTTTCGATCAGCAAAAAACTCGTTGAGGGAATGGGCGGCAGGATTGCCGTGTCGAGCAAGACGGGGCGCGGTTCAAAATTCTCGATTATCCTTCCCTATGCCAAGGACGATGACGGCGAACTGAAGGCAAAGCCGCTTCTCGCCAGAAACTATGAACTTGCGGCGCCTGCTGGCCCCATCCGGCAGCACCTAGAGGCCCTCCTGGTGGAACTAGGGGCGTCGGTGCGCATCATCGCAAGCGCCCAGGAGGTTCGGGAGGCGCTTTCGCCTAAGAGCGGCGACCGGTCGGCAATTCTGATATGCGACTCGTCCTTTGCGACCGAACTTCGCAAGTGGGCGCAGCAGAACAGGAAACCCGGCGATTCCAAGCAGGTATGGGTGCTGATGCAGGCTGAGCAGCGCCGTGCCTTGCGCGAGTTTTTAGTGCAGCCTTTCGCCGGCTACCTGCTGAAGCCGTTCCGGAAAGTGACCGTAGCACGGCAACTGATGTCGCGTGATGCGCAGATGATAAGCGGTGCCGTCAAGGAACTCCGCCAACTCGTCAAGAGGTCCAAGCCGGAACGGCCGCTCAATGTGATTCTGGCGGAAGATAATCCGGTAAACGCCCTGTTGGCCAAGACCATGCTGGAAAAGGCGGGCCACGCGGTTCATCATGTCACCTCGGGCTTGCAGCTGCTTTCGCTGCTGGGCAGCAAGAAAAAATTTGACCTGGCGGTCATGGATGTTGAGATGCCGGAACTGGACGGGCTGGAGACAACCCGGCGGGTCCGCGCCATGGAACGGAAATCAGGCTCAGGCTCGCATCTGCCCATTCTGGCGCTCACGGCCAACGCGCGGCCGGAAAACTACCTGGAATGCATGGCGGCAGGCATGGACGGGCATCTGTCCAAGCCCTTTGACCGGCAGGACATGGATGAGGCGGTAACCAAGATATTGAGCCTAAGATCCGCCGCCTGACCCTGTCACCAAACTTTCATAATACTCCTGATTATGGCAGTTTGCCGCAATGACACCGGAGCCGCCATTGGACCGCCTTTCGCCTGTGCAGGAATCCCTGGGAACACGCAATGACCTGTGCGTTCGCCTGGCGCGCGGCGCGCGGGAAGTTGCGACGGCGCAGGAATTGCGGTTCAACGTATTCTATGAAGAACTGAAGGCAAATCCGGACGCCGCCTCGTTGCAATCGCGCCGGGATGCGGACCGGTTCGACGCGTTCTGTGACCATCTGATTGTCGTTCGCCGGACGGCAAAAGATGAAGTGGGGCAGTTCGGTGTTGACGACGGCAAGATGGTTGGCACCTACCGCCTGCTGCGCCAATCGGTGGCCGAGCAGAATGGCGGATTTTACACCCAAAGCGAATTCGACATCGCGCCACTTCTCGTGGCAAAGCCCGCATTGAAGTTTCTGGAGCTTGGAAGGTCCTGTGTCCTGAAGCAATACCGGACAAAGCCGGTGGTTGAGCTCCTTTGGCAGGGCATTTGGAACTATGTGAGGCATCATGGACTGGACGTCATGCTGGGCTGTGCCAGCCTTGAGGGAACCGATCACGGCGTTCACGCCCCGACCTTAAACTTCCTGGCGCAAAACTGCGCGGCTCCCCCGGAGTGGCGGGTGCGTGCGGTGCCCGAGCGATACGTTGAGATGAGATCAAATTCCGAGGCTGTCATCGATGCCAAGGCCGCGCTGAAGGCTTTGCCGCCCCTGATCAAGGGCTATCTGCGCCTGGGCTGCTACATCGGGGATGGGGCGGTGATCGACCGGCAGTTCAACACCACCGATGTGCTCATTATCCTGCCGGTTTCAAATATCAATCCGCGCTACTTCGCGCACTTTGGCCAGCCCAACGAAACCATCACCGGTTGATATCGAAAGCGGCGATTGCTGCCAGGTTGACGATGTCCGTTGTGGTTGCCGACATGGAGGCAATCTGCACTGGCTTTGCCAACCCGGTGAGCAAAGGCCCCACAACCGTGATGCCGCCAAGCTGCTGAAGCATCTTGGTTGAAATCGAAGCCGAATGGGCCGCCGGCATCACCAGAACGTTTGCCGGTGCGGTCAGGCGGCAAAACGGATAGAGCGCCATGGCATCACGCGACAGCGCAACGTCGGCGGCCATCTCACCGTCATACTCAAAATCAACATTGCGCTTGTCAAGGACGGTCACGGCGTTTCTCACATACTCAGCGCGGTCGCCGCGGGGATAGCCAAAGGTGGAATAGGACAGGAAGGCCACGCGCGGCTCATAGCCGAAGCGCCGGGCCACGCCAGCGGCCTCCTGTGCGATATCGGCGAGCTCTTCGGCGGTCGGCAATTCATGAATAGACGTATCGGCAATGAATACCGTCCGTCCACGCACGAGCGCCATCGACACGCCGATGGGGCGGTGCCCCGGGCGGTTGTCAATGGCGTGGCGCACGTTGTCGAGGGCCACGGAAAAATTCCGCGTGAGGCCGGTGACGAGCGCATCGGCATCGCCAAGGGCCACCATGCAGGAGGCGAATACGTTGCGGTCCTGGTTTACGAAGCGCTGGCAATCGCGAAACAGGAAGCCGTTACGCTGCAGGCGTTCGTAGAGGAAATTGGCATAGTCGACGTTTCTGTCGGTCAACCTGGCATTGAGAATTTTAACATCCTCGTGCAACTCCAGACCGCTTGCGACGAGGGTTTTTTCAATCTCGGCCTCGCGGCCAATGAGGATGGCGTTGCCCAATCCCGCTGTTGCGTAAGTGTTGGCGGCGCGGATCATCCGGTCCTCTTCGCCTTCGGCGAAGACAACCCGCTTGGGCTTGGATCTCACCTGGTCATAAACTGTCTGAAGGGTGCCGGCGATGGGATCAAGCCTGGCGGAGAGTTGCGCAGTGTATTCATCGATGTCGGCGAGGTGCTTGCGCGCCACGCCCGAATCCATGGCGGCTCTGGCCACGGCAACCGGAATTCTTGAGATAAGCCGCGGGTCGAATGGAACCGGAATCAGGTATTGCGGGCCAAAGGCAAGGCGCGAGCCATGGTAGGCGGCGGCCACCTCATCGGGAACATCCTCGCGCGCAAGGCTTGCAAGGGCCTGGGCGGCGGCGATCTTCATTTCCTCGTTGATGGTGCGGGCACGCACATCAAGGGCGCCCCGGAATATGTAGGGGAAGCCCAAGACATTGTTCACCTGGTTGGGATAATCGGAACGGCCGGTCGCCATGATGGCGTCCGATCTGATCTTGGCCACTTCTTCGGGCAAGATTTCCGGATCGGGATTTGCCATGGCAAAGATGATCGGATTCTTGGCCATGCTCTTGACCATCGCCGGGGTCAGGGCGCCGGCAACCGAGAGGCCGAAAAACACGTCAGCCCCATCCACGGCATCGGCCAGGCTGCGGGCCTTGGTGGCCGTTGCATGGGCGGATTTCCACTGGTTCATGCCTTCAGTACGACCTTGGTAAACCACGCCTTTCGAATCTGCCAGGATCACGTTTCCAGCCGGAACGCCCATGGACTTTATCAGTTCGACGCAGGCGATGGCCGCTGCACCCGCGCCATTGCAGACAAGCTTGAAATCCTTGATGTCGCGCTTGGTGATGTGGAGCGCATTGATCAGCGCCGCCGTGGCAATGATGGCCGTTCCATGCTGGTCGTCGTGGAACACCGGAATATCCATGATCTCACGCAGGCGCTGCTCGATCATGAAGCATTCAGGGGCTTTTATGTCTTCGAGATTTATGCCGCCAAAAGAGGGGCCGAGGTAGCGCACAGCGCCGATGAACTCATCGACATCCTTGGTGTCAACCTCAAGATCAATGGAATCAACATCGGCAAAGCGCTTGAAGAGGACGGCCTTGCCTTCCATGACCGGTTTCGAAGCGAGTGCCCCCAGGTCGCCCAGGCCCAGAATGGCGGTGCCATTGGTGATGACGGCGACGAGATTGCCCTTGGCCGTATAATCATAGGCGGCGTCAGGGTTCTCAGCGATGGCGCGCACCGGAACCGCAACACCCGGACTATAGGCCAGCGACAAATCGCGCTGGGTGGCCATGGGCTTTGTTGGATTGATCTCAATCTTGCCGGGCTTTCCCATACTATGAAATTCAAGGGCTTCTTCATCGGTAATGGACGGCTTCCGGCTGGCTTTTCTATCGCTGCTCATTGACACTCATTTCATGCTTACCCTGCTGCGGGGCGAGACTAGAGGGAGCGCTGGCAATGCTCAAGCCTCTAAATTTCAGCAAATATAGGGGGTGACAGTCTTGCCCCGGTATCTGTTATAAAACCGCCATGAACGAAATGGCGACTTTGACAGGAACAACCGCGGCGGCAGACCGCCCAACACCGATGATGGCACAGTTCCTCGAAATCAAGGCCGCCCATCCCGGCTTCCTGCTGTTTTACCGCATGGGCGACTTTTATGAAATGTTCTTCGACGACGCGGAAACGGCATCGCGGGCCCTGGGGATTGCGCTCACCAAGCGCGGCAAGCATCTGGGCGCGGATATTCCCATGTGCGGCGTGCCTGTCCATGCGGCGGAGCAATATTTGCAGAAGCTAATCCGCCTCGAACACCGGGTGGCCGTCTGCGAGCAGATGGAGGATCCGCAGGAGGCAAAGAGGCGCGGCGGAAAATCAGTTGTCCGCAGAAGCGTCATAAGGCTTGTCACGCCGGGCACGCTCACCGAGGATACGCTGCTTGAATCGCGAACGAGCAATTATGTTGCAGCCCTTGCCGTCACCCGGGGCACGCAGGAGATGGCGCTTTCCTGGGCCGAGATTTCTTCCGGCGAATTTTCCGTCTTGCTTACGGATCACAAGCGGCTGGCGGCGGAACTGGCGCGGCTGGAACCGCGCGAGATTGTGTTCAGCGAAGGCCTGCGGAGCGATAAAGCAATCGAAGGAATTCTGGAAGCAAGCGGCATTCCGTTGAGTCCGCAGCCCGCCTCGCGTTTTGACAGCACTGCTGCCGATAAGCGCCTTCGGGAACATTTCAGTGTATTGGCTTTTGACGGATTCGGGGCCTTCTCACGCGCGGAGATCGCCAGTCTCGGGGGCCTTCTTGACTATATTCTGCTGACGCAGGTCGGAAAAATTCCCCATCTTCGCATTCCCCGCAAGGAAGAGGGGCAAGCGGGCCTCCAAATCGATGCCGCAACACGGGCGAACCTCGAACTCACCCGCAAGCTCTCGGGTGAAAGAGATGGAAGCCTTCTTTCGGTCATCGACTTCACCGTGACGGCAGCAGGGGCGCGGTTGCTCGCAAACCGGCTTGGGCAACCCCTTAGTCAAGTCGCTGCGATCGAAGCGCGGCTCGACGAGGTCAGCCACTTTGAAGCCATGCCGGAGCTCAAGGATAATTTGCGGCGCCGGCTCGAATCGATGCCGGACCTTGAGCGCGCCCTGGGACGGCTGACACTTGGCCGCGGCGGCCCGCGCGACCTGGCGGCCATCCGCGATGGCTTGAAATGCGCCGAAGCCATCGGCGATCTGCTGGATATCAACAATCCGCTGAACCAGCTTCCGGAAAATCTTGCGGCGGCAAGAAGCATCATCAAGAATCTGCCGCATCATCTGGTGCAGCGCCTTGATGAAGGGCTTTCCGACAGCCTTCCCATGCTGGCACGGGACGGCAATTTCGTCAGGCGGGGCTTTAGCCCGGACCTCGACACTGCCCGCGCCTTGCGCGACGATACGCGACAGGTCATTGCCGACTTGCAATTGCGTTATTCCGAAACCGCTGGCATCAAGAACCTGAAAATCCGCCACAACAACATGATTGGCTATTTCATCGAAGTGGCCACGCCGAACGCTGCGACATTGAGCGATGAAAAATTCGAGGCTCAATTCATCCACCGCCAAACGATCGCCAATACCACCCGGTTCACCACGCTTGAGCTTTCGCAGCTCGAACAGCGCATTGCTTCGGCGGCCGAACGGGCGCTCGCCATTGAACTTGAAGCGTTCAACGGCTTTGTCGAAAGCGCCGGGGCTAAAAGAGAAAACATTTCAAATATCGCCGCGGCTCTTGCGGCACTCGATGTGGCCTCGTCGCTATGCGAACTGGCCCAGAGCAGCCGCTATGTGCGTCCCGTTGTCGATCACTCGCGGAGCTTCAAAATCGATGGTGGCCGGCACCCGGTGGTGGAACAGGTTCTGCAGAAACGCGGCGAAAGTGCTTTCATCGCCAATGACTGTGACCTCTCGGCCCAGAACCACCGGCTTTGGCTGCTGACCGGCCCCAATATGGCTGGTAAATCCACGTTTCTGCGGCAAAACGCCCTCATCGCGATTCTGGCCCAAATGGGCTCCTATGTGCCCGCCGGAAGCGCCCATATCGGCGTTGTCGACCGCCTTTTCAGCCGCGTGGGGGCCGCCGATGACCTGGCGCGGGGGCGCTCGACGTTCATGGTTGAAATGGTGGAAACTGCGGCAATCCTCAATCAGGCAACGGAGAACTCTCTGGTTATCCTGGACGAAATTGGCCGCGGAACCTCGACCTTTGACGGGTTGTCCATTGCCTGGGCTACGGTTGAGCATCTGCATGAAAGCAACCGCTGCCGCGCCTTGTTTGCCACGCACTACCACGAATTGACGACCCTTGCGGCACGGCTTGATGGCCTTCATAACGCCACCGTCAAGGTACGGGAATGGAAGGGCGATGTGATATTTCTCCATGAGGTCACAAGCGGGGTGGCGGACCGGTCCTATGGCATTCAGGTTGCAAAACTGGCGGGATTGCCGCAGGCGGTGACGGAACGCGCCGCAACCATCCTCTCGCAACTGGAAAGAAGTGAACAAGCGTTCAAACGCAAGACGCTTGTCGATGATTTGCCGCTGTTTTCCGCCTTGCAAACATCATCCAGCGCGCCTTCACAACCCAAGAACGACGAAATCCGCGAGATGCTGGAGTCCGCCAGGCCGGACGAGTTGAGTCCGCGCGATGCACTGGCATTCCTCTATGCCCTGAAGGCGAAAGCAGCCGAAGCGCAATGAAATCCAATACCATTCAACTTCCGGAGCGGCTGATTGACACTACGGCGCTGCGCGCGACGCTGGACCGGCTTGTCGCCGCGCCGCCTTTCGACGTCGTAAAAATCCGCCCGGTGATTGTTGATGTCCTCAAGGCAGTTATGAAATCGGCAAGGACTGAGGCGGAGAACCGGCTTTGCAATGACGGCAAGGGCACGCAGTGCGCAAAAAACCTCGCCTATGTCCAGGATGAGATCATCCGTACGCTCTATGAATTTTCCAGGGAGAAAATCCATCCGCGTGCAAACCCGAGCGAGCTGCAGGAAGTTGCCATCATTGCCACGGGTGGTTATGGCCGCGGCACGCTGGCTCCCGGCTCCGACATTGACCTCCTGTTCCTGCTGCCCGGAAAACAGGACGAAACAAGCGGGCGGCTGATTGAATTCATTCTCTATACGCTTTGGGACATGCGCCTGAAGGTCGGCCACGCGACACGCAGCACGGAGGAATGCATCCGGCTGGCCAAGACCGACAACACCATCCTCACTTCCATTCTCGAGGCGCGCTTCATTTGCGGCAATGAAAGGCTCAGCAAGAGCATGCAGTTTCATTTCCGCCGAGACATTGTGCAGGCCGGCGCCCGGAAATTCGTGGCCGACAAGCTTGCCGAGCGCGATGTTCGCCTGGCCAAGAGCGGCGAAAGCCGTTACCTGGTTGAGCCCGACCTGAAGGACAGCAAGGGGGGCCTCCGCGATCTTCACACGCTGTTCTGGATCGCGAAGTTTCTCTACGACACAAATTCCCCTGAAGAGCTTGCCGACAAGGGCGCGTTTACCCACGAGGAGCTGTCGCGATTCCAGAAGTGCGAAGACTTTCTCTGGGCGGTTCGTTGCCACTTGCATTTCATTTCGGGCCGCGGCGAGGACCGCTTGAGTTTTGACCGCCAGTCGGAGCTTGCGAGCCGTCTTGGCTACCAGTCCCATGCAGGACTGAAAAATGTCGAACGCTTCATGAAGCATTATTTTCTGATCGCCAAGGAAGTGGGCGATCTCACGCGGATTTTCTGCGCGAGCCTGGAAGCAAAACAGGTGAAGGACATTCCGGTGTTGAGCCGCGTCATGGGGCGGTTCAGGCCGAAACCTGTGGTCAAGATTCCGGAAAACAAGAATTTCCAGATTGAAAGCGGCCGCCTGACGTTGGTCAAGCCAACTGTATTCCGCGATGACCCGGTGAACCTCCTGCGTCTGTTTTCAGTGGCCAGCACCTATAGCGCCGAGATTCACCCCGATGCCCTCAAGACGGTCCGGAAGTCGCTTTCCCTGATCGACAAGGAGCTTTGCAACAATCCGGAAGCCAACGCCCTGTTTCTGGACATGCTGATCAACAGCGACTCGTCGGAAACGCTGCTGCGCATGATGAATGAAGCGGGCGTTCTCGGCCGTTTCATTCCGGAATTCGGCAAGGTCGTGGCGATGACGCAGTTCAACATGTATCATCATTTTACGGTGGATGAGCATCTCATTCGCGCGGTCGGTATCCTGGCTGCACTTGAGAAAGGGCGGCTGTCGGAGGAACATCCGCTTGCGGTGGTCCTTTTTCCAACACTCAAGAGCCGCCGCTCGCTCTATGTGGCAACTCTTCTGCATGACATTGCCAAGGGCCGAGAAGAGGATCATTCCATCGCCGGGGAACGCATCGCGCGGGCGCTTGGCCCGCGCTTTGGCCTTACGCCGGAAGAAACGGAAACAGCGGCCTGGCTTGTGCGCCATCATCTGCTGATGAGCGAGACGGCCCAGATGCGCGATCTCAACGATTTCAAGACCATCCTGGATTTCACCGCTGTCGTGCAAAGCCCGGAAAGGCTGAAGCTTTTGCTGATCCTGACGGTCGTTGACATCCGCGCGGTCGGGCCCGGCGTGTGGAACGGCTGGAAAGGCCAGCTTCTGCGCAACCTCTATGCGGAAGCGGAACCAGTGCTTACCGGAGGCCATACGGGGAGCTCACGCCAGGAAAGGATCAAAGAAGCGCAAGCCGCTTTTCTGGCGCATTTTCCGAATTGGACGGAAAGCCAGATCAGGACCGCCACATCGCGCCACTATGATGCCTATTGGCTGAATGTCAGCCTCGAGAAGCAAATCGCCCACCAGGCGCTGATCGACAGGTCGTCGCCCCGGGACATTGTGACGGAGGTTCATACGGACGCGTTTACGGCCATCACGGAGCTGACAATCTACGCGCCGGACCATCCGCGCCTGCTGGCTTTGATAACGGGCGCCTGCGCCGCGGCGAATGCCAACATCATGGGGGCCCAGATCTTCACGACCACGGATGGAATGGCGCTGGACACAATCCTCATCCAGAGGGAATTCTCCACCGAGGATGATGAGACACGCCGGGCCGAGCGGGTCACCGAAATCATCCGTCTGGCCTTGCAGGGAAAGCTGCGGTTGAAGGACGCGGTTGCCAGCGCCACCCAGCAGCGGTCGCGCCTCAAGGCCTTCTCGGTAGCTCCCCGCGTTATCATTGACAATCAATCGTCGAACCGTTTCACGGTGATCGAGATCAACGGGCTCGACCGGATCGGGCTGCTTTACAAGCTCACCGAAGCGCTGTTTCACCTGAGCCTGAATATTGCCTCGGCCCACATCACCACCTTTGGCGAAAAGGCCATTGACGTTTTCTACGTCACAGACCTCATTGGTGACAAGATTCTCAACCCGGCGCGGCATGCGCAAATTGAGCGGGAGCTGATGAAGGTCCTGGCGCCCATTCCGGAAAGGCTTGCAAACTCCGCATGAATCAGAGGAAGGAAGGGCCTGAACTTGGGTATTGAGACATGTCGCTCCTGAAATCGGCAGCAACCGTCGGCGGCTTTACCCTGCTTAGCCGGCTGCTTGGCTTTGTACGCGACCAGCTTATCGCCTTCACGCTGGGAACCGGGCCCGTCGCCCAAGCATTTTTTGTCGCCCAAAGATTTCCAAACATGTTTCGCGCCCTGTTTGCCGAAGGGGCTTTCAATTCCGCCTTTGTGCCGCAGTTTGCGAGACGTATCGAAGGCGATGGGGAAAGCGCGGCGCATAAATTCGCAATAGAAATATTCTCTGCCCTGCTGGCCTGGCTCCTGGTGTTCACGGCCGTTGCGATGATCGCCATGCCCTGGCTCATCTATCTCATAGCACCAGGGTTTTCGAACGACGCGCAGAAGCTTCAGCTGACGGTTGAGCTGACTCGGATTTGCTTTCCCTATCTGCTCTTCATGTCGCTCACGGCGTTGCAATCGGGAGTGCTTAACAGCCTCAACCGGTTTTCGGCGGCAGCGGCGGCACCCATACTTCTCAACATATTCATGATCCTCGCAATCCTGATTTCATGGATTTTCGAAACGGGTGACAGCGCTCTAACCGGATACATCCTTGCTGCAGGTGTTTCCATGGCGGGCATTGCGCAGTTCCTGCTTCTGGCATTTGTCTGCAGGCGCGCCGGAATGCCGCTCGTTCCGAAATGGCCGGAATTTTCACCAGACGTCAAACGCGTTCTGGCGCTCTCAATTCCTGGAATAATTTCGGGCGGAATCATGCAGATCAACCTGCTCATCGCCACCGTTATTGCCACAAGCATAGACCGCGCGGTGGCCTATCTTTATTATGCGGACCGGCTTTACCAGCTTCCGCTTGGCGTCATTGTCGTGGCAATTGGCGTGGTATTGCTGCCGGATCTTTCACGCAAGCTCCGTGCGGGCGATGATCGTGCTGCGCTGAACAGCCAGAACCGGGCGCTGGAGCTCTCACTGTTTCTGACCGTTCCCGCCGCGATTGCCCTGATGACGATCCCGGTGCCGATCATTCGTACGGTTCTTGAACATGGTGCATTCACTGCGGCCGATACACTCGCAGTGGCCCCCACGGTGCTGGCCTTTGCAACCGCACTTCCTGCCTTTGCCATGACCAAGGTGTTCCAGCCCGGCTTCTATGCCCGCGAAGACACCAAGACACCGATGCAGTTTGCGGTCATTTCGGTGGCGATCAATATTGCGGCAAGTCTGCTGCTGTCGCGCTGGTACGGCCATGTCGGCATTGCGGCTGCAACATCCATCGCGGCCTGGGCCAATGCCATCCTGCTTGCCACCGCATTGACGAGGCGCGGGCACTACCAGATGGATAGCCGTTTGAAGACAAGACTGCCCCGCATTCTCGTTTGCGGCCTACTTCTGGGGCTGCTGCTGCTTCTCGGCCTCTGGTTCCTGCAGGAAAATTTTGCCGAAACCGCAAGCTTCTCCAGTGCGGCCTGGGGATTGGTTGTTCTCGTATTTGGTGGGGCCACCGCCTACTTTGCGTTGGCTCATTTCTCGGGTGCAATGAGCCTTGCAGAAATCAGGGCCGCGACAAAACGCTAACTCTTTTCAAGTGGTGCAATTGCGGGCATAAGGCGGCCTGATCAGTCCACAGGATTTCCTTGATGACCACTTTCACCCCACGGGTTTTCTCCGGCATGCAGCCCACGGGCAATTTGCACCTCGGCAATTATCTCGGCGCCATGCTGAACTGGATCAAACTGCAGGAAACCCAGGAATGCATCTATTGCGTGGTCGACATGCATGCCATCACCCTGTGGCAGGAGCCGAAGGAACTGCACAAGGCCATTCTTGAAGTAACGGCGGCCTATCTGGCTTGCGGGCTGGACCCGAAACGCTCGATCATTTTCAACCAGAGCCAAGTGCAGGAACATGCGGAACTGGCCTGGATCTTCAACTGCGTGGCGCGCATGGGCTGGCTCAACCGGATGACCCAGTTCAAGGAAAAGGCCGGCAAGGACAAGGAGCAGGCCTCGGTGGGGCTCTATGTTTATCCCAACCTCATGGCGGCGGACATCCTGGCCTACAAGGCAACCCATGTGCCGGTTGGCGAAGACCAGAAGCAACATCTGGAGCTGGCGCGCGATATCGCCGGAAAATTCAACCTGGATTTCGGCGATGCCATCCGTGAGGCTGGCTACAACGGCGATTTTTTTCCGCTGCCGGAACCCTTCATTATCGGGCCTGCTACCCGCGTCATGTCGCTGCGCGACGGGGCAAAGAAAATGTCGAAATCGGACCCCTCTGACCTTTCCCGCATCAATTTGTCCGACGATGCTGACACGATTGCCCGCAAGATCCGTAAGGCCAAGACCGATACGGACGGCCTGCCTTCGGAGGCGGCCGGGCTTAAGGGCCGGCCGGAAGCAGAAAACCTTGTTGGCATCCATGCGGCCCTGTCGGGCCAGTCGGTGGAGCAGGTTCTGGCCCAATTCGGCGGCGGACAGTTTTCCCGCCTGAAGGAAGCCCTGGCCGAATTGTCAGTCGCCAAGCTTGGCCCTATTGGCCGGGAAACCAGGCGTTTGAAGGCAGATCCTGGCCATGTTGAGGGTATTTTGGCGGATGGCTCGGCCCGGGCCCGGGCCATTGCGGCGCCAATCCTGCGGGAAGTTCGTAAAATTGTCGGTTTTGTTGTCTCTTAGCGCGCCGCAACAGTTTGAAATGATTCCAAACTAGCCTATATAGAGGGGCAGAGGACATATCATGTTTATTCAGACCGAAGCCACGCCAAACCCTGCCACCCTGAAGTTCATTCCGGGAAAGCCCGTGCTGCCTGGTTCAACACGCGAGTACCGCGCGGCGGACGAGGCCGGCGACTGCGCCCTGGCCCAACAGCTGTTCACGATTTCCGGCGTTTCAGGCGTTTTCCTGGGACAGGACTTCATCACGGTCAGCAAGAGCAAAGGCGAATGGCAGCATCTCAAGCCCGCCATCCTCGGCCATATCATGGACCATTACCTGTCAAATTCACCCATGCTGGTGGGCGAGAAGCCCATCACGGTGACCGACAGCGGCGAATTTTTTGACGAGTCGGACAGGGCTATTGTCGGCACCATCAAGGAACTTCTGGAAACCCGCGTCCGGCCAGCGGTTGCGCAGGATGGCGGTGACATCACTTTTCATGGCTTCAAGGAAGGCGTTGTCTTTCTCAACATGAAGGGCTCATGCGCGGGCTGCCCGAGTTCAACCGCCACGCTCAAGCACGGCATCGAGAACCTGTTGCGGCACTTCGTTCCGGAAGTCACCGAGGTCCGCCCGGTTTGAGCCTATCGATTTTTGAAAACGGGTTTGCGCTTTTCAACGAAGGCGGCCATCCCCTCTTTTTGATCGTCCAGCGCGAACAGCGAATGCATCAGGCGGCGCTCAAAACGGAGGCCCTCGGCAAGGCTCGTTTCAAAGGCGCGGTTCACCGCTTCTTTCGCCATCATGACAACGGGCTGGGAGAACGCCGCGATCTTCGCGGCGGTCGCCACGGCCTCATCCAATAGTTTTTCGGGCGCAACGATGCGCGACACCAATCCGCAACGCTCCGCCTCGGCGGATTCCATCAAACGGCCTGTCAGAATCATGTCCATGGCCTTGGCCTTGCCAATAAAGCGCGCAAGCCTTTGTGTGCCACCGGCACCTGGCATGACCCCTAAGGTAATTTCCGGTTGGCCGAACCTTGCCGTATCGGACGCGATAATGAAATCGCACATCAATGCCAGTTCGCAGCCGCCGCCCAGGCAATAGCCAGAAACGGCGGCGATCACGGGCTTGCGGAACTCCGCAACCCTGTCCCACGCCGACAGAAAATTTCCGAGATAGACATCGGTAAAACTTTTGTCCTTCATCTCGCGGATATCAGCGCCGGCGGCAAAGGCCTTGTCACTGCCTGCGATAATCACGCAGCCAATGGCAGCGTCTTCCTGAAAATTTGAAAGGGCCTGGTTCAACTCATCAATAAGCTGCTCATTCAGGGCATTCAGCGCCTTTGGCCGGTTGAGGGTAATGATTCCCACGGCATCCCGGGTCTCGCTGATGATGTTTTCATAGGCCATATTGATTTCCTATTTCTGGCAGGACGGGCAGTAAAAGGTTGAGCGTCCCGACTGCACTATACGACGTACGGTACCACGGCAACCCGGGGTCTGGCATTTTTCACCGGCACGGTCGTAAACCGCGAAACGCTGCTGAAAAGCCCCTTCGCTGCCGTCGGTAGAGGAAAAGTCCCGCAGGGTCGAGCCGCCCGCCGCAATGGCCTCGTTCAGGATATCCCGGATATGGCGGACAACATCATTCAGGCGGTCATCGTGCGTGCTTTTCCGGACCAGGGTTCCCGCCTTGCGCCGGGGTGAAAGGCGGCTACGGTGCAGCACCTCGCTCACATAGATGTTGCCCAGCCCCGCAATGATCCGTTGATCGAGCAGGGCGGCTTTCAGGGGGGCTGATTTCTTCCTGAACCGGCTTGCCAGAAAGTCGGCGCTGAATTCATTGCCGAGGGGCTCCACGCCTATATCTTTTAGAAGCTTGTGGCTTGCCATTTCATTTTCATGAAGAAGGTCCATGACGCCGAAGCGGCGATGGTCGGTGTAGATAATCTGCACGCCATTATCGAGGAGGAAAACCACATGGTCATGGGGGCCGGAACCGGCGCCATCGGCACTCGGCTCAAAATAGAATTCTCCCAGTTTGTTTGGCCGGGCGTTTTCATCCAGAACCGTGAAGCGCCCGGTCATGCCGAGATGCACCAAAAGGCAATGGCCGTCGTCAAGGTTAACCAGAATATACTTGGCCCGGCGCTGCAGGCCCATGACGTGCCTGCCCGTCAGCCGGGCCGCGAAACCAGCCGGAAAGGGAAAGCGCAGTCCGGCCCTGCGAAGCTCCACGCCGGCAATGGAACGGCCAGCGAGGACCGGGCTAAGTCCGCGCATAACAGTTTCAACTTCGGGAAGTTCCGGCATGATTGTTAAGCAATAAGCGTTAAGCCGCCACACTGGCAATAGAACTCATGAAACCTTTGGTTTATGATGGCTCCATGATTGAACCTGTTGAAAAAGACGTGGACTTCGGCTTTCGCCGGGTGGGCGAAAACGAGAAGCAAGGCCTGGTCAATGAGGTCTTTTCCAAGGCCGCCGAACGCTATGACCAGATGAATGACCTGATGTCGGGGGGTCTGCACCGGTTCTGGAAGGACGATCTTGTCACCCTGCTTAACCCGCCGCGAAAATCTGGGCCTTTCAGGGTGCTTGATGTGGCGGGCGGCACGGGCGATGTGGCCTTCCGCATTGCCCGGGCGGGCGGGGCTGGAACCCATGTGTCAGTTGCCGATATTTCTCCTGAAATGGTGCATGCGGGCAAGAAACGCGCCGAACGCGAAGGCCTGCTTGACCGTTGCGACTTCACCGTGGGAAATGCCGAACGCCTGGCTTTTCCCGACCGGAGCTTTGATGCCTATACAATTGCCTTTGGCATTCGCAATGTCACCCATATTGACCGGGCCCTGGCGGAAGCGCACCGCGTGTTGAAGCCGGGTGGGCATTTTCTCTGCCTGGAATTTTCCCATGTTGACATGGCGCTCCTTGAGAAAGCCTATGACGCGTTTTCGTTCACGGTCATTCCAGCCGTTGGCAAGGTCGTCACCGGCGATGGCCAGCCCTACCGCTATCTGGTCGAGAGCATCCGCAAATTTCCCAAGCAGGATGACTTCAAGGCCATGATTGATGCGGCAGGCTTTGCCCGGACGAGCTATCGCAATCTTTCGGGCGGAATTGTCGCCATTCATTCGGGCTGGCGGATTTGATGATTTCAACGGTGAAAAATATGTGGCGGCTGGCCCGCGCCGGACGGACCATGGCGCGCTATGATTTTTTCCTGCAGCCCGAACAGGTTTCCGACTTGCCATGGTTTGCACGGGCGCTTCTGAAAACTGCCAAATTTGGCGCCGCCGCACCGACGGTTGATTCCGGCAGCCGGGTGACCGCAGCACTTTCGTCGCTTGGACCGAGCTACATCAAGCTTGGGCAATTTCTGTCAACCCGCCCGGACGTGATTGGCGCCAAGCGGGCCTTTGAATTGAAATCCCTGCAGGACCGCCTGCCGCCCTTCAGCATGACGGAGGCGCGCGACACCATCCGGCTCAATCTTGGCCAGAGCGTTGAAGGGCTGTTCAAAGAGTTTGGCGAGCCGGTTGCCGCAGCATCGATTGCGCAGGTTCACAAGGCAACAACAAAAGACGGAGAATTGGTCGCGGTCAAGATCCTGCGTCCCGGGGTTGAGAAGCGCTTTGCCGATGACCTCTCAAGTTTCTTTTTTGCGGCGCGGATGATGGAGCGGTTCTCACGCGAGGCACAACGCTTGCGCCCCGTGGCCGCGGTTGAAATGCTCGAGCATTCCATGAAGCTCGAACTTGACCTCCGCATGGAGGCGTCGGCCATTTCGGAAATGGCCAAGGCAACCGTTGATGATCCGAATTTCCGCCTGCCAACGGTCAACTGGCCGCTCACCGCCCGCCAGGTTCTGACGACCGAATGGATTGAAGGCACGCCCATTGCGGATATCGCAACCCTGCGGACGAAGGGCTTCGATCTCAAGGCGCTGGGTGACAACATCATCCAGAGCTTCCTGCGCCATGCCATTCGTGACGGGTTCTTCCATGCTGACATGCATCAGGGAAATCTTTTCGTCGATGCAAACGGCCATCTTGTGGTGGTGGACTTCGGCATCATGGGCAGGCTGAGCGAGGGCGACCGCCTTTTCCTCGCTGAAATTCTTTTTGGCTTCATCACGCGGGACTACACGCGGGTCTCCCAGGTGCATTTCGATGCGGGCTATGTACCGCGTGACCAGGATGTAGCCGATTTCGCCCAGGCGCTGCGCGCCATCGGCGAGCCCATCATGGGCCTTGCGGCAAATGAAATCTCCATGGCGCGGCTTTTGACCCAGCTTTTTGAAGTGACGGGGCAGTTCAACATGGTGACCCAGCCGCAACTCCTGCTGCTGCAAAAGACCATGGTTGTGGTTGAAGGGGTTGCCCGCACCCTTAACCCGGAGCTCAACATGTGGATTACCGCGGAGCCCGTGGTCAGAAGCTGGATCGAACGGAAGCTGGGGCCCATCGGCAAGCTGGAAGGGGCCGTGCAAAGTGCGGCTTCGCTTGGCCGCCTGGCCTCCATGCTGCCTGATGTGGTGACCGAAATCGTGCAATCCGGCAGCATCAAGCTCGACACCGACACGACAAACCGCATTGCCATCGCCCACCATCACGCAAACCGCTTCCAGCGCTATGCTGTTATGGCAGGGGCGGCTGCGCTGGTGGCAATCGCCCTCAAACTCGTCCTTTAAGAAAGTGCGTTTAATCGCTACATTGGCACCATGACCGCAGTCTCGGGAAAAACAATACTTCTCATCATTGGGGGCGGAATTGCCGCCTATAAGTCCCTTGAATTGATCCGTCTACTGACGGGCAAGGGGGTGAGCGTCCGCACCATCATGACCAAGGCGGCGGAAGAGTTTGTTACGCCCCTGTCGGTTGCCAGCCTCACCAGGCAAAAGGTTCACACGGCGCTGTTCAATCTCACCGATGAAGTTGAAATGGGCCATATTGAATTGTCGCGTGCGGCGGACCTGCTGATTGTGGCGCCCGCCACGGCGAACCTCTTGGCCAAGATGGCCCATGGCCAGGCCAATGATCTTGCCTCGACGACGCTGCTTGCCACGGACAAGCCAGTGCTGATCGCCCCCGCCATGAATGTGCGGATGTGGCATCACGCGGCAACCCAGCGCAATCTTCAGCAATTGAAGCGCGATGGCATTCTCTTGGTCGGTCCCAATGAGGGCGACATGGCCTGCGGCGAGTATGGGCTGGGGCGCATGGCAGAACCTGCCGAGATTGTTGCGGCAATTGAAGCGGCACTGGCTCCCAAAGCACAACCTCTCAAGGGCAAGAAGGTGCTGATCACCGCAGGGCCCACACGCGAAGCCATTGACCCGGTGCGCTACATTTCCAATTATTCTTCCGGCAAGCAAGGCTATGCCATTGCCGCTGCGGCGGTAGCGCTCGGGGCCGAAACGGTTCTGGTTTCGGGACCTGTTGACCTGCCAATTCCTCCCGGCGTGCAGATGATCCCGGTGACAAGTGCTGTTGAAATGCTGGCGGCAAGCGAGCGCGAGCTTCCCTGTGACATCGCCATCTTCACCGCCGCGGTTGCCGATTGGCGCGTAGCGGAAGAGAAAGGCCAGAAGATCAAGAAGGATAAGAGCGGTATTCCTTCGCTGCAACTGGTGGAAAATCCTGACGTCCTGCAAACCATTGCCAAACGCACAGCGAAGCGGCCAAAGCTTGTTGTCGGCTTTGCGGCAGAAACTGAAAACCTCGTGGAAAATGCCCGCGAGAAGCTCAAGAAAAAAGGCTGTGACCTGATTGTCGCCAATGATGTGAGCAAAGAGCGCGGGGTTTTTGGCAGCGATAAAAACACCGTGCAACTCGTTTCGGCTTCCGGTGTTGAAAGCTGGGGGCTTCTGTCGAAGCAGGATGTGGCGCAGCGTTTGATGGCTCAACTCGCCGCGCAATTTACAACAGGCAAGGCATGACTCGCTTGAGGATCATGCGGCTGGCCAATGGCGAGAATCTTCCGCTGCCCGCCTATGAATCGCCGGGTGCCGCGGGCATGGATCTTCGTGCCGCTGAAGATACAATTCTGAGACCCGGCGGGCGCTTCCTGATGCCCACGGGTTTTGCCATAGCACTTCCCGATCACCATGAAGCGCAGGTGCGGCCCCGGTCCGGACTTGCAGTCAAGCATGGCGTCACCGTTCTGAACGCGCCGGGCACGATCGACAGCGATTACCGCGGCGAAATCAAGGTGCCTTTGATCAATCACGGTACGGCGGATTTTATCATCAAGCGCGGCGACCGCATCGCCCAGATGATTGTGGCCACGGTGGCGCGCGCCACATTGCACGAAGTTGCGGCGCTTGATGATACGGCGCGGGGAAACAATGGTTTTGGTTCATCAGGAGTCCGCTGATGGCGTTGTCACCGGATGAACTTGAACGCTACGCCCGGCATATCGTCATGCCCGAGGTTGGCGGCCCGGGGCAGGCAAAGCTGATCAATGCAAAGGTTCTGGTCATCGGGGCCGGCGGCCTTGGCGCACCGGCGCTGCTTTATCTCGCGGCGGCAGGAATTGGCACCATCGGCATCTGTGACAACGACACGGTGAGCCTTTCAAACCTCCAGCGCCAGGTTGTCCATACAACTGCGGCGGTAGGAGAATTTAAAACGAAAAGCGCCAAGGCGACTTTGCAGGCGATCAATCCGCATCCCAAAATCATTGAGCATCGCCTGCGCCTTGATGCTTCAAACGCGCTCGACATCATCCAGCAGTACGACATCGTTGCCGATGGCTGTGATAATTTCCCCACACGGTTCCTGGTCAGTGACGCCTGCTATTTTGCAAGAAAGCCTTTAGTCTCCGCCGCCGTGGGCCAGTTCGACGGGCAGATTTCAACCTTCAAGCCCTATGAAAAGGCGCCCTCGGGCGAGCCGTGGCCAACCTATCGCTGCTTTATCGGCGAACTTCCGGAAAGGGGGCTTTTTCCGGCCTGCGAAGAAGTGGGCATCTTGGGAGCGCTTCCCGGCATCGTGGGTTCCATGCAGGCCATGGAAGTGATCAAGGAAATCCTCGGGATCGGCGACAGCCTGACGGGCCGCCTTGTCATGTACGATGCCCTGGCAACGCGGTTTTATGAAACCAAATTGTCGTGGAACCCGGACAATCCCCTCACCGGCCGGAAGCCCACGATCTTCTCGCTGTGATCGCAGACCTATATTTGAGAATATAAAGAAATCTTTATGTCCTTATTGCAAGGCTCTGCAACGCCTGCTATAGGCACGGCTTCAATCGTTAATTTCCCTGTTTTGGAGCACTCCCCCATGGCCGCTTTCACTGATTATCATGTTGCCGACATCAAGCTTGCGGATTGGGGGCGCAAGGAGCTCGACATGGCCGAGGTTGAGATGCCGGGCCTGATGTCAACCCGGGAAGAATATGCCAAGGCCCAGCCGCTGAAGGGTGCGCGCATTTCCGGCTCGCTCCACATGACGATCCAGACCGCTGTTCTCATCGAAACCCTGAAGGCGCTGGGTGCAGACATCCGCTGGGCCTCGTGCAACATCTATTCGACCCAGGACCATGCCGCCGCCGCCATTGCCGCCGCGGGCATTCCGGTTTTTGCCTTCAAGGGCGAGACGCTCAAGGAGTACTGGCAGTACACCGCAAAGATTTTCGACTGGGCCGATGGCCAGACGACCAACATGATCCTTGACGATGGCGGCGATGCAACGCTTTACATCCTGCTCGGCGCAAGGGCCGAGACTGATCCGAAACTCATCGCCTTCCCCAAAAGCGAGGAAGAGGAATGCCTCTATGCGGAGATCGCCAAGCGCCTGAAGGCCAGCCCCGGCTGGTTCAGCAAAGTGCGCGCTTCGATCATTGGGGTATCGGAGGAAACCACCACAGGTGTCCATCGCCTCTATGAACTGCAGAAGAAAGGCGAGCTTCCCTTCCCTGCCATCAACGTGAACGACAGCGTCACCAAGTCGAAATTCGACAACAAGTATGGCTGCCGGGAATCGTTGGTGGATGCCATCCGGCGCGGCACGGACGTGATGATGGCCGGCAAGGTGGCGGTTGTCTGCGGCTATGGCGACGTCGGCAAGGGCTCGGCGCTTTCGCTTCGCGGTGCTGGGGCCCGCGTGGTGGTGACCGAGGTTGATCCCATCTGCGCGCTGCAGGCGGCGATGGATGGCTATTCCGTGCAAACCCTTTCGGATGTGGTAGGCAGCGCCGATATTTTTGTCACCGCGACGGGCAACAAGGACGTCATCACGGTTGATGACATGAAGCAGATGAAGGACATGGCCATCGTCTGCAACATCGGCCATTTCGACAATGAAATCCAGGTGGCCGAACTCAAGAACTTCCAGTGGACCAACATCAAGCCGCAGGTTGACCTCATACATTTCCCCAAGGGGAACCGCATTGTGCTTCTCTCGCAAGGACGCCTGGTCAATCTTGGCAATGCAACGGGGCATCCGAGCTTTGTCATGTCGGCCTCGTTCACCAACCAGACGCTGGCGCAAATTGAGCTCTTCACCAATGCCAAGACGGGCAAGTACAAGAACGAGGTTTATGTGCTGCCGAAGCATCTCGATGAAAAGGTGGCAAGCCTCCATCTGGAAAAGCTCGGGGTCAAGCTGACCAAGCTTCGCGATGATCAGGCGGCCTATATCGGGGTGACCCCCAGAGGCCCGTTCAAGCCTGATTATTACCGCTACTAGACAAGATATGGGGGGCTGCCTCGCTTCCCATGAAGTAGTTCCGACACGCTATTTTTGAGTCTATATCTCCGGATGGGACAGATGCGGCCTGATTCGGGCCCGCATCTCGCAGGTGGCCGGAGAAAAAATGCGGGAAGGCAACAGCACAATGAACGCGTTTATGCGTCATATCGCGGTTGCCGGTTTCGCATTTTTGCAGTGTGGCAGCGCCCATGCGGCGGCCTTCCAGATCCCCGACGTTGACCCCCTTTTGAGTTTCCTCACGCTGGCCGCGGTGGCGGTTTTTGTCTGGGCGTTCCACGTGGTCAGGAAGCTGAGCCAGGGCGAGAACAGGGCGCGCCAGCGCATCAATGAACTGGAGATCAGGCTCAATGAGGCGGAGACGGCCTTTGCCGCCGAAGCCCATGTCATGGTGGTCTGGCGCGGGAAGGAGGAGCTCCCCAGCCGCGTTATCGGCAGCATGTATGGCAGCGCCAAGGTTCCCACGGCTGTTGCCGAAATGCTGAATTTTCCCGCTTGGCTGGAAGCTGATTCCAGCAACGTCATTGAGGACTGCATCAGAACCCTGCGGGAGATGGGCAAACCCTTCAACATCGGCGTCAAGACACTCAACAATGAATTGCTTGAAGCCGATGGGCGCGCCGCGGGCGGTATGGCGACATTGCGGTTTCGCCCGCTCTCCGGCGAGCGGCGGCAGATCACCGAACTTAATTACGATGCGCGGAAATTGGGGATGCAGGTCGAGCGCCTGAGCGCGGTGCTTGATTCGGCTCCCCTGCCCATATGGCTTCGCGACGGGGATGGCAGGCTGAGCTGGGTCAACCAGGCCTATGTCAAGGCGGTGGAATTGCCCGACAGCGCGTCGGTTCTGCGATCGCTGATCGAGGTTGCCTCGCCGGAGCGGATCGACACGACGAAGGCCAACCCCAGGACCGGACTCCTGGGAAGAACCCACGCGGTCTTTGCAGGCGCCATGCGGGCCCTCAATATCCATGAAGTGGCCCTGCCGGAAGGCAAGGCTGGGTTTGCGGTGGATGTTTCGGAGCTGGAAGAAATTGAAAAGGAGCTTGACCGGCACATCAAGGCCCATGCCTCGACGCTCAACAAACTTGATACGGCAATCGCCATCTTCGGGCCGGACCAGCGTCTGCGCTTTCACAACATGGCCTTTGCCCAGCTCTGGCCGCTTGACGGGAAATGGCTCGACATGCATCCCACCGATGGCGAGATACTCGACCGCCTGCGGGCCCAGCGGTGCATTCCGGAACAGGCGAACTACCGCGAATGGCGGGCCAAGCAGCTTTCCTCCTATACGACACTCGAAATGCGGGAAAGCTGGTGGTACCTGCCCGATGGGCGCTCGCTGCATGTGGTGTGCGAACAGCATCCGTTTGGCGGCGTCACTTACCTGTATGAAAACGTCACCAAGGAAATCCAGCTCGAGAGCCGCTACAATGAGCTCATCGGGGTGCAGCGCGAAACCCTCGACAATCTCGAAGAAGCCATTGCACTGTTCGGGTCCGATGGCCGCTTGAAGCTCTTCAACCCGGCCTTTTCGAAATTCTGGAATTTTGACGGCGCCTTTCTCCAGAGGGAACCGCACGTCGACCAGCTTGCCAGTGATGCGGTGGTGATACGGGAAGCGGGGGCCGCCTGGCAGGAGATCAAATTCGGTGTCACCGGCATGGAATCGGAGCGCCGGGCGCTCCGCGGCCGGATGACGGCCAGTGACCGCATTCTGCAATACAGTTCGGTTCCGCTGCCCGATGGCAACACGCTTCTGACCTTCTCGGACATTTCGGATCCGGCAAAAATGGAGCGCGCCCTGCGCGACCGCACGGAAGCGCTGGAAGCGGCTGACCGCCTCAAGAACGCCTTTCTCAGCAATGTCTCCTATGAAGTGCGCACGCCGCTTACGAGCATCCTGGGCTTTGCCGAAACGCTGGACCTCGGCCTGGTGGGGGAGCTTTCGCCAAAGCAGCGGGAATATGTTCTCGACATCAAGCGGTCATCGGAGGAATTGAAGGCCATCATTGACGCCATCATCGACCTGTCGGCGATTGATGCCGGCGCCATGGAACTGAAACTGACCAAGCTGGATGTGGCCTCGATCCTGCAAACCGTTGCAGAAAAACTGTCGCCGACCATGATCCGGCGCGACCAGACCCTGAGCATAGAGCTGGCGGAAGACTCGCTTGCATTTGTCGGCGATACGATGCGGGTGGAACAGATCATTTCAAACCTGCTGTCAAATGCCATCGGATTTTCGGCAAGGAGGAGCCAGATTCGCATGGGGGCTCGGCGCTCCGGCGCCAATGTCCAGATCTGGATTGCCGACTCGGGCCGGGGCATTGACCCGGAATTCCAGAAAAAGGCCTTTGAGAGATTCCAGTCCAAACCCCTGCCGGGCAGCCACCGCGGGCCGGGGCTGGGCCTCGCCATCGTCAAGAGCTTCACGGAACTTCACGGCGGCAATGTTTCCCTCATTTCCAAGCTTGACCGCGGCACAACTGTTGTGTGTAGCTTCCCGGTTGATGGACCCGCAAGACAAAGCCTCAAGAGCAGCCCGGCTGAACGCCTCAGCCCGCAACGGGTTGCCTAAGCCCGTAACCCATGATCATTGAACGCCGCTCCACCACGCTCACCGCCATGGAGGCCCTTGCGCGGGAACTTTCGCTGTGGGCGCGGCCCGGTCTCGCCATCCACCTCTCGGGCGAACTGGGGGCCGGAAAATCCGCTTTCGCTCGGGCCTTTATCCGGGGGCTGGCGCTGGATGACAGGGAGTTCGATATTCCGAGCCCGTCATTTTCGCTAGTCCAATCCTACGACGCCTTAAGGGTGCCGGTGGCCCATGTTGATCTCTACCGGATCAGCTCGGCTGCGGAAGTAGCCGAACTGGGACTTGAAGAGTTTTTGGCCAAGTCCCTGATGATTATTGAATGGCCGGAAAAGCTGCCGGAAAATATTTCTCCCGATCACCTAAAAATTTCCTTCGCCGGATCAGGCGACACCCGTGACCTGAGGCTTGAGGCGGCCGGAAAGTGGATTGAAATTCTCAAGCGGGATCAAACAATCAAGGAATTTGTGAATCAGTCTCAGGTGAAGGGTGGAACACGGCATCATTTCGAGGGGGACGCTTCGGCCCGGCGTTATGAACGGGTTGCTGGCCGAGCCGCCACACTATTGCTGATGGACATGCCCAGCAGGCCGGACGGCCCGGCGGTGAAGAACGGCAAGCCCTACAGCGCCATTGCCCACTTGGCCGAAGGCATCAGCGCGGTGGTGGGCATCAATGATTATCTTTTTAACTTGGATTACAGTGTTCCCCGGATTTATGCGGCGGACGTCAACCTTGGCCTGGCTCTTATTGAATCCCTTGGCGACAAGGTTTTCAGCCGGATGATGGCGAGGGGCGAAGACATTGATGAACCCATGAAAGCAGCGGTGGACGTTCTTGCCGACATGGCTGCAAGGGAGTGGCCCAGCGCAGTTCCAGTGCGGGGCGGCACGGAGCATCACGTTGTACCTTATGATCTTGATGCCATGATGATCGAGGTTGATCTTCTGCCGTCATGGTTCTGGCCGCTGCAAAAAAAATCCGCCGCGGGCGATGAGGTGAAAGCGGAATTCTCAGCGATCTGGCAAACGCTCCTCACCGGCATCGGCTCCCACAGGCCGGTCTGGACCTTGCGGGATTATCATTCGCCCAACCTGCTTTGGCTGCCGGAGCGCAAGGGGCGTCGCCGCGTCGGGATCATCGACACGCAGGATTGCGTCTTGGGGCATCCGGCCTATGACCTTGTCTCCATGCTGCAGGACGCCCGCGTCGATATAGATTTCAAACGGGCCGAGGAACTCTTCGAGCATTATTGCACGCTTCGCTCTGCTCAAGGCCCATTTAACGCCCGTGAATTTTCCCTGGTCTTTGCAATCCTGGGGGCCCAGCGCGCCACCAAGATTCTGGGGATTTTTGCGCGCCTTTCCAAGCGTGACGGGAAGCCCATCTACCTCAATCATATTCCCCGCGTTTGGCGCTACCTCAAGCGCAATCTGCAACACCCCGATCTTGCGGTTCTCAAGAATTGGTATGAGCGGAATTTACCATTATGACCGAAGCCATCGGCAGCCATGCAATGATCCTTGCCGCGGGCTTTGGGGTGCGCATGCGGCCCTTGACCAATGATCGCCCCAAGCCCCTCATTGAGGTGGCCGGAAAGGCGCTCATTGACTACGGCTTTGACCGGCTGCGCGAAGCAGGCGTTCAAAAGGCGGTAGTCAACGGCCACTACAGGGCCGCGCAGATATTGCAGTGGTCACAGCAGCAGACAGCGCCCGAGGTTGCATTCTCGGATGAACAGGCGGTGATTCTTGATACGGGCGGTGGCATCGCGAAAGCCCTTCCACTTCTTGGCCGCCAGGCTTTTTTCGTGCTTAACAGTGACAGTTTCTGGATTGACGGAAGGGTTCCGGCCCTCAGCCGCCTGCGTGCCGTGTGGGATGATGCAACGATGGATTGCCTGCTTCTTTTATGTCACGTTGACCGCACCATTGGTTACGATGGCCGGGGGGATTTCCGCCTGGAGCGCGACGGGCGCCTCGCCCGCCTGCAGGGGTCAGGGGCTCTTGCCTATATCGGCGGCTATCTCGTGCACCCCCGCCTTTTCAGGGATGCACCTCCCGGAAAATTCTCAATGAATGTCTTGTGGGACAAGGCAATTTCCGAGGGCCGCCTGCATGGCATGGCGCACAGCGGAAAGTGGTTTCACGTGGGAACGCCGGACGCTGTGGGTTTGGCTGAGGCCGAACTTGCCAAGACCTAGCTCATGAGCGAGAGGCCGCAGCGCGTCTACACCATCGCCAGCGATGCCCCGTTCCTGGACATTCTGGCGAAGGCGGTTCTGAGGGGCTTTCCCTATGCGATGGGCCACCAACATCCCTCGCTTGCCGCCTGGACCATTCTTGTGCCCACACGGCGCGCGGCGCGCGAGCTTCAGGACAAGCTGCTTATCGAGAGCGGAAAGCCGGCGCTTGTGCTGCCGCAGATCAGGCCCATCGGAGACCTAGATGAAGATGTTCTTGAAGCGCAGCGCCCCTATGTGGGCTTGCTCGATGCGATCAGCGATATCGGCCGTGAATTTGCCCTCATCGACCTCATTGATAAATGGGCCGCTGAACATCCGCAGCTTCGCCTGGCGCAGGAGCTAGCGCAAGCGCCGCAACAGACGCAATCCCTGGCGGCGAGCCTTGCAGAGCTTATTGACGTCATGGAAACAGAGGAGGTTTCATTTGACCGTCTGCCGGAAGCCTATCTGATTGATCTCGCGGTTCACCGGGAGGCCATCCTCAGTCTGTTTGATCTGGTGAGCAAAAAACTCCCCGCGCAGCTCGTGAGTGAAAATCTCATGGGCGCAAGGGAACGGCGCAGCCGCCTCATTCGCCTGGAGGCCAGGAGGCTGATTGAAAACCCACCCGCCGGGCCCATTATCGCCGCGGGTTCCACCGGCACCATTCCCGCCACCCGGGACTTGCTGAAGGCAATTTCAACTCTGGAAAATGGCGCGGTGATCCTGCCCGCCCTTGACGAGGGGATGGACGCAAAGAGCTGGGACGCGGTTTCGCCCCAGCATCCGCAATTTGCCATCAAGCAGCTTATCGAAGCCATTGGGGTCGAGCGCGAAGATATCATCACGCTTGGAACAGATTCCGGAGACCGGGCCTGGCTGGCAAGTGAACTCATGCGCCCCTCGGAGGTTTCCGATGATTGGCAGCAGGCACTGGCAGGCCAGGGCAACAGGATCAAACGGGCCCTTGAAAATGTATCGCTTGTCGAAGCGCGCGATAAAAATGACGAGGCATCGATCATTGCGCTGATGATGCGGCAGGCGTTGGAGAAGCCAGTTGGCGACATGGCCCTGGTCACGCCAGACCGCGACCTGGCGCGGCGGGTGAAAGCAAATCTTTCGCGCTGGAACATCGTGGTCGATGACTCCGCCGGCGAACCGTTGAGCCGTTTCGGCGCGGCCTCCCTGCTGGTTCTTCTCATGGACGCTGCCGAAGCAAATTTTTCGGCCTCCGCGCTGCAAAGCCTGTTCAGCCATCCCTATGCAAAGTTTGGCTTTGAACGGGCGCAATTCAGTGCCTCGGCGCGGCATATCGAGGTTGCCCTGTTCCGCTCCCTGCCGATGATTCATGGGCTGGAAGGCTTGCTGCCGTCGCTTGACCTGGCCCTTAAGGGATCAAAAGGCGCTTCCCACCCTCATCCCATTGTCGCCCATCTCAAAGAGAATGATTGGCAGGAGATGCGCGAATGTCTTGCGCGGGTTGTGGAAATATTGAGTCCGCTCGCACCACGCTCCGTCACCACCTTCAGGGAGCATCTCGATGGCTTGATGTCGGTGGCGGAAAAGATTGCGGGTCGCGAATTCTGGGATGGCCCTGAAGCGGAGGATCTGGAAACGCTCGTTGAAAGCTTGCGGCAGGAATCCCCGCGGCTTTCCGTTTGCAGTTTCCAACGCGCCGGCGCGATGATCCGCCGGCATTTGCAAAGAATTCCGGTGCGGGACATCAGAAACGCCGGCACACGGCTTTCAATCCTCGGCTTGCTGGAAGCACGTTTGGTGCATCCGCAAACGGTTATTCTTGGCGGGCTGAATGAAGGCGCATGGCCACGGCTGCCGGACCCCGGCCCCTGGCTTAACCGGCCGATGCGCGATGTTTTCGGCATGCGGCAGCCGGAGCGCAGTATTGGACAGGAGGCCCATGATTTTGTCCAGGCGTTTGGCGCGCCGCAGGTGTTTCTCACCTGGGCGCGGCGCGACGGCATGGACCCGGCCATCCCTTCCCGCTGGATTTTGCGCCTGCAGACAATTCTGAAAGCGGCCGGCCACAAGCCCGAAGACATGCCTTGCGAACCCTGGCAGGCCTGGGCGGCGCGGCTTGACGGGGCCGACAATGTCCGGCCTACGCCTCATGGCAAACCGCAGCCACGGCCGCCCGTCGATGCAAGGCCGAAACGCATCAGCGTGAGCCGGGTTGAAACGCTTATCCGTGACCCCTATGCGATCTATGCGGATGCCGTTTTGAAACTCAAGCCCTTGCCCAATATTGCCGCGGCTCCCGATGCGGCGCTGCGCGGCACGCTTTTTCACAAGGCCATTGGCGACTTTTTCACGCTCTATCCAAGAGCGTTGCCAGCGGACGCGGTGGAAAAATTTATCGCCCTTGGCGAGGAGATATTCCGGCCCTTCCGGAATGATCCGGAAATCATGGGCTTCTGGTGGGCAAGGTTCCAGCGCCTCGCGAGATGGATTGTCGCAAACGAAGCTTTGTTGCGCAGCGATGTCGCTGAGGTGTTCGCTGAGGTTAGAGGAAACTTGATTCTGAAAATTGGCGAGACTGATTTCACGCTCAGCGGGCGCGCCGACCGGATTGATATTCTTGCCAACGGCATGGCGCGCATTGTCGATTTCAAGACGGGGGCCATACCCAGTGGCCCGAAGATCAAAGAGGGGTTTTCGCCGCAACTTACCCTGGAAGCCGCCATGCTGGAACGCGGCGCCTTCGAGCATGTGGGCAAACATGAGACCAGCGACCTGACTTACATCCGGATAACCGGCGGCATTCCGCCGGGAGAATTGAAGTCGGTTGATCTTGCGCCCATGGACGTGGCGCGCGAGCATCTTGCCCGCCTCAAGGGGCTTCTGGAAAAATACCAGAATCCCAATCTTGCCTATTTGCCCCGTTTCGCCATCGAAAATGTCGAAGCGATTTGTGACTATGACCATCTCTCGCGCTACCGCGAGTGGATTTTGGCGGGCGACAGTTAATGGTCAAATCCAAGAACGCCACTCCTGAACAGAAATCCGCCTCCAATCCGGCAGCGTCCGCCTGGGTGGGCGCCAATGCGGGTTCGGGCAAGACCCATGTGCTGGTGGATAGGGTGACGCGCCTCATGCTGGCGGGCGTTGATCCCATGTCAATCCTTTGTCTCACCTATACCAAGGCTGCGGCCAAGGAGATGGCCAACCGCCTGCATGAACGGCTTGGCGCGTGGGTTGGCCTATCCAACGCCGCACTCACCAAGCAACTCATCCAGATGGGGCATGATGATGTGGGGCACCAGACCCTTTCCCGGGCGCGGCGGCTGTTCACGGCGGCGCTGGAAACGCCGGGTGGCCTCAAGATTCAAACGATCCATGCCTTCTGCGAAAGAATCCTCCAGCTCTTTCCGGTCGAGGCGGGGCTTGCTCCGGGATTTGAAGTTCTGGAATCCAGCCAATCCAGGCAACTGCTCCGCGAAGCCCGCGATCAGGTGCTGCGCGAGGCGCAAGGCGAGGAGACTTCACCGTTCGCCTGTGCGCTGGAAATCACAACCCGCCACACCCATTCCGACAGTTTCGATGCGCTTCTGGAGCGGCTGCTTTCAAAGCGCCAGACTCTCAAAGATGCGATAGCGGCGTATGGTTCCATAGAAAACATTGGTAAAGCGCTCAGGGCCGAATTTGCCATTGAACCGCAGCACAGCATCGACAATCTCAGGACGGAATTGCTGAGGTTTGACAGAACGGTCATTGAAAGAATAATTCCGGTCCTGTCCGCTTCCCTTGCCACCAATCAAAAAACTGCGGGTCATCTTGCCGCCCTTTTGAAGGAGAATGACGGCTCGCAGGCGGAAAGCCTCATCCGGCGCGTCTACTATACGTCCGATGGCGAGAAGCCGAAAAAAATCGCTTCGGTCGTCACGGAAAAACTTCTTAAGGACAATCCCCGGATCCGGGACTGGCTTTCACAGGAGATGCCGCGCTGCCTCGCTCTCATCGAGCAGATCGACAATCTTACCCGCATCGAGGCGACATGCGCCTTGCTCACGCTCGCCGATGCGATGATATCAGAATTCGAGTCGGTCAAAAAACTTCGCGGCGCTTATGACTTCGATGATCTTATCATCAAGACCCGCGACCTGCTTGTCGATAAGGCTTCGGCGCAATGGGTTCTGTTCAAGCTTGACCGCGGCATCGAACATGTTCTCGTCGATGAAGCGCAGGATACCAGCCTGGCCCAGTGGCAAATCGTCAGCGCGCTGACAAGTGAGTTCTTTGCCGGCACCGGCAGCCGCGAGGTTCCGGACCGCACGCTGTTTGTGGTCGGTGACCGCAAGCAATCGATTTTCAGTTTCCAGGGCGCAAATCCGGCTGCCTTCGAAGCTTCGCGGGAAACATTCGGAACACAGATCACCAATGTAGGCCAGGCTTTCAGCACAGTTGACCTCACCATTTCCTATCGCTCTACAATGGAGGTGCTGAAGGCGGTTGATATGGTTTTTGCGGAAGGGACACGGGCCCGCATGGGGCTGGACGGCGTCCATCCACAAAACTTGCACCATGAGTCGAACCGGGGCGGTGAACACGGATTGTTTGAACTCTGGCCGCTGATGGAACCCGATGAAAAGGCCGAACGAGAGGCCTGGCAGGCTCCCGTCGACCAGTATCCGCCCCGGTCAGGCCTGCGCAAACTGGCGCAGAAGCTGGCGGAAATGATCAGGTCGTGGATTGGGAAACGCCATATCATGGCGCTGAAACGGGCGGTTGAGGCCGGCGATATCCTGATCCTGTTCCGCACCCGAAGCGCGCTTTTCGATATCCTGATCAGTGAATTGCGAAGGGCGGGAATCCCGGTAGCGGGAGCGGACCGCCTGAAGCTTTCAGAGAATATCGCCATCCTCGACGTGATGGCATTGGTGCAATTCGTGCTTCTGCCAGACGATGATTATTCCCTGGCCTGTGTTCTCAAAAGCCCGCTTGTGCCAACAGCTGTGACGGAAGATCAGCTTTTCAAGCTGGCCCACGGGCGTGACAGCACGTCCCTGTGGGCAAGACTTAGCACTTCGGATGATGCAAGCTGTGTGGAAGCTCGCAAGGTTTTGGAAGAATGGCTCAAGGCTTCGGAAAGCCTGCGGCCCTTTGAATTCCTCTCGATGGCCCTGATCAAGACCCGAAAAGCCTTTCTGGCGCGATTGGGCAGTGAGGCAGGGGATGCGCTCGATGCGCTGCTAGAGGTTTCGCTGTCCTATGAAGAAAACCATTCGTCTTCGCTGGCAGGATTTGCGACCTGGTTCGCCTCCGAGGATACGGAGATCAAACGCAACATGGATCAAGGCAGCGGTGAAGTCCGGTTGATGACGGTGCATGGCGCGAAGGGGCTTGAATCGAGCATCGTGATCCTGCCGGACACAACGTCCACGCCACGAAGCAATGCCACGTCAGCCCTCATGTTTGTTGAGCCGAAGTCTGGTGGTGCGACGTTGCCGTTCTGGCGGTTGTCGGGGCTGGCGCAATCCCGGGCCATTGAAGACTGGAAGGACAAGGACAAGCAAACCGAACTGGAGGAACAACGGCGCCTGCTCTATGTGGCGATGACGCGGGCGCGCGATGAGCTTTATGTCTGCGGCTATAAAATCCACAAGGAGAGCCCCGAGAACAGTTGGTACACTTTGGTGGAGGAAGCGGTGCAGAGCCAGGGGATTCTGCGAGCCACCCAATCCCCTGACGGCAATTCATGCCAGCGCCATGGGCCGGACCCCACCTGGAACGGAATGGCTTCTGTTTTGCCGAAGGCAATCCAAGAGGCTCCCGCCTGGTTATTCAAAAATCCGGACTTTGTACATCAGGGCTGGACGCCGGCGCGTACGCGCCGTGATGTTGGCTCCAATGCGGCCGTGGCCCGCGGGGGCGCCATCCACAAGATCCTGCAGGACCTGCCCGGCCTGGCGCCCGACGCGGGACTGAATTTCGCCAGGCGTGTTCTCGCCAAGAACGGGCTTGATGCGGGATTGGCTGAAAAAATCTTTGGCCTCATGACCCATCCCGATCACAGCGATTTTTTCGGTCCAGAGAGCCAGGCGGAAGTCAGCATCGGATCAATCTCGCAGAATGGCCAGCGCATCACCGAACGGCTTGACCGACTCGTGGTGCGCGACAGGGACATTCTCGTGCTCGACTATAAAACCGACTGGAATGTGCCGGACAGGCTTGAAGCGGACCATCCCCACGTTATGCAGCTTGCCCGCTATGCCCGTACGCTCGGGCAGGCCTATGACGGCAAAACCGTCCGCGCCGCCATTCTCTGGACGAGCCTGCCGCGTTTGGACTGGATCGACGATGATACGCTCCGGAAGAGCATGGCAGCCATCACGTGAACGTGGCCACCCTTGACCGGGGGGCTGGCGATACCTACCTTCCCTAGCAACTCAAGGAATGACGGAGAATCAATCGTGTCCACCCATAAAGTATCTGACGCCTCATTTGATGCGGATGTCCTCAAATCCACAACGCCGGTCGTTGTCGATTTCTGGGCGGAATGGTGTGGACCCTGCAAAATGATCGGTCCAGCGCTCGAAGAAATTGCCCAGACGCTTGGCCCCAAGGTGAAGATCGTCAAGATCAACATCGATGAAAATCCCCAAACTCCTTCAAAATATGGGGTCCGGGGCATTCCGACCCTCATGTTGTTCAAGGGCGGAGCGGTATCCTCGACCAAGGTTGGGGCCGCGCCCAAAGGCCAGCTGCAATCCTGGATTGAGCAATCGATCTAACGCCGGGCCGCACCCGACACGCCCGACATCGACTTGTTTTCATGGACGCTGAGGACGTGGCCGGCCAGATAAAGTGAACCGCAAATCAGTATTCTTGGGGCAGGTGTCGTCAGCGATGCCTGCCCCAAAGCTTTTGCAAGAGAGGTTGCGGTTTCGGCCGACAGGTTCCGGCCGCGGGCAATTTCAGCGAGCTGGTCAGCGGGAACGGCATTTGACTCACCTGGTATGGCAATCGTCACCACGCGCTGCGCCAGGCCTTCGAAGGGTTCGATGAAGCTGGCGGCATCCTTGGTATTGAGCATGCCCCAGATAAGAACCAGCGGCCGCGAGTGGCGGTCGTTGATATCGGAAAAGGCCCGGGCAATGACGCGGCCCGCCGACGGGTTGTGGCCGCCATCAAGCCAAAGCTCGGCATCTTTCGGCAGAAGGCTGGTGAGGGCGCCTGCTCCCAGCCGTTGCAAGCGCGCCGGCCAGACCACCGATTTCAATCCCTGCTCGATATGGAGTTCCGACACATGCTTGTCATCGAGCATGCGGATGGCCGCGATGGCATTGCCGGCATTGTCAACCTGGTGGCGGCCCTTGAGATGCGGCAGGCTCAGATCAAGCAAGCCGTTTTCATCCTGAAAAACCAGGCGCCCGTGCTGCTCGAAGGATTGCCAGTCCTGGTTTGCAATAAAGACCGGAGCGCCGGTCCTTTCCGCGACGCGTTCAATTTCCGCCCGCGCCTCGTCGGGCTGCACGCCGATGATGGCGGGAACGCCCTTCTTCAGGATGCCGGCTTTCTCATGGGCGATGGCCGTCAATGTGTTCCCGAGATATTGTTGGTGATCATAATCAACGGTGGTGATGACGGAGAGCACAGGCTTCGCAATGACATTGGTTGCATCGAGCCTGCCGCCAAGACCTACCTCTAGAATAAGATAGTCTGCAGGCGTTCGCGCGTAAGCGAGGAAGGCCGCCGCCGTGGTGATTTCAAAAAACGTGATGGGAGCGTCGCCATTGGCAGCTTCGCATTCTTCCAGCAGGGCCGAGAGTTTTTCCTCGGCTATGGTCTCACCGGCCACATAAATGCGCTCGTGAAATTTCACGAGGTGGGGTGAGGTGTAGCAATGAACCTTGAGGCCTGCCTGCTCGAGAATGGACCTGACATAGGCAACGGTGGAGCCCTTGCCGTTGGTTCCGGCCACATGGATGACCGGCGGCTGATTTTTCTCAGGGTTTCCCAGCCGCGCCAGAATCCGTTCCATCCGCTCAAGGCTGAGATCAATGATCCTGGGATGCAGGGAAAGCAGCCGGTTCAATATGGCATCACTGCGCGGCACGGTATTACTCAACGCTGATCGGAACCAATGCCCCGCTGTTGGAACCCGGCAGTTCCTGTGACTTCATCAGGATGCGGGCCACCCGGCTGACGGTCTCACGCATCTGGTGGCGATGGACCACCAAATCAACCATGCCGTGATCCTGCAGATACTCGGCGCGCTGGAAACCTTCCGGCAATTTTTCGCGGATGGTCTGCTCGATGACGCGGGTGCCGGCGAAGCCGATTTGGGCCTTGGGTTCGGCGATGTGGAAATCACCCAGCATGGCGTAAGAAGCGGTCACACCGCCGGTTGTCGGATTGGTGAGGACGACGATGTAGGGCAATTTATGGGCGCGCAGTTCCTGGACCATGACGGTGGTGCGCGGCATCTGCATGAGCGACAGGATGCCTTCCTGCATGCGGGCGCCGCCGGAGGCCACAAAGAATACGAATGGGCATTTCTTGGCAACGGCAAAGCGCATGGCGGTGATGATGGCTTCTCCGGCGGCGGTTCCCAGCGAGCCCGCAATGAAGCCCATGTCCTGCACGGCGATCACAATGGGAAGCTGGTCAAGCGTGCCGAAGCCCGCATGAATGGCGTCCTCGCTGCTGGCCTTGGTCCGCGCCTCTTTCAGCCTGTCAACATATTTGCGCTCGTCCCGGAACTTCAGCGGATCGGGCGGCACTGCCGGAAATTCCAGGGTTTCATAGACCCCGTCATCGAACATGGATTTCAGCCGCACGTCCGGGGCCAGGCGGTGGTGGTGATCGGAGCCGGGAAAGACAAACTGGTTGGCTTCAAGGTCCCGGTAAAAAACCATCTGGCCGGAGTCCGGATCCTTGATCCACATGTTCTCCGGCACATCACGCTTGACTCCAAGAATGGAGCGGATTTTCGGCCGGACAAAATTCTTGATCCAGTTCACCTGATCTAGCTCCTCACGCCACGGGCAATGTCGCTCACCAGCAAGTGTACCGCTTTTACGGTTTTTGGTGAAGGTTTTCCGGCCTTTGTCAGGCTATCCTTAATGGCGCTGACCAGGGCCGACCCCACCACAACCCCATCGGCATTTTTGGCAATGGCACGGGCCTGAACCGCGGTCTTCACGCCGAAGCCCACGGCAATCGGCAGGCTGGTGTGCTTGCGCAGGCGGTTTACATTCTTCCCAACGCTTTTGATATCTGGCGCCTTGGTGCCGGTGATGCCGAGAACCGAAACATAATAGACAAAGCCGCTGGTGTTCCTGAACACTGCGGGGGCGCGATTGTCATCGGTGGTCGGCGTTGCCAGCCGGATGAAATTGATGTCAGCGGCGATTGCCGGAAGGCAAAGCTCGTCATCCTCCTCGGGCGGAAGATCAACGACGATCAGGCCATCGACGCCCGCGGCCTTTGCATCCTTCAGGAACCTGTCCACACCGTAAACGTAAATGGGATTGTAGTAACCCATCAGCACCACGGGAGTTTCCTTGTCGCCGGCCCGGAATTCGCGCACGAGCTTCAAGGTCTTCTTCATGGTCTGGCCGCTGTGGAGGGCGCGAAGCCCTGCTGCCTGGATGGCCGGGCCATCGGCCATGGGATCGGTGAAGGGCATGCCGAATTCAATGATGTCGGCGCCGGCCCTGGGTAGGCCCTTGATGATCTTCAGGGACGTCTCATAATCGGGATCGCCGGCGGTCACAAAAGTCACCAGCGCGGCGCGGCCCTTTTGTTTCAGTTCGGCGAAACGGCGTTCGATGCGGCCCGTCACAATTTCACCCCGAGGATATCCGCCACGGTGAAAATATCCTTGTCGCCGCGGCCGCACAGGTTCATCACCATCAAATGGTCCTTGGGCCTCATGGGTGCAATCTTCATGACATGGGCGAGCGCATGGGAAGGTTCAAGGGCCGGAATGATGCCCTCCAGTTTGCAGCAGAGCTGAAAGGCGGCGAGCGCCTCCTTGTCGGTGGCCGCCACATATTGCACACGCTTCATGTCATGGAGCCAGGAATGTTCAGGACCGATGCCGGGATAGTCGAGGCCTGCGGAAATGGAATGGCCCTCGGTGATCTGGCCGTCATCATCCATCAGCAAATAAGTGCGGTTGCCATGGAGAATGCCGGGCCTGCCGCCGGTTATGGAGGCCGCATGTTTTTTGGTGCGCAGGCCGAGGCCCGCCGCCTCCACGCCGATGATCTCCACCTCCTTGTCGTCGAGGAAGGGATGGAACAAGCCCATGGCATTTGATCCACCGCCGATGGCCGCTACCAGTGAGTCAGGAAGGCGGCCTTCGCGGGCCAGCATCTGGCGTTTCGTTTCAACGCCGATCACCGACTGGAAATCACGCACCATTTCGGGATAGGGGTGGGGGCCGGCCACGGTTCCGATGCAATAGAATGTATCTTCAACATTGGCGACCCAATCGCGCAGCGCTTCATTCAGCGCATCCTTCAAGGTGCGCGACCCGGAAAGGGCGGGCACCACTTCAGCACCCAGCAGCTTCATGCGAAACACATTGGGTTTCTGGCGTTCGATATCCACCGAGCCCATGTAGACGATACATTCCAGGCCAAAGCGGGCGCAGGCGGTAGCCGTTGCAACGCCGTGCTGGCCGGCGCCGGTTTCGGCGATGATGCGCTTCTTGCCCATGCGGCGGGCAAGCAGGATCTGGCCCATCACATTGTTGATCTTGTGAGCACCGGTGTGATTAAGCTCATCGCGCTTGAAATAGATTTTTGCGCCGCCCAGGTGTTCGGTGAGGCGCTCGGCGAAATAGAGCGGGCTCGGCCTGCCCACATAGTGCTCAAGAAATGAATCGAGTTCGGCCTGAAAGCTGGGATCGGCCTTGGCGTCCTTGTAGGCCTGCTCAAGTTCAAGGATGAGCGGCATCAATGTTTCGGCCACGAAACGCCCGCCATAGATGCCGAACAGGCCTTTTTCGTCCGGCCCGGTGCGGTAGGAATTAACCTGTGCTGTCGTCATAAAAACTCGCTTTCAAGGCCGTTCTAGCGGGCCGCCTTCGCCGCCTCAATGAATTTCCGAATGAGGCTTAAATCCTTTACGCCGGGGGCTGATTCGACGCCCGAGGAGACATCGACAATGGGGGCGCCGGTGACGCGAATGGCCTTTGCAACGTTGTCCGGATTGAGCCCGCCGGAGAGAATAAAGCCTTCGGACTGCCGCGCACTGCCCAGCAGGTTCCAGTCAAAGGCAATGCCGTTGCCGCCGGGCAGCGCATTAACCAGGGTCTCGGGAGCCTTCGCATCATAGAGAATGAGGCTGGCCTTGCCCGCGTAGTCGGCGGCCCTTGCGATATCGGCAATGACTCCAACCTTGATGGCCTTGACCACCGGCTTGCCTGTGAGCGCTGCCATTTCCTGCACGCGCTGCGGCGTCTCCGCCCCGTGGGCCTGGTACAGGTCCGGTGCCACGATATTGTCTATTTCCTGAAGGGCGGCATCATCGGCATCGACGACCAGGGCCACGATTTTTGCCCGGCCCCGCGCATGGGCGGCAAGCTTCTTTGCCTGCGGAAAGGACACGTGGCGCGGGCTCCGGGGATAAAAAACAAAGCCGACAAGATCGGCGCCGGCATCGATGGCCGCGTCCACCGATTCCAAAGTGGAAAGACCGCAAATCTTGACATCAACCATGGCGCACCCCATCGAGAATTTTCTGTGCCGCGACAGCTGGATCGGCAGCGCCGGTTATGGCCCGGCCGATGACAAGAATATCAGCGCCAGCGTCGATGGCCGCTTTTGGCGTGGCAACACGTTTCTGGTCGTGGGCAGCGCCTTCGGCCGGGCGGATGCCGGGCACGACGGTCAAAAATTCCGGGCCGGTTGCAGCGCGAATGCCCGCCAAGTCGTGGGAACTGCAAACAACGCCGTCCAGTCCTGCAGCTTTTGCAAGCTTTGCAAGCCCAGCGGCATGGGCGCTTGTATCCAGTTTCGCATTGAAGCCCGTGGCCCAGATGTCGTCATTGGACAAGCTGGTCAAAAGAGTCACGGCAATGAGCCTGGCGCGGCCGCCTACCGCCTCCGCCGCCGCCTGCATCATGGCCATGCCGCCGCTGGCATGAAGATTTATGATGGCCGGGCTTGGGGAAAGCCGCATGAGGGAGCGCATGCCTTCGGCCACCGTGTTGGGAATGTCGTGGAGTTTGAGATCGAGGAAGATCGGCAGGCCCTCGGTGGCGACGGACTCATAGCCCCGGCTGCCATGGGCATAGAAAAACTCCATGCCGATTTTCAGGTAGCCCACATGGGGCACCAGCGCCCTGACAAGGACCCGCGCCCGGTCAAGATCCGGCGTATCAAGGGCCACGCAGATGGGGTTCGCTTCGCTCATGGGGCTCTCGTTAGCCGCAAACAGTCAGGAGCGCAAATAGACCATGATGGCGGTTGCAAGGTCCTCCAGGGCGGTGCCGCAGGACTTGAACAGGGTGATTTCGCCGGGGGTTTTCCGGCCCTTCACGGTGCCCCGGCTGAGGTCAAAGAGATCGCCCTGGATAGTGGCAAAATCAAACTTCCCCTCGTCTCGGGCCTGCAGCAGGTCGCCGGCTTCGGACAAGGCACCTTCCCTCGTATCCACAAAAACCCGGGAGCGGGCCACTACCTCGCCATCGGTTTCCCGCATGCTGGGCTTGAAGGCCCCGGCAAGGTCCACATGGACGCCGGGCTTCAGCCATTCGCCCCTGACGATGGGCTTTGTGGAGGTGGTCACGCAGGACACGATATCGGCCTGACGCACTGCCGCTTCCAGCTCGGTGACAGCTAAAGCCTCAAACCCTTCGCTTTTCAATTCACCGGCAAGGGCTACACCCTTTTCCGGTGACCGATTGTAAATAAAAACCTTCTTGATCGGCCGTACCGCCGCATGGGCCCTGACAAAATGGCTTCCCAGCGCACCCGCACCAACCAGCACAAGGGTTGAGGCATCGGCGCGCGCCAGATAATCGGCGGCGAGCGCCGAAGCGGCGGCGGTGCGCCTGCGAGTCAGTTCCGTGCCATCCATGATGGCTACGGTTTCGCCTGTGTCATTCCTGATCAGAAGATAGCTCGCCTGAACGGTGGGCAAGTTTTTTGCGGCATTGTCGGTCTTGACGACAACGGTTTTCAACCCGGTCCACTCGCTGGACCAGGCCGGCATCAACAACAGGGTTGAAACCGCAGATGTCTCATGGTGGTGGCGTGCGGGCGTAGCAATGTCCGTCCTGAAGCCTTCGCGCAGGGCTTCGACAATCGCGCCATAGGTTGCAATTTTTGCAAACTCTCCAGCCGATATGACTTTCATAGGAAGCTATGGTCCACAGGCGGGGTTTGGCGGCGCAGTTCGCTTGCCTCCGTTTGGGAGCGGGCCAGTTCCCGGCGGGTGTCCTTGGCTTCGCGCCGCCACTTGCCTTGGGCAAACCAGCAGGCAATCCAGCCGGCGATCAGGCCAAAGAAAACGCCGCAGAAGAACAGCACCCAGAGGGGCATGTCCATGGCGGCAAATGGCGCATCGCGCGAGAAGGGATCAAATGAAACGGTAATCCACCGCCGGTTGGCAATGGCGAAAGACACGACAATAATGGCTATGGGCAGGCCTATGGTCCAGCGCAAAATCCGCTGCAGCATCATTCCGTCTTGCCGTTCAGCCGCGCCCGCAATTCCTTGCCGGTCTTGAAGAATGGCACGCGCTTGGGCGTCACTTCAACGGCGCCTCCGGTGCGCGGATTGCGGCCGGTGCGGGCACTCCTCTGCTTGACTGAAAAGGCGCCGAAGCCCCTGAGCTCGACGCGTTCGCCGTCCTTCATGGCTCGGATGATTTCATCGAGGATCTTGTTCACGATGCGCTCGACATCGCGGTGATAAAGATGGGTGTTGCTGTCGGCAATCCTTTGCACGAGTTCGGATTTAATCATGATTCTGGCCCGCCTCCTCTGGAAGTCAAAGCTGAGGGTGCCAAAGCACGAGCAAACCGTCAAGCCTCGCGCTTTCGACCTGCCGTCTCAGGCCCTCAAAGCCCAGGGCCTCAAGCAGGGCATTGGCCACGGAAAAGCCCAGGCCTGTGGGGCCGGC
Source organism: Aestuariivirga sp. (assembly GCA_030680855.1). Taxonomy (GTDB): domain Bacteria; phylum Pseudomonadota; class Alphaproteobacteria; order Rhizobiales; family Aestuariivirgaceae; genus Aestuariivirga. The sequence goes on from JAUXUN010000084.1 coordinate 131,667, forward strand.
ACCCTGCGCGCGGCGCCAATCGATAGTCTCGATGTTCTTCGGGAGCTTTTTCTGGGTTTGCAACCAGTCCAGCGCCACCTCTTCGCCGCCCAGGGCATCAATGAGTTTTTCGGTGACGGCCTGGCGGCCGGTGTAGACACGGCCATCGGCCAAAACCTTCACCCGTTCGGCGGAAAGCCTGCGGCGCTCGACCACGAGGCCGGTAAACCAGGCAAAGGACTCCTGGACCATTTCATTGGATACCTGGCGCACCCGGTCCGACATGGGCTTGTAGGGCGTGGGCTCGGCCTTCAGTTCGCCGGACTTGATTTCCTCCATCCTGATACCCAGCGTATCGAGCAGTTTGGAAACCTCTGGAAACGAGAAGATCACGCCGATGGAGCCGGTGATCGTGTTGCCGCGCGCCACGATGTAATCGGCGGCAATGGCGGTGATGTAGCCGCCCGAGGCCGCCACCGTATCCATCACGGCCACGACCGGCTTGTCTTCGGCAATTTTCCGGATCTTCTCGTAGATCGCCTCGGACCCCGCGGTCGTGCCGCCCGGGCTGTCGATGCGGATGATAACGCCCTTGACGCGGCTTGATTTCGCCAGGCCATCGAGAAGCTTGAGGGTCGCCTCGTCTCCGGTGATCAGGCCATTGATATGAATGCGGGCAATGTGGTCAAATTGTTTTTTGAAATCGCCGCCGCTCCAGAAGAGCGCGCCCAGGGCCAGAAGCACTGCGAGGATGGCCAGGATGCGCCAGCGGAACAGGCGCCGCTTCAACTGCCTCCGGTCAACGATCACTTCAGCCTGGCTTATCGACATAGGCGTCCTCCACGGTCTGGCAGTGTGTATATAGAAAAACTCCGTCCGAATGAACCCATCCGGACGGAGATATTGTCGCGCGCTTGAAGGTTATTCCTTGCCTTCGGCGTCTTTCTTCTTGAGGGCCGCCACAAGGATGTCGCCGAGGGATGCGCCTGAATCAGACGAGCCATACTGGGCAACGGCTTCCTTCTCATCGGAGATTTCAAGGGCCTTGATCGAGACGTTCATCTTGCGCGCCTTGGCATCATAGACGGTGACCTTGGCGTCGAACTTCTCGCCAACCGCGAAGCGTTCGGTGCGCTGCTCGGAACGGTCACGGGCCAGATCGCCGCGCTTGATGTAGGCGGTCATGTCGGAGCCTGCGACCCTCACTTCAAGGCCTGCATCCTCAACCTTGACCACTTCGCAGGTCACGGTGTCGCCCTTCTTGATGCCGCCACTGGCGCCGCCGGATGATTTCGGCTGGTCGCCGGAAAGCTGCTTAATGCCAAGCGAGATGCGCTCCTTCTCACGGTCCACATCAAGAACGATGGCCTTGACCATGTCGCCCTTCTTGTAATCCTTGATGGCTTCCTCGCCGGGGCGCTTCCAGTCGAGATCGGAGAGATGGACCATGCCGTCGACATCGCCGTCGAGGCCGATGAATAGGCCGAATTCGGTGATGTTCTTGATCTCGCCTTCAACATGGGTGCCGTTGGGATATTTGGATGAGAAGGTTTCCCAGGGATTGTCCTGGACCTGCTTGAGGCCCAGCGAAATGCGGCGCTTGGCCGAGTCGATTTCGAGCACCTGTACTTCAACCTCTTCCGTGGTCGAAAGGATCTTGCCGGGATGCACGTTCTTCTTGGTCCAGCTCATTTCCGAGACGTGAACCAGGCCTTCAATGCCGTCTTCAAGCTCGATGAACGCGCCGTAATCGGTGATGTTGGTCACCTTGCCGCGAACCCTGGAGCCGATCGGATACTTGCCGGACACGAGTTCCCATGGATCCTTGTCCAGCTGCTTCATGCCAAGCGAAATGCGCTGGGTTTCCGGATTGATGCGGACGATCTGCACCTTCATGGTCTGGCCAACGGTCAACACATCGCTGGGATGGTTCACGCGCTTCCAGGCAATGTCAGTGACGTGGAGCAGGCCGTCAATGCCGCCCAGGTCAACGAAGGCGCCGTAATCGGTGATGTTCTTGACCACGCCGTCAACGACCTGGCCTTCGGCAAGATTTTGCACGAGCTCGGAGCGCTGTTCGGCGCGGGTTTCTTCCATGATGGCGCGGCGCGAGACAACAATGTTGCCGCGGCGGCGGTCCATTTTCAGAATCTGGAAGGGCTGGGACACATGCATGAGCGGGCCCACGTCGCGGATCGGGCGAATGTCAACCTGACTGCCGGGCAGGAAGGCCACGGCGCCGCCGAGATCAACGGTGAAGCCACCTTTAACGCGGCCGAAGATCACGCCATCGACACGCTCATTCTTGGTGTTCATTTCCTCGAGGCGGGTCCAGGCCTCTTCGCGGCGCGCCTTGTCGCGCGACAGAACGGCTTCGCCGAGGGCATTCTCAATGCGCTCGAGATAAACTTCGACCGTGTCACCGGCCGTGATGGCCACGTCCTTGCCGGGCTGGGAGAATTCCTTCAGCGCCACGCGGCCTTCGGTTTTCAAACCGACATCGATGATCACAAAATCATTTTCAACAGCCACAACGCGGCCCTTTACAACCACGCCTTCGGTGGCCGGGTTATCGAGATAGCTCTCGGTGAGGAGGGCTTCAAAGTCTTCGCGGGTGGGGTTCATGGAAGCGACAGATTTCGCCATGTGTCAGGTAGTCCTAGGGTTATGTGGCCCATCCCTCAGGGATGCTCCACGTTAAGCAGTTCCAGCGCCAACACATAAGCTCGGAGGCTTTGCCAGGTGTGACGATTCTGAAACAATTAAGGGCGCGCACTGTCAGACAGTTTAGCGCCCCGATTATGTTCACCTGCACAAGGGCAGGCGACCTCCAACGGGGCTGGCTATAGCTCAATCCAAAGACGAGGGCAACCGCTGGATTCAGCCTCGACTTGGGCGCCCCGTTCGCCTAAATCAGGGCCATGAAAATCATCGACGAGAGCCATCCGTTCTACAAGCCCCTGTGGCGGAGGGTGGCCCTTGTGGGGGTTCTCGCGGGGTGGACTGCCTTTGAGGTATTCATCACTCAGCAACCCCTGTGGATGGCTGTGGCGGGCGGGCTTTTCGCCTATACCGCCTGGATATTCCTGATTTCCTGGAAAGACAGTTCAGCGAATTGAGCTTGCAGCCCTGATTGCCGCGGCAATTGCCTCTTCCGCCGTCATTTCCGAGGTATCAATGACCACCGCATCCTTGGCGGACGCAAGGGGTGCCACGGCACGGTTCCTGTCGCGCTCGTCACGCTGCATGATGTCCTGCAAAACTGCCTCAAAGGTTACATCCGCTCCGCTCGCCTGCAATTCGGCCTGGCGGCGCTGGGCCCGCACCTCCGGCGAGGCGGTGACAAACAGTTTCACGTGGGCGTTGGGGCAAACCACGGTGCCGATGTCGCGGCCGTCAAGCACGGCGCCGGGTTTCTGTCCGGCAAAGCTTCGCTGAAAGTCGAGGAGTGCGGCGCGCACCTCTGGAATGCTGGCCACAATGGAGGCCGCGGCCCCTACCGCTTCAGTGCGCAGTTCATAATCGAGCCAGGCATAGGAGTGGAGGTTTTGGGCAATGGCGGCTGCCACCATGCTGTCATGGATGTCGCCATCGGATTTCAACAGCTCCAGGCCAACCCGGCGATAAAGGGTGCCGGTATCAAGATGGTGGTAGCCAAAATGCTGGGCCAGGGCCCGGGCAATGGTGCCTTTGCCTGCGGCAGCCGGGCCATCAACGGCGATAATCATTTCGGCGGAAGGGCAGCAATCCGGGCGCCCATGCCGTTCATCAGGCCAACGAAGTCGGGAAAGCTCGTGGCAATGAAACTGCCGTCGTCGATGCCCACATGAATGCGCGAGGTCAGCCCCATGACGAGAAAGGCCATGGCGATGCGGTGATCCATGTGGGTTATGACCCTGCCGCCGCCGGGTGCGCCGCCGCCTGAAACTTCCAGCCAGTCAGGCCCCGAATGAGTCACCACGCCATTGATCTGCAGGCCCGCCTCAACCGCCGCAAGACGGTCGCTTTCCTTCACCCGCAATTCTTCCAGGCCTTCCATCCGGGTGGTGCCCTCGGCAAAAGCGGCGGCAACCGAAAGGATGGGATATTCGTCAATCATCGAGGGGGCGCGGGCGGCGGGCACGCGGACGCCATGCAGCTTCGAATACCTGACGCGGAGATCACCGACTTCCTCGCCGCCGGCAGTCCGCGGATTTTCAATGCCGATTTGGGCGCCCATTTCGAGGAGCGTAGTGAGCAGCCCGGTGCGGGTGGGATTGAGCATGATGTTCTCGATGGTAATATCCGAACCCTCGCTCAGCAGGGCCGCAACCAAAGGAAATGCCGCCGAGGAGGGATCGCCCGGAATATCAATCTCCTGGGCCACCAGTTCGTGCTGGCCTTCGACGGAGATATGGCGGGCTCCGTCCATGTCCATGACCCCGAGCTTTGCGCCAAAGGCCTTCAGCATGCGTTCCGTATGATCGCGGGTTGCCACGGGCTCAATGACGGTGGTGCGCCCCGGCGCATTGAGGCCGGCCAGCAACACAGCCGATTTCACCTGGGCCGAGGCCACGGGCAAGGTGTAGGTGATGGGCACCGCGTGTTTTGCGCCATAGATGGTGAGCGGCAGCCTTCCGCCTTCGGCGGCCTCGAAACGCACGCCCATGTCCTGCAGTGGCTTGGTCACGCGACCCATGGGCCGCCGGGAAAGCGAGGCATCGCCAATGCAGTGGGCAATGAGCGGGGTCGTTGCCATGAGCCCCATGGCCAGGCGCACGCCAGTGCCGGAATTGCCGAAATCCAGGGGCTGGTCGGGTGACTGCAGGCCGGCAACGCCCACCCCCTGGACATGCCATACGCCCGCTTCGTCGCGCGATGTCCTAGCCCCCAGGGCGGTCATGGCCCTGGCCGTGTTCACCACATCCTCGGCTTCGAGAAGGCCCTTGATCCGCGTTTCGCCGATGGCGATGGCGCCAAGCATGAGGGCGCGGTGGGACATGGATTTATCGCCAGGAACCTTGATCCGGCCCTTCAAACCGGTGGCTTTGCGCGATATCAGGGGCTGGATTGGGGGCGGCATTCGGGTCATTTCGCCGAATTCGATACACGGGTTGAAATGGGCTGTCACCCCCTTCTCACCCCGGGCTTTGACATTCGGCAAAACCCATGGCATGGGAGCCTCAATTCACCGTCTTATTCGATCTCGAAAGGATCAACCGTGGTCAAAGCTGAACTCGGAACCAAGCGGACATGCCCTTCATGCGCGTCCCGGTTCTATGACTTGTTAAATAATCCCATTGTCTGCCCGAAGTGCGGCGTCAGCTTCATTGCGGCGCCCATCCTGCCCTCCAAGGGCGATTACCCGGGTGCAGCGCCTGCGCCGGTTGCCAAGGTCCGCGAGAAGGAAGAGGCCGAGGAAGGCGAGAACGCCGATGTCGAACTCATCAGCCTTGAGGATGTCGAGGAGGACGGCAAGGACGATGACGAAACCGCCGGGATCGAAGATGTCGATCTGGGCGAGGATGCCGAGCCCGCCGATGCGGAAGAGGACGATACGTTCCTCGTCGTCGAGGAGGAGGAAGGCGACAATGTCTCCAGCCTCCTGGACAGCGGCCCCTCGGGCGCCAAGGAAGGCGAGGAAGAGGTCTAACCGCTTCTTCCTGATGGCGCGAAGTTTCGCTTGATTGTTGGGAGGTGCGGAACTAGGTTCCGCCCGCTTCCCGGACCAGAAGTTGCTGGTTCATTTTGAAGACCTGTGGGGTCATAGCTCAGTTGGGAGAGCGCTTGCATGGCATGCAAGAGGTCGTCGGTTCGATTCCGTCTGGCTCCACCATTCTTCTTCGCAGGCTTTGTATCGCGGAGCATTCATTCTTCCAAACAGGAACGTTCACGAGCCAGCATCTGGACAGGTGGCGCTGAAGCCTGCTGTAGTTCAGGCACGGACTTGAGGGAGGCCAGGAAATGAGCAGCGTAACAACACCAGATTTCAGCCTTGCGGGGCGTGTGGCTCTTGTCACCGGAGCTTCGCGCGGCATCGGGCGCGCCTGCGCGTTGGCCTGTGGCGGAGCGGGCGCTGATGTGGTCGTGGGCGTGCGAAATCCGGATGACGGGGCAAAGCTTGTGGATGAGATCAAGGCCCTGGGCCGCCGCGCGCTGGCGGTGCAGATGGATCTTGCCGACCTCCCGGGGGTTCGCGCCGGGATTGCCGAGGCGCACAGGCATTTCGGCCGCATAGATATCCTGGTCAATAATGTCGGGCTGGGGCCCGAGAACCTCGCCGAGAACGTGCGCGAGGAAGATTTCGACCTGACGGTCAACATCAACCTGAAGGGCACCTTCTTCACCACGCAGGCGGTGGCGAAGCTGATGATGGCGCAGAATTCCGGGCGCATCATCAACATCTCGTCGCAGGCGGGCAGTGTCGTGCTGAAGGGAGAAGCGATCTACTGCATGTCGAAGGCCGCGATCAATCATCTGACCCGCTGCCTCGCCTTCGAATGGTCGTCCCATGGAATCACCGTCAACAGCGTGTCGCCGACCTTCATCACCACCGATGGCACCGCGCCAGCGCTTGCCGACCCTCAGTTCCGCCAACAGGTGCTTGCGCATATTCCCCTTGGACGCATCGGCAACCCCATCGACGTCGCAGGCACGGTGGTCTTCCTCGCCTCCCCGGCGGCCTCGCTCATTACGGGCGCCAATATCCTGGTCGATGGCGGCTGGTCGGTGGCGTAGCATTCGCGATGTTATGAATAAATACCCTTGACAGGTATATTCCTAGTATGCCATTATGTTCCTGTCCATTCCGGAAGGGGTCCTGGTCATGACGGTGGCTTTGATGGGGTGGATGTGGCGCCTGCGGGTGGGGTGAGACGAACACTTCATTCCCGGGAGCGCTGGAGCTGCCCTGCGGACACTAGGATCCGTGCGCCGGGAGGCAGTTAGG
>JAUXUN010000045.1 GCA_030680855.1 Aestuariivirga sp.
AAGGGCCATGTTGGTCTTGTTGAGACTCTGCAATGCAACCATTGCGGATACGTTTGTATTGATGCTCGACATGGAAATTTGTCCTCATTTGCTGGCTGCTGACTGAATGGGAGACATGCCGGATTTGCACCGGAATAGCAGAGCGGCATAATACCTATGAGCGCTTTGGCTCAACCTGAGATGCAGCCTGTATAGCTGGCAAGTTCTGAGAAATTGCTAACGGGTCAGGTTAAATTCTACTTAATGCATTCGAACATCCATGGTTTGGCTGCCACCTCAATCATCATGGCGGATCAAGGTGGCCTGAACCAGGTGGCTGTGCGGATATGCTATTTGAACAAGGCCATGATGTTCTGGCTGTTCTGATTGGCAATGCTGAGCGACTGAATGCCCAGCTGCTGCTGCACTTGCAGCGCCTGCAGCCTGGTAGATTCCTGGGTCATTTCCGCATCAACCAGCGTGCTGATGCCGCGGTCAACGGCATCTATCAGAGCGCTCACAAAGCTCTGCTGAAGCGTAACTCGCTGTTTTGTGGCGCCAAGCGTGCTTGCCGAACTCGTCATTTCTGAAATCGCCCTGTCGACGCCCACAATGTATTGTTCAAGTGTCGTGATATCGGCAGCGCTATTGGTCAAGGCAGATATGTCAAGTGTTGCAACGCTGAAAGTGCCTGCAACCGCAATGGCGCCCGTCGCATCGCGCAATCCGTCAACGATGCCAACCTGCATCGCGCCGGCACCCGTATCGAAGAATGTCAGGCTTGTGACGTCTATGGAAATTGTGCCGATAGTTATGTTTCCATTGGTTCGGGAAAACGACGAGACGATTGACTTGGTCGCGTTGTAGCCCGCGGCAGAAGAATCGGTGGAAAGCCAGTTCTCGCCCGAGAACACGGCCGAATCGGCGATGCTTTGAAGCTGGTTCTGCAGTTCAGTGATTTCCGACTGGATTTTGGTCCGGTCAACGCCGGGCTGCCTCGACGCAACCAGCTTGTCCTTGATCGCCTTGGTCACGTCAATCGCGCTGTTTATGGCGGTATAGGCCACGTCAATGGTTGCCGCGCCAAGTCCCAACGCATCCTTCACGGTGGACAGCGCGGAGTTATCCGAGCGCATGGTGGTTGCAATGGACCAATAGGCGGCGTTGTCTTCAGCGGTGCCAACACGATAGCCCGTGGAAATCCTCCTTTGGGTTTCCTCCATCGACATGTTGGTTTTGTTGAGGCTTTGCAACGCAGTCATTGCCGATACGTTAGTGAGAATGCTTGCCATGATGGGAATGTCCTTGGAATATTGTGCAATCGCGAAGTTGATACATGCCGGATTCTGACCGGTATCGCAGATCGGCATCATACCTGGGGAATCATTCCCCTCTGCAATCTACTCACGCGCGCACTCACAATTTTGTCAACAAGCCGGTTCCGGGTTAGGAAAATGACTTGATCAGGCTCCCCGCCAGCATGCTCCAGCCGTCAATCAGGACAAAGAAAAGAACCTTGAATGGAAGGGAAATTACGGTGGGAGGCAGCATCATCATGCCCATGGACATGGTAATGGTGGCAACGATGAGGTCGATGATTAGAAATGGAAGGGAAATCAGGAACCCAATTTCAAAACCGCGCCGAAGCTCGGAAATCATGAAGGCCGGAACCAGAACCCGAAGCTCCGTCTTGGCCGTGGCTGAAGGTGCGCCAAATCTTTCTTCCGCAATCTCCTGGAACATCACGAAATCCTTTTCACGCACCTGCCCCTGCATGAACTGGCGAAACGGATCTGTAATCTTCTCGAACGCTTCGGTTTCACTCATCCGGTTCTCCACCAGCGGCTGAAGGCCTTCCTTCCAGGCCTTGTCGAATGTCGGAGCCATGACAAAAAAAGTCAGAAACAGCGAAAGGCTGGCAATAACCAGATTGGCAGGCGTGCTTTGCATGCCGAGAGCGGCGCGCAGGAACGAGAAAGCCACAATGAACCGGGTGAAGCTCGTCACCATGATCAATATGCTGGGTGCCACTGACAGCACAGTCAGCAGCAGGACATACTGAATGATGCGGCCGCTGGTCGAGGCATCCCCTGGCGGCAGCAAGTCGCCGATTTGGGGAACCTGCGCCGCTGCCTCTTGCGAAAGAAGCAGTAGCGAAACCGCGATTGCTGGAAATCGCCTCATTCCACAACCATCGAATTTATGAGAACCTGCGCGACCTTGTGTTCGGAGCTTTCACGCACCAAATCGTTGACATCCTCGCGAAAGTGAAGAAAGCCGCTCGGCCCTTCAATCTGCGCCAGGTCTATTGTCCGCAGCAGAGCCAGTATCTGGTCACTTGACCTGACGGCAATCAGATCCTGTTCTGCCTTTGCTTCCGGCTTGATGACAATTGAAACCTCGATCCGCATCCATACATCTTTTGGTGAAGCAAGATTGGTAACGATCGGCGCCAGTTGCCGGATGATGCCGGTATTTGTCCCGCGCTCATTGCCGACCGCCCCCTCCTCCGGTTTCGATACATGATCGCCATCTGACGCAGCCACTTCGGCTTGTGGTGCAGTTGCCACATTTGGGCCCACCATTGTGGCAACGGCAAAGCCGCCGCCGCCCGCGATCAAAGTGAGCAGCAATACCGGTATAATGACCGGCATCACCGAGGGCTTGGATCCCCTGGTTCCTTCGGCCTTATTCTCCTTAGCATTTGCCACGCGAACTGCCCTGCCTTTCTAGAACGGCGTCAACTTGTTCCAGATCCTGTGCCCCCAGCCTGGTTTCTGTACGTCTGTAAGTGTTCCCTTGCCGCCGTAGGATATGCGCGCCTCGGCGATCTTGTCGTAGGCGACCGTCCCATCGTCGGAAATGTTTCGTGGCTGGACAATTCCGGAAATACTAAGCAGGCGCCCCTCGTAGTTCACCCGGATTTCCTGGGTCCCCTTGATCACCAAATAGCCGTTCGGCAGGACTGCGGTGACAACGGCCGCAACAGAGAGTTCGATTTTTTCGGATCGCGCCGTTGTCCCCTGGCCTGAAGACGAGGTGTTGGAATTTATGTCGCCCTTTGCGTTGGTATCGGCCCCTACCACGCCCATGATATCATAGGTCAGTCCGAGGTCCGCATCAGCACTGGATTTCCGCGAGAGATTTGAGTTGTTGCTGAGGGCCGCCTTGTCATTGATTGAAATCTCAACGGTAAGAATGTCGCCAACCTCATGGGCGCGGCGGTCACGGAAAAAATCTGCCGACCCCCCAATCCACGTAGACCCGGAATCTTGTGAAACCGGATAAACCTGCGGAATGCTCTCCAATTTGGGATCAATCAGGCCAGAGCCCACAGGTGAGAGCTCAGGCGCCCCCACCAACTCATCAAACTTCGAACCACAGGCGGTCAGCCAGGTCAAAACGAAAATGGACAGAATGGATTTTTTCATGTCCCACCGTCCAGCTTTACGCCGCTTACCGGCTCGGCCATTTTCACCGTTATCGCCGCAGCAACTGGAGCCTTCATCTCATTCAAAATCGTGCCCGCAACGCGCGCATTCAGCTGCTTGAGAATCGAGGCAGACGTCTCCACATCAAGTATCTCAAACTGCGCGGCGGCGACATCCGGTTTCATTTTGGAAAAAATATCCACCAGGTCCTGCCGCGTTTCCTTGATCGCATCGTTGCGCTTCTTCAAAAATGCTTCGCTTTCAGCCCGCTTGGCTTCCAGCAGAGCGATCTTCTGATCGATTTTTTTCTCGATATCCTCAAGTGTCTTCATCTGCAGCATATGGCGGGCATCAGCAGCAAGGTCGGCAATGTTGGCGCAGTAATCATCCTTGGGCATAACTGCGACGGGAACTGCCGCAATTTTGGGCGGCGCCGGCGCCGTAGCCTCTGACGCGTGTGACATGTCAGGGAGCATCAGTACCAGGCAAGCGGCCAATGCCAGCAGGGCCAATTTGCGCCGGGCATTCCAGACTGTTTCCAGTTCCGCGCTCATTGCACAACCAGCTCACCTTGCAAGGCGCCCGCCGTCTTTATCGCCTGGAGGATTGCGATGATGCCGGTGGGCTTCAGTCCAATCTGGTTCAGTCCGTCCACCAGCATCTGCAGATTCGGGCCATGGATGATCGCCAGTTGCCCGCCAGTCTGATTGGCTGTGATTTCAGTGGAAGGAATCTCGGTTGTCTCGCCCCTGCTGAACGGCTCTGGCTGCGAAACATCGGGGCTCTCGGTAACCCGAACCGTCAGGTTTCCGTGGGTAACCGCGATTGTTGAGAGCTTCACCTTATCGCCAATGACGATCGTTCCGCTTTTTTCGTCAATGACGATGCGGGCCGGGCTGTCGGGTATAATTTCGAGTTCACCAAGAACTGCCGCAAGCCGGGAGACCGTTATTTTATCCGGCCGGTTGACGTGAACGGTCCGGAAATCACGCTCGGCCGCAATTGCCACACCGAACTTTGCCCGGGAATATTCGTTGATCTTGTCTGAAATGCCAACCGCCGTCGCAAAGTCGGGATTTCTTATTTGCAGTACAATACTGGTCAATGAGTTGAAGTCACCTTCGAGTTCGCGCTCGATAAGGGCGCCATTGGCAATGCGCCCGGCCGTTGCAATACCCTCAGTCAGCTTTTCTGCCGCACCTGATGCCGCAAAACCGGAAATGGAAATCGGCCCCTGCGCTACAGCGTAGGCCTCGCCATCGGCGGCGACCAAAGGGGTCATGACCAACTGCCCCCCGGCCAGCGAACTGGCGTCACCGATTGATGATACTGTCACATCAATTCTCTCGCCCTTTCCGACAAAGGGAGGGAGTATCGCGGTTACCACGACGGCGGCAACATTCTTTGATTTCACCGATCCCGCTTCGACATTCACCCCAAGCCGGTCAAGCATCGAACGGATGGACTGGTCGGTAAACGGCGAATTTCTCAAGCTGTCGCCGGTGGCCTGAAGCCCCATCACCAGGCCGTAGCCAATGAGCTGGTTGTCACGCAGGCCCTGGATCGACGTAATGTCCTTTATGCGCGACGCGGCGTCGGCAACGCCAACGCTCAGCAACAGGCCTGCAAGAAATGCCAGTTTCTTCATAGTCCACCGACTTGAAGCGAGCCATCGGGCTTCACCAGGGCCTTTATGGTTCGGCCATACTCGGGATTGCGCGCATCGACGAGTTCACCCGCAACACCCGATTGCAGGGGAATCAGAAATGTCGAGATGACCAGGCCATTCATTTCGAATGTTGCCTTGGTGAGAACACCTTGAACCACGCTGTCCTTCAGCTTCACGTAGGCCAAAGGAATTGGCTTCCCCGGAAGCAGCGTACGCTTCGCATACAGTCCTTCCACCTGGCGGCGCTGGAGCACGTAGTTTTTGGCCGCCGCATCGGGAACGGAAAACGGTTTGTCGATCAGCATGCCTTGAACAATCTGGTCGCCCGCATAGACGACTGCTGCCGGAACCGGAATATCACGCATGTCGGCGAATGCCGTCACCGGCACAAAAAAGGAGGCGGCAACGGAAACCGCCACCGCAAGGATATGTTTTTTATGGCGCGTGGTCACGGTGGTCATCAGGGATTACCGAATTCCCTTGGATACTGTACCCGCCATGTCGTCCGCGGCCTGGATCACCTTGGAATTCATTTCATAGGCCCGTTGCGCCGAGATCAGGTCGGTGATTTCCTTCACCGGATCGACATTTGAGCCCTCAAGATAGCCCTGCTCAATTTTTCCAAAGCCAATCTGCCCCGGAACGCCGGTTGTGGCCGTGCCGGATGAAACAGTCTGGCGGAACAGGTTGCCGCCAAGCTCCTCAAGGCCCGCCGGATTGGGAAAGCTCGCCAGGCTGAATTGCCCCAGAAGCGTTGGCGTGGCCTGTCCCGCCACCTTGGCATAAACCTCGCCCGATTGGTTGATGTGGACGTCAATAGTGTTAGGCGGAACGGTCATCGCCGGCTGGACCTCGTAACCATCCATCGTCACGATGAGTCCATTTTCGTTCGTGTTGAAGGCGCCAGCGCGGGCATAGAGGGTTTCACCATCTGGGCCACTGACTTGAAACCAACCCGTTCCGTTGATCGCCACATCCATCCTGTTGCCGGAGTTGGCCAATGGCCCTTGCAGGTGAACATTGCGGATGGCCGCCAGTCGCGTGCCCAAACCCAACTGCGCGCCTTCCGGTATGGCGCTCGTTCCGCTGCTGTTTGGAATGCCGTTGGTGCGTTCAACCTGGTACAGCAGATCAGTGAATTCAGCCCGTGCACGCTTGAATCCCGTCGTGTTTATATTCGCAATGTTGTTGGCAATGACTTCGACATTGAGCTGTTGCGCGCTCATACCGGTTGCCGCGATTGAAAGTGCGCGCATTCCCTACTCCCTCAGATCTGCATCCTGCTAATTTCCAGGAACGCGTTGACAATCTTGTCGCGAATGGCAAGTGCCGCCTGCAAGGATTTTTCGGCTTCCATGGTTGCCATGACTGCCTGCTGCGTCGTGGCCTTGCCCTCGATTGCGGCAATGGCTGTTGATTCACCGGTGCGCAGCGCTTCAAAAGCGTTGGCTCCCAGGCCATTGAGGATTTTTTCGAACCCTTCGCTGGCGGACAGCTTTTCAGCTTCATTCTGCTGCAAAGGTGCGCTTTGGGTTGCCTGCAGTATCTTGCTGTCGCCAATGGCTGAAGTTATCAATTTCCACCTCTCAGCAGATCAATTGTCATGGAAATCATCTCGCGGGCCTGTTTTACGACCTGCAAATTTGACTCATAGGATCTGTTGGCCTCGCGCATGTCGGCCATTTCAAGAATCAGGTTCACATTGGGCATTTTCACGTAGCCCGCCGCGTTGGCTGCGGGATTGCCGGGGTCAAATTCCAGCCCGAAAGGGCTCTGGTCAGTCTGGACACTCTTCACATCCACAAGCGTGGCGCCGCTCATCCTGTCGAGCTCCTCGCCGAATGTTATGGTCTTCCGGCGGAAAGGGTCAGAGCCGGGAGTGCTGCCCGTGGATTGGGCATTTGCCAGGTTTTCCGAAATTATCCGGACCCGCATGGACTGGGCCTCAAGGCCGGAAGCCGAAGTTTTCATTGCCGCTATGAGAGGGTCACCCATGCTACTTCAGGCTCGCCATGATCATGCGGTTGAAAGACTTGATGAGGCCCGTATTCAAGGCAAACTGGCTATTGGTTTCGCCAAGCTTCAGCAGCTCGTTCTCCAGCGAAACAGTGTTCCCGGAATGCATTGTTTCCCCACGCCTGTCCTGCTCAATCGGGGGCGCTTCCAGCTCGCTTGCCGAAACATTGATGTGCCGTTCATTCGATGTCGCCATGGCCAATTGTGCGCTGTCGAGGAACGATTCAAAGGGAACAATGTCTTTGGCCCGGTAACTCGGCGTATTGGCATTGGCCACATTCTGCGCAAGAATTGACTGCCTCACGGAAAGCCAGTCCGCCTTCTGCACGGCCAAATTCATCAGTTGGATTTCGGACATCTGAAAACTCCGCAATTCATGGGCAAAGCCTATGATGGAAATCTTGTCCGGGGCTGTCGTGGGTCTGCGATACTTGAAGCGCCTAATGCGGCAATGTTGCTGTGTCGGAACGGGGCTTCCAGCGGTTTCCGGCAGTGGGCACAATCGGAAGCCTGGCCGCTTCAAGGGCCTTCGAAAACCGCAGCGCATCACAGTGCTCATCGCAGGCTATTCCGTCAACCGACAGGTATTTGATATGCACACCAACCGTGAGCGCCTCGATATTGAGGCTGAAATACACATCAACCCCGGCATTATGAAGTTCCATGTCCAGGCTCACGCTTGGCCTTCCGAACCAGGTCAACTCAACTTCCCCGGAATATGAGAAGACGAAGGTGTGCGGCTCGAAATAGAGCTCGAGCGCCGAATTTATGAGATCTCCGACATTGGCAAGCTTTAAGGTATGGATATAGCTTGCGAGGTCAATGACATCGACGGATCGCAGCTCAAGAGCTACTTCCTTCAAGGAGTCATTGATCTGCCGCTCGAATTCCGGGAAACGCCCTGTGCCGACTCCACTCATGTCAGGTTCCTTTTTGACCAATCAAATTGGCGACTTTTCGCATTTGCAGGAAGTGAATCAATTCAGCCACGGCTTTGAAGAATTCTTGCGGAATCATTGAATTGACTTCAGCTTTTTCATACATGGCCCGCGCCAAGGGCTTGTTTTCAATGACGGATATGCCGTGTTCCTCGGCGATAGAACGTATCTTCAGCGCCATGCTGTCTTGCCCCTTGGCCAGCACGATGGGCGCGCCGCCCTCGCTGCGCACATATCTCAAGGCAACCGCATAATGCGTCGGATTGGCAATAATCATGGTTGCCCGCGGCACGGCGGCCATCATGCGCCGCGATGACCTTTGGCGGGCCAATGTTTTGGCGCGCATTTTGACCAGTGGATTGCCTTCGGCCTGTTTGTGCTCTTCCTTGACTTCCTGATGCGACATCCGCAGGTCGCGCCGCCACGCCATCCGGCTCCACACCGTGTCCACCGCGGCGAGCACAAGTGCCGTAACGGCAACAGCCGAAACAAGCTTAATGGTGATCTCAAGTATGATGGCCGGCATCAATTGCGGCGGCTTGATCATCACGCTGATGGCCGCGGGCATTTCCGATTTCACGATTATGTAGAGAATGAGGGAGATGGAGGCAAACTTGAACAGGGATTTCAGAAAATCCACCGCACCGCGGGCCCCAAAAATCCGCTTCAAGCCGCTTTTGATGGAAAGCCGCGAGGCCTTTGGCTCAATTCTCTCGAATGTAATTTGAAATGGATTCTGAATGAGCGACGAGATAATGCCCCCAGCCATCAGAACAAGCAGCATGGGAAGGATGTAGATTATAGATTGCTGGGCGATTGGCGTCAGGAGTTCAGCCACATCGAGCTGGCTTTCCAGTCTGTGGGTGCCCGCCTCGGCAATTATCGATCCCAGCATGTGTTCGATGCCGGCGGTGCTGCCGCTCAGCATGAGACTGCAGACAATCAGGATGCTGACAAGCGAAAGGAAAACCGGCACTTCCCGCGAAACCGGGACATTGCCCTTTTCGATGGTGTCCTTGATCTTCTTTTCCGAGGCTTCCTGGGTTTTACTGTCGCGGTCCTGATCTTCGCTCATGCGGCATCCCTAGCGGCATCAGCAGCAGCCTCAACTTCAATGGAAATTTCTCCGCTGGAGGCAAGCCTGAGGGCGGTCTCGGCAATGGCCCGGCGGGCGGCTATTACTTCCTTTGTCACCTCGGCCGCTGCGTCATTCAGCTCGGATTCGATCATCCGGCGGGCGCGGGCTCCCAGTGACGACAGGATGGTTTCCTTGATCTCGGCCTCAGCGCCTCGAAGGGCAAGCATCACCTGTTCAGTCTGAACCTTGTCAAACAGGATCAGCCGGTATTTCTGGTCCAATTTCACGATATCTTCAAACGAGAAGAGCAGCTTTCTGAGAGCCGCTGCCTCGGCCGGTCTTGCGGCTTTCAAACCTTCAAGAATCATCTCTATCTGCTCTTTGTCCATCTTGTTGAGAAGCGTTGCCATTCTCGCTCGGCCTTCCTTTTCGAGGCCCGTATCGGCTTGGGTCAGCAGGTCGGCCTGCAGGCAAAGTTGAACCAGCTTGTTGGGCTCGGCCTCAACTGACTGCATTTTGAGAAGGCGGCGGGTGACGGGATCACGCAATTCGCGCGGCAGCAGCGAGACGATTTTCGCCGAAAGATCCATATCCAGCTTGGTGAGAATGAACGTGATGGTTTGCGGGTGTTCATCAAGTAGATATGGCACAAGAGTGTTTTCGGACCCTGCAGCGAAATTTTGCCAAACAGGCGCGAACGGCACGTCTTCGGCGCCGAGTATCCTGTTGATCTGGTCGGCGGGCAGCGCTTCCGCCAGAAAGCTGCGGGTTTGCTGGTCACCACCGCGCAAAAGTGCCGGTTTGTTCATCTCGAATGAAAACTCGTCGACCAGGTTGCCCAGGAATGTCGGGTCGATCTCGTTGAGCGATGCAGCCGAGTTTGCGAACTTCCGGATTTCCCCCGGTTCAAATTCCTTCAGCAGCCGGGAACCAAGCGAACCGCCCAGGGCCAGCAATATTATTGCTGCCTTGCTCGCCCGTTCATTCATGTCCTCCTGACTCACAGCGCTGGTCTTTTCTCAACTAGATCGGTTTTGAAAACTTGTCGGCTGGGTTGCCTGACGAGACTTCCGTCAGCGAGATGCCGAGTTGGCCGGTTTTCTCATTGACGACGACAATCAGGCCGCGGGCGACTTCGTTTCCATTCACAAGAAGGGTAACTGGCTCCGAAAGCTCCTTGTCCAAGGCTACAATGGAGCCGGGTCCAAGTGACATGACCTTGTGAAGCGGCATCCGCGTCGTACCAAGAATGACCTGCACGTTTACGGGGATCTTAAGCAGCGAGCCCTGCGGCATCGTTCCCCCGCCTCGCTGATCGGGAGCGGCATGGGAGCCGGGTTTTGCCGAAGTCCTGCCCGCCTCCGAATTATTCAAGGCATTCTCAAGCGAACCCGCGCCCGAAACCTCCTCTGGCGGGCCGTTCAAATCAGCCGGCGGGGTGCTTTCGGCCGCCTCTACCGGCGCAGACTCTTCAAGGATGTCGGCCATTCATAAATCTTTCAGTTCGGGCGTCAGTTCAGTTTCTGATCTTCAACTATCAAGCTTGTGGGAAAATTGTGCTTCTTGCGGGCCAGACACGATCAGCCGGGAAAAGTTGAACTCTGCACCGTCTATTGCGGCATTGCGATTGGCGTTTCGATGCTGAGGCAGAATTTTCTTGCCGTTTGGCCAAGCCTGGCGGTGAACAGCTCAATGCCGTCGCTGCACACGACAATCGGGCTGGCGATGTCATTTTCAAGCTTTATCATCTGCCCGGCATGAAGGCCCGTTACGCTGTCAAGGCTCATCTGAAACTTGGCAAGCACGGCCACCAGCTCCACTTCAATGGTTTCAACGCGCCCTGAAATCTGCGTGCCCCATTCGGAAACCTTTGGTGCCGCTGGCGCGCGCTGCTTGTCGTCACCCATCTGAAACTGCAGGGCAAGTTCCTCCGGCATTTCGATAAGCAGTTCTCCGCTGTAGCCGTGTATGTTGCAGAGGATTTTTACAGACACGAACGGCTTGACGGGAGGATACAGGGGATCCTCGTTTGGATCCTCCGGCGGCGCCGCAAAAAATTCCTTCAGGGCGGCGCTCGGGAACGCCGATGGCATGGTCCGCCCGACGGTTTTGAAGAACAGTTGGGCGATTGCCCGTTCAATTTTTGAGAACGGGCGTGCCTCGGCATAGGCCGGTTCGTTTCCGACACTGCCAAAAACCACATCGCACAAACCGTAAATGACGGGCCTGTCGATGCTCACGCGAACGCCCTGTTTCAGTTCACCACAGATAAGAGTTTCTGAAAGGCACCAGTTTTCCTCAACTTCCTGAACTGAATTGGCCTCGGTTCGGCAAAATTCTTCAAAGGTGAAACTGGGGGACGTAGCGGCAATAGTCAGGAAATCCTTGGAAAGCGCCAGCGTAAAACGGCCGAATGACTTCGGCAACAGCGCCAAATTATTGGCGGGCCTATCCGCTTTTGCGCGAAGCGCCTTAAGCGAGAGTGGTTTTGCGGGCATAGAAGTTTCAAGCCTGTCCATATCCAGCTACCCTAAGCGGCACGCGTGGCCGCGCCATGATTCAACGTTTCTTCCTCGACCTGATTGATCGTCGGCCTCTCATAGGCGGAGATGGTCTTTCGGCCATGCTCGAGGGCCACCTGCGGCAAGGCTCCATTCATGAACGCAAGCAGTGTTTGCTTGATAATGACGTAGCGCCGTACCTTTTTCTCCCGCACGGATTTTATCTTCGTGGCAAGTGGCCCGAAAAACCCATATGAGAAAAAGATGCCTGCAAACGTGCCGACCAGTGCCGCGCCAATCAAATGGCCCAGGACCTCCGGTGATTCGTTGAGCGCCCCCATCGCATGGATGACGCCGAGAACGGCCGCAACGATTCCAAGCGCCGGAAGGGCGTCGGAAATGCCCAGCATGGCGTGATAAACTTTCAGCTTGTCGCGGCCAATTGTCTGGATTTCCTCATCCATGAGCGCCTCGATTTCATGGGTGCGCGCATTGCCGATAACAATCAGGCGGGCATAGTCGCAGATAAAATGTTTGAGGGCATGATCCTTCAAAATGGCCGGGTATCCCCTGAAGATGGCGGACTCCTCCGGATTGTCAACATGCGTTTCCATTTCGGTTCGTGACTTGGACCTCAGTTCCTTCATCAACCCGTAGAGCAGCGCCAAAAGATCAAGATACTCCTGGGGTTTGGGTGTTGACTCCTTTATGGCCTCCATGATTCCGGCGCCCGTGTCCTTCACCACCTTCATGGGGTTTGCCACAAAGAAGCTGCCGATGCCCGATCCCAGGATGATTATGAATTCATAGGGCTGCCACAGCACGTAAAGATGGCCACCGAGAGCCACATATCCACCGAGAATGCTGCCGATGGTGAGAATGAGGCCAACAATGAAAGTCAACGCGGGAACCCCTTGATTTAGCGTCGGAGGAAGGAAACCGCCTCCAACCCAAGTTCCTATCGGATGAGACTTACCTGAAACTTGGCGCGGCCGGTAAGTTCCAGACAAGCTGTTCAATTGATCATGGGCAGCGGGATATTGAAAAGGCCGTTCAATGCTATCAACTGTCGCCAGCTACAAGTTGCTCACGCAAAACATCGACAAATCCCTGGCGCGCGTGCGCGCCGCGCCGGACGTGAATCGCGAGACTGATTACTACCTGGCCACCATTGGCAAAGTTAAGACCATTGAAGATTTTCTTGCCAATGACCGGGTGTTTGCCTACGCGATGAAGGCCTTCGGCCTGAAAGACATGATTTATGCCAAGGCCTTCGTAAAGAAGGTGCTTACCGATGGCATCGATTCGGCAAACAGCTTCACCAATCAGCTCACCGATCCGCGCTTCAAGGAGCTTGCCACCGCATTTAACTTCAAGAGCCTGGGCACCACGACAACAATATTTGAACGGACCCAAAAGGGTGTCGTCGACAAGTATCTTCAGGTTCAACTGGAAGAGCAGGCCGGCAGTTCAAATGAAGGCGTGCGGCTGGCGCTTTATTTCCGGCGCAAAGCCCCGGACATCACCAGCGCCTACAGCATTCTCGGCGATGCGGCCCTGTACAAGGTTGCACAGGTGGCCCTGGGGCTCACCGCTTCAAGCAACGCCAACAATCTCGATATGCAGGCTGAAATCATCAAGAACAAGATTGATCTTGAAAACCTCGACGATCCAGCAGTTCTGAACAAGTTCTTGACCCGCTTTACAACGCTCTGGGAAGTCAAAAACGGCACGGTCGCCGCCACGGCCCCTGCCCTGACCATAATCCAGGGGGTTCAATCCATCACCAGCATCGACACCCTGACGAAAATACAGTCTTTGCGCTTCAAGGGATTCAACTGATGCAATCCGGATTATACGTAAACCTTTCGGGACAGGTTGCCCTTGAACGGCGGCTCGCCACCATCGCCAACAATGTCGCCAATGCGGGTACCGTGGGTTACCGCTCCGAAGAACTGAAGTTTGACACGGTGCTGTCAATGGTGTCGGCGACCCCGACGGCCTATTCGACCTCGGGGGAATCCTTTATTTCCGAGCGCTCCGGTGGCTTGAACAAAACCGGCAATCCGCTTGATGTGGCCGTTCAAGGCAAGGGTTGGCTTGCCATGCAAACGCCTGCCGGGATTGCCTACACCCGGGACGGGCGAATGCAGCTGCTTGAGTCCGGCGAGTTGCAGACATTGAATGGCTATCCAGTTCTTGACGCAGGGAACGCACTCATTCTGCTCGACCCCGCGGCCGGAACGCCAAAGATCGCCCGCGATGGCATGATCAGCCAGAACGGCAGGAACTTCGGCGCTATTGGCCTGTTTTCAATCGAGCCGGCGAACGGCTTCACGCGCTACGAAAACTCAGCCATCATCCCGGCCAATGCCGGAACACCGGTTGTCTCATTCGCTTCTGATGGATTTGTCCAGGGCTTTCTGGAAGAGTCAAATGTAAATCCCGTAACGGAAATGACCGATCTGATCATGGTCACAAGGGCCTTCGACGGGCTGCAAACCTCAATTGAAGAAAGCTCGTCTTCCCTGAAGCGGGCAATCCAGGTCCTGGGCGGAGCTTAGGTGGCTGAGTTTCAGTGAACATCGCTATCTCCCCTCCTGGCGGACTGGCAACCCTTGCTGCCCGCATCCACCGGCTTCAGAACAACGCTCCGATGGCTGAAGCCATTGGCAAGGTGGTTGAGGCAACGGCAAGTGGATACAGGATCCATGGCCTTTCCAATTTTGTAAGGCTCGGTTCGCTTGTCAAATTCCATTGCAGTGATCGCCCGGTCCTTGCCGAGGTGGTTCGGTTGGAGCAGGAAACTGTCCTTGTCAGAACTTTTGACAATGGCTCCGGGATCAGCCTGGCGACGCAAGCTTCACCGGTTGGAAACCTCACCATTCGGCCCAGTCCAAGCTGGAAGGGGCGCATGATCGATGCCCTGGGAAGGCCGATAGACGGCGGGGCGGAATTGATCCTGGGCCAGGAATCCCTGTCGGTGGACAACGCGCCGCCAAATGCCATGGTCCGCAAACTGGTGCAGAAGCCGATTAGAACCGGTGTCAGGGTGATAGACATTTTTACACCGCTCTGCAAAGGCCAGCGCATCGGGATTTTCGCCGGCTCCGGCGTTGGAAAATCGACACTTCTTTCGATGCTGTCGAGTGCCGCCGGCTTTGATACGGTCATTGTCATTCTTGTCGGCGAGCGCGGACGCGAAGTCAGGGAGTTCGCGGAATCCACCCTCGGCAGGGACAAGCACCGATTGGTATCCGTGGTGGCAACCGGTGACGAAAGCCCCATGATGCGTCGCCTGGCGCCGCGCACCGGCATGCGCCTTGCTGAATACTTCCGCGATCAGGGTGAAAATGTCCTGCTGATCATGGACTCTGTGACCCGCTATGCCCATGCCTGCCGTGATGTTGCCCTATCCGCCGGCGAAGCCCCCGTGGCGCGTGGATTTCCGCCCAGTATTTTCAGCGACCTGCCCCAATTGCTCGAACGCGCCGGCCCTGGTGCTGAGGGCACCGGCTTCATCACCGGTATCTTTTCGGTTCTGGTTGATGGTGATGATCACAATGATCCCATAGCCGATGCCATACGCGGCACGCTCGATGGCCATATCGTCCTGAGCCGGAGCATCGCCGAACAGGGAAGATACCCGGCGGTAAACCTATTGTCGTCCATTTCCCGCCTGGCGCAGCTTGTCTGGTCGCCGGATCAACGCAAACTTGTGCGCATGCTTCTGGCCCTGATTGCGCGCTTTGAAGACTCGCGCGACCTGAGATCCATGGGAGGATATCAGGCCGGCGGTGATCTTGAATTGGACAAGGCCTTGGCCGTTGTCCCGAAGCTTTACCAGGCACTGGCCCAAACGCCTGATTCGCCGGTGAGCCTGGATCCGTTCGCTGAGGTAGCGGCTCAGCTCTCGGAATAAAAAATGGACTCCGCTACAGTCAGTTTGCGGATTATGCCGCTTCCACAAGCAGGTCAGATGCTGCCGGAAAACCCAGGCCCGTGCCGGCAAAATCATTATCAACATCAGCGGCCGCGGCATTTGCCTGGGCTGCTTCGTTCGGTCCAACCAGCTGATAGCCAAGGTACCGCTTGGTATCGATGGGATCGTAGCCCAAGGCGTGTTTGAGCTTCTTGCGCAGCTTGCTGATATGGCTTTCCACCACGCTTTCTTCAACCTCTTCATCGAAGAGGCCGTAGACGGCATTGAATATCAGTGACCGGTTGACCCGGCGCATGCGGTTGGCGGCAAGATATTCCAGGATGCGGCGCTCGCGGCGCGGCAGCATCAAAACCTGCCCGAGGATTTCAGGGTCGCGGCCGTCAAAATAGATTTTCAGATGGCCAAAGTCAGACTGCCGGGGTGCTGCGCAAATGCGGCGCTTGATTGCCCCCATTCGCGCAATGAACTCACGCGCGTGAACCGGTTTGCGAACAACGTCATCGGCGCCCGTTGAAAACAGGTTCAGCGTGGATTCCAAACCCGTTGTTTCGTTGACAGCAATGACCGGAATGTTTGAGCGCAATTTTATCGCGCTGATGGCCCGCTCGCGGTCCGGAAAGCTGCCAATGATGATCGTCTCAACCGCCGCGAGATCATGCAGCCCCGCTGAATGAAACCAGCCATCGAATTCGATATGATTGAAACCCGTCGTTGAAAGGCCCTCACGGCCAAGACTGGCGCAATAAGCTTCCGTAACCTCTATCCGCTCGTCCACAATTATGATCATTTTTGCCCCTTGTTACTTCGAAAATAGGATTGTTTGCCTCTAATTTACGCAAGTAAACACAACAGCACAGGGGCTAGCATTCGTTTATATACGGTTAACAAAGTCTTAATTTTTCATTAAACATCTAGAAATTCCAAATATATCACGATGTGTATACTATTTATACTTCACTATAGTGATTGCATACGTGTATAATATTAAACCAAGTAGATTATATTATTATTAAATAATATAATTACATATGATATAGATATCTACATCCAGTGTAAGTAAGTCCATTAAATTGACAATTCAGCGACATCGCTTTCGCTGGCGCCGGATCTCAGCACCGCGCAAGAGGCAGCCAGATGGTATTTACAACTGCCTGCAACCCGGCATTCAATTCATGCCGTTGCTTTGAAGGGCATGAAACGAGAACTCCAGTGATCGGCTCAACCACCCGGCGTGTGGATGTGCATCTCAAGCGTGCATGGTGATAACTGCGGATGGATTGTCATATGAGCTTTGCTTTTCCGCAGTACATTGCACTCCGGAATGAATAACACTTTACATTATCCGCAACGGAATTATAGGATAAAATACAAATACTGGGGCAAAGCGGGGGGTCGACAATCAATGCAAGCAAATCAGACTTAGTTATTGCGCATGCCGCACGCCGTTGCATTCGAAGATCTCTGATGATCATGCAGGCAAATTCGTGCTGCCTTTATTGCCTTGGCAAACGGAACTCCAAAAAACAGGAACGACGCAGTGGAGAAACCATCCTTAACCGAACGCGAGATTGAATGCCTCAAATGGAGTGCCGAAGGAAAAACCTACGAGGATATCGGAATGCTTTTGGGAATCAGCGCGCGCACGGTCAGGTTTTTTCTTGAAAACGCAAGGCATAAATTGGGAAGCGTCAATACGACTCACGCAGTTGCTGCTGCAATGCAGCGTGGTCTGATTTAGTTTTGCAACCGGCCTGCCAATTATGGCAGTTCCGCACAAGATGACTCACTGTAAACATCTGATGGTCAGTTGGGGGAAAGCTGCGTCCTGATAGTGCGAGCATGCGGGAACGCCCTGGAGTTCACCAAATTTGGTTTCAACGCGTTAAAAAGATAAAGATGAACACGGGGGCTGAGCTGCAAAATGGATGGACCTGCAAGGGCGGTAATCCCGGTCGAATTTGAGAAGAAACAACAGCGCCGCGAGGATACCCATTCGAGCAGCTTCATGTTCATCGGCGAACTGGCGCTGGAAACCGGCGTTGATCCAAAAACCATACGGTTCTACGAGCGTGAGGGGCTTCTCTCGCCGCCCCGCCACGGGCGATTCAGGACCTACATGGAATCAGATGTCCGCCGCCTCAAGGATGTCCTGATGATGCGGCGGCTGGGAATTGGCATCGCCAATATCCGTAAAATGTTTGAAGCAAACCCGGAAATCACCAACAGCCAGCAAACCATAAACCTGTTACACAGCCATCTCGACACTCTGCGGAGCCGGCAAGCCGAAGTGGCAAAACAGCTTGAGGACACCTCGGCGATGCTGCTGCACTACAGCAACCAGTAATCCTGGCGCATAAATTAACCAACTGTCGACATGTCAGGGGCCCGGAATCCCCATAAAACCCCTATAAGGCGCAAATATACGTTGGCATGCCACTTGCAATGTTCCGTCTCAAAAGGAGATTGGAACAATGGTTTACTGGCGTGGACAGACTCTTGATAGCCTGCCGCGGACCGATCTGGAGCGCGCCGCAAATGATGCGATCGAGGAACTCATGGGGCTCCGCGACAATCACCAGCGGCGTGAGAGCCATGACAGTGTAATACTGGGCTTCATGCTCGGGGCCGCCTTCTCCGCCGTCGCGGTGCTTGTCGGAGTTTTGCTGCACTGAAAATTTGAAAGTGGTGGCAGGCAACCCTTCCGCTGTCGCACTACCGGACAGCGGCCATTCCAGATTCTGATATCTCGGACGTGCTTGTCACGACAATCCACTTGCCGCCTCGCCGCTCGAAACGCAGCACATTTCCAACACCCGGGATCAGCACCCCGATTTCCACCGGCAGGGTAACAATCGACCGGTCATTTGAAATATCAATGAAAGCGGTATTTTGAACAATGGTGCGCAATCTGTAATTGAGGTGCTGATCTGCCTGAAAAAGTTCAAGCGCGGCGCGTTTGGCGCTCTTGCCGGAGTCGGCATCTTTTGTAATTGAGCCCGTCACGATGGGATCAAGAGTGTCATATTGGCCCAGCTTGGTTCGTGACGTGTCAAATGGTTCAAGCGCCACACCGACCATCGGAGCATTTCCGCTTCGGTCCGGCGGGCCGTACATCACCATGTAGCCAGCAAAGGACGCAGAAAAGAAAGCCAGCACCACCGACACCACGTTTAGCGCAATGTCGCTTGCTGTAAGTGTTGTTCGCTCTTTATTTTTCAATACATGCCCCCTGCGCCATTACTTGCCTGTTCATGCCGGCAATCAACTGGCCACCCGGTTGCGCCCGGCAATTTTTGCCTCGTAAAGCTTGCTGTCGGCACGGCCGATAAAGGCATCCTTGCTCTCGCCCAGTTGCAGTTGGCTCACCCCGAATGATGCCGTAACGGTGCCTACGGGCTCATTGCGCTTGCTGACAAACCACTTCTGGGTTTCAAGCTGATGCTTGATCTGCATGGCACGTTTCTGCGCGGTTTCCAGGGGCGTCTGCGGCAGGATCAAGGCAAATTCCTCTCCGCCAAACCGGGCCGCAAAATCCCGTCCCTTGGCGCTCTTTGAAATTGTGCTCGCCACCAGCTTCAGTATCTCGTCACCTATGAGGTGCCCAAAGCTGTCATTAATCTTCTTGAAATGATCGACGTCAGCCAGGATCAGGCACACCGGCGTGTTGTCCTTGATTGCCGCTTCAACTTGAAGTTCGAGCATATGATCGAAGGCGCGGCGGTTCCACAATGACGTCAGGGGATCGCGCATTCCCGTTTCTTCCGCCACTTCTAGATTCTCCCGCAGGTTTTCGATCTGCAGATGGGACTCATTGAGGTTGGATTGCAGGTCGTTTGTCTCTTTGCGCATCTTGTTGTTTTCGGTAATCAGGTAGCCAATTGCCACCCGAAGCTGCTCCGGAGACGTGACTTCGATCAGATTTCTCCCGGCGTTTTCCAATGAAGCCGAATAGATCCGGCTGATTTCCGAATGGCTTTTGAGAAGTGCGATAATGCGATCAAGATTTGCCGACACCTCCCGCTCAATCCCCATGGCCATTGAACCAGGTTCTGTGATTTTCTCGGCAATCTGCGCCATGCTGTCTTCTATCGTGGACGCTTCCGGGAGCATCAGCGTCACCAGATTGAGGCAAGTCAGGCCGATAATGCAGCCAAAAACGATCAGATTCTGCGATCCGGCGCCGCCGCTCTCCGTTGCGGCCCCCAGGAGTTGAGGGGCGATCCGGTTGATCCATAGCGGCCATATGATGAGGGATGCAGCAAAGAGGCCGAGGCCCACTGCCGAGAATACAATTATTGGACGCAGTTTCTCAGTGTAAGCAGGATTCATGTCCAAGGCCTGTCCAATTGACCTTCAGGAGGCTAATTGCCCTACCTTGTGTAAAGCTCATTCTTTCCAGCCCCTGCCGGCCCTGCCCGGTTGCGGCATTGCCTGAATCACGCCGGATATCTAAGTTGCGAGCGCTGTTTGAAGAGAAGTTGGGGTGTTGACGCATGCAGGCACGCTCAGGGGCTTATCTCATTTCAATTTTCCTGTTGTCGGGCCTTGCCGGTTGTGAGGATCAGTGCTCCAGTTTTTCACCCAACAGGTTCAATTGTCAGCAGATCGCCGATGCCAGCTATAACGTCCATTTCAATTTGCCTGGCGGCACCGGGATATCACTCGGACAGACAACCGGCCTCAGTAATTGCACGGCAAGAGCCTCCAGCTACGCAAAGCAGTACTCCGTACCCAGGCAATATTATTGTTGCATGATTACCGCGGCATCATCCTGTGCGGAAAAACACCGATAGTCTTCCGATCCTATTCCCCTCCCCCTTGCGGCAGGGGAATCGCATATGGGCGATTTGGGGTTGCGGATCAGCGCGGAAGGGATTCAGTAGGGTTGCAGTTTGAAGGAGAACTGCGATGGCCTGTCTTGAGAG
>JAUXUN010000020.1 GCA_030680855.1 Aestuariivirga sp.
TGCAGCGAACAGAACAGCACGTCACTGCGGTCATAGAAAATATCCTGCGTGCCATTGCCGTGGTGAAAATCCACATCGAGAATGGCCACGCGCGCCGCACCGGAATCGCGGAATGCCTGCGTGGCAATTGCCGCATTGTTCAGAAAGCAATAACCGCCATAGAGGTCATCATGGGCATGGTGCCCCGGCGGCCGGCACAGCGCAAAGGCCGCCCGCTCCCCACTCGCAATCAGTTTCTGCGCCGTCAGCGCCACCGAAGCCGAGGCGCGGGCCGCATCCCAGGTGCCCGCCGTGATGCAGGTTTCAACCGAATGAATGTAATAGCCGACCTTGCCGTCGATATGCTTGGGGCAGCGCTGCTGCATGCTGCGCGCCGGAAAGCCAGTAGGCACGATCTCGCCACGATAGCCTGCCCTGGTCCATTCGCTCCACGCCGTTTCGAGGAATTTCAGGAAGCCCCTGTCGTGGACCCGCGCCACCGCCTTCATGTCCAAAGGCTTTGGCGGAATGATGTTGTCCATCCGCCGCTTCTTGAGTTCACGCAGGATATATTCCATGCGCGAAGGGCGTTCAAAGGGCGTGACGAATTCGCCGCCCGAAATTTCCCCTTGCGCAAAGTGCAGGCGGTGGTCGTCGGTAAACACAACTTTCATGAAATCTCCTCCAGATTTTTGCAGTCTGTCAGAGATTTGGAATTGTTACAAACGCCGCCCCATGCGATGGCTAGCAACGATCATGTCAGGAATGAATGGCTCAGGCGGCCTTGGTGACAGGCGTTGACATGTCCGGAATCCAGATGGCCGCAACCGTGCCGTGCCCCTGCGTGCTCTGGCAGATGAGTTCGCCGTTATGGGCCTCGGCAATGGCTTTTACGATGGGCAGGCCCAGCCCCAGGCCCTCGGCTGGCCGGCCATAGGACATGTCTTCCTGAATGAACGGCAGCAGGCATTCCGCCAGCTTGGTGGGGGAAATGCCCGGTCCGTTGTCGCGCACCGAAATGACCGTTGAATGGTCGGGCTTGCGGTGAGCCCAGATTTCGATGGTGCCGCCATCCGGCGAAAACTTGATGGCGTTGTCGACCAGTTTCTTGATGGCCTGGCGCAGCAACTGGCTGTCGCAGTGCAGCATCAGGCTCTTGCCCGGCCGCGCGATTTTGATCTTGATGCTCTTGGCCCTGGCGTTTGCTTCCAGCCCGACTATGCTGTCATCGAGCAGGTCGGTCATGCTTTCATTGGAGAGGCGGAGGCTCGACGCGCCGGAAAATGATTTGGAAAGAACCAGGATATCGCTGATCAGCCGGTTCAGCCGCTGCGAGGCGCCGACAATGTGGCCGAGCTGTTCGGCTTCAATCGCCTCAACCTTGTCCTTCAATGCTTCCGCCAGAACGTCGGTCAGGCCGATGAGGGCCACAAGCGGTGTCTTGAGTTCATGGCTCAATATCCTGAACAGGCCATTCTTCATCTTGCTGGCCGCGCGGGCTTCAGCTTCGGCGCGCCGCAGGTCCCGTTCGATCTCGCCGTTGCGGATGACGAATTGTGCGTGGTAGCCGAACTGCGCCCAGTTGATGGGCTTGGTGACAAAGGATGAGGCCCCAAGGCGGTAAGCCTCTTCAATGGAAGTCCGGTCGTCATAGCCGGTTGAAATGATGACGGGCAGATCGACGGTGCGCGGATGCTGCCGGATGTGGCGGAGCAGGCCGAAGCCATCAAGCTTGGGCATGTTCAGGTCGACAACGGCAAGGGAAAGATTGTCCTGGGCAATGCGGTCACAGGCCGCCTCGCCGTCCTCGGCCGTTACCGTCTCGTAGCCGAGATTGGCAAACAGGCTGGCCAGCACATCGCAGATGAGCGGGTCATCATCGACAATCAAAACACATTTGCGCGCCGCAGTTTCGCTCCGCTGGCTGATATCGTCATTGATTTCCACGAGACACTTCCCACTATTTTCAAGAAGCAATATCGTGTTGGGTATTAATGGAGGGTAAGAAATGGAACATGTTCAACAAACTTGGTTAAACAAGTGTGAGCCCGGAAATTCCATTAAGCTTAAAAATTTCAATTGAGGACAGAGTAAGTGACCTTCGCTACGCCGGAGGTCGTCATCCCGACAAGTTTCGCCGCACCCAGGCTCAGATCAATCACCCGGCCACGGATAAAAGGCCCGCGATCATTGATGCGGACAACGACGGATTTTCCAGTGCGCGTACTGGTCACCCGGACCTTTGTGCCGAACGGCAGGGTGCGGTGGGCCGCAGTCAGCCCGTTTGGATTGAAGCGTTCGCCATTGGCGGTTTGCTTGCCGGATTTGTAATAGGATGCAACGCCACTTGCTGACTTGGCCTCTACTCCGGAATCGAATCCGCCCAAAGTTAAAAACCCAATCAAAACGCCAAAAACCAAATGCCTCATGATAGACCCTCTCTCTCATGCTGCGGCGCAACATAGGGGCCTTTATGGCTACAATGTGACACCGAACTAACCAATTGTTAATTGTTAACAATTGGCAGTCCGGAAGGTTCCACGGGCTTAGCCATCATGGAAAAATGCTGCAATAACAAGTCCTTGTGCAAGTTTTTGTTAGATTGCGGCTTCCACCATGATTTCAACATCAAGGCCAGGGCCTGCAAGTTTCGATTCAACCGTGGCGCGCGCCGGCGTCTGCCCAGCGACAACCCAGGCATCCCAGGCTTCGTTCATTTCTGCCCATTTGCCGATATCAGTGAGCCAGATATTCGCTTTCAGGATTTTGGTCTTGTCGGTTCCCGCCTGCTTCAGCGTCGCATCGATCTGCGACAGGATGTCGGCGGTCTGCTCCTTCACTGATTTGCCAACGGCCTTGTCCGCCACAAACCCGGCGAGATAGGCCTTGCCGCCATGAATAACCGCTTCGCTCATGCGCTTGCCCGCGCCGATTCTCGTAATGCTCATCGCTCTCTCCTGTTAATGGGTTGAGGCTCTCTAGCCTTTCTTGAACACCGCATCAATCACCGCGAGCAGAACTTTGGGGAGAGTCTCAAATGCATAAGGCGCATGGAGCCGCTCCAGCCAATGATGATAATCCCGCCCCCATGGGCCGATGTTGATGCAAGGGTAGCCCGCCGGTTCAGCCAACGTGAAGCTCGTTCCCCAGATTGGTGTATTGGACGCCACCACCGAAAGATCGCTCGACGCCTCGCCAAAGAAGCTCATGTCTGAAATACCGGCAAAATAACTGACCGAGTCAAGGCTGAAGGGTTGGACAGCTTTGGAAATCGCGGCGCGTAAGCTTTCATCCCTGAGCGACACCGCCGAATAGGGAATGGAGCCAAAACCCATGACCACCGTTGGCTTACTGAGGCCAAGGCTTTCTACGATGGCAAGTGTGGCGAGCCGTGACTGTTCAGGGAAATTCAGCGACGTATCTTGCTTCGGCAGGCTGTGGCCATGCTTGCCCCTGAGTTCCACAAAGCTGATCAAATCGATGTCTCGGCCAGTACGCGACTTTGCCCGTTCCACGGCGCGCCGCGCATGCTCCATGGCTATGTCAAAAACTTCACCAGCAGTTCTCTTGTGCTGCAGTGTATTCCAGTAAACCCAGGCCTGCTGCGGCGTGGTCACGTTGTAGCCGGTTTTCGAATCCTTTGAGTGCAGTGCCGTTGGAGGCGCGGCCAACTCTTCGCCCGTGCGCTCTGACAGCAAGGGCGACAGTTCAAACTCTGTCAAAAGTTCCGCAGCGACATAGGCCGCGTTCACCCCATCTTGCGGATAGCCGGCATGGGTTTGCTTGCCGTGAACGAAGGCGGTCAACAACAGTTTCCCGATTGATCCATAGGTAACGACGCGGCCATTCGATCCGTCGCCCTGATCTGAAATGGCATCGAGGTTGATGATCAATTTGATTTCGAGACCGAACTCCTTTTCCATGCTTTTTAACATGGGAGCCGCAGCCCGGGCGCCTGCCGACGTTTCCTCTTCATCGCAAACCGCAAGAAACAGAATCGACGCATCGCCGGAGTACACCTCCATGGCCGCAAGTCCCGCGGCCAATCCGGCTTTCATGTCGAGGAGCCCGCGTCCCGCAAGAAAATCCCCACTTTCGAAATCCCGCAAGGCATGGCTGCTTTCGCCGCTTTGCCGAAGCCGGCTGATGATGGATTTTGTAAGTGCCTCCGGTCTGAGCGCCAGGTCTGCAAGCGCGCCATAGTCGTCGTAAGGCACCGTATCGAAATGGCCGGTGAGCACAATTGTTTGTGTCGAACGGCCGCGTTTCAGAACGGCGAGGTTGCTCCGCAGGTTTGGCCGTGCGTCAACGGGAAACAATATGCTCTCTTCAAACCCCTTAAAACGGAAGTATTCTTGAAGTCTTCGCGGAAAACCAGACTCTCCCGCGGTGCCCGTCACCGATGGCCATGAAGTAAGCTCCAGGGCAATCTCCCGTGCCCGGGCAGAAAGCTCAGGCGAATTGCTGGTCATAGTAGATTGATCGCAAGATTGGATTTGGAGGTCATGATACTATGTGCGGCTCAATTTCCGTCAATCTTCTTGCCCATGATGGCAATGGCTCTTTGATAGACAGGTGCCCCGTTCCAGCCCTGTATCGCGCGGAAATTGCCCTGCCCCGGCTGGTAGCCTTCGCCCGCTGACCAGCCATGCCCGGCGAGAAACTTCGCCGTGGAAGCCAGCGCGTCGGCCTTGGAATTGAGGTTGACCGCACCGTTGCCATCGCCGTCGGCCCCATAGAGCAGAATGTTCTTCGGCAGGAACTGCGTCTGGCCCACCTCGCCATGCATGGCCCCCTTGGTTGAAGCGGAGAGAGTGCCGCGCTCGACAAGCTTCAGCGCCGCGTAGAGATGATCGGTGAAAAATGCGGTCCGGCGGCAGTCATAGGCGAGCGTCGCCACCGCCGACAGGGTGTTCTGATTGCCCAGGAAGCCGCCAAAGCCTGTCTCCATGCCCCAAATGGCAAGCAACGGGCCGGGAGGCACGCCGTAGCGCTTTTCAAGTGCCGCAAAGAGACCCGCATTGGCCTTCTTGAGCGAGCGGCCCCGCGCGATAATCCCTTCGGCCCCGCGCTTGGCCATGAAGGCATTGAGCGACAGCTTGAAACCGTGCTGGCCCCGGTCGGCGCGGATGGTTCCCTTCGAATAGCTGGTGCCCATCAGGGCGGAGATTGCCTTGGGCTTCACCCCATTGGCCTTTGCTTCCACCGCAAAGCTTTTTTTCCACGCTTCGAAACCACCGCCTGTGCTGCCGCATTTGGCCGCTTCCGCCACACCCGCCATGAAAACTGACGCCACAACCACAACAAATCCCGCCTTCACCCAGTTCATTCCCGCTCCACTGTTTGCCCGTTCGAATCCCAGACTGCCATTATCGCAAGCCCTTGTCAGCAGGAAGCAAGCTGATTAAGGGACAGCCATGAAGCGCTCTGTGGAAAGCCTGTTTCCCACCCTGATTTACCGGGCCGAGGTGGGCAACGCCCAGCGCCTCAATCTGGATTTGGAGGAAGCCGCTCTTTCGCTCAGCCAGCACGATGCCAAGGGCCGGCGCTGGTGCGAAAAGCACGGCTACGCCGGCTATACCTCCTATGCCTCGATTGAAGACCTCCCCCAGCGTTCAAAACCCTTCGCCCGGCTGGAAAAAATCATCCATGCCCACGCGGCGGAATTCGCCAAATCCCTGCAATGGAATTTGCGCAGCGGCAAGCCTGTCTGCGATTCACTCTGGGTAAACGTTCTGTCGCATGGCGGCTCGCATACCTCGCACATCCACACCAACGCAGTTTTGAGCGGCACCTATTATGTGACAGCCCCGGAAGGCGCCAGCCCCATCGTGTTCGAGGATCCGCGCCACGCTATGATGATGGCAGCTCCGCCACGCAAGACCAGTACCTATGAAAGCCGCACACCAAAGGCCGGAACCCTGATGCTCTGGGAAAGCTGGCTCCGCCACGAAGTGCCGATGAACCGCGCTCCCGAAGACCGCATCAGCGTGAGCTTCAACTGCGTGATTGGCTGATCCCAAATTTCTGCCATAATGGAAGCGTGCTATAGGCCTTGATCTTCCTCTTCAGGAGAGCCGCCGATGCCGTTCAGGTTCCTTGCCGCGTTCTGTCTTGCGATCGCCCAGCTTTCCCTGACCGGAAATGCCCAGACCCTGTCGAGTGATTGCCTTGCAATTGCGCAAGGCCCCGCCCGCGTGCAATTCGCAAAGCTGGTTCCCGCCGCCCTCACCGAAAACCAGGTGCAGCTTACCTTTGTCGGCCATTCCACCTTCCTGATTGAAAGTTCCGGCGGGCTCCGCATTGCCACGGATTTTTCCGGCAATGCCGGCGGCGTGGTGCCTGACGTGATCACCATGAACCGCGCCCACCGCTCGCACTACACGCCAACCCCCGATCCCGCGATCAGGAATGTGCTGCGCGGCTGGAACGACGACGGCACCCCGGCCCAGCACAATGTCACCTTTGGCGACGTTTACATCCGCAATGTGACCACCGACATCAGGGGCGGCATGCTGGGCCGCGTGCCCGATGGCAATTCGATTTTCGTCTTTGAAGTGGCTGGCCTCTGCATCGGCCACCTCGGCCATCTGCATCACGAGCTGACACCCGCCCATATCGGCCAGATCGGCAGGCTCGATGTGGTGCTGGTGCCCGTCGACGGCGGCTATACCATGCCCGTCGTCAACATGATCCAGGTTCTGAAAGACCTGAAAACCCGCATCGTCATTCCCATGCACTACTTCGGCCCCGAAACCCTTTCGCGCTTCATCGCCAATGTGCGGGGATCCCTGGAAATTGAAATGGCATCCGCGCCCGTGGTCATCGTCTCGCGCGAAACCCTGCCGGCGGAGCCGAAGCTGATCGTGTTACCCGGCTATTGATATGGGTCAATACAATGCGACTGGCCCGTGCTATTCATCGGCCATGCGCATCATGCTAAGCCTTTTCCTGCTCGTTTTTGCCAGTTCCATGTCCCGTGCCGATGATATCGCCGCGGGCAAGAAGCTGGTTGAAGACAATTGCAGCCGCTGTCATGCGATTGGCGTGACCGGCAACAGCCCCCTGGCCAAGGCGCCGCCATTTCGCGAAGTGGTGACGCGCTATCCCCCCGAGTCCCTCGGAGAAGCCCTCGTCGAAGGCATTGTCACCGGCCATAATGAAATGCCGGAATTCGTCTTCGAGGCGGACCAGGCCATGGAGATTATCGCCTATCTCGACAGTCTCATCGCGAAGTAGCGGGAACCCGGCTATTCCGGCAGCACGACGTAATCGATTTCCATGAAGGCCGCCACCTCCGGCAGCCAGCGGTCGCGCACAAAGGCTACATGGGCCGGGTGATTGTTGTAGCCCTGGTAGGCCGCATCGTCGGCAAATTCCATGGAAATGCCAAAGGTGAAATCATTCTTGGGGCTCACTTGCCGCAGGAGTTCAAAGGCGTTGACGCCGGGAATGGCCTTGAGCGCCCGGTTGGCCGCAAGAAAGTCACGCTCGGCAGCCGAACCCGCAGCATGCTTGAGGCGGAACACGGCGGTGTGGCGGATCATGGGGAAACTCCGATTGGGGCGGGTTGGGCTTGAAACACTATTTACACGCACGCGCGAAACCAGCAACCTCTATCTGGTGCGCTACAGCGTGGACGCGGCGTCAAATTAATCCGTAGACGGATGATTTATATTTTAGGATGTGTCTGGCTTCATCGCCTCCCAGGCAAGAGCATGGCAGTTGACGAGGATTTCATCGATGGGGTGAATTTGCCGCTTGCGGCGGCCGGGAGGCTG
This sequence comes from Aestuariivirga sp., assembly GCA_030680855.1. Taxonomy (GTDB): domain Bacteria; phylum Pseudomonadota; class Alphaproteobacteria; order Rhizobiales; family Aestuariivirgaceae; genus Aestuariivirga. The sequence continues at coordinate 7,761 of JAUXUN010000020.1, forward strand.
GCCGGGCCGGAGCGGCGATTTGAACTTCGGAGCTTTCATGGCCTCCCGCCGGACCCGCCAGCGGGCCATGCGCCGGGCCTGGCGCGGCAGGTCATCCAGGGCCAGCTTGAGAACCTGGAGCCTGCGGCTGAGGCGCTCGCCATTGACAAGGCCATCGGAGGGCGGGGGAGTGGGATCGGCCACGGGCGGTGGTGCCGGGAAGAGGGCCGCCACCCGGGGATCATATTCGATGAAACGGATGCGCGGGGGATACTTCGCGGGCCTTCTGCGGCCCGAACTTAGTTCCGGAAAGTATTTCCGCGTATCGTAGAGCTGGAAGGCGGGGAGCCTGCCCCCGCTGCCCTTTCCGATCTTGAGCCCCTTGGGCATGGGATCCGAGGGCGCCACCTTCACCACAAGGCCCCGGGCCGCGATGACGATAAGGCGGCGCAGGGCGGATTCAGCGGGCCGCAGCACGAGCAGCACGGCGCGGTGAAGGGGCTTGGGAATCCGCGAAACCGTGGCATTATCCACCAGCCCCAGCATGGCGAACAGGGCTGCAATGATCCCCTTGAGCGCTTCGCTGTTGCGTTTGAGAGCCAAGTCCCAGTTGAAGTCCGTCTTCCAGTTCATGTGGTTCCTATCCTGCCCAAAGAACAAAACAGGAACATTACTGGCATACTAGGAATATAGTGTCAAGGGCCTTTCGCAGCCGTTCTTGCACGCCTGTGAAAAAACATTGAAGCCGACGCCTAACTCCCTGCGGCGAATTCCCGCCCCTGTATCTCTTCCGCCACCAATTCCTGCAACATCCAGAGGTTTTCATCATGGATACCAAACTCTTCAAGCTTCGACACGGTCTGATGAAGGTATTGCGCGCCGGAGCCCCAATGCCCGCAGGCCCGCGCCAGGATGCGGGCCACCTGCTCAAGCGGCAGTGAGTTCACATAGTAGTCGAGGTGCGCGGGGTGCGCATAAAAAACCAGCGCACGAACGGGGCCTTGGGCACTTTGCACATCAATCCACCGCACGCTCTCCAGCGCTTCGTGGCTGCCGATTTCCCGCTGCAGCAGGAGGTCAAGCTGTGACGCCAGGTCCTGTTCCGACAGGCGCAGCAGAACGCCCTCACACCGGCCACCCCTGTCAAGCGCCATCATCAGCCCGGGCTGTTCCGGCGAACCCCGATAGCGCTCCAGGTGAATGCAGAAGGCGCGGTGCCAGCCATCAGCGACGCCAAGCAGGCTTTCCTCCGTTGGAAATTCCGGCTTCCAGATGAGCGAGCCATAGGCAAAGAGCCAAAACGGGCCCGTGGGCCTTTCCTGCAGGAGGCGTTCCACGGCCTTCGCGTAATCGGCATCGACAAAATAATCATACTTCGCTTCAGGTCCGGGATCGATGACATCACGATGGCAAAGTGCTACAAGCTCCAACGTGAGCGACATTCGGCGGGCAGCTTTTGAATCGCTTTCCATTCAATTTATAACCTAGTTCCATCCAAAACGCTTTCACCAGCATTGCCAGTGATCTGCAATCGAAGACTTCATAACTGCAAATTCACCATCGCAATCCCATTGCGCAAATCAAGTGTGCCCTAGAAGTTTCCAGCCATCTAGAAATGGTTGGAACTCTTCTCCACTCCGATTGATGTTGAACTTTGTCTTCCTTAGTTTGGCCCCTAAATAGACGTATCCAGAATTTTTGGTTCTACGAAATTCGAAATGTGTTTTGAGGTTTCTGCGCTCCCAATCTTTCATGTGACTGACGGGAATAACAAAAATTTTATAGTCACCCGGCGCTCTATGAGCGACCAACGCAAAAAAATCGGCGGGATCACCGAGCTTTGAATTGATCACAGTTTTCCCATGTTCAAGCCAGCCCAATTGAACCCAGTCAATGTATTGGCTTGTTTTGACCTGGATTCGCCATTGTTGCTTGCCTTTCACCGCGAGCAAGTCGGCATTTGGTTTGTTGTTACCTATCAAATTGAGATTGATTACATCCCAACCTCTTGCAAGAAGATGATACTTTACGAGTTCTTCACCCAAGGCACCGATGTTTTTCTGTTTTGGGCCCTTTGCGGGTGGTTCTTTCTCAACATATTCATTTTTCATGGCGTCACTTCCACCCGCTTCACGCCCTTCGGTGCGGTCACGCCCTTCCAGATTGCATTCGCCTGATGCACCGGCGCATTCGCTGGCCTTGCCACGAAATCGCCGTCACCCGGCTTGGCGCGGATGTCGCCCTGCTCCCAGGCCACGCGGCCGCGCGAGAGGACCGTGCGGGGTGCGCCCTTGCATTCGTAGCCTTCAAAGACATTGTATTCGATGCGGCTCACCTGGTTTTTTGCGCTGATCTTTTTCGTCGCGGCGGGATCCCAAATGACAATGTCGGCATCGCTGCCCACGGCCACGGCGCCCTTCTTCGGGTACATGTTGAGAATGCGCGCGATGTTGGCCGATGTCACCGCCACAAATTCTTCCTTGGTCAACCGCCCGGTGTTCACCCCGGCGTTCCACAGAACCGGCATGCGGTCCTCAAGTCCGCCCGTGCCGTTGGGGATCATCGAAAAATTCTTGGCGCCCACCCGCTTCTGCTTGATCGTGAAGGAGCAGTGGTCCGTGGCCACCACCGAAAGTGAGCCCGACTGAAGCCCAGCCCACAAGGAATCCTGATGGCTCTTGTTGCGGAACGGCGGCGACATCACGCGGCCCGCCGCATAGTCCCAATCCTTGTTCTGGTATTCTGAATCATCCAGCATCAGATGCTGGATCAGCGGCTCGCCATAAACCCGCTTGCCCGCAGCCCTCGCCCGCCTGATCGCCTCATGGGTCTGTTCGCAGGAGGTGTGCACCACATAGAGCGGCGAACCCGCCATGTCGGCAATCATGATGGCCCGGTTTGTCGCCTCGCCCTCCACTTCGGGCGGGCGTGAGTAGCTGTGGCCCTCGGGCCCCGTAATGCCGCGCGCCAACAGATCGGCCTGCATGCGCGCCACCACATCACCGTTCTCCGCATGGACCAGCGGCAGGGCTCCGAGCTGCGCGCAACGCTTGAAACTGTTGTAGAGCTCGTCGTCATTCACCATCAGCGCACCCTTGTAGGCCATGAAATGCTTGAAGGTGTTGATGCCGTAGGTCTTGACCACGGTTTCCATCTCGTCGTGAACCTGCGGGCTCCATGAAGTCACCGCCATGTGGAAGGAATAATCGGTGGCTGCCTTTTCCGATTTGTGCCGCCATGCCTGATAGGCAGCGAGCATCGATTCACCAGGTGCGGGAATGCAGAAATCCACGATCATCGTGGTGCCGCCGGAAAGGGCCGCCTTGGTGCCCCACTCGAAATCATCGGCCGAGACATTGCCCATGAACATGAGCTCCATGTGCGTGTGCGGATCAATGCCGCCCGGCATCACATAGCAGCCGCCGGCATCAATCGTCGTGGTGCCCGATAGCTTTTCGCCCACGGCAACAATCTTGCCACCATCGATAAGCACGTCGGCGCGGGCCGAATGATCATGATTAACAACAGTGCCGCCGCGAATGAGTGTGGACATGGGTGTTCTCCGTATTTCAATTGGGCCTTCTCCCGTCCGCAGGATGGGAGAAGGTGGCCGAAGGCCGGATGAGGGCCTCTTTGCAGATAAAAGTTCAAAATCTCTTGTGGGGCCAAGAGCCCTCACCCGCCCTGTCGGGCACCCTCTCCCATGCGTACCGCACGGGAGAGGGCATCCCACTTGCTTACATCGCCTTGGCGGCGTCCGTCACGACGCTGGTCCAGGCGCCTTCCGGCTTCTTGCTGATCACCGGATCGGAACCGCCCTTCATCAGGGTGTCCACCGTGCGCTCGGCAGCGGCCACGTCAAGCGTGCCGTCGGAGCCTTCGGTGAGCTTGTTGATCTCCTCGATCATCGTGGCCTGGTGGCCTTCGGTCTGCGAGCCGGAAGCATCGTTCTCCAGAACGAGCTTCACCGCCTCGGCCGGATTGGCGCGCGCCTCGTCCCAGCCCTTCATCGAAGCCTTCACGAACTTCGCCATGGTGGTGACGAAGGCCGGATCTTTCAGCTTGTCTTCCAGCACGTAAAGCCCGTCCTCCAGCGTGGCAACGCCCTGGTCTTCATACTTGAACACCACAAGGTCTTCCGCCTTCATCCCGGCTTCGATGATCTGGTAGTATTCATTGTAGGTCATCGTCGAAATGCATTCCGCCTGCTTTTGCAAGATGGGGTCCACATTGAAGCCCTGCTTCAGCACGGTGACGCCATCAGCCCCGCCTGCGGTCGGCAGGCCGAGATGGCTCATCCACGACAGGAAGGGATATTCATTGCCGTAGAACCATACGCCCAGGGTCTTGCCCTTGAAATCTTCCGGCTTGGTGATGCCTGAATCCTTGCGGCAGGTCAGCATCATGCCGGATTTCATGAAAGGCTGGGCAATGTTGACAACCGGCGAACCCTTTTCGCGCGTCGCCAGGGCCGATGGCATCCAGTCGACCACCACGTCAGCCCCGCCACCGGCCAAAACTTGCTGCGGGTTGATGTCCGGGCCGCCCGGCATGATGGTAACTTCGAGGCCTGCATCCTTGTAATAGCCCTTGGCCTCGGCCACGTAGTAACCGGCGAACTGCGCCTGCGTCACCCACTTCAATTGAAGCTTCACGGCTTCGGCAAACGCCCCGCCCGAACTTGCAAGCATTGTGCCTGCCGCTGCTGCGGCAAGTAAGTATTTTTTCATTTCCCTGTTCTCCTTCTTCTTTCCAAATTCCCGCTTACCTCCGGTAAGACGGATGCCAAAAAGTCACCCAGCGCTCGAGTGCGACAAGCAACCCGTAGAATGCCGAACCCACCAGTGCCGCCACGGCGATTTCAGCCCAAACCATATCCAGCCCCATGCGGCCCACTTCCGTTGAAATGCGAAAGCCCATGCCGACAATCGGCGTTCCGAAAAATTCCGCAACAATTGCGCCAATCAAGGCTAATGTCGAGTTGATCTTGAGCGCGTTGAAAATGAAAGGCATGGCGGCGGGAAGTCGCAGTTTCACGAGCGTCTGGAACCAGCTGGCGCCATAGCTCCGCATCAGGTCACGCTCCAGGTGGCCCGAAGCCTGCAGGCCCGCCACGGCGTTTACCAGCATGGGGAAAAAGGTCATCACCACCACCATGGCGGCCTTCGATTGCCAGTCAAAACCGAACCACATCACCAGAATGGGAGCAACGCCGACGATTGGCAGAGCCGCCGCCAGATTGCCCAGCGGCAAAAGCCCCTGCCGCAGGAAGGCGAAACGGTCGCAGAGCAGTGCCACCAGAAACCCGGAAGCCGACCCGATGATCCAGCCGGGGATCACGGCGCGGATGAAAGTCTGGACAAAATCCGCATAAAGAATGGGCAGCGACACAATGAGCTTGGACCAGATATCCGTGGGTGCGGGAAAAATAACGAAGGGCACATTGAAGTGGCGCACCGTGGCCTGCCACAGGATAAGAACGGCGATGCCGAAAAGCGCCGGGGCCAGAATATCGTTGAGCCTGGAAGCCCTCATGCCCGCGCGCCCATCTGCCGGTTGACGATGCGCTCAATCCCGCCGACGCCGTAAACCAGTGCCGCGGCCACCGCCGATGCGGCAACCAGCGCCGACCAGATTTGAATCGTCTGCCCGTAATAAGAACCGGCCAGCATGCGCGAACCGATTCCGGACTGCGCGCCCGTGGGCAATTCACCGACAATGGCCCCCGTCAGCGCAATGGCCACCGCCACTTTCAGCGATGCAAACAGGAAAGGCATCGCGGCGGGAAAGCGGAGCTTCCACAAAACTTGCGAAACACTCGCGTTGTAAGTCCGCATGAGATCAAGCTGCATCGGATCCGGCGAAGTGAGCCCCTTCACCATGCCGATGGCCACGGGGAAAAAACACAGATACATCGAGATGATGGATTTAGGGACGAGCCCGGTGAGCCCCACCGATCCCAGCACCACGATGATCATCGGTGCAATGGCGAGAATGGGAATGGTCTGCGATGCGATGATCCATGGCATCAAGCTCTTGCTCAGCAACTTGAAATGCACAATGGCCACCGCCAGCCCGATACCCAGCAGAGTCCCCAGCACAAAGCCAAGCAGCGTCGAGGACAGCGTCACCCAAACGTGATAGACCAGCGACCTCACCTTCCATGGCGCAATGGTGAAAACCGTATTCCAGACTTCTACTACAACCTGATGCGGCGCGGGGATCACCGGGCGGTCAAGGCTCCACGACACGTTAATCGTATTGGCAAAGCCGCCGCCCAGCGCTTCGATCTTCGGCTCCGCCACCACCGTGTTCATGAAAATCGCCGCGATATACCAGGCAACGAAGATGATCACACACACCACCGTGACGGGGAGAATGGAGTTACGTTCTGTGCGGCCATCGCTCATTTGTTTTCTGTCATCCCGGCGAAAGCCGGGACCCAGTATTCAGGGCACTGTTTTTTGAGAATTAAACTCCTTGCCTGCACCTCTGGGTCCCGGCTTTCGCCGGGATGACAGATGGGGGGATAGGAGAAAGCTTCAATCCTCATAGCTGTGCCCCGCCTTCAGGCCCTCGCGCACCCGGTGGGCAATTTTCAGGAACTCCGGCGTCTCGCGGATATCCAGCGTGCGGTCCGCCGGAAGATTTGTTTCGATCACGTCGATGATGCGGCCGGGCCTTGGACTCATCACCACGATCCTGGACGACAGGAACACCGCTTCGGGAATTGAGTGCGTCACAAACACCACAGTCTTTTTTGTGGCAGCCCAGAGCTCCAGCAATTGCTGGTTCAGCTTGTCGCGCACGATTTCATCAAGCGCCCCGAACGGCTCATCCATCAGCAGCAGCTTGGGCTCAACCGCAAGTGCGCGCGCAATGGAAACCCGCTGCTGCATGCCGCCCGACAATTGCCACGGAAATTTTTTCTCAAAGCCTGCGAGGTTCACCAGTTCCAGATTGCGCTTCACCCGCGAAGCCGCATCCGCCGTTCCCATGATCTCCAGCGGCAGCCCCACATTCTTTTCCACCGTGCGCCACGGATAAAGCGCCGGTGCCTGAAACACATAGCCATAGGCCCGCGCCATCCGCGCCTGCGAGGCGCTCATGCCGTTCACCGAAATGGTTCCTGCTGTCGCCTGTTCCAGATCGGCGATCACCCGCAGCAATGTAGTCTTGCCGCAGCCCGAAGGCCCAATGAAGGAAACAAAGTCCCCGTCATTCACCGTGAGGTTGATGCCTTCCAGGGCATACACCGGCCCATCCGCCGTCGTGAAGGTGAGGCTCAGGTCACGCGCATCGATCACGGCTTGAGCCGCCATAAACCCTCCCCCGGGCAATTCTTGTTATTGGCCGGAAGCTAACTGCTCTTGACCATTTGATCAAGAAACAGACGCGCGCAGCCAGATTCCAATTTTAACTCATTGTTTGTAAACGATAGTTTTTGGAGAGAAAAGTGCCGCACACTGTCGAAACATTCTCCCAAGAGAAGTTTATGACAGCGCCTTGGTTGAGGGGCAAGCACTGCGCAAGGGATGTTTCTACCACACTCCACCGAAAGCCGAGTGACCGGGCGGCTGCGGGACTTGCGAGCGGCAATTAGAAGTAGCAGTCTCACCGCCACGGTGCGGGTCCGGGGAGGGCTTATCATGTCCAAGTCGTGTGCAGTGAAACTTGTCTTTGCTTTTGCATTCATGTCGGTCACGTTTGCCGGGTCGGCCCTGGCTGAAGGCGATATCGTGGCAGGGGAGAAACTCTTTCT
>JAUXUN010000021.1 GCA_030680855.1 Aestuariivirga sp.
TCGGACGAGCAAGTGGAATCACATGCGAGAGGAAAGATGCGCCAGATTCAAAGTGTTGGAGCAGCTTGTCGACGGTCAGTTGACCGTCGGCTGCTCTAGTCCCCCCGGCGAGGAATGGTAACAATCAGTGGTAGTAGTCAATGCCAAGCTTGAAAGTTGCTATACTGCTATTCACCTCTGGTGAACCCGGCATATCGTATTCGACTTTGCCATAACTGTAGTAGTCCAACTGAAGCCTCGCTCCCAGGTGCTCTGATATAGCGCGCTGCATCCCAATGCCGAACGTCGGACCGTGAAGCATCTTGCTGTCGCGGTCGGTTGGCGTTGCCCGTTCCGAATCCGCCCACGCCCAGCCTGCGCTGACAAATAGCTGAAAGTTGTGGAATGGAATTCCCACTTGGCCACGAACCGCCGCAATATTGTCGATGTCCTGGCTGACGAAGCCTGCACCGGAGCCTGTATCGCCATCCAGATCGGCTAAAGAAAGGTCACCAGCAACGCCCAACGTAAAGCCGTCAAAGGCGACTGCATAACCTCCTATTATGCCCGGGTAAGGGTCTTTCGGATTGGAATTAGCATCATCGTTCGACTGCGTGTCGCCATAACCATAGGCTCCATATATTCCAATGTGAAAACCCGACCAATCAAAGGCAGGATCGCTTACTGAAATAACCTCATCAGCGCGAGCGGCGTTCGAACTCATCGAAAAAATCAAAAACACTAGTGCCGCCAAAAACAGCTTCATGAACAACCGCCTCTCACTAGAACAAACCGACCAAAATCGATTTTTACTGGATCAGCCAACTGTAACAGAGAAATATGCAACTAGCGATTAATTAGGCTGCAAATCTCACTCAAAGATCACTACTCCCTGGCTACGTTGCAAATTTGCAACTACACCAATCCTGGCTCTTGCAGATATTTGTTCTTTTTTCGTTCCAAGACTGATTTGAGCCGGGAACGATGAATGATCGCCTTCCATTTCTTGTGCACCGAAATTGAGCTGCTGGTCAACGCTGCTGAACTCGCCGGGCAGACTGGCTGGCCAGCGGGTGACGATAGGGTCAGAGTGCAGGTATTAAGAAAGCAGTTTGAGAAGGCGATTGTGGATTTGAGGGCTGAAGGCTGGCAGGGCCGAAGGTAGAATGAAGAGCTTTCTACTCAACGCTCTGTTGCTACTCGCCTCGCTGGCAATCGTCGGCATCGCGGCCGCAAACATCTCGCGCGGGTTCTTTGGGTGGTAACGCGTAACTAGAAATGCGCTTTAGATCCAATATCAAAGGGAGTGGTCGGGCACCCCACTCAGGTCAAGCTCAAACTGTTGAACACACTCCGTGGCGACTGCCGCGTTGTTTACATAGAGCAAGGCGAACTCCTGATTACCAAATTCTCTGGAATTGACGGAGTCGAAATGCAACCCATAGCAAATGCGTTTTCATCCAAAGTTTGGCGGGGAACCAAGGGTCGAGGCATAGGGCTCGATCATGGTTCAACTGGCTTGAGTTCGCAAACGTCTACAGGGGTTCGGAACCTGGCCTCCCGCCCCACCTTTGTGTTGACAGGCCGTGATTAGTAATCTTCAAAGCGGAACTCAGTTGAAGTGCGCAAGTTTGGCTTAGAACAGCACGTTAATACCGACGCGTACTACATTCATAATTTCAGCACAGTCGATTTCAAGTCTGCCGGTCGAGCATTGCAGCGAGCTGGCGCAGGGCTTTCGCCGTTTCGTGTAAATCGGTGCCCCGTTCGACGGTCACGACAAGCCGGGGCAGTTCATTTGCACCCGGCGATTGCGACAGGCGACGCGTGATATTGCCAGCCTGGTGGAGACTATAGGTCTCGATCAATTTCATGGCGAGAGATTAGCCTGCGTTCAAAATGCGGCGCAAGTTGTATAGAATCCGGCCAGCTCACCGCAACAGCACTCACCGCTTTTTCAACCCCAGCTCGCCCAGCCGTCTAACGCTCTCACCAATCGAAAAATCAAGGAGGCGGCGTAGATTGGGCGCGGCACCGATGCCGGGTTTTTGTGTTTGGGGTGTTGCGGTTCTCCACACTGAATTGCGGACACAGTGCGGACACGGAAAAGGGCAGGGAAGTCCCTTCTTTTTGATCAATATATGTTTGAATTTGTTTCTTTTATTGGTGAGCCCGGCGCGGATCGAACGCGCGACCTACTGATTAAAAGTCAGACGCTCTACCACTGAGCTACGGGCCCACGAGTCAGCCTTCGCGGATTGGCGCGGACCATAGTTGCGCGTCGCGGGGGGGTCAAGGGCGCTGTTCGGGTTTAATTCTCTGATCACACAATTGTCTTAAAGAGGCCGAATATGAACGAGTTTTGTGGGCGAGGCAGGTTCCTGAAATGACTGATATTGCACTGGTTGTCCTGGCGGCGGGCATGGGAACGCGGATGAAATCCGCCCTCCCCAAGGTTATGCACCGGGTCGCCGGGCGCAGCCTTTTGGGGCATGTTCTGACCTCCGCTGCCGGATTGTCACCGAAACGGGCCGTCGCCGTAGTGGGCCCCGACATGGATGCCGTGGGCCTGGAAGCCCAGCGCTATTTTCCGGGTTGCAATGTGGCCATCCAAGCGGAACGCCAAGGAACGGCGCATGCGGTTTCCATGGCCAAAGAGGGCCTCAAGGGATTCACCGGAACCATTGTGGTGCTTTATGCGGATGTTCCGCTTGTTCAAGCTGCTTCTTTGAGCGCCTTGGCGGGCAAATTGGACAAGAAAACACCATTGGCAGTTCTGGGCTTTGAAGCGGCTAACCCTCGCGGCTACGGGCGTCTGCTAAAGGCGCGAAATGGCAGCATACGTGCCATCCGTGAAGAGCTTGATGCATCAGCCCAGGAAAAGAAGGTAAGGCTCTGTAACTCTGGCATTTTATCAGTAAATTCCGACGTTCTCTGGAAGCTCATTCCGCTGATCAGCAACAAGAACGCCAAACGGGAATTTTATCTGACCGATCTGGTGGAACTGGCAGCGAAAGCCCGCGTCCAGGTGGGGCTTGTGACCTGCCCGGAAGGCGAAGTGGCGGGGGTTAATGACCGGGTACAGTTGGCGGCCATTGAGGCCAAGCTGCAGGCGCAGTACCGGCGCGATGCGATGCTCGGTGGGGCCACCCTAGTGGCGCCGGATACGGTTTATTTTTCGGCGGATACCAAGATTGGCATGGACGTGGTTATTGAGCCCAATGTGTTCTTTGGGCTCGGCGTTACGGTGGGCGACAATGTGCATATCCTTGCCAATTCGCACCTTGAGGGCGCGAGCATCAGTTCAGGCGCCAGGATCGGGCCATTCGCGCGGCTCAGGCCGGGGGCTGAAATTGGGGAAGATGCCCATATTGGCAATTTTGTCGAGGTCAAGAAGGCCGTGATCGGCCGGGGGGCCAAGGCCAATCATTTGAGCTATATTGGCGATTCCAAGGTGGGGGCAGGGTCCAATATTGGGGCCGGCACCATTACCTGCAACTATGATGGTTTCGAGAAGCACCTCACGGACATTGGATCCCAGGTTTTCGTGGGGTCAAATACGGCCCTGGTGGCCCCAGTCAAGATTGGAGACGGCGCAAATATTGCAGCGGGAAGTGTTATTACCCAGGATGTGCCAGCCGATTCCCTTGCCATTACACGCGCCGAACTGCGGGTGAAAGATGGCTGGGCGACGCGCTACCGGAAAATGAAGGAAAGCCGCAAGGCAGCAAAGACCAAGGTTTAGGAGTTAAGCATGTGTGGAATTGTCGGCATTCTCGGCAAGCAGCCGGTGGCCCTGAGCATCGTCGAGGCGCTGCGCCGACTGGAATACCGCGGATACGATTCAGCCGGCGTTGCGACGCTCGAGAATGGCGGAATCGAACGGCGCCGGGCGCCGGGCAAACTGCGCAATCTGGAAGAGCGATTGCGGGAGTCTCCGATGATGGGCGTGACTGGGATTGGCCACACGCGCTGGGCAACCCATGGCGCTGCCACGGAGACAAATGCGCATCCCCACACGGCGGGTGACGTGGTGATTGTGCATAACGGCATCATTGAAAATTTCCGCGAATTGAAAGAGGAACTGGCTGGAACCGGTGCGGTTTTTCTTACGCAGACCGATACGGAAGTCGTGGCCCATCTTCTGGCGGCGGAACGCGCCAAGGGGAAATCGCCGCGCGAAGCTGTGGGCCAGGTGTTGCCGCGGCTGCAGGGCGCGTTTGCCTTTGCCATTCTGTTCAAGGCCGAAGAAGATTTGCTGATTGGCGCACGGAAGGGCAGTCCTTTGGCCGTGGGCCATGGCGATGGAGAAATGTATTTGGGGTCCGATGCCATAGCGCTTGCCCCCTTCACCAACCGGGTGACCTATCTGGAGGACGGGGACTGGGCCGTGCTTACCCGCAATTCGGTTGAGATTTACAATGCGGCGAACCTGCCTGTATCGCGCCCAATGAATTTTTCGCAGGCCTCTTCCATGATGATGGACAAGGGCAACCACCGCCATTTCATGGCAAAAGAGATTGAGGAGCAGCCGGAGGTGGTTGGCCACACGCTGGCCGAATATCTGGATTTCTCCACGCGCACGGTGAGGGTGCCGGAAAAGTTGCCGTTTGAATTTACCTCGCTCGACCGCCTGACGATCACGGCTTGCGGCACGGCATCTTATGCGGGTCTAGTGGCCAAATACTGGTTTGAGCGCATTGCACGGCTGCCGACGGAAGTGGATATTGCGTCCGAATTCCGCTACCGCGAGGCGCCGCTGACGCCCAGTGGCCTGTCCATCGTGATCTCGCAATCTGGCGAGACGGCCGATACTTTGGCCTCGCTGCGCTACAGCAAGTCGCAGGGGCAGCATACCCTGGCTCTGGTGAATGTGCCGGAGTCAACGATCGCGCGCGAAGCCGATGTTGCGCTGCGCACTTACGCGGGGCCAGAAATCGGCGTGGCGTCAACCAAGGCGTTCACCTGCCAGCTTGCGGCCCTTGCCTGCCTTGCTTTGCTCGCGGCCAAGCAGCGGGGGCATCTCGCAAAAGCTTTGGAGCAGGAGCTTGTGGGCGCTCTGGTTGAAGCTCCCCGCCACATGTCGGAGATCCTGAAGCAAGAGAAGCACATTGCCGGCGTGGCGCGAGAAATCGCCCATGCCAAAGATGTGCTTTATCTCGGGCGCGGCATCAACTATCCCATCGCCATGGAAGGGGCGCTCAAGCTCAAGGAGATTTCCTACATTCACGCGGAAGGCTATGCGGCGGGCGAGTTGAAGCATGGGCCCATTGCGCTCGTCGACGAGAACATGCCGGTGATCGTGATTGCACCGCACGATGAGCTTTACGACAAGACCATTTCAAACATGGAAGAAGTGGCGGCGCGCGGCGGAAAAATTGTGCTGCTTACAGATGACGAGAGCAACGCCCACAAGACGTTCCACCGCATCCGTGTGCCCAAGGCCCATTCCTTCATTAGCCCTTTGCTCTATGCGGTTCCGGTGCAGTTGCTGGCTTATCATGCGGCTGTTTTCATCGGTACCGACGTCGACCAGCCGCGCAACCTGGCAAAATCAGTGACGGTGGAGTAGGGCAGTTCATTCTCCCTTATTTTTCGCGGCACGTGCAATTTCCGGTATAGTTGCGCTGCGAATCAACAATGAGGAGATCTAACATGAAACTTAGCGCACCATCCGTGTTGATATTTGTCATCTCACTGGTGATTGCCGTGATTGGAGTGCTTGCGGCACTGGGAACCGTTGCCTTCATTCCGCTCGCTTCGGTCTGGATCATGGCCATTGGCTATGCAGTTCTTGCCGCTGGCTGCCTCTTCAAGGGCGTCTGATCAGGCGGGAGCGTGGCTTGGCAAGCGCACGAAGATCGCGAGCGCAACCAAGCACAATGCTGCCGAGATGAAGTAGCCCACATTGGGCGACTGCAGCGGCGAACCTTCCTGCAGGAAATATCCGAAGATTTGCGCGAACATGACCGTGCCCGCGAGCAGGGCGAGGTTTTGCGCGCTGGCAATGCCGCCCTGCAATTCGCCCTGGGCATCGGCAGGCGCATCTTTTGACATAAGTGCTGTCAATGCCGGCTGGGCGAAGCCTTCAGGTGCGTGTATGATGAATAGGATCAATACCATGCTCATACCCGTGGCGAGGCCATAACCCGCCGCGGCAATGACCGACGTGACAAGGGCGAAAATGGCGGTATTCCTTTCGCCAAGCCATTTTACCACGGGTCCGGTGAAGCCGCCCTGAACGACGGCCGTAATCAGGCCAAAAATGGCGAGAGTGAGTCCAATGGTGGATTCGCTCCAGTTGAAGCGGGCAATGCCCCAGAACGCCCAGATGGCCGGATAGACCGACGTGGCGAAGAAATACATGGCCATGACGATGCACAGCGGAAGCGCTTGCTTGTAGGTTGAAAAAATCTTGAACACGCCAACCGGGTTGGAGCGGGCCAAGCTGAACGGCCTGCGCGATTCCCGGGGAAGGGTTTCAGGCAAAACAAAATAGCCATAGGCAAAGTTCAGGATTGAAATGCCGGCGGCTGCGAAAAAGGGCACGCGCGGGCCATATTCACCAAGAATTCCGCCAATTGCCGGGCCGATGATGAAGCCCAGCCCAAAAGCCGCCCCCATATAGCCAAAGACCCTGGCGCGGTCGTCCGGCTTTGTAATGTCGGCGAGATAGGCATTTGCTGTCGTATAGGAGGCTCCGCACAGGCCAGCGAGAGTTCGTCCCACGAACAGCCAAACCATGTTGGGAGCAAAGGCCGTAAGCACATAATCGACCCCAAGGCCAAAAACCGAAAGCAGCAGGATTGGCCTGCGGCCATGGGCATCCGAGAGATTGCCAAGTAGGGGGCCGCACAGGAACTGCATTCCGCCATAGGCGAAGAACAGCCAGCCCGCGAGCAGGGACGCGTCCGCGAGGTCGGCGCCGCTCACATCTTCAATCAGCCGGGGCAGAACCGGCATGATGAGGCCAAAGCCAACCATGTCGAGAAAGACAGTGATAAAGATAAAGGTTACGGCGTGCCGGCTGGGGGTATGCGCAATCATTTGAACGGCTTTAATGCGCGCGGTGTTCGCGGAGCAGGTAGCTGTTCTTCTTTGCGTCGAAGCCCTTGAAATATTGGTTGACCTGCGGGTGGCGCACTGGGGTTCCGGTCACATCCACAAGCAGGTTCTGCTCGGAGACATAGGCCACATATTCCGTGTCATCATTTTCGGCGAGCAAGTGATAGAATGGCTGGTCACGGCGCGGGCGTGACTCTTCGGGAATTGAGCTCCACCATTCCTCGGTGTTGCTGAAAACCGGATCCACATCAAAAATCACGCCACGGAACGAGAACAGCCGGTGCTTTACAATCTGGCCGATCTGAAACTTGGCTGTTGGCATCTCGCTCATGACACCTGATTGCCAAGAGTCCGCCTGGAAGGCAAGAGGCACTTAAGAAACGCGCATGGCATAGGGCAGGTTACGTTTTGGCTGCAAGCCATGTTCCATAATGAAGCGTTTCAGCGGCCCCACATAGTGCAATGCGGAAAGGCCCAGGGCGCGGGCCCCTTCAAGGGGGAGCAGTCCCAGGAGCAGGGATTTGTTCATAAGATCAATGAGCTGCTGGCGGGGAAGAACTTCGGCGCGGCGCAGGGCGTTGTACTCAGCCATGAGACTGTCGCTTCCGGCATCCTTGCTTGCAAGGATAAGATCGGCGGCGAGGGCGGCATCGCGCAAGGACATGTTAAGACCTTGCGCGCCGATGGGCGGCACAACATGGGCGGCTTCGCCGATCAATATCACGCGATCCTTCGCAAATTGGCGGGCGGTGAGACCTTTCATGGGGAATGATTTGCGGGGGCCAAGGTTGGATATAAGTCCCAGTTCGCCATGTGTCTCAATCTGAATTTCGGCTGCCAGTTCACCTTCACTCATGGCCATGAGCGCTTCGGCGCGGGCCGGACGTTCCATCCAGACTAGGCTCGAATGGCTTTCAGGCAGCGGCACCGTGGTGAACGGGCCTGCGGCCTTGTGATATTCGGTCGAAACATTGTCGTGGCCCATGGAATGAGTGAAGCTCGTGGCAATCGCGATTTGGTCATAGGACCAGGTGTCAGTGGCAATGCCGGCGGCTTTTCGCATGGCGGAATTTGCACCATCGGCAGCAAGACACAGGGAAGCGGAAATTTCGGACATGTTGGACAAGGTTACATGAATGGCATCGCCACCAGTTCTGGCTCCAGTTGCCGTGGTCTCAATAAACGTAACCCCGAGCGCTTCGGCGCGTTTGCGGAGCGCGGGCAAAAGCAGGCCCAGCGGGATGTTCCAGCCAAAAGCTTCCAGGTTCAATTCCTCTGACTCAAATTCGAGGTTTGGGGCCGCAAGGAGCGACCCGGTATCGTCAATGATCCTGAGCTTTTTCAAAGGAGCTGTGTGGGCTTCGAGATTTCCCGGCCAGATATCGAGGTAGCGCAGTAGCTGGATGGAGGGTTGCATCAAGGCGACGGTGCGGGGATCTTCGGCCGCAGCGGGAGCAACAAGGGCGGTTGCAATCCCTTCCTTGGCAAGCAACGCTGCCGCGGCAAGGCCCGCGGGGCCTGCGCCTGCAACGATGACTTTGTAGTCCGTCATTCAGCCCGCCGCCAAGGCAGTTTTCAGCATGCTTTCGCGGGTGGAAAATTTTTCATGAAAGGCGCTGAGGCGTGGGCGCGTGTCGCGCCACTTGAAGGCGGGCAGGCGGAAATCGATGTAAGCCAGAGCGACGGCTGCGGCGATGGTTCCCGCGGTGACATCCGCGAGTTCGGCCTGCCAATTCGAATTCATATCATCCATGGCGGCATTGATACGCTGTTCGGTGCGGGCGATCCAGTCCGCCCACTGCGACCCTTGCGGGCGCATGGCAGTTTCATAGCGGTAAGCCACGCACACATCGGCCAGCCCTTGTCCCAGGGCCAGCAGGGTGAGAATGCGAAAGCGTTTGACGCCATCATCGGGGATCAGCGTTTTGTTGCCTGCGACATGGGCGAGATATTCAATGATGACACGGCTGTCATAGATTGGATGGTGGTGATCGGTTTCAAGAATGGGGATTTTGCCAAGTGCTGAAAGCGCCGTAAGCTTTGGGTTCGCCAGGGTGGGCTTCACGGCTTCCTTGACATGCTCAAGCTTGCCGGCGAGGCCGCATTCATGGGCGGCGACAAGGCACATGCGCACAAAGGGAGAAATTGTATCGCCATAAATTTTCACAGGGGCTTACCTTCCGAAATGGCTCAGTCTGCAAACCCAGCTTAGACGATGGACGGCGATCAATGAAGGGCGAAACGCCGCGTTAGTATTTCCTTAACAGGCCAACGAGGCGGCCCTGAACGCGCACTCGATCTGGTCCGAAAATGCGCGTTTCATAGGCCGGGTTTGCCGCTTCCAGGGCCACGGATTCGCCCTTCTTGCGCAAGCGCTTCAGGGTTGCCTCTTCATCGTCAATGAGGGCCACGATGATTTCACCGTTGTTGGCCGTGTCGCCCTTGCGGATGAGCACCGTATCGCCATCAAAAATGCCGGCATCGATCATCGAGTCGCCTTTGATTTCCAGGGCAAAATGTTCGCCGCCGCCGAGCATTTCAGGAGGAATGGAAATGTTGTTGGTATGATCCTGAATGGCAGCGATGGGCACACCCGCAGCTATCTTGCCCATGAGAGGTACCATGACGGCGCGGGGAATACCGTCATTGGCCGCGGGCATGGACTTCACCTTGCCAAGGCTTCCCTGAATGACATTGGGCGAGAAGCCGGATTTCTTTGAGGTAAGGCTTGGCGAATGGGATTCTGGCAGCTTGATCACCTCGAGGGCGCGGGCGCGGTTGGCCATGCGCTTCAGAAAGCCCCGCTCTTCCAGTGCCACGATCAGGCGGTGCACGCCGGACTTGGACTGGAGGTTCAGGGCGTCCTTCATTTCCTCGAAGGAGGGCGGAACCCCTTCCTCCTTCAGGCGCTCATTGATGAAAAGCAGCAGTTCGAGTTGTTTGCGCGTGAGCATGATGGATCGCTTTCGTTGCAGGATACGGAATCGGAACAAACCTGCAACATCTATACAGGTTCCGGTTTGGTTCTGCAACTGTTTACTTTTTGTGGCAGCTAAAAGTCGAGATTCAGGATGGGGACGAGGTCGCCAATGCCTGCTGCGGGGGCATTTGGGGGGCGGATGATGAGGCAGTTGGCGTCCCGGAAGGTGCGCTGCATCGAGGAGTCCTGCTTACCATAAGGAGTGGCGGTTCGGGGGCCATCTGGGGCAATTTCGAGGCTGGCGCGGACATAGTCTTGACGGCTGTCATTGGCTGGCATGGAGGTCCCCAGGCGGGCCATGGTGACTTCTTCTTCAACAGGCAGGCCTTGCAGGAAATCGAGCAGGGGTTTCAGAAACAGCCGGGCACAGACAAGGGCGGCAACTGGATTCCCCGGAAGGCCCAGGACCTGCTGCTTGCCCCTGCGGCCATACATGAAAGGTTTTCCGGGACGCATGGCAATTTTCCAGAAATCTATTTTGACGCCGGTGTTTTTCAAGGCCTGCTGGATGAAGTCATGATCGCCAACGGAGGCGCCGCCGGTGGTGACGATGACGTCGGCCCTGGCCATTTTGAGAATGGCGCGTTCGGTGGCTTTGAGATCATCCCGGACAATTCCACCGTTGATGACATTCGCGCCGAGGCTTTCGGCCATGGCGGCGAGGGCGTTACTATTGGAGGATACGATCTGATCGGGGCGCGGCTTCCCTCCTGGCAGAACCAGCTCATCGCCGGTGGCAATTACCGCTACAACCGGTATTTTCCGTACGCTGACGATACTACAATTCATTGCCGCGGCAAGGCCAATGTCGCGGGCGTTCAAGCGGATGGCGGCGGGGAGCAGGGTTTCGCCCTTCCGGAAGTCCAAGCCGCGGGGGCGGATGTTCTGGCCGGCGCGGACGCCTTGCAGGATCTTTATGGTCCTGCCGCTGGCCGTGGTGTTTTCCTGAATGACGACGGCGTCGGAGGTTGCGGGCACAGGTGCGCCGGTAAATATACGCACCGCCTCACCCGATTTCAGTTTGCCTTTGAAAGCATGCCCCGCTGCTGAGGTGCCAATGACAATGAACTCCGTCATGTTGTCTTCAGAGCGCAAGGCGTAGCCATCCATGGCCGAGGAGTTGAAAGGTGGCTGATCGCGTTTGGCGTTCAAGGGTTTTCGCAATATGCGACCCAGTGCCTGGGCGAGGGGAACATTTTCCGGGGCCAGTGGCCTCACTTTTGAAAGGATTCGCGCGCGGGCTTCTTCGACTGGCAGCAGGGCCATGGTCAATCCGCCGTAAAGGTGCCGGACTTGCCGCCGGATTTTTCGGTGAGGCGCAAGTCGGTGATTTTCATGCCACGGTCAACGGCCTTGCACATGTCGTAAAGGGTAAGCGCGGCAACGGAACAGGCGGTGAGGGCTTCCATTTCAACGCCGGTTTTTCCCTCGACCCTAACGGTGGCGCTGACTTCGATCGCGCTGGTTTTTTCATCGGTCACGAAATCAACGGACACCTTGGTGATAAGCAGGGGATGGCAGAGCGGAATGAGTTCATGGGCCTTTTTGGCGGCCATGATCCCGGCAATTCGGGCGGTGGCAAGCACGTCACCCTTTTTGGCCGTGCCGCCAAGGATGAGCGCGAGGGTTTCGGGCTGCATCAGGACCTGCGCCTTGGCGGTGGCCGAGCGCGAGGTAATGTGCTTGTCGGATACATCCACCATGTGGGCGTTTCCGGTGGCATCGAGATGGGTGAGCCTGTTCATGGTTTGATCAGTATAGCACGGGTTGCGGCGGCCACATCATCCTGCCGCATGAGGCTTTCCCCGATCAGGAAGGCGCTCACTCCGGCGACCGAAAGTTTCGCCAAATCCTCAGCTTTGAACAGGCCGCTTTCGGCAATGATCAGGCGATCCTCTGGAATGCACGGGGCAAGTGTCAGGGTGGTTTCGAGTGTCGTTTCAAATGTATGAAGATTGCGGTTGTTTATGCCGATGAGCGGCGACGACAACTTCAACGCCCGGTCGAGTTCAGACTGGTCGTGGACTTCGATAAGAACATCGAGGCTCCAATCCTTCGCTGCGGCTTCGAGTTCACGGGCGAGGCCATCGTCGATCATCGCCAAGATCAGCAGAATACAATCGGCGCCCCAGGCCCGGGCTTCCAGCACCTGATAGGGATCAAGCATGAAATCCTTGCGCAGGGCGGGCAGGGAACATGCTTCCCGGGCCAACGTCAGGAATTCCGGTGCACCATGGAAAGATGGCGTGTCGGTGAGCACGGAAAGGCACGCGGCTCCGCCTTGCTCGTAGGCCCCGGCGAGTTCGGGGGGGTTGAAATGCTCGCGAATGAGGCCCTTGGAGGGGCTAGCCTTCTTGATTTCAGCAATTAGTGCCCATTGGCCCGCAGCTATCTTGTTTTGAAGTGCCGTGTGAAAATCGCGCACCGGCGGGGCGTTTTTGGCGAGAGATTCAAGCTGCGCCGGCGGAATGGCTGTTTTGGCCCTGGCCACTTCCTCGCGCTTATAGGCGGCAATCTTGTCCAGGATGGTGGCCATCAGGAATTGGACACTTTGATCAGCCTGTCGTGGGCTTTGAGCGCCGCGCCACTGTCAATGGCCTGCTCGGCCAGTCGCACGCCTTCGGCGTGGGTCTTGACCTTGCTGTCGATGAGAAGCGCAGCACCCGTGGTCATCACGACGGCATCGCGGAAGGCGGACTTTTCACCCTGCAGGACGCCACGCAGGGCGGCGGCGTTCTGCGCGGCATCGCCACCTTTCAGGTCTTCAAGCTTGGAGCGCTTGAGGCCGACCGTTTCCGGCGTGACTTCAAAGCTGGTGATTTTTCCGTTTTTCAACTCTGAAATCCAGGTGGTGCCGGTGGGAACAATCTCATCAAGGCCGCCTTCGCCGTGGCATATCCAACACGCTTCGCTTCCCAGGTTTTTCAGGACATGGCTCAAGGGTTCAACCCAGGCTTTTGAAAACACGCCGGTAATTTGCTTCTTTACGCCTGCCGGGTTGGACAGGGGGCCGAGCAGATTGAAAATGGTGCGGGTCCCGAGCTCGACGCGGGTGGGGCCAACATACTTCATCGAGGAGTGGTGGGCCGGGGCAAACATGAAGCCGACGCCTGCCTCGGCAATGCATTCACTGATTTTTTCAGGTGGAAGATCAATCTTCACGCCAAGGGCCATGAGAACGTCCGCCGAGCCTGATTTTGACGAGAGGGCGCGATTGCCGTGCTTGGCCACTTTCAGGCCGGCGCCGGCGGCCACAATGGCGGCACAGGTTGAGATGTTATAGGTGCCGGAGGCATCGCCGCCAGTTCCGACGATATCGATGGCGCCCGGGGGAGCGTCCACGCGGATCATTTTTTCGCGCATGATTTCCACAGCGGCGGTTATTTCGTCCACGGTCTCGCCGCGCACCCGAAGCGCCATGAGAAGTCCGGCGATCTGCGACGGCGTGGCATCACCCGACATCATGATGCCAAATGCCATCCGGGCTTCGTCGCGGGTGAGCGACTTGCCGTCGGCTGCCTTGGCGATGATCGGTTTGAGGTCTGACATCAGCGCACCTTTGCCAATTCGAGAAAATTCTTGAGCAGGGCATGGCCATGCTGCGAGGCAATGCTTTCCGGGTGAAACTGCACGCCATGCACATTCAGGGTTTTATGCTGGAGGCCCATGATCAGTCCATCGGTTTCAGCAGTAATTTCGAAACAGTCTGGCAGTCCCGCTTTTTCAACCACAAGCGAATGGTAGCGCGTGGCTTCGAAGTCCTTAGGTATATCCTTGAACACGCCCTTGCCTCCGTGGTGCACGATGGAGAGCTTGCCGTGCATAAGCTTAGGGGCGCGCACCACCTTGCCGCCAAAGGCCTGCCCGATGGCCTGCAGGCCAAGACAGACACCGAAGACCGGAATGGTGGCAGAGGCTTTTTCGATCAGCTCCAGACAGATGCCTGCTTCGTTTGGGGTTTTGGGTCCTGGCGACAGCACAATTGCCTGGGGCTTCGCAGAAATGACTTGGCCCACGCTAATCTTGTCGTTGCGGTGAACCACGGATTCAACGCCGAGGTCACCCAGATAGTGGAACAGGTTATAGGTGAAGCTATCATAGTTATCGATGAGTATGATCATTGGGCCCTCCCGGCGCGGCCGGCAAAGCGCACGGCCTCATCGGCGGCGCGGAACAGGGCCTTTGCCTTGTTCACGCATTCCTGGTGTTCGCTTTCCGGCACGCTGTCGGCGACGATGCCCGCACCGGCCTGCACATACATCTTTCCGTCCTTGACGATTGCGGTGCGCAGCACAATGCAGGTGTCCATCTCGCCATCGGCGGAGAAATAGCCGACACAGCCGCCGTAGACGCCGCGCTTGTGTTTTTCCAACTCGTCAATGATTTCCATGGCGCGCACCTTGGGAGCGCCGGAAACCGTGCCCGCCGGAAAGCCGGCGCAAAGGGCGTCGATCACGTCACATTTCTTGGACAATGTGCCTTCGACATTCGAAACGATGTGCATGACGTGGCTGTAGTTTTCGATGATAAACTGGTCGGTCACCTTGATGGAGCCGATTTCCGCAACCCGGCCCACGTCATTGCGGCCGAGATCAAGCAGCATCAGATGTTCGGCCCGCTCCTTGGGGTCAGCCAGCAGTTCCTTGGCAAGCGCACGGTCCTCGGACGGCGTTTCACCCCGCCTGCGGGTTCCGGCGATCGGCCTGATCGAAACCTTGCCATCACGTACGCGGACGAGGATTTCAGGACTGGAACCAATGACCGCAAACTGATCGAAGTCAAGATAATAGAGGAAAGGCGACGGATTCACCCGGCGCAGGGAGCGATAGAGGGCGAAGGGCGGCAGGTTGAAATTCGCCTCAAAGCGCTGGGAGAGAACGACCTGAAAAATATCGCCGGCTGTTATGTAGTCCTTGGCCCTGGCGATCATGCCCGTGTATTCCTGCGGCGTGGTGTTGGACGTTGCGGCCATGATGGGTGGAGAATCCACATCCTGGGAAGACAAATGATCAAGCGGCCTGTCGAGTGCGTCGACAACTTCGGAAAGGCGCTCTTGCGCGCGCGCGTAGGCGGCCTTGGGTGACACGCCCTTGTCAAAATAAACCGGCGAAGTGACGGTGACTTCGTCGCGTACGCTGTCAAAGATTGCCATCACGGTGGGGCGGATCATCATGCCATCGGGCAGGCCCAGCGTATCGGGATTTGGCTCAGGCAAATCCTCCATCAGACGCACCATGTCATAGCCGACATAGCCGAAGATGCCTGCGGCCATGGGAGGCGCATCGGGGCCGAGCGGAATGCGGCTTTCGGCAAGCAGGGCGCGGAGCGATTCCAGCGGAGCGAGCCTGGTTGGTTCAAAGGGGCCGTCAGTATTGTGGAGGGCTTTGCGGTTGATCGATGCCTCGCTGCCCGCAACCTTCCAGATCATGTCGGGATTCATCCCGATAATGGAGTAACGCCCGCGCACCGCGCCGCCCTCGACGGATTCAAGCAGGAATGAATATTTGGCATTGCGGGTAAGCTTGAGCATGGCCGATACCGGGGTTTCGAGATCAGCGACAAGGCGGGTTGAAACGATTTGCGCCTCGCCTTTTTCGTAGGCGGCCGCGAAGTGGTCGTAGTCGGGGGATATGGGCATTTGCGTTACTCTGGAATGGGTTGTCAGGGGGCAGCGTTGGGACTTCCTGAAACCTGTTGCCAGAGTGCATTGTTGATCGAGACGCCAATTTGCCCTTGGAGCGCCGTCAGGTAAACTGTCAGCAGATCCTTGGTAGCTGCATCCTTGACGCTTTGCGCAAGCTCCTTCGCCTGAGGCGAATTGCTGCTGTAAGGTTCAGCGAGGACTGATTGCGACTGCATGATTTTTGCGGTTTTGCCATCACCCTCCAGGCTCCAGGAAAATTCCTTTTCCGGAACGCTGAACAGGGCGGTGACGGCGGGCACGTCAAATTCGGCGTTCGCCTCATTTCTTTTCAAACCTTGGGCCGTCTTGATTTCTGACGCTGCCTCGCTGGCAAGCTGCTCAAGAGTTGCGCCATCATACAGTTTCTTGACAATGCTGGTTGCACGTTCAGTCAGCAGTCCGCGGACTTTGCGGGCCGTCACATCGCTAGTGAGTTGCGATTTCACTGTATCCAACGGTTTGAGAGCTGAAGGAATAACCTCACGCACTTCGTACCAGAAGTAACTGTCGTGCGGCGTGAGCGCATCGTTCTCAACGCCGACATCGCTTGCGAAGGCAGCTTTCAAAACATCCGCCTTGCCGGGCAAATCAACCTCCTTGCCATCGGGGCCGAGGCCCGTTGCACTTACGGCAGGCACAACAACGAAGGGTATGCCCTGGGCCTTGGCGATGTCTTCAAACTTTGTCTGTGCGGCGCGGGCATCCTCGACCGCATCATAAATGGATTGGATTTCATCAAGAGCGCGCTCGGCCTGCAGGCGCTTGGTGAGTTCGTCTTTAACTTCATCCAGCGATGCCTGTTTTTCCGGGGCGATTTTCGCAGCCTTCAGAAGGGCGGTGACAAGGCTTCCAGATACGGGTTCGCTGACTTCGTCCTGTTTCAGATTGAAGGCTGCCTCGGCTACGGTCTTGTCCAGAAATTCCGCCTTGGATTTGTCGGCAAAGGTGATGTCAGCTTCGCTGGCGCCACGTTCTTTGGCGATGGCCATGAAATCCTCACCGGCGGAAATGCGGGCCTTGGCCCTTTCTGCTTCACCGATGGTGGGAAACGAAATCTGCAAGATGGTGCGTTTTTCCGGGGTGTAGTAGTTGCGCTTGTATTTCTCATAGCCGGCGGAAAGGGCTTCCGATGCAATGGCTATCTTGGGAGCCATGTCGGCGGGCTCCACTTTCATCACCGCAATGCTGCGGAACTCGGGGGCGGTGTAGGCGGTGGGTGTTGCGTCGTATTGCCTTTTCAGTTCTTCGTCAGTTGGAGCTGGAACATCGGCTTCGCTTGCGTTGATGGTAAAATACTTTGCGTCGCGTTGTTCGTTTCGATACTGATATAGCGCTTCAACAAACGTGTTAGGCGGCTTGAAGCCCCGAGCCACGGCGTCTGTAATGGCGTATTGCGCCCGGTTGCGGCTTTCGCTGGCCACATACATTTCTTCATTCAGGCCGTTTTGCTGCAAAATGCGGGCAAACAGCTGCGGATCAAATTGACCGTTGCTCTGAAATGCCGGATTGCCCTTGGCCTCCTCGGCAATCAATTGCCTGGAAATACTGAGCTTGAGGTTTGACGCTTGCGCATCGATTGCCGCCGACTGAATCATGCCGCTCAGAATTGAACGGTCGATGCCCATGCGGCGGGCATCCTCGGCCGTCAGGTTCTGTCCAGTTTGCTGGGCCAAGCGCTGCATGGCTTGCCGGTAGGAGTTGCTGTACTGCTGACCTGAGATTTCCTGGTTGCCAACGGTTGCAAGGGCCGTGGCATTGAACCCGCCAAAGATGTCCTGGATGCCCCAGACGCCAAAGCTTCCCGCCAGCAGCACCAGCAGGATTTTTGCCACCCAGGATTTACCTGCGTTGCGGAACATTTCTAGCATCGGACGTCCTTTCAAGGGCTGGCTTCTGCCAAATCATAAATTATGCATAATAGGTAGGTGCCTTGCCTCTCGCAAGCAAGAGATTGCTCTGCTATGAGGCAATGGATTCCGGCGCGTAATCAGGAAAAGTGGGACCCGGTTTTCCGTCCGATTACGCGCCAAAATGTAAAAAACGATCACGTTTGCCACTTCGGGTTAACCAACCTGAAGTGGCCGTGATCTGTGGTTTGGAGCGGTTAAAATGGTGAAATCGGGGCTGCGCCCTCTGGTGGCTGGCAATTGGAAGATGAACGGCACCACTGCCATGCTGAAGGAACCGCGCCTGCTGGCGGGCATGCTGCGCGACGTCAAACTGAAATGCGAGGTACTGGTGTGCCCCCCGACAACACTTATCCGGCGGGTCAAATCGGTGATGAGGGGCTCGCGCATCAAGGTTGGCGGCCAGGATTGCCACTGGAATGCCTCCGGCGCCCATACGGGGGATATTTCGGCAGAAATGCTGAAAGACGCGGGCTGCACCAGCGTCATCGTTGGGCATTCGGAGCGCCGCGCCAACCATGCTGAAACTGATGAGATGGTTTCCAGGAAGGCAAAGGCCGGGCATGGGGCAGGGCTGATTGCCATCATCTGCATTGGCGAAACACTGGAGCAGCGCAAGGGCGGCAAGACACTTGGGGTTGTTTCGGGGCAACTAAAAGGCTCCCTGCCTGTGGGCGCAACGGCTGCAAACACGATTATTGCCTATGAGCCGGTTTGGGCAATTGGCACGGGGCTTACGCCTGCCGTGGCCGAGGTGGAGGAAGTGCACACGCATATCCGCGCCGACCTCGGCAAGTTGCTGGGCGAAGACGGGGCAGGGGTCCGCATCCTCTACGGCGGCTCGGTAAAGCCTTCGAATGCAACGGAGCTTATGGGGGCTGCCAATGTGAACGGTGCGCTAGTGGGTGGCGCCAGCCTTAAGGCAGCGGATTTCATCGGGATCATCAAAGCCTATATGTGAGGACTGCCTTTGGCCGAAATTCCAACCATTGTTAAACGCAAGCTGCAAGCGCAGGTGATCGGGCCGATCTATGCGGAGATGGTGGAGCAGGTTGGCGAGGAGAAAGCTTCGGCAATCCTCGATTCAGCCATTCGGAAAGCTGCCATTGCCGAGGGGAGGGAATTTGCCAGGAAAGCCCCGGGTGGGGTGACCTCCATGGCGGATTTCATCAAGCTCTACGAATTGTGGACCGCCGACGGGGCGCTGGAAGTGACGGTGCATGAAGCAACCGACAAGGTATTCAACTTCGATGTAACGCGCTGCAAATATGCGGAAACCTACCGCGAGATGGGACTGGGCAAAATAGGCCACCTCATGTCGTGCAACCGGGACGGCACATTTTGCGAAGGATACGACCCAAACATCAAGCTTGAGCGGAACCAAACGATCATGGGCGGGGCACCCTGCTGCACTTTCCGCTACCGCTATGAAGCGGAAGCGCCCTAGCCATCAAATTGGCGTGACTACGGCCTTCGTTTTACTTGTGTGACCGGTGATTATCGTTCAATCTCTCGGCAAGCGCATCCGCTAGCGATGCCAACAATGGGAGATATGAGATGACCAAAACCCGCAAAGTTACTGACGTTAATTCGCGCCGGGCATTCCTCAAGAGCGGCGCGGTTGCCGCTGCGGCTGGCGCCGCAAGCCTCGCCATGCCGAATGTGGCGCGCGCGCAAGATGCGGTGACCTTCAAGTTTCAAAGCACGTGGCCGGCCAAAGATATTTTTCATGAGTATGCGGCGGATTTCGTTGCGCGCGTCAATGAAATGGCGGGCGGCAGACTGAAGCTCGAGCTCTTGGCTGCTGGCTCGGTTGCCAAGGCCTTTGAAGTGCAGGATGCGGTGCTCGCCGGCACCCTTGATGGCGGGCATGGGGTTTGCGCCTACTGGTATGGCAAGCACAAGGCCTATTCGCTGTTTGGAACGCCGCCTGCTTGGGGCTGGCGCGCCAACCAGATGGTCGGCTGGATGAAATACGGCGGTGGCCAGGAGCTCTATGACGAGCTGGTGCAGCAGGTGCTGGGCCTTAACCTCGTGGGTTTCCTGACGGGTCCAATGCCAACCCAGCCGCTCGGCTGGTTCAAGAAGGAAGTGACGTCGCCTGACGACCTCAAGGGCATCAAATACCGCACAGTTGGCCTGTCGGCTGATCTCTTCAAGGAGATGGGCTCTGCAGTGACCATTATGGGAGGTGGCGAGATCGTTCCCGCCATGGACCGCGGCCTGCTCGACGCCGCGGAGTTCAACAACCCTTCTTCCGACAAGCTCCTGGGCTTTGCCGATGTTTCGAAGGATTACATGGTGCAGAGCTATCATCAGGCGGCTGAGTGCTTCGAAATCATTTTCAACAAGGCGAAGTATGATGCGCTGGCTCCGGAACTTCAGGCGGTCATCAAATACTCAGCCGAAGCGTCATCAGCCGACATGAGCTGGAAAGCGATGGACCGTTACGCCAGCGACCTCGAGGCGCTGAAAGCAGCAGGGGTCAGGGTGCACCGCACACCTGATTCTGTGCTGCAGGCGCAACTTGCAGCCTGGGACACAGTCATCGCCGCGCAATCGGCAGAGCCGTTCTTTGCCAAGGTTGTCGAAAGCCAGAAGACTTGGGTCAAGCGCGTAGTAGGCACCGAATTCGAGCTTGAAGTCGAGCAGAACATGGCCTTCGATCACTTCTTCAAGGCCTAGTCCGGCATTGGCCCCCTTCCCCTCAAGGGGGGAAGGGGCTTGGGACGGAGGGGTGGTTTTGGAAGCAATCAAAGAAATAATGCGCCATGAAAGGTGAGCGGCTGCCGTTCATTCTCTTTGCCGCAGGTGTGGCGCTCGTCATTCTGGCGATCTGTTGGTCCCTGTACGCCTATGGCGAAGTAGGGCGAATGGTCGCGGCCAAGGGTCTGCGGCCGGCAAATAGCTTCCATTGCCTTATGTTTTTCAGCGGCCCCTGCGATCTTCTCCCCCCCGCCCATGCCGAGAAGGGCTCTATCGCCTACTCTCCCCTGGTGTTTTGGGCCGGGGTCATTGCTGTCATTGGAAGTTTTGTGCTTCATCTTAAACCACGCACCGCCGGTGAATCATGGAGTGCCCGGCTGCAACGCCTGCTCATCCCGGTGGATCAAGTGAGCACATTTATCGGACATGTTTTTGCCTGGTGCATCCTGTTGCTGACGATGGCCGTCAGCTATGAAGTTTTTTCACGATATGTGCTTGGCGCTCCCACCGAGTGGGCATTTGATGCAAGCTACTTCCTCTATGGCGCCCTGTTCATCATGGCAGGGGCCTATGCCCTTTCGCGCAATGCCCACGTCCGCGGCGACTTCCTCTACCGGTCATGGAGGCCCAAGACCCAGGCAGGAATGGACCTGGTTCTCTATTTTCTGTTCTTCTTCCCGGGGATCATTGCGTTCATTTATTCGGGATACGGTTTCGCGGCGCAATCCTGGGTCAATCACGAGCATTCGGCCTATAGCCCTGCCGGACCGCCCATCTATCACTACAAGACGCTCATTCCGATAACCGGCGTATTCCTGCTGTTGCAGGGCGTTGTCGAAGTTGTCCGCTGCCTTGTCTGCCTCCGCACTGGAGTTTGGCCTAAACGGCTGCATGATGTGGAAGAACTCGAAAAAATCATCCTCGAGCAACACGCTGACGCTGAGGCCAAGCCATGACCGACCCGCAACTTGGCGTGTTCATGCTTATTCTCTTTGTTGGGCTGATCATGCTGGGCTTTCCGATTGCCTTCACGCTCATAGCCATGGGTGTTGGGTTTGCCTGGCTTGCCTTTGATGGCAACTGGGAACCGGTCATGTCCTTGCTGGTGCAGCGCACCTGGTCGGTGATGACCAATGATGTCCTTATCTCGGTGCCGCTGTTTGTTTTCATGGGCTATATCGTCGAACGCGCCAATATCCTTGACCGGCTGTTCCGCTCTGTTCAGCTAGCGGCAGGCATCCTGCCAGGTTCTCTGGCCTTGGCCACACTGGTAACCTGCGCACTGTTTGCCACTGCCACCGGCATTGTGGGCGCGGTGGTGACCCTGATGGGCCTCCTTGCCTTCCCGGCGATGCTCAAGCAGGGCTATGATGTGCGGCTTTCTGCTGGGGTTATTTGTGCCGGCGGGTGCCTTGGGATTCTTATCCCACCCAGCATCATGCTGATTCTCTATGGTGCGACAGCTGGTGTTTCGCCAGTGCAGCTTTACGCTGGAGCCTTCTTTCCCGGCCTGATGCTTGCCGCCATGTATATGATCTATGTTATCGTCCGTGTGATGATCAATCCAGCGCTGGCGCCGCCGCTTCCCGACATTGAGAGAAATGTCCCATTTCTTACCATTATCCGCGAACTGCTGACTTCCTTTGTGCCTCTCGCGCTGCTCATCTTTTCGGTGCTTGGGGCCATCATGTTCGGCCTTGCTACGCCATCCGAGGCTGCCGCCATTGGGGCGCTTGGCGCATTGGTCCTGGCTGCCGCCTATCGTTCGCTGACATTCGAGAAACTGAAAGAGTCGGTTTTCCTGACGGCCCGCACCTCCGCCATGGTGTGCTGGCTGTTTGTCGGCTCGTTTACGTTTTCGGCCGTCTTTGCCATTCTTGGCGGCGACGCGGTGATCAAGGATTTTGTGGTTGGCCTTGATCTTTCGCCGCTCATGTTCCTGATAGTCACGCAGATCATTATTTTCATTCTTGGCTGGCCGCTGGAGTGGACGGAAATCATCGTGATTTTTGTTCCCATTTTCCTGCCCTTGCTGGAGCACTTCGGGATTGACCCGCTGTTTTTCGGAATCCTCATCGCCCTCAACATCCAGACTTCGTTCCTGTCGCCGCCGGTGGCCATGGCGCCCTTCTACCTGA
Source organism: Aestuariivirga sp. (assembly GCA_030680855.1). Classification (GTDB taxonomy): domain Bacteria; phylum Pseudomonadota; class Alphaproteobacteria; order Rhizobiales; family Aestuariivirgaceae; genus Aestuariivirga. Next base: position 22,459 of record JAUXUN010000021.1, read on the forward strand.
AGGGCGTGGCGCCAAAACACGTGAACATCAACGACATCTTTGCCGGCGTAATGCCGTTTATCTTCATTGTGGTGTTTGCCATGGTGCTCCTCTACATGTTCCCTGCAATTGGCATGTGGCTGCCAAGCTATCTCTACGGACGCTGAATCGCGGCTGACTTGCGTGGATTTGAAAGCGCTTGAAGCGGGTTGCTTTGGGCCCATATAGACGCTAAACCGCCCCGAAATTGAAATAGGTTCACTTCCCCATGCAAACGGTTCTTCTGGTCATCCATCTCATTGTCGCCTTGGCCCTCATCGGGGCAGTCCTGCTGCAACGTTCGGAAGGCGGGGCGCTGGGCATCGGCAGTGGCGGTGGAGGCGGCGGCAACCTGTTTTCGGCGCGGGGCGTGGGCAATGCCCTGACCCGGACCACGGCCGTTCTGGCCGTATGTTTCTTTATTACTTCCATCGGTTTAACGCTGATCGCCGTCCGCGGCAGCGGCGCTGGTGGATCGCTTTTTGACGGTGCTGCACCAGCCACGGATCAGGCTCCGGCAACTGAGGGCACGGGTGGCAGCGTATTGCCGCAATTGCCCGCAGCGCCCGCCACACCGCAGGTCCCTGTTTCACAGTAATTGTTTCACGGTTTTTAACAATAATCTGAAAATCCTGGCTTTTCAGCCTTCGAATCATGTTTGCAAGCGAGTAGGTTGAACTCCCATGGCGCGATACATTTTCATTACCGGCGGCGTGGTTTCTTCCCTTGGCAAAGGCTTGGCTTCAGCAGCACTTGGCGCGCTGCTTCAAGCGCGTGGCTATAGCGTGCGACTGCGCAAGCTCGACCCCTATCTCAACGTCGATCCGGGCACCATGAGCCCCTACCAGCACGGGGAAGTCTTCGTGACCGATGACGGTGCGGAAACCGATCTCGACCTTGGCCATTATGAGCGTTTCACCGGCAGGCCGGCCAACAAGCAGGACAACATCACCACCGGACGCATCTATCAGGATATCATTGCGAAAGAGCGGCGCGGGGATTTCCTCGGCGGCACGGTGCAGGTCATTCCGCATGTGACCGATGCCATCAAGGACTTTATAGGATCGGGCAATGAGGAGTTCGATTTCGTTCTGGTGGAGATTGGCGGAACGGTTGGCGATATCGAGGGCCTGCCGTTTTTCGAGGCGATCCGCCAGTTTGGGCAGGAGGCGCCGCGCGGCTCATGCATCTATATTCATCTGACACTGCTGCCTTACATACCGACGGCGGGTGAGTTGAAGACCAAGCCCACCCAACACTCGGTGAAGGAGCTGCGCTCCATTGGCATTCAGCCTGATATCCTGCTGTGCCGGGCCGACCGGGAAATTCCCGAAAGCGAAAGGCGCAAGATTGCCCTGTTTTGCAATGTGAGGCCATCGGCAGTCATCCAGGCTTTGGATGTTGCAAGCATTTATGACGTGCCCAGGGCCTATCACGCGGAGGGCTTGGACAAGGAAGTGCTGGATGCCTTTGGCATCAAGAATTCGAAAGCGCCTGACCTTTCCAAATGGCAGGGCATCATGCAGCGGGTGATGCAGCCCGAGGGCGAAGTTAAGATTGCGGTTGTCGGGAAATACACGGGATTGCTTGATGCCTATAAATCACTGAATGAAGCGTTGGTGCATGGCGGCATTGCAAACAACGTGAAAGTGCGCCTGGAATGGATCGAGTCCGAAGTTTTCGAGAACGAGGATCCCGCACCCTATCTCGAAGGAGTTGACGGCATTCTGGTGCCGGGCGGCTTTGGCGAGCGAGGTTCGGAAGGCAAGATCAGAGCTGCAACATTTGCCCGGACACGCGACGTGCCCTATTTTGGCATTTGCTTCGGAATGCAGATGGCCTGCATTGAGGCGGCGCGGAACCTGTGCGGCATTCCCGATGCGAGTTCGACGGAGTTTGGCCCCACAAAACAACCGATAGTTGGCGAGATGACCGAGTGGATGAAGGGCAATGAACTTGAGCTTCGCAAGGCGGGGGGCGATCTTGGCGGCACCATGCGGCTCGGGGCCTATGACGCCACGCTGGCAAAGGGCAGCAAGATTGCAGAGATCTACGGATCAACACATATCTCGGAGCGCCACCGCCACCGCTATGAAGTAAACACGCGTTTTCGTGCGCAACTGGAAAAAGCGGGCATGCGGTTTGCAGGCATGTCGCCTGACGGGCTTTTGCCGGAAACGATCGAATATCCCAATCATCCCTGGTTCATCGGGGTGCAGTACCATCCCGAATTGAAGTCCAAGCCCTTTGAGCCCCATCCGCTGTTTGCCTCTTTCATTGGTGCGGCCGTAAACAAGAGCCGATTGGTATAGCCATGGGAAAAGCGCTCCAGCTTTTAAAGCCCTGGTTCGCGCTTATATTTTTCGTTTGGCTGTTTATGGGGCCCGCTTCTGCCTTTGACGAGGCGGTCATCGGGCAGGCGGAGCGCTCGGCGCTCGCTTTCCGCGCCAATCTGCAGGCCATTGACGGTGAGTTAGTGCTACCGTCGATTACCGACCAGCGGCTCATTGAGCACCGAACTACGCTTGAAGATATTCGCATCAAGGCGCTGAATCAATCAAGCGCGCTTAATGAACCAATCAGGGAAATTGCCGAGCAGGTTGCCAAGCTTGGACCTGCCCCCCCGGCAGAGCGGACAGAATCGGTTGAAATTGAAGCGCAGCGCAAGCTGTTGAATGATGCTCTCAACCGCGTGCAGGGCGCCAAAACCCAGCTTGAACTGGTGGCGGTGGAAGCCGAGCAAAAGGCGGGGCGTGCCTCATCCATTCAGCGCAACCAGTTTTTCCAGAAAATTTTTGAATCCAGCAGATCTGTTCTCAACCCCTACCTGTGGAGTGACGCCGGGGCCGGCCTGACGGTTTTCCTGCAGCGCCTCTGGGCTCTGATTGGAAATTGGTGGAATCAAATTCAGCATACCGCGAGCGTTTCGTCGCTGATCATGCTGCCGTTGACGATACTCCTGATAATGGCCCTGTGGTGGTTTGTTGGCCGGGTGCTGCGGGAACGTTATAAGGCAAGAAGTCTCGACAGCGATTTTCCAGACAATCTGGACCGGCTTTGGCGCGTCGTCCGCGCTACGCTGGGCACTCTGATTCTCCTCAGCATCCTGTTTGCCGTAACCCTCAGTTACCTGCAAAATGCGGGATTTGTGACGGCGCGGTTCAATCTCGTGCTCGATGGGCTTGCCGCCATCATAACAGGAACGCTGGTCAACGGTGTTCTGGCTTACCGTATTGCCGCGCCGAACCAGGCCAAATGGCGGCTGATCAACCTTGACGATGCAGCCGCCTCGCGCTTTGCAGTCCTTGCCACGGTTTGTGCGGCTATGTCCGGAGCCTCCGATGCGTTCAGCAATCTGGCGGATGGCATCTATCTCCCTGTGAGCTATTCCATTGGCCAATCGGCTCTTGCTTCCTGCCTAATGCTCGTGCTGCTGGCCCTGCTGCTGCTTAATTTTCGCAACCAGGCCGGCCTGGTTGAGAAAGCTCCAAATCAGGTCATCTACTTTCGCTGGGCCGAGGCATTTCTAACACCGACCTGGCTGCTTGTCCTGGTTGCGACAATTGCCCTGCTGTTCGGATACGTGGCGCTGGCAAACTTTATCGTTTTCAAGCTGTTTGACACGGCACTCGTCGTCACATTCCTGTTCCTGATTCACTACTCCGTCGACGCGGCTGTCCAAACGAGCCTCGATCCGGAGAGCTTTTTAGGCCGGTTTTTGCGGCGCGTTTCCGGCATGGGAGAGCGTGCCATTGAGCGGGCGGGGCTGCTGCTGCGCACCTTCGTGGATATCCTGCTTGTGTTCATCGGGCTGCCAATCCTATTTCTGCTTTGGACGGTCACGTGGATTGATTTTCGGGCGCTTGCCAACAAGGCATTCTTCGGTTTTGAAGTTGGCAGCGTCACGGTTTCACCCTCGTCCATCCTTCTTGTCGCATTTGCGCTCTTTAGCGGCATCGCAGTCACCAAGCTATTTGTGAGCTGGCTGAACCGGCGCATTCTTCTTGAGACCCGGATCGACAAGGGAGTCCAGGATTCGATACGCAAGGGCGCCACCTATGCGGGCTATATCATCGCGGCAGGATTTGCCCTTACGGCAGCGGGCCTGGAATTTTCAAATCTGGCCCTCGTTGCCGGCGCCCTCGGCGTTGGTATCGGTTTCGGCCTGCAATCCATCGTCAATAATTTCGTTTCAGGGCTTATTCTTCTGGCTGAGCGGCCAATACGGGTGGGTGACTGGGTTTCCATCCCAGCGGGTGAGGGGCTGGTCAAGAAGATAAATGTGCGGGCCACGGAGATTGAAACATTCGACGGCTGCTCTATCATTGTCCCCAATTCCAACCTGATCACGGAGCCGGTAAAAAACTGGACTCACAGTGACACCATGGGGCGCTTCACCGTTAATGTCAGCGTTGCCTATGATAGCGATGCGGAAAAAGTCAAAGAGCTGCTGCTGCAATTGACGAAGGCCCACCCAAACGTTCTCACGTATCCGGAGCCTGTTGTATTGCTGCAGAATTTTGGCGCCTATTCACTGGATTTTTCCATAAAAGGCACGGTTGGCGACATATTCTATGGAATTTTCGTGGCCAGCGACATACGCTATTCAATTCTGAAGGCTTTCAGTGAGAAAGGGATTGTCATCCCTCAGCCCCCGCTTGTGAGCGTTACGCGGTAGCTATTTCCGGTAAAAGTCCCTGTACCAGCTTACGAATGCGCCAATTCCCTGGGCAAGGCCCATCTGCGGGTAGAATCCCGTCAGTTGCTTCAATAGCTCTGGGGAAGCATAGGTGCGTCGCACATCGCCTTGCTGCATAGGCAGCATCTTGCGGATCGCCGGTTTGCTCAAAGCCCGTTCGAGAGTTTCGATGAAGGTCATAAGCCCAATGGGCTGGCCGCCGCCGATGTTGACAATCCGGAAGGGCACAGGCGCACCCGGAGGCGGCAGTGGCATCAGGCGCATGATTGCCTCAACCAAATCGCTGACATAAGTGAAGTCGCGTTCCATATTGCCCTCGCCATACACCTCAATGGGGCGGCCGCTCAGTATGGCATCGGTGAACTTGAACGGCGCCATATCAGGCCGGCCCCAAGGACCATAAACAGTAAAGAAGCGGAACGCGGTCGTTGGCACGTGATGGAGATTAGCATAGGCATGGGCCATGGCTTCCATGCCCTTTTTCGTGGCTGCGTAGAGGCTCATCGGCTCATCGGCCTTGTCCGTTTCCTCGAAAGGAACCTTGGAATTCGCCCCATAGATTGAACTGGTAGAGGCAAGCAACAGATGCTGCGGTTTCACCTTCCTGGCCAGTTCAAGCACGTTCCATGAGCCAATGAGATTGGCGTCTATGTAGGCCTTGGGGTTTTCAAGACCGTATCGAACACCTGGCTGGGCTGCCAAGTGCACGATAATGTCGGGCTTTGCCAGCTCTGCGGCACGGTTCAACGAAGCGGCGTCCTCAAGCTGGCCAAATACACATGTAAAGTTGGAATGGCGAGTCAACAGTCCATTGCGGGCTTCCTTCAGGGTTACGTCATAGTAGGGGGTCATGGCATCAAAGCCTGTCACCTCATGCCCCTCGTCGAGCAAGCGCTGGCTGAGGTGAAAACCAATAAAACCAGCGCTGCCGGTAATAAGGTATTTCATTGGGCTGCCAGTTTTTGCTCGGTGGATGAGGCTGGACGCCCGATACTGAAATAGGTGAAGCCATGGCTTGTTACATCTTCGGAGCGGTAGACATTGCGGAGGTCAACGAGTGTTTTAACCTGCATCGTTGCCGCCAATTTGCCAAAGTCGAGGGCGCGGAAGGCGTCCCATTCGGTGATAATGACAAGGGCGTGGGCCCCTGCGGCCGCATCATAGGCATTGCCGGAAAAATGAACGTCATGGAGCAGGGCGCGCGCAGCTGTCATGCCTGCTGGATCATAGGCCCGGATGACCGCTCCCTGATCCTGGAGGGCATGGATTACGGAGAGCGAAGGGGCCTCGCGCATGTCGTCGGTGTTGGGCTTAAAGGTGAGGCCAAGGATGGCGACTATCTTGCCGCGGACATTTCCGCCACAGGCGGCTATCACCTTGCGGGCCATGCTGCGCTTGCGCTGGTCATTGATGGCGACGGTTGCCTCGACCAGGCGGAGTGGGCTGCCATAATCCTGGGCAGTCTTGACCAGAGCCAATGAATCCTTTGGAAAACAGGAGCCGCCATAGCCCGGCCCGGCGTGGAGGAATTTGGAGCCGATGCGGTTGTCGAGGCCAATGCCGCGGGAAACTTCCTGCACATCGACGCCCGTTACTTCACAGAGATCGGCAATCTCGTTGATGAAGCTTATTTTCAGGGCGAGAAAGGCGTTTGCCGCATATTTGATAAGTTCGGCGCTGCGCCTTGCGGTAAACAGAAGTGGTGCCTGGTTGAGGTAGAGCGGCCGGTAAACCTCGGTCATGACGGCGCGGGCCCGGTCATCGCGAAGGCCTATCACAATGCGGTCCGGCTTCTTGAAATCGCCGATTGCCGAGCCTTCGCGCAAGAATTCGGGATTGGAGACCACGGCCACGTCTGCTGCCGGATTGATTTCGCGGATGATGCGCTCAACCTCATCGCCGGTTCCCAATGGCACTGTCGATTTTGTGGCCACTACCGTGAAACCCTTGAGCGCCAAGGCAACTTCGCGGGCAACTGCATAAACATAGGAAAGATCGGCATGCCCGTCACCCCGGCGCGACGGCGTTCCAACGGCAATGAACACAACGTCGGAATTGCCAACCGCGGCGGCGAGATCGGTTGAAAAAAATATCCGTGCCGCCGCCGCATTGTCTTTCACCAGTTTATCAAGACCGGGCTCATAGATGGGAATTTCACCGCGCTTCAGCGCGGCAATTTTTTCGGCGTTGCTGTCGATGCAGGTGACTTCATGGCCAAAGTCGGCGAGGCAGGCGCCGGACACCAATCCCACATAGCCCGATCCAATCATCGCAATACGCATTAAACTCTCCACGGTTGCCATCCCGGAAAGGAGATGGCAGAAGCAAGAAAACTAGGCGTGTAGCGCCGTTTGGACGGGTTCACAAGCCCGCATAGAACAGCTTGGAAAGATGAACAAATAGCATGCTTGGGAACGGTGAAATTGATGTCGCGATCATGCTCCATGATCTTGCCGAATCCGGCGTGGTACGCAATGCCTTGGCCATTGCGGGAGCCGCCCACCGCGAAGGAATGAACACTGAGATTTGGGTTGTTGATGGGGCCGGACCGCTGATTGCACAGATCCCACATGGAGTGGGCCTGGTTACGCTAGGAGGCCTTGGATCGAAATGGAAAAACCGGCGTCTGGCGGGTGTTGCTGCTATGGGAAATTTGGCCAGGGCCTACCGTGAGCGGCGGCCCAAAGTGGCGCTTTCGGCCGGGAACCATTTTCACATCACAGCAAGCGCTGCCTATTTTTTTGCGGGATCGCCAAATTCTGTGCGACTTCACTTTCGTGCAAGCAATCCCCCGTTCCGCGGGCGCGATATTCGTTTCGGCGCGGTTCTCGCGTGGCTTTACCGCCTGAGGTTCATGGGCGCCCGGCGAATCATTTCCGTGTCGGCGGAGTTGGGCGAGATTCTGGTGAAAACTATCCGGCTCGATCCCAGCAGCGTGGTGACAATCGCCAACAGCATTGATCTCGAGGCTGTCGCAGAACGGGCGGCGGAAGCGCCCGAACACCCATGGTTTGCGGCTGGTGAACCGCCGGTGCTTCTTGGCATTGGGCGCCTTGCGCCGCAAAAAAATTTCAGCCTGCTGATCGAGGCGTTTGCGCAAGTACGACGAGCCAGACCTTTACGCCTGGCCATCATCGGCGATGGGGCAGGGGATGAATTGGCCAAGCTCCAGGCGCTGGCTGCAAACCTTGGTCTTACGTCGGCTGACGTGTGGTTTGCCGGTCACCAGTCCAATCCTCTGAAGTTTCTGGCGCATGCCGGGCTGTTTGTTCTTTCCTCAAATTGGGAGGGCATGAGCAACGTATTGCTTGAGGCCATGGCGTGCGGCTGCCCGATCGTGGCAACAGACTGTCCCACAGGGGTGCGCGAACAACTGGACAATGGTCGGATCGGGCCGATTGTGCCAATTAATGATCCGGAAAAACTGGCAAACGCCATAGCCCGCCGCCTTGAAGAGCCGCGAGGCAGTGAGGGCCTAATTGAGTACGTGGCCCGCTTTGACCATGACAACATGCTCGCGGCGTACACGAATCTGTTCAGAAGCGAAGCAGGAGACGGAGCAACTGTTTGAATGCTCAGGGTCCCAGAATCGTCCTTAACTCCAACGCTGCACTGCGCTTAGTAGTGCTAGTCAGTTGCGGCCACCGAGTATTGTGTCGATCTTCAACGCATTCGCCGCGGGCGCCAATGTGCCATCGAGCTGGTGAAATTTCGTCCTGGTTGCCGAACTATATTGCTTTGCTAGGTCTTTGAGCAAATCTGCGCTTGCAGACAGCTGTGCATGGGTGGTTTCTAATGGCAGTCCGTCGTAGCGGCTGATGCCATGGGTCCGCTTACCAATGCGTTCGACGGCGACGGCGACCGGTGTTTCGACCCAGATTATCCAATCTGGCGCGAAGGGTTTCAGCGATACGATTAACTTATGCAAACGCCTTGAAGGATAGTTGTCTGCGCCCGATAGGATAGACCAGAGTTTTTGAACTTGTCCCTGATCAACAAGAATTACGCGTTCGCGATGCTGATAGTGCCGCAAAAACGCAACCAGGTTTATTCCCCTTTTCAGCCGATCAATAGTGAATGGTCGTGTTGCACAGCAGAGGAGAAGGACATTCCATGAGGCCCGCACAAGCATTGAATTCAAACGAGTTTCTCGAAGTTGAATTGAACCCTTCTTGCCATGTGTCAGGGTGACTAGCTTGCAGATTGTTGTTTTGCCGCTGCCTGGAAGCCCAACGCATTCCACGATCATGATGACTCTGCCTTTGCCAGATATGCCCAGATAGCCCGTTTGGTGGCCCTGAGCACCTCTTCAGGACTCTGCCCGGCATCGATCACGGTGACTCTGGAACCGGGAAATTGCAGGGTGTCAATGATCGCGCATTTGCGGCGGATAGTAACGAGATTATGGTCAGGCTTCCGCAAAATTGCCGTTTCGGGATCAACCTTGAGTTTTATGATAAGTTCTGGTCCGAGCTGGGCTGCTTCGGCGAACAGTTTTTGTTCGCTCTCGGCCGCCCAAGCAAAGCAACGACCGTTTTGCAATCGCGGGCCGTCACTGATGGCCTCAAATTGGCTTTGTGGGTAGCGGTCAAGCAGAATGACGCTTCCACTATCAGCAAGGCGCCTCCCAAGCCGCAGGAGCCTCAGTTTTCTGCGGAGCAGAAGCAAATCGAAAAGGCGATACGCCTTATTGACAAAGGAAACTGGACGCGCCGGGCTTGTTTCTTTTGTCGCCACGACGCGCTTTATTCTCTTGCCAATACGTTTCGAGAGCTGCCGTCGCGCCGCATTTACCCAGCCCGCTCGACCATCGCCCGACCCCATATAGATCAGGTGGACATCGAGTTTGCGGCGGAGCCACCGCTCGAATGACTGGCTCACGGTAGATTTACCCGAGCCATCGCTTCCAATGAAAGCAATCATAACGCCCCCGCCGGCCAAGGTCTTGCCATAGCGGATTGGACCAATATGGCGCAGCCAGAGCCGGGTCAGTGCAAGCCAGAGGTTTAGCATTGCTGCCCGGATCAGGGCTGTGGGCCAGTTCATCCGGTAATGCTGCTTGACCTGACCGTAGAGCTGCCGCGCCAGCGCAATGAGTGCAGCATCGCCGCCCAGCGGCAAGTGAATATCCGCGTTGAGACCGAGGCCCTTGGCGAGTGTGGCGAGCCGGCTGGTCTGGACTTCGCTTTCGAGCCAGCGCACTTCCTCTTTCACATGCGGCGGAATCTTTGGCGCGAAGAGCCTGCGCCATGGTGGCATCTTGGCCCAAATCCGCACCAGCAGAATGAGAAGTTCCATCTCGGGCATCGGAATGGGCCAACCACTCCGTTCGTCAATGCGCAGATTTGCAAGCACCGTATCGGCCCAGGGCAGGCGCAGATGCTTCACCCGCTTAAGGCCGGTCACCATGTCGAAGTGAACGTGAAGATGCAGAAAATTGCCAGTTGCGCCATCAAAAACCAGCCAATCCACGACATTTGGATAGCGCGCCCAAGGCTGGCTGAGAACCCTTATCGCCTTCAAATTACACAGAATGCGCTCAAATTCAGCCTCGTCGTGGCAATCCACCAGCATATCAAGGTCGGTCTTGCCTGCCAGCGCGTCATCAATATGATAGTTGCTCTTCCATAAAGCAAAGCCAACATTGGCTTCCTGCAGGGCGGTCCGGAGCTGGACAGTGACGGGTAGCGGCGATGTCATCGCTTTATTAGTCTGGCTTAATCGGCAAGTGCAAGCGGCTAGTTGCCGGATTTCAGGGCTATCACTAACAACGCAACCGGCGTGACCTGGCAACTGAGATGTGCCGACACTTCAGTTTGGTCCGTCCAGCACCTAAATTCCAAAAAGACCATAAATCGCTCCACGGAATTTGATTGTCGAGAAAATCTGGGTATAAGTCCGCATATCGTGTTTGGAGGCCGTTAAGGAGCCTATGCGCCGAATATAGTCGAATTTGAATTTCCTTCCGAAGACCAGGCTGTAGACGAAGCAGGAACCTATACGGCTGTCGACGAATGCTGTGATGGGTTTATCACTCTTGGCAACCAGGAGCAGGATGTCGGCGTCGAACTCAGTTTGCCGGTCATAATTTGGTCCGTCGATCCAAACGAATTCATAGTCCCGCTCTGGAATTGACTGATATGCCCTTCCCCGGAAAGGTCCGTAGTGGACCTGATGGGAGGGACTCAGCTGCAGGTCGATATGAGGGCGCAGATGATCAGGAATGATCGCCTGCAATGCGTCATAATACTTTTTCAGATCCTCCATCGCTGTTACCCGGCCTGAGCCGTTCTCGTAAAGAGCTTGGGCGATGACCAACGTTGTAATTCCCGGTCCAAACTCCAGCACCTCGTGCGGTTTATTCGATTTTATATGAGAATATAGCAGCCAATAATCGTAATAATTGGCACCGGTAGAGGGACTGTCTGTTGACACAAGCGCGCGAAGGGCTTCATTCCGGAGAACATTCCTTCGAGCCCACCATTGGGGCAATTTGCGTATGTCTGGCAGCGCCATAGCTTTCGTCCCATATGGGTTTCCATACTCCTAACAGACCCAAAGGGGTGGTCAATACCTATCCCTGGCGAGGCTGGTTGATTCCTGCATTGGTTTTTCTTTCCAAATTGCCGGGAGATGGACTAATTTCACATTTTCAAATCAATTGAGCGTCCACAACATGTCAAAGTCATTGCTACCGGAATGTGGCGGCACAGCCGCAAAGCTGCATGAAGCTGCTTTGGATATCATTCTTCCAATCGATTCCACAAAGACTAGAACAGTATTGGACGCTGCGTGCGGCAGTGGTGAACTTTGTATTAAGCTTCTGCAGCGCGGTGCAATGAGTGTCACCGGTGCCGACTCTGATAGACATTCCATCGCGCACTGCCGGCGAATTGCAAGCAGCAATGGATTCATGGCGAATTTTCTTGAATTCGACATTGAACGCGAAAAATTAGAAGAAGTTTATGATGTAGTTCTGTTCTTGAGCGGTTTGCAGCGGCTCCGAAATCCGGTTTCCGCACTTGAGGCTCTCACTGGCGCCACCCGTGAGGAGCTCATAATTGGCATTGATGACAAGAGGAGCTTTCAAGAGGCACTTGGAAGTTTTTGGCGCTTGATTTCAAATGTGTTTTGGAAGTTGCCAATATTGTATTTAGGTGGGTTGGAAAAAAAGGATTGGGACGGCGTCAATCACTTTCTATTCTCGGACCGCGCCATTGTAGCGCTGCTCACCCGGCACAGATACAGCTTTGCTCGCGTCGACTTTGTCCCCTGGGAGGCAGCGGGGCGCCGGCTCGCCGTTGCGCATAAACGGCAGATCGGGCATCTCGTGATAGTTGCCGGCGTTCCAACATCGGGGAAAACAACCGTAATGAACAAGCTCATGGCGGGTGAATTACCGGATATCGCAAAACAGTTGGACTTCGACTGCAAAAAAAAATGGCTGAGCACGGGGTATGGCGAAGTTTGCCACATTCAGGACGCACGGGTTGAGAATTTGCTTCTCCATTTCAATATCACCAAGTCTCTCGTGGATGGCGATCACTACGGCTACAAAGGGGGGCTGTTGGATCTGATCAAATCGGCCCAGCGGATTTCGGTGGTTAGCTTGTGGTGCCCTCCTGCGGAACTCAGGCGGCGCTATTTGGAAGGCCGCGTCAGAACCAAACTTTCCCGCTCCAAACGTTTGCGTCAAGACAGGAAAAACCGCATCCTGCTTTCACTTTATGATGAGCCTGAGAATCTTGCCCGTTTGTTCGCAAAATGGCTATCATTTGTCGAGTTGCACCGTGCTGCTCCAGTAATACTCGAAAGCACGGCCTTGGGGAAAACAATTAGCCTGAGCGATTGGCGACAGGAGTTCTTGCAAGGGGAAGATATATCTGCCGGGGGTAGCTGAGTGGATGCCCACCTAAGAATCACTCTTGCCTTTGCGGCTGTTGGAAAGCAGAATGATTTATTTGCCCGAGCACCGTTGATTGAGAGGCGCTGATGATACCCAACAGTAGTATACTTAGGAAAGGCGCAGGCTCAATTCACAAGGCGGCGCGTGTGATTTTGCGATCTGCACGGGCGCTCGGCAACATGGCATCCGAGCGCAGGGCTGTGCAACTTGGGCGGTTGGTCGGGGCATCCGGGCTGACTATTGGCGATGAGCAGGGGTATGTCGCTTTTTCAACTCGCGAGTTGGGGTTGACAGAAAAAATTGCCAGACTGGCCTCTCTTGCTGGCCAGTGGACCAAGGACCCGATCCGGAACAAGGGTGACAAACCTTTTCTCCGAAACTTATTGAACGGGCAAGACCTTCTCGACATTCCGGAGTTCATGGATGTGGCTACGCATCCGGTCTTTTACGGTGCTGTCACAAAATACCTTGGGCAAGCTCCTTGGCTGGTATCAATGAACCTTTGGCTCACTCCACCGAACCAGACCGCCGTGCGCAGCCAGCTTTATCACTATGATCATAAGGATACGCGGCAGGCGAAGATTTTTATCAATCTCAACGACGTAACGCCGGATTGCGGCCCACTGCACTTTTTACCGGCAACGGAATCCATAAAAGTCGAGAAAGCCGCTGGCTATTCTCAAGGTCGATACACCGACGAGGAAGTTTATGGCGCTGTTGCCAAGAGTGAGGTTGTCGCGACAGTTGGGAATACCGGCAACGGCTTTATTGTGGATACGGCGAGATGCCTGCACTATGGCAGCCGCGGCAATGTTAAAGAGCGGCTGATGCTCATGGTCAACTTTGCCCGCGTCAATTGTGTTGATCGAGGGTCCGGTTGCGAGGTGCTTGATCAGGTGCGCGACCAGCTGATCCGTCAGAGATACTCAATGGATCCAGCGCGGGCGTTTACCATCGGCAGTCATTGATAGAATGCCTTCGCGATATGGTTAGGGTTGCCCGGCCACACCCTGTTCCAATACGGCGGACCAATCGTCCTGCGCGGCGCGCCTAAATTCACCACAGTTTTCAACTACCATCCGGGTTGCAGCTGGAAAGGATGAACCAAACGAATCCCAAGCGTTGTACCAGTCGTTCAGGAATTGTGGCGTGCCATAGAGCTTGAGCAGTTGCAAGTCTCTCTCACGTGGCTTTCTGCCCTTCCTCTCGATTTCGCCTTTTTGCAACTGCTCGGCCAATCTGTGACGCGGCGTCGCTACGGTCAATATTGTCACCGTTTCTGCGACTTTTAGAAGGTCCAGGGATGGATCCCTGTCGAACGAGTGAATGCTTGTTCTTGAAGGACGCAGAAAATCATAGTGGAAAATCAATTGATCCCGTCGGCCGGGAAGCATTTTCGGAACTTCAGACGAACCAACAAGTGGCCACGACCCCGGTTGCATCCCGAATTGTTGCTGCAGACTTCCATCCTCACGGAGCCTTGCGCACAACGTACTTTTTCCGGATGAGGTTGGGCCGGCTACAACGACAAGATGTCCGATACTCTTTTTCTGGGCAACCACGACAAGCCGGCCCTTGAATGGTGAACTTGTAATCGAAATAGGTTCAAACAGGTTGGAATGAACGTTGAATATTATTCTTAAGGCCTGGGGTGTGAACATGTAGGTTCGGCCAGCAATGTAGCCGCGCTTTTTGGGCTTACCCAGAAATATCGCGGGGGAGCCAAGACCAGCCAAGCGCAACGGGTTAATGTGATCTTTCAAGACTTCTCGCCATGTTGGCTTGGCCACCTCCAGAACAATCCGTGATTTCGACAATTGCATGATTTTCCGAATGGCATTTATGGGGTCAGTAAGATGGTGCAGGACATTCAAACAAGTGACAACATCGAAGGTCTCATTCGGGGGAACCCATCGTTCGAAGTTTCCGTTGATATACTCTGGCTTCATTGACAGCAGGCCTGCAATCCTCTGGGCCCGGCGAACGTGGGACACATCAGTTTCAATGCCGCAAGATCTTACCGCACCTCTACGCAGCGCCTCGATACAGAAATGGCCGAGATAGCTTCCGATATCAAAATAACTCTTTCCGGTGAATTCATCGCCGAAAACTGTCTTGAACATGTATGCCCGATCGTGGCCGGGGGTGACTACGCCGCCGGGCAGAGTAACGGATTGATAGGCCAATTCCTCCTCTTCCAGAAATTTCAGCGACTCGGCACGCACCTGCTGCTCATCAACCACGATTCTTGGTTCCTTTTTTGGCGCCCAGGGCGCGATCTGATGCCTCCTATCTTCAGAAATATCTCCATTGTCAATGGCGGAGGCAAAGGGTGCCGGAGGGCAGGGTAAAAATGCTGCAATCTCAAGCTGGTAGAGTTGCGAGTATCTGCAACATGAGCAAAAAACAGAACGCCATTTCCGTTAAGTCAGTTGGACTCGCAAACCGTTCTGAACGTGAGTTTGCGGCTCCACGTCACCATCCGGTATTGAGGTTAGTAGCCTAAAGTAGGATCCATGCTGTGCCTTATCATCTCATCGATTTCTTTAACCTGAGCGTCAGTGAATTGCTGTTTATAACCGCCACTTTTGCCGCTTCTGACCTTGAATGACTGCGGGTCCGCGTTGTCGCTTGCTTGCAGGTGAGTGTCGGCGAAGTAGCGCTCCTTCTCTAGTTTTTTCAAGTTTTCAAATTTTCCAAAATCGACTGCGTCTTGCAATTCCTCATTCGTGAAATTGCCACCGAAGTGATCGGTAATCCGCTTGAGCCATACGACAGGCTCCTTGAGCAAGTCTTCGTAACGCACCATCAGGACGTATGGGTTGTCTTTTGCAAAAGCCATCCAGTGGTTTATGAAGGCAATGGCGGTATGGATTCCTTGACCTGGTCTGGTTGCAAAGGAAAAGACGTCCAAATCTTTTGTAATGTTATCGCGCCTGTGAGCGCGGCGGTGTTTCTGATGATAGTAGAGCGAAGCGATTACATCCCCCGGATGCCTTACCAGAACAACGATGTTTTTCCCGTTGTAAGCCGATTTGTCGGGAATCAGATCTTTGACGCTTGCGAGCTTGTCACCGTCATGGGTGAAGAAAATGACGGGTATCCTGCCGTCAAGCTTGTGCAAATTGTCTAATCTTATCAAAAGATTATCTGGGGTGCCAAAACGAACGTGGTATAGTCGCGTCAGCATGGCGCGCACCCAAGTTCTTCCCGATTTCGGAAAGGACACCAGAATGTAGTCTGAGGTTTTTATCAATCTGGGATTAACAAACAGACGTTCGATCAGCTTGTTTCTTGCACGGCGCGAAATGATGAGCTTTAGAATATTCGGTACTCGCATTGAATTGTCCCTTGCAAAAAGGCATTTCGATTTGGCCGGAAGGCGGCCAGACCGTGTCAGGACGGTCGTCCTGCTGCCGTTATCCACCCAGTGATTTTAGATCTTCGGCAAGCAATTTCGTGTGCCACGCCAGAGTTTTTGTATACCAGGGTTTTGTGACGTCCTCTTCCGATTTGCCCAGGACATCTTTGGATCTCTGGAAGAGATAAGCCACCTGCACCAGCCTTCCGAAAACGGCATCCTCTGTCTGGCCCAGCGCCTCAAGAGGTTGCGTCTCACTCCAAATTTGAAACAACGCAGTCAATTGCGTTTGCAGCCCTGGAACCCGCCTGAAAAGTTTGTAAAAGTCAGTAAAGATCGGCGCATGGTGGGCACGCTCCCAGTCAACAATGTAGGTGATGCCATCTTCAACCAGAAGATTTCCGACTGACATGTCGCCATGGGTCAGCCCAAACGGAACTCCTACTTTGGTGATGTCCCGCCTTATGAAATTGCGGTCTACGAATCGCCGCAACTCCGCGTTGTCCAGGCCAAATTGAGAAAAGAGGTTTTCTATGGCACTCAGGGTCTGGGGCAAAGGGACCGCATCGGCGATCGAACGTTGAACCATCCCGTTGCGCAAGTAGAAATCAAATAGACCTTTAGCCAGTTTTTCGCCATCGCGCGCGGGCTCAAACAGCCTTGCCCCATCCAGCAACTGCTCAACCAGGAAACACCCGTCGGGTTTCACTTCGGTATGAACCAATCGCGGCACACGGATAGCGCCGGCGTCCTTAATTGACTTCCGCACGGTAATTTCATTCGCAATTGCGGGTGTGGCCATCTCCAAAACAGGATTGGAGCACTTCAATGTGACACGTTGATCGAAGTAAAATCCCCTGATGTTGTTTTTCAGAAACACCGCGTCAGCGGCCAGCGTGGATACGCGTTGGTTCGCTGGGGCGAGCCCAAGAAGAAGCCGCCGCAGCGAACACCCTGAAATTCGCTGCAAGAAACTGTCGTGACTATCGAGGTCCTTGCTTCGAGGCAAACGTGCCTTGATGAGCCGTTTTACGAGCTTCGTGGGCAGATACCAGCGGCCAACAAGTGACAGCTTTCTTGGATCTGGTGCTTTACCAACAAACTCCCTTGCGCTCGACTCATTTGAGCCAAGCCAGTTGAGTGACCGTGCAATATCGTGGCGGTTCACCGACTTATCGGGGATGTTCGCTAAGACTTTCAAAGGTTCATGACTCCGGCAGCAAAACTATCTGGCACAACACACTTGCATTTGGATATTTCTCAAGCTTCAATTTCGCGTCTCCAGACACTTCCCGCTACGACGAGCCATTTTTTTATCCCCCTGCCAGTGGGCCATCAACCCGGCATTTCTGCCTTTATGCGTTGCACCCCGGACCATAAGGCATCGCTGCGAGCGCCTTGACAAAGGTTCCACTTGAACCAAATACCTAGCGGGCGCAAGTGTTCTGCAGCAGCCGGATTCAGGACAAAACCGATGGCTCGACAGGATGCTTTGGGTTAAGTAGTTACTACCGATTTGGTCATTGCACCTGTAAATTGTGGAGAGTGTGGCAAGCCTTGCGAACCTATAACGACATTCTGTTACCTGTTGAAACGACAGCCCGCGAGCTGGATGCAAAGCTTCTTCTTGCGTTGTTTGCCGCGGAAGCGGGGTTCACGGCGCATATCGGAACGTTGGGCGCAATTCAATCCCCTGGATTTCCACCCTCGATCTATCTTTCCAAGAGCGTGCGCTTCACGAAGAGCGTTCAGATCATGGCTCGCTTTGGCCATGCTGTCGTGGCATGGGACGAAGAGGGGCTTGTCCGCTTCGATGATGAGAAGCATGGCAGCCGAATTGAGATGGGCGCGCTCCAAATCCCTCATTTACTTCTGAGTTGGGGGCCCGACAATGCCCGCATGTGGAAAGCACACGCCTTCTACAACGGACGCCCTATTGCCGAGACAGGCAATCCCCGGATCGACCTCCTGCGGCCTGAACTCCGAACCTTGCACGAGAAGGATGCTGCTGACTTAATTGGCCGATTTGGCAACTTCGCCTTGCTCAACACCAATTTCGCCATCGCCAATCATTTTAGACCGGGCGGGAGGCGTGTAAAGGCATCAAAGAACTCACACAATTCGGAGGCGTTCATTGAATTCCGCGAAGGATTGGAGAACCATAAGAGTGCGTTGTTAAAGTCGTTTCTTTCGGCGCTTCCTGCAATTGCACAGGGCATCAAGCCATTTCGACTGATCGTCAGACCACACCCTTCTGAAAGCCTGGTTCCTTGGCAACAGGCGACGAAAGGACTGGACAATGTCATGGTATTGTTGGAAGGCCCCGTTGTACCGTGGCTTCTGGCCACAAAATGCTTGCTCCACAACGGCTGTACAAGCGCGGTAGAGGCCTCTGTCTTAAACACGCCAGCACTTGCCTATTGTCCACTCGAAAATACTGAGTACGACCTTGACCTGCCCAATGCGCTAAGCGAGAAACTAGTCGACGTGGCTTCGGTGGTCCATCGAGCCCGGCAACTTCTCGAAAACGGGCGAAAGACCAATCAAATGGCTGCTTGGCCAGAGTTGTTACGGGACAATATTTCAGCGCTTGATGGGCCATTGGCATCTGAGCGGATCGTTCAGGAGCTTTTGAAACTGCGCGATAGCACTCCCGTTGTGAAGCCTTCTGCAGTTAATCTGACGCGCGCTTACGGCAAGTACGCCTTTAAGTCCATCCGTCGCCAACTCTCACCAGGCCGGCGCAAGTATGAAGAACATAAGAGCAATCCGTTGGAGTTCAATAAGCGCGAGATCGAGAAGAAAATTGAAACAATGAGTCGCGCCATTGGCAGGTTCGGTAATATGCAAGTCAGCGAAAGGTCTCCCGGAATACTCACAATTACTGCTCTGAGTTAATGCGCAGGGATATCCTGCTTTGCGAATAAAACCTGCGCTACCAACATTCTAAAGTGGCGTAGGGCTGGGTTGAATTCACACAGTTTGAACCCGCCAGGCAATATCCAACCACCTTTATCGCTTCGCTCCTGGAATCGGCTGGCGTTGCAGCAGGAACTCGGCCCATTCCAGATCGAGTTCGGTGTCAATATTCGCAACGGGCCCTTCGATGATGACGGCGCCAGACCTCCTGCCTTTGGTGGTCTTTTGGAGGAGCAGGCAGTCGCGCGTGAAAGCGTAGGCGATGCCGTTACGGTGATAAAGGGGTTTGAGTTGCTGGCGAGCAATGATGGTGGCACCACGCGCATCGTAATAGTCAAGGTCATGAGAGTCGGATACCATAAGCTGTTTGAGTGGATGGCCTTTGCTATCTGTTTCGCTCACGGTCCAGACAGTGTCGAAGTCCTCCGTTACCAGGCGGGAAAGGGTCTGTTCAACATGCTCGGGCTTGCGGCTGGGCGATGTCGGCTGAAGCATCAGGACGATGTCGTAGACCACGCCATCAAGCGACTCCATCGTGGTCAGTGCGTGGTAAAGCACTTCGAAATCACTGATGATGGAGCCTGAGATATTGTCTGGCCTGCGGAATGGTGCCGCAAGGCCCGACTCTTCCGCAACCCGTTTAATTTCTTCGTGATCAGTGGAAACAATTGCCCGATCAATGCTCGGTATGGCCCTCACGACATGGCCAACCAGCGCCACCAGAGGCACGCCACCAACCTTCCTGAGATTTTTGAGTGGGATGCCCTTGCTGCCACCCCGGGCTGGAACAACAGCTAAGACGCGGCGGCCTTCAAGCATGCTGGTGTAGCTCCGTTCCGGGAAGTGCCAGAAGATCCTCAGGCTTACTGATCCGGTGAAACTGACAACCGTTCCGGGCTGCGGCTACTGCGTCATTCTCTCCGTCACCAACTACGAGCAACCGGGAGGGCCGAACGCCATGGTGAGTCAAGAGGTTCGTAATAGTTTGTACCTTGTTGTGCGGGTAGCCATAGATGCCGGTGAATAGACTCAGCCAGGCACGTCGCGCCAAAAGCAGGGTGAGCTGCTCATGCGGTGTTATGGAAAAGACATAAAGCGGAACTGCGCCAGATAATCTTTTCAGGAGGTTGCTTGCACCCGGCATTTCCGGTGCTGCGTCAACGGCGGCGGCAGCGGCCGCGCCGTAGGCACCGATCATCGCGTCTGCGACAATTGTCTGGGCCGGAAGGCCAATCCTTGCCGCTTCAATTATCATCTCGGGAATTACCCGCTGTCGTGGCCCGTCAGGGTCGCGGTCAAGAACGGTTGCAACTGCAGGAGCAAGATCCGCCGGGAAGACATCGAAGAACGCCTGGCGCTTGGCCCCGGCAGATTGCACCAAGGTACCGTCAAAATCGAAAACAATGACGTCAAAGTGTGTGTTTGACACGGAAATATGAGAGCCAGTTGTCGACTTTCGTCTTGCGCTGATCGCGGTTCATGCGGGCTATCGCAGGATCCTCGTAGAACGAGTCGTTGTTGAAATGAGTTGTTGACACTTCTTCGAAAATGCAACCTTCGAGCGTGTGAAACTTGTGCCATTGGTTGGGTTCGACAAGCAGGGTGTCACCTGGCTGCATGGTGAACTTATGTCCGTCTTTGACGATTTCGAGATCGCCCGCAAGGAGCTGGAATGTTTCTTCCTTCTGCTTGTGAAAATGATAGGGGTGTTTCTGCCGTGCCAGTTGAATTACCAATTTCTTGGCATAATCGCGATTTATGCAGGTGATGATTACCGCGCCAAATTCGCGGAATCTGCGCAGGCCATAGTGATGCGATATCTCAATTGAGGAATCCTCGTTAATGTGGATGCCGGCCTTGTTCAGCATGCCCCGGATCTGGAGCATGATCTGATAGACCAGTTGATCGTCGGTGACATCCTGTCCGCCCATCGCCTCGGCGAGTGGGGCACGCGCGGCGTAGTCTCTGTCGGCGGTCATGCCAGGCCGGAAGTTGCCGCTGCTCATGCAGCCTTCCTGCAATGGCATGGCGAAGAAAACATCGTCCTTGCCAACCAGCTCGCCCTTCTTGATCGCCCTCGCGGCAAAGGCGCCGCGTTTCAGTTCGGTCAGCGTCTGACGCTCTTCCAGAGGTGCCGGAGCCCGTTCGGCGGACCCGATCATTGCTTTCGCAGCCTTGAAGGCAGCAAGCCACTTTTCCAGCTGCGCTGGCGTGGATGAATAGGCATTGAGCTTGTACTTGTCGGTGTTGAGGCCTACGTGGCGTTCGAATAACCTGGCACCCAGCGCTGCAGCGATCTGGATAGCAGAGGTATTGTCTTGATTCTCATGTGTTGACCAGCCAACGGGTACGCCACGATAACGCGCCTTGAGCTGTTTCACCTGGTTGAGTTGAAGCATATTGTCGGGTGTGGGATAGATCGCCACGCAGTGCATCAGGGCGAAGTTCACGCGCTCGGTCTGGAGAAAATTCGCCAGCCAGTCGATTTCGTCGGTGCGCAGGCCAGCAGTCGAAACAACGACTGGTTTATTCACCCGGGAAATCTTTTCAATAAGCGGCCTGTCATCCGCCGAACAGCTGGCGACCTTGATAATATCCAGCTCCATGTCGCAAATTATATCAACCGACTCTTCATCGAAGGGCGTGCACATGGTCAAAAGGCCGCTATTTCTTGCCACATCAGCGAGGCTGTGGAATTCGTCCAACGACAGCTTGGTCTCGCTGAATCTCTTGATGTACTTCATGTCGGTTCGTGCCTTGAAATCCGGATGAATGAAGCTGTCGAGTTGCCGGAATTGAAACTTCAGGGCGCCCCTTACACCTGCTGCATTGTTAACTTTCGCAACTTCCTCGACTATCCGTGCGGCATGCGCGAAGTCGCCCTGGTGATTGTTGGCCAGGTCGTAGATGAACAAGTCGTCGAACTTGAAGGGTTCCTGCATAGCGTCAATTCCTTACAATAGTGCTTCGGGAACGTAACCCGCATTCCAGTCGATCCTCACCCGGCGATCGAGAGCATGTGACTTGAATGCCGCGGCAATCACCATCATTGTGTCGAGACCACGTTCGAGGCTAATGGGAGATTGGCTGATTTCTCCATTCATCACGCGGGCCAGATGATCAATCTCAGCTTTAAAATCGTCGGGCCGTTTCTTCTCAATCAGTTCCTCCTGTACTGAACCATTGGCCTGGCCGCTGAAAACTGCATCGTGCCCAGGCAGATGATTAACACGCCATTCGACGAAGCCGCCACTGCCCTGAAGTCTGGCCGATTTTTCGACAGGCAGCGTCACCACATCCTGAATGACGTCCCCCACGAGTCCGTGCTCGGTCCTAAGCGTTAACAGTGCCAGCTGATCATAGTTGGCACCGTCCTGCTTTACCATGTCAAGAGTGGCAGACACCTCGCAAACTCGTCCGGCGCCTGCTATATTGGCAAAATGCTGCCAGATATTGATGGCATGTGAATGCTCGCCCGTAGCGCCTCCACCTCTGGCAGAGAAGCCCAGATAGGAATCTGCTGGCCCCGAAAGCCATGGGTGAGCGCCAAAAATGCCCTTCCAGTGCTCGCGTGTGCGAGCTGAAATTGTCTGGAGACTGCCAAGGATTCCGGATTGGATGGCAAGCTCCGCCCTTTCAGTGTTTTGTCCCAGACAATGATTATATCCCACGGCAGCAAAGACGCCCGCTTTGTGAACCATTTTGAAGAGTTTTTCGCATCCCTCCAGACCTGGTCCGGCGAGCGGTTTTTCGATGAGCAAGGCGCGGGGACGCACACGTTCGAGTGTCTCTTGCGCAATCGTTATATGGCTATCGGGCGGTGTGCCAATGAAGATTACATCTGCTGGATCGCCGAAAGCATCGCGTGAATCTTTCAATACTATTGCATCGTCCCAAGAGCCGTAACGCCCCGGGTAAATGCTATCTCGCGCGCGCACCAAGGCTGCTGCATCGATATCAGTTAGTGTAACCTGCCAGCCGCGGCTGCGGGCGGCATTTGCGAGATGGTTTCCAATCGAGCCAGCACCAATGATTCTTATTGAAAACAATATGAAAACTCCCGCGTCCCATAAAATGCGCGGTATCCTTAGCTTCTCGAAAGAGGTATGTCTACCGCGCGCTTGGTCCACATATAACCATTCAAATCAGTATGATTTGTGCCAAATCACTATCGCGCAGTTGACGGCGCTTGACCGGATTGCGAAGGCTTTGCAGCGGCCAATTTAACCGAGATCAGGCCGGCAACCAGGATCAGTCCGAGGCCCGTGAGGGTGGTCCAGCGCGGGATTTCGCTGAAGAACAGGAAGCCCCAGAGCGGTGCCCAGAACATGCCCGTGTATTCAAACACGGTGACGAGATTTGCGTCGGCCATGCGATAGGCATTGGTGAGCAGCGACATGGCGACGGCGGCGATGGCGCCGCAGATGCCCATGAGAAACAGATCGTAATTGTTTGGCCAGGCCCAGGAACGCACCAGGAAATCCAGGCTGGGGTGGCCGAGTTGGTCTATTCCGGCAATCGAAAAAAATCCCGCAATGAAGATGGCCCCCAGGAAGTAGACGGCGTTCTGGTAGAAGGCCATGACTGTTGCGGGTTCCGAAACGCCGAGCCTGCGGGCGATGATCATGGCAAGCGCATAAGTGGCAGCGCTCACAAGGCTGAAGAGGGCGGCCGGGTTGAACAGTGCCGTGCCGGGCTGCAGGATCACGAGTACGCCTATGAAGCCCAGGGCGATTGCTGCCCAGGATTGGCCCGAGACCTTTTCACCCAGCATGGGCACCGAAAGAATGGTCACGATAATGGGGGCCGCAAAGAAGAGCGCAATTGCTTCGGCCAGCGGAAGGGCCGGCAAGGCCATGTAATAGGTGGTGTAGGCCACCAGGAGTATGCCGCCGCGCATGACGAGCGCCCAGAACAGGGGTGACCGCAGCTTTGCAATGCCACACTCAAAATGAACCAGGATAAGCAGCAGCGGCAAGGCAACGATACAGCGGATAGCCATGGCAAGCGTGACCGCATGATCATGGCTAATGGATTTGATGATGGCGTCCTGGGTTGAAAACAGCATGACGCCGAAGGTGAGCGAAGCAATGCCGAACAGATTGCGATTGGACCGCATGGTCAGGCTTCAACCGCTACGGATATGTGGCGGCGCTCGCGGTGGAAGATATAGAGGCCAGAGCCAATGATGAGGGCGGCCCCAGCCCATGTCCAGAGATTTGGCCAATCGCCCCAGATCACAAAGCCGAAAAGCGCGGCCCAAATCAGCGAGGAATAGCTGAATGGGGCAACGACGGAGGCGGGCGCCAGGCGCAGGGCGCGAATCAGGCAAAGGTGACCAATGGCCCCTGCCAATCCGCTGCCAATCAGCAGCAGCCAATCAAATGCCGTGGGCCAGGACCAGAACCAGGGAACGATCAGGCTTGTAACGATGGCTCCCGCCGTTGCGGTAAAGAGCAGCGAGGTAAGGGGGGCATCGTCGCGCACCATGCGAGTGACGATCTGGTAATTGGCATTGAGCAAGGCTGCGGCGAGCAGGAACAAAACGCCCAAGCCAATTCCGCCGAAGCCGCTTTGCCAGGGCTGGACAACGATAACGGCTCCCGTGAAGCCCACAACAATACCCGCCCAGCGGCGCAAGCCAACCTTCTCGCCAAGCAGTGGAATGGACAGGAGGGTTACCAGGATAGGGCTGAGAAACATGATGGTCGTTGCGGTGGCAAGCGGGGTCGTGCGGATTCCTGCGTTGAATGCTGCCGTCGTGGACATCAGGAGCACTGAGCGTATTGCCTGCTTTCCCGGGGATATGCTTCTTGCCAGTCTTCCGAGGTTTCGGCCACAGACAAGAGCGGCAATGATGGTGGCAAAGAAAAACCGTGCCCAGGTAACCTGCACAAGCGAATAGCTTTCAAGCAGGTGCTTCATGATGGCATCAAGGGTTATGAAACACAGCATGGTGGCCAGCATCCAGAGGATGCCGCGCATGCGATTTTCGTGGGAATCCGCAGGAGACATGCACGTTCTATAGAGCGCTAGGGCAAACTATCCCACTGCGGCTGGGAAGCTAGCAAGGTTGCGCTATTTGCATGGCGCAAGCTCATCTTCCATATGCACCCTGATGATGTCTTCGAAACTGCTCTCTGCCTTGAAGCCCAAGCCCAGGGCCCGCCGGGGGTCAAAATTGCGCGGCCAGCCGGAGACGATTTTGGCTATCGTTTCGTCAGGTTCCCGGCGGATGAGCTTAACCACATCATTGCCTGCGACCTTGCGCAGCGCCTCGATTTGCTCGGCCACGGTGCAGGATAGGCCGGGCAGGGTGAGGGTGCGGCGGTTTCCCAGCTTTCCCGTGTCCAGTGTTGCCGCCTGGATGAGGAACAGAACGGCGGCACGGGGCGAGGCGTGCCAGTGGCGCACGGTGTCACTCACCGGAAGGACGGCCTCCTTTCCGGCGAGCGGCTCGCGGATGATATTGGAAAAGAACCCTGAAGCCGCAAGATTGGGCTTGCCGGGCCGGACGCAAACGGTTGGCATGCGCAGCGCCACCCCATCAAAGAAGCCGCGGCGGGAATAGTCATTCAACAGAAGTTCGTCGATGGCCTTCTGGGTGCCGTAGCTGGTGAGCGGCGTGGTGAAAAACTCGTCGCCGATGGCATCGGGGAAGGGAGTGCCAAAAACCGCAATGGAGGACGTGAAGATGACCTTTGGCCTGTAGCCGCCACCCACCTTGCGAATGACTTCGAAGAGAATGCGGGTGGCGTCGAGGTTGATGCGGTAGCCCTTTTCAAAGTCCTTTTCCGCTTCGCCGGAAACGATGGCCGCGAGGTGGAAAATAACATCAGGTCTGCCGGCAACGAGTTTTTCAGCTTCACCAGAAGCCGAAAGATCGCCGACAAAGGTTTCAACCGGGTAGTTTGAGGCCGGCGGGGCAGGGGGGATAACGGCGTCAAAGCGGGTGACGCGAGATATGGCCTTGCCGCCCAGCATTCCCTCGTTGCCAAGGCGCGCGAGCAGTTTTGCGCCGAGCATGCCGCCCGCGCCGATAACCAGAATATGCAAATGAACCTCCGATGTTAAATGATGCCGGCGGAGGCTACTCCACTGACGGGTCTTTCCCTGGCTTTCGCAGCACGATAGCCGGAGGTGCGGTACAGGCTCAAGGGGTCTATGGCGCCACCCTTGCGACGGCGGGCCTCGGCAAGGATAGGGCCGACATCCGTATTGAAGGCCTGTTTGATCAGGCGGTGGCCCGCCATCACGTCGCTTTCGTCCTGAGCGGCGCTAAGGGCTTTGCGGTCCACCAGTGAAGCCTGCACGTAAGCCCTGACAATCTCAATGGCAGAGGCCATGAGGCTTTCGATGGGGTCCGTCACATTGTGGGACTGGTCGATCATGTAGGCGGGTGCGAAGCCTTTGGCGTTGCGCAACTCGGCATCGACAAGCTCGTTGAAAATCAGGAACAGGCGGAATGGGTCGGTGGAGCCTGAATCGAGATCATCGTCGCCATATTTGGAATCATTGAAGTGGAAGCCCGCTAGTTTTTCGGCGCGGATAAGGCGCGCCACGATCTGCTCGATATTGGTGTTGGGGGCATGATGGCCGAGGTCAACCAGGCATTTGGCCTGGGGGCCAAGCTCCGAGGCTGCCAAGAAACTCGAACCCCAGTCGGAAATGACGGTTGCATAGAACGCCGGCTCATAGAGCTTGTGTTCCAGAAACACGAACCAGTTCTTGGGCAGCTTGTCGTAGATCGCGGCGAGCGAGTCCATGTAGCGATCAAAGGCAGCGTTGAGGTTGGTTTGGCCCGGGAAATTTGCCCCGTCGGCGATCCATACGGTCAATGCGGTGGAACCTAGTTTCTGACCGATTTCGATGCACTCGATGTTATGTTCAACGGCCTGGTCACGGGTGGCTTTGCTGGCGTGGGTGAGTGAGCCGAATTTATAGGACGTCTCCTGGCTGCTCTGGTCCTGAAAGGTGTTTGAGTTCACCGCATCGAAGCCCAGCTCATAGGACGCCGCTTCCTGGCGAAGTGCGTTGTAGTCGGCGACCTTGTCCCACGGGATATGGGGGGAGACATTGGGTGTGGCGCGGCAGAGTTGCTGGACCACGCCGCAATCGGCGAGCTTGTCGTGAATGTTGCGGGGTTCGCCTGCGCCGGGGAAGCGGGCAAAGCGGGTGCCGCCGGTTCCCACCCCCCAGGTTGGGATGGCCACCGCATAGTCCATGGCGCGTGTGGTCATGGCCTCAATGTCTATGCCCCGGCGCTGCAGCTGGCGCGCCAGGCTTGCGTAATCATCGGCCAAAGCCTGTTCGATTTTCTTGTTTTCCGTGCCAATCAGGTCGGGTGAGATTGTGAAGGTCATGATCTACCTCGAGAAGGTAACGGCATTGCCGCCATCGACATTGAGGAAATTGCCGGTGGATTTGGCCGAAAGATCGGAGGCGAAGAAATAGACGGCCTCGGCGATGTCCTCGGGAAACACCGAGCGCTGCAGAAGCGAACGCTTGCGGTAATGCTCCTCCAACTCATCTTCTGAAATCTTGTTGGAGGCGGCGCGCTGCTGGCGCCATTCGCCCTGCCAGATCTTTGAGCCACGCAGGACGGCATCCGGGTTGACCACATTCACGCGAATGCCCATGGGTGCCCCTTCCAGGGCCATGCAGCGGGCCAAATGCACTTCGGCGGCCTTGGCAGTGCAATAGGCCGAAGCCCCTGCAGAGGCCGCTATGGCGTTCTTGGAGGCAATGAAGACCATGGAGCCGCCGAGCCCCTGGCGTTTCATCAGGCGGTAGCCCTCGCGGCCCACGAGGAAATAGCCGGTGGCCATGATCGACATGTTCTTGTTCCACAGGTCAAGCGTCGTATCTTCGACATTGGCAGCAAGGGTGATCCCCGCGTTATTGACGACGATATCCACGCCGCCGAAGGCCTTCACGGCATCATCCATGGCCTTGATCACCGCGTCCTCGCGGGTGACATCCATGATCACGCCACGGACATTGTCCTTGCCGAAGCTCTTGCCGAAATTGGCAACGGTTGAGTCGAGCGAGGCCTCGTCAATATCTGCAAGAACCACGCAGGCCCCTTCTTTCATCAAGCGCTCGGCAATGGCCGAGCCGATGCCGCCAGCGCCCCCGGTGATAAAGGCAACCCGCCCGGCCAGGCTCTTGGCCTTTGGCATGCGCTGCAGCTTGGCTTCCTCAAGCAGCCAGTATTCAATGTTGAAGGCTTCCTGTTCGGGCAGTCCCACATAGGCGGAAACCGATGACGCGCCGCGCATGACATTGATGGCATTGACGTAGAACTCGGCGGCAACGCGGGCGGTGGCCTTGTCCTTGGCGAAGGACAGCATGCCGACTTGCGGCACGAGATAGATCACCGCGTTGGGATCTCGCATCTTGGGTGAGTTGTGGTGCTTGCACCGGTCGTAGTAGCGGCCATAGTCGGCGCGGTAATCGGCAATCAGTTTGTCGAGGACCGCACCTTCCGCATCATGGGGAATGATCACCGGCCGAATTTTTGTGCGGAGGAAATGATCCGGGCAGGACGTTCCGAGCGGTGCCAAGGCACCAAGCATTTTGCCATTTACAAATTCCAGAACCTCCGGGGCATCAGTGAAATGTCCGGTTTTCATCTCTTCCTTGGAAATCCGTCCCCTAATTTCGGGCAGCAGGCGCAACACCACGGCCTGTCTTTCAGCCGGACTGAACGATTTGACGGCTTCGCCGCCAAAGGCCGGCTTCTTGCCATTCCTGTCAAGCCAGGTGGCGGTTTTGTTGATGATGCGGAGGGTAGTTTCGTAGCAATCCCTGGCGTTGTGGGCCCAGGTGAACAGGCCATGGCTGCCAAGCACGACGCCCACATATTCCGGGTGTTCGGTTGCCATATTGCCGAGTTTTATCCCGAGATCAATGCCGGGGCGCCGCCACGGAAGATAGCCCATCTCATTTCCATAGATCTCTTTAGTGAGCTTCTCGGAATCCTTTGATGCGGCAATGGCGATGACGGCGTCGGAGTGGACATGATCCACATGGGCATAAGGCACATAGCCATGAAGGCAGGTATCAATCGAAGCGGCGCGGGAATTGAGATTGAATGTGCAGTGATTAAGGTTGTGGACCATCTCGTCTTCCTGGGAGAGGTCCTTGTAGAGGTTTTTCAAGGCCAGCAACTTGTCCATGTAGAGCGTAGCGAAACCATCGAGCTTCATGGAGGCGATGTCACCACCAGAGCCCTTTACCCATAGCACCTGCACCGGTTTCCTGGTCAGCGGATCGGTCATTTCCACTTTGGCGGAGGTATTGCCGCCGCCAAAATTTGTGATGCGGAGGTCGCTGCCCAAAAGATTGGAGCGATAGAGCAGGAGTCCTGGTTCATCGAGATTTTTGGCGTGTGAATTGTCCCACAGGGATGGGATCAAAAGTGATGATGTCATGAATATGTACCTGGTTGAATTCAAATCACCGTATGGTCAGGTTCGCTCAAGGTCAATCATAAACTGGCGTATTGCAGCGCAATGACGTTTTGCATTGCGGTAAGTATTGACGTTCGTGATTGCTAATGATTAGTTTTGATTATCTTGGAGGGTTCGATGCACGAACGGGAACGCTGGCAGATGATACTCGGAGCGACCAAGGATCGCGCCGTGGTTACGGTTCGCGAACTCATTGTGCGGACTGGCGCTTCACCGGCAACGCTGCGCCGGGATTTGGCCAAGCTTGAAGAAGCGGGCCAGATCAAGCGTGTGCACGGCGGGGTCGAAGCGCTTAATTTTGAGGACCGCCCGCATTTGGCGACGCGGGCTTTTGAGGCGAGCCAATCGCTGCGGGCCGCTGCCAAGCGGGCGATCAGCCGGGCGGCGGCTGCACTCTGTCAGGATAATGACTCAATCATCATCAATGCTGGGACCACCACCTTTCAAATGGTTGACTTCCTGCGTGACCGCAAAATGCAAATCCTCACCAATTCATTTCCGATTGCCGAGGCGCTTGTGGCGCACAGCGAAAACCGTATCATCATGCCGGGAGGCGAGATCTACCGTGAGCAGGGCATTGTGCTGTCGCCGTTTGATGGCGACGCTTCCCAGCATTACACGGCATCCAAAATGTTCATGAGCTGCTTTTCCTTTGGGCCCCTCGGGGTGATTGAAGGCGACGCGCTGATTGCGCGCGCCGAGGCCAAGCTCTTGGGCCGCGCCGACAAGCTTATCGTGCTTGCCGATTCCTCGAAATTTGAAACCCGGGGCAGCATGGCGGTTTGCCCGCTCAGCCGGGTTCATACACTCATCACCGACGACGAGGCCCCCGAAGCCATTCTGGATCAGGTCCGGCAGGCAGGCGTAAACGTCATCGTCGTCAGTGCAGAGCAGGCCGACATTTCTTTCGCTGCCTGAGGCGGAGGAAAAGGATTCTAAACCGGACGGCGATAACGCCTTCCAAAGCCAACCAAATGGGAGAAAAACATGACGAAAACAACACGCAGACAAACGCTTCAGCTGTTCACGGCCGGCGCCTTTCTTGGCCTTGCGCCCGGCATGCTGTCCACGCCGGCGCGCGCCGAGGGCAAACGCATTGCCATGGTGGTGAAAAATCTCGGCAACAGCTATTTTGACGCCTGCGCAAAGGGCGCCACGGAAGCGGCAACCGAAGTTGGCGGTTTCGAAATCATTTATACAGCTTCCACCAAAGCAACCGCTGAAGAGCAGATTGCGGTCATTGATGCGCTCATCGCGCAGAAAGTGGATGGCATCATCGTTTCAGCCAATGATGCGGATGCCCTCGTGCCGGTCGGCAAAAAGGCCATGGAACGCGGCATCAAGGTTATCAGCTTTGACTCGGCAATCGGCCAGGAAGGCCGCATCATGCATCTGAATGCCTCCTCGACGCCGCTGATTGGCGCCAAGCAGGTTCAGATGATCGCAAAGACCCTGGGCGGCAAGGGCGAGGTTGCCATTCTGTCGGCGGCCTCCACCATGACCAACCAGAACTCATGGATCGAAGCCATGAAGGAAGAGTGGAAAAAGCCGGAATACAAGGACATGCCGCTGGTTGCCACCGTTTATGGCGACGACCAGGACGACAAGAGCTACCGCGAAATGCAGGGCCTGGCCAAAGCCTATCCCAATCTCAAGGGCGTCATTTCACCGACCACGATTGGCATCCGCTCAGGCGCCAAGGCGATCATTGACGGCGGGCTTGTCGGCAAGGTGTTCATCACCGGGCTTGGCCTGCCTTCGGAAATGAAGGACGCCGTTCTCAAGGGCGCCTGCGACAGCTTCGCGATCTGGAACCCAGTCGACTATGGCTATTCCTCCACGCAGATCATGATCAACATTCTGAATGGCGCGGAAGCCGGTGCGGGATCGGTGGTCAAGATGGGCCGCATGGGCGAAACCAAGATCGGCGATGACGGCCAGGCCGCCATGGGCGACCCCTTCACCTTCGACAAGTCCAATGTTGAGGAATTTGCGAAAATATTCTGATGCAAAAATCTGATGCAAGCTCTCCTCCGCAAGGGGGAGAGCCTGTTCTGCTTCTTAACGGCGTTTCCAAGTCATTTCCCGGGGTTCGGGCGTTGAACAATGTTTCGTTTGCGCTGCGCGCCGGCGAGGTGGCGGCACTGGTCGGCGAGAACGGGGCGGGCAAATCGACGATCGTGAAAATTCTCACTGGCATTTATAGTCCGGATGCCGGGGAAATTGCCGTGGGCGGCCAGCTCCGCAAGTTTCAGTCGCCGCGCGATTCCTGGGCTGCCGGCATCGCCGCCATCCACCAGGAAACGGTCATGTTTGACGAACTGAGCGTG
Organism: Aestuariivirga sp.; assembly: GCA_030680855.1. GTDB lineage: Bacteria > Pseudomonadota > Alphaproteobacteria > Rhizobiales > Aestuariivirgaceae > Aestuariivirga. The sequence goes on from JAUXUN010000021.1 coordinate 54,167, forward strand.
GCCGAGAACATTTTCATGGGTCACATGCCCTGCCAGAAATCAGGCTTGGTTGACTGGCCGCATATGCGCCAGCGCACCGCCGAGCTCCTTAAAAGCATCGAGGCCGATTTTGATCCCGAAGACAAGCTGAAGCAGCTTTCGGTGGCCCAGAAGCACTTGGTCGAAATCGCCAGGGCGCTGAGCCATGAAGCCTCCGTCATCATCATGGATGAGCCCACGGCCGCCCTGTCGCGCAATGAGATTGATGATCTTTTCCGCATCATCGCGCAATTGAAGGCCGCGGGCCGGGCGGTCATGTTCATCTCCCACAAATTCGATGAGATTTTCCGGGTGGCGGATTCCTTTGTCTGCCTGCGCGATGGCGAGAAAGTTGGTGACGGCAAGATCAATGGCATAACCGAGCCCAAGCTTGTGAGCATGATGGTAGGCCGGCCCATTGACCAGGTTTTTCCGAAACGTGACATCGCTATCGGTGACGTGGTTCTGAAAGTAGAAGGCCTGTCAAACCCGACAGAATTTGCGGACATTTCCTTTGAACTCCGGCGTGGCGAAATTCTGGGTTTCTATGGGCTTGTGGGGGCTGGCCGCTCCGAGGCCATGCAATGTCTCTTCGGCATGAGCGCCGCATCTTCAGGCCGTGTTTTATTGAACGGCACGCCGTTGAGGATTGCCTCACCGGTTGATGCCATTGCGGCCGGAATTTCCTATGTGCCGGAGGACCGGCAGGAGCAGGGGGCTGTCCTGCCGCTCACAATCCGTGAAAACATAACCCTTGCCTCCATTGCTTCGCACGTACGCAATTTCTTCCTGTCAAAGTCGTCTGAACTTAAAGCGGTGCGGGCGCTCGGAAAGCGGCTTGATGTGCGCGCCGCCCACTGGGAACAAAAGCTTGGAGAGCTGTCCGGTGGCAACCAGCAGAAGGTTGTCATTGCCAAGTGGCTCGCCGCGAGACCCAAAGTCATCATTCTCGATGAGCCGACCAAGGGCATCGATGTGGGCTCAAAAGCTGCGGTGCATGACTTTATCGGCGAACTGGCGGAGGAGGGGCTCGCGGTGATCCTGATCAGTTCGGAGCTGCCGGAAATCATGGGCCTGGCTGACCGCGTGGTGGTCATGCAAGAGGGCCGGATTGCAAATGTATTCACACGCGGCACATGGTCCGCTGAAGCCATCGTATCGGCGGCAACCGGCGCACGGAAGGCCGCATGAATTTCCTGCTGAAACACCGCGAGCTGGCGCTTTCGCTGATCATTGCACTCATGGTCACGGGTGTAGGCATCTATGCGCCGGCCTTTGCGACGCTTGAAAATGCGGCAAGCGTCCTCAATGATACGTCTATCCTTTGCATGCTGGCGATTGGGCAGATGATGGTGATCATAACGCGGGGCATCGATCTGTCCGTTGCCTCAAATCTTGCACTCAGTGGAATGCTCGCGGCGTCGCTGGCGCAAAATTATCCGGACCTGCCGGTGATCGCCTTTATTGCGGTGGCGATAGCAACTGGCCTGGTGCTCGGCCTGATCAATGGAAGTTTCGTTGCAGGGCTGGGCATCCCTCCCATTGTGGTGACGCTGGGGACGCTCGCCATCTTTCGCGGCATGATCGTGGTTTATGGCGGCGGCAACCAGGTCAACGCTTCGGAGATGGGGGATGTTTTCCAGTCCTTTCCCAAAGTCACGTTTTTAGGCCTCTCCACCATTTTCTGGATCATGGCCGCCGTGGCCGTGACGGCATGGGTGTTCCTGTCGATGACGCGGGTGGGCCGCGGACTGTACGCTGTGGGCGGCAATCCCGTTGCGGCGCGCTATTGCGGCATTGATCTTGCCCCGCAGCAATTGCTGGTCTATTCGCTGGCAGGGGCGATTTCCGGCCTCTGCGGTTATCTTTGGGTTTCGCGCTATGGCGTGGCCTATTCGGAAATTGCCTCGGGGTACGAACTCACCGTCATTGCCTCGTGTGTGATCGGCGGCGTTTCCATCGCCGGTGGCGTTGGCACCGTGGCTGGGGCTTTGCTGGGCGCGCTGTTCCTTGGGGTGATCGTGAATGCGCTGCCTGTCATGCAGATTACGCCCTTCTGGCAGATGGCGATTTCCGGTTCGGTTATCCTTGCGGCCGTCGTTGTCAATGCGCGGGCGGAAAAGCGTGGGGTGAAGCTTATTCTACCCGAAGCCCGGCTTGCAGCGGGAGCGGCAAAATGAACAAGGTGCCCCGGCAGGATGTGGCCGATGCCGCACCCAGGAGCCTCAGCGACCGGCTGCTGCGCTGGGAAAGCATTCTCGTTGTCATGTTGGTTGCGGTCATCGTCGGCAATACCGCAATCTCACCGTACTTCCTCGATATCTACAACCTCTCTGACGCCACCTACAATTTTTCCGAGAAGGCCATTGTGGCGCTCGCCATGGCGCTGTTGATCCTGGTCCGTGACATCGATCTTTCGGTGGCGGCCATCATTGCGCTCGCCTCGCTCGCCATCGGGCTAGCCGCGCAAGCCGGGGCAGGGCTTCCCGTCCTGCTGCTGATCGGGCCTCTAGTCGGCGCCGCCTGTGGCGCCTTCAACGGCTTTCTGGTGACGCGCATCGCCCTGCCGGCAATCGTGGTTACCATCGGTACGATGTCACTTTATCGCGGCCTGGCGCAGGTTGTGCTTGGTGACAAGGCGATTACCCAGTATCCGAAAGACCTTGCTGCAATTGGCCAGAGCTATCTGATCAAATGGCCGCCGCTGCCCTATTCCTTTGTGATCTTCCTGGGGCTCGCTGCTATCTTCGCCGTCGTGCTGCACAAGACAGCTTTCGGGCGCAAACTCTATGCCATCGGAAACAATCCGGTAGCGGCACGGTTTTCCGGCATCCCGGTTGAGCGCATCCGTTTCATGCTTTTCGTTCTGACAGGAACATTGGCGGGCCTTGCGGCGGTGCTTCTCACGGCGCGCATCGGTTCGACGCGGCCCAACATCGCACTGGGCTGGGAACTTGAAATCATTACGGCTGTTATCCTCGGCGGGGTTTCGATTGCGGGCGGTTCGGGCACCATTCCGGGCGTGGTGCTTGCCGTGTTCATTCTGGGCCTTGCGACCTTTGGCCTGTCGCTGGTGAATGTTCCGGGCATCGTGATCAGCGTGCTGCTGGGACTGCTGCTCATTTTTTCGATTGCCATGCCCATCGTCGTGCGGCGGCTTATGAAAAGTCGGGCCACGTGATTATTGGGAGGCTGCGGCGGTTAAGCATCGTTGCCGGATATGCCGGCTATGTGATGATTGTCGTTCTGTCGCTGATGCCGGCGCAGGCAAGGCCGCACAGCGGGTTTGGCGGCGAGTATGAGCACTGGATGGCCTATGGCCTGGTAGGCGGGGCATTCGCTGCGGGATATCTGGCAACGCGGGCAAGGATCCTTGCCGGCCTCGCGCTGACGGCAAGCTCAGCCATTCTCGAGCTTCTTCAGAACTTCATTCCAGGGCGAACACCGGAATTGACGGGTTTCGTGGCCAGTTCCCTGGGAGCCTGGGTTGGCATTTTCCTGGCGGCGCTGACGGCTTTTTTTCTTTGCAACCGGGCGGAGTGAGGCAGACCCAAGAAAACTCTTGACTTCTATTCCTATCTCGAACTATGTGTTCCTGTTTTGTTCTTTAAGCAGGATTGGAACCACATGGATTGGAAGTTGGACTGGGACCTGGCCGTCACACGCAACAGCAAGGCGCTGAAAGCCATCATTGAAGTGCTTTTCGCCCTGCTGGGGCTGGATGGCACGGGGGCTGCTCAGCGGATTCCGAGGTCCCTGCATAGTGCGGTCTTGGCGGTGCTGCGGCCCGCCGAATCCGCCGTGCGGCGGCTTATTGTCGTTGCCGCCCGGAATGTGGTGGTGAAGCTGGCCCCGTCGCGGCCCATGCCCAAGGGGAAGGTCATCGGGAAGGGTGGGGGCAGCAGGCCTCCCGCCTTCAGGCTTTGCGACACGCGGAAAGATTTCCCGGAGCTGCGTGAGCGCCGGGTAAGGTATTCGAAATATCCCCCGCGCATCCTTTTCCTCAGGCCGGAGTCCAGGATCGACGAACTGTGGCCAAGGCCCCAACCCAAAGCCGCTCCCGTGGCCCCCGATGGCCTGGCTCCGGCAGCACGCCTCCACCGGAGGCTCCAGGCCCTCAAGGCAGCCCTTGACGATCTTCCCCGCCAGGCCCGGCGCATGGCCCGCTGGCACCAGAGGCGCGCGGCCATGCCGGGCCCGGTTTACAGATCACCGCTCCGCCCCGGCCCGCCCCCCGGCCACCGCAAGCGGAAAATCCACGAAGTCGATGAGGTCCTGGCCAATTGCCACTGGCTCGCCTGGGAGGCGCTGAAGTTGGATACGAGCTGAGGAAAGTATAATCAGTATACGGACCAACATAACTCCACTTCTGTCATCCCGGCGCAAGCCGGGGTGACGGAAATTAAAGGGGACCCGATTGAAAGGTGAAGCTCTGCCAAATTTTCCCTTCGCTCCATTCATCATGGCCGTGCTCGACGCGGCCGTCACTCACTTCAGCGTCAAACCACATCCCCACCCGAAATTCGCAACTTGCGAAATTCGACCTCCCCCTTGCGGGGAAGTGCAAGGAAGGAGAGGGAAGGCATTTCTTAAGCCCTCTCCCTCCGAGGGAGAAGGTGGCGTGGCACGCGCTGGATGGGGGCCTTCGCGGCCATCTGCAAAGTTTGGCAGGCCAGCGAAGCGAGGCTGCATCTCGAACGCGTCGAGGCCGGCAACTATGATGAGTTGTGCAGCACCGCCTGTGGCAGGGACGACGGGCGGATTGCAAAGCTTTTCGCCAAGCTGCAGGAGATGAGGCCGGTGGCGGACGATGAAATCAGCAACCTTCTCCACTCGGCAAAATCACTGCGCGAATTTTCGTGGGAGAATTTCAAGCGGATCAGGGCGATATTGCAGATGGCCTCCAATGCCCTGCATGATCGAAAGATCAAGCAAGCGGCATGAGTTGAGCCCGGTGCAGATCGAATGCGCGGCCTACTGATCAAAAAGCAGGCCAAGCATGCGCCAGATAGCGGCTTGGCCTGGTGTTAAGGCAATCTGCAGCAAAGCTTGGTGCCGCAAAAGAAATGCCGAAAACCACGATCAATGTGGCGGCTGGCGCCAGCATGGCTTATTCCACTCTGCTGTTATTTGAAGTTTTGAGCAATTCCATCATCTCTTTGATCGTGTTTTGTGCTTATACTCGACTGGAGCTTTGATCCAGGCTTGGCTTCGACAAGGCCAGTTGCGGCGACGAAAAACAAGACAGTTATGGTGATGACTATGGTCTTCATGGCAATTTCCTCTCAGTTGCATTCTGGACTATCCAGATTTTGATGAGGAAAGACTGCCACAGTCAGAATGAGCTGAAGCTGAACCGTGCGTTCATTCAACGTTTAGAAATTACCCAGTTGGTGCCGCCCTTTGCCGCCCGCGGTTTATTGTTTTCGGAGCGTGGCACCCGCCCAGTGGGTCGCAAGTGCGATTTCATAATTTATTCAATGAAATCAAAGGAACGTGGCGGAGGGGGAGGGATTCGAACCCCCGGAAAGCTTTCACTTCCAACGGTTTTCAAGACCGTCGCAATCGACCACTCTGCCACCCCTCCGCGAGGTAAACCTGATCGCTAGAACCCACGCGATGTAGCAGTATCTTACAAGGTTTCAAGCCCTATTCGGCGTAGCTCGCGTCAGTCGCATCGAGGATGGATTTCATCTCGGTGAAGTGGGCATGAAACTGCTCGCGGTCGGCTTCCCATTCCTGGGCGGTTTTTTCGGCCACCTTGGCGCTCATCACATGAAGGGGCTGTCCCGTCTGGTAGGCGAGCACCAGATTGCGGCAGGAGCGCTCGAGATAATAGGTGAGGTCATAGGCCTCGGCGACGGTTGCGGCGCAGATCAGCACGCCATGATTGCCCATCATCATGATGGATTTATTGCCCATGAGGCGCGCCAGGCGCTCGCCTTCCTCATCCGTGTTGGCCATGCCGCCGTAGTCCATGTCAAAGGCGATGCGGTTATAAAACCGCGCGGTATTCTGGTCGATGGGCTTTATGTCGGGATCGGCGAGCGAGCAGATGGCAGTGGCATAGGGTGGATGCAGATGCATGATGCAGCGGGCCTGGGGGAGCAGGGCATGAAGCCTGCCATGGAGCGACCAGGCGGTGAGGTCCGGGGCGTTCGGCTTTTCCATGGTGGAGTGGTCATCCGTATCGAGCAGGAGGAGTTCCGAAGCGGTTATCCTGGAAAAATGGCGCCAGCGGGGGTTCATCAGGAACTTCTTGCCGTCGCTCGATACCGCCTGGCTGAAATGATTGGCCACGGCCTCGTGCCAGTCATTTTTGGCCGCCAGCCTGAATGCCGCCGCAAGGTCAACACGCAATTGCCATTCGTTTGAGTCATGGCTGCGGTGGCGGCTGAGATTGGTGACGTTGCCCATGACCGGCTTCCTTTGTTATATCCGTGAAGCGGGAAACTAGCTGAGTTATGAAAGCCGTACAATTGCCTTGAAAGCATGGTCGCTGACAGAAATTGTCAAGGGAGACGGATGTTGAAATTATTCAGGAAACTGGGAATCGCGGGGCTTTTTTCTGTGGTTTTGTCAGGGCTTGCAATGGCCGATGAGGGGGCCAACGGAATTTGGAAGCTGAACAGCGGCAAGGTTACGGTGCGAATCGCGCCCTGCGGGCCCAGCCTTTGCGGGGCAATTGTCGGGTTGGCCAAACCGCTGGACAAGACGGGCAGGCCGAAAGTCGACAAGAAAAACCCCAAAGAATCACTACGCAACCGGCCGCTGATGGGCCTTCCCATTCTTGCAAACATGAAGCCCGCAGGCGAGAACAGGTGGCGGGGAACGATCTATAATGCCGATGACGGCCGGACCTATTCCTCCTATATGAATCTTTCAGGAAACAACATGAAAGTGAAGGGCTGCGTCGGGCCTTTTTGCAAGGCCATGGTATTTGTACGGCAGAATTGAACGGCGCCAGATTATTGTCATGATTGTATATCAAAATGTGCTTTGCGGGGGTAAGGCAGTCCCATGAAACGTGTTCTTGTCAGTTTGCTTTCCATCTCAATACTTGCCGGAGCCCCGTTTACGGTGGCTCAGACGCTGGATGAGATTCCCTTCGACAAGAGGCTGAAGCTTGCCGAAGTGGGTGACGAAGAGGCCCAGATGGCGGTGGCCAGCGCCTATGAGCAGGGCGTCAAGCCTGCAAAGAAGAACATTGTCGAGGCGGCCCGGTGGTACCGTGAGGCGGCGTTGAAAGGCAATATCGAGGCGGAATTCCGCCTTGCCCGGCTGGTCAGCAAGGGCGCCAAGGGCCTGACCAAGGACCTGCCGACGGCGGCCAAGCTTTATGAGGCGGCAGCCAGCAGCGGCCACTTGGAATCAATGAATGCCATTGGCCATGCCTACCAGAACGGGCTGGGCGTTGCGGTCAATGAAACCAAGGCGGTGGAATGGTACCGCAAGGCGGCGGAAGGGAAACTTGCCGTTGCGCAAAACAACCTGGGCATCCTTTACCTCAATGGCAAGGGCGTGGAGCGCAATGTGGCCGAGGCCTTCAAGCTTTTCGAACAGGCGGCAAACCAGGGTGACGGTTGGGGGCTGAACAACCTCGGCGGCATGTATGAAATGGGCTGGGGCGTTGCCAAGGACCGTACGAAGGCTGCAAGTTTTTACAAGCGGGCGGCTGAAAAGGGCATTGAATCTGCCCAGGCCAATCTGGTGCGGCTCACGCTGGGAGCAGCCCCTGTAGCGCCCGTAACCTTAAATTGACGGTTAACGATTAGCTAACCAAACAATTCAACTCAAATTTTACGCAGTTCGCGCGAAACTCATCGCTGTGGCTTTGCGGCAACGCAAAAGGGGCCCGGGGGGCCCGGTGGAGTAAGTATGCGTAAATTGCTCAGCGTATCGTGCATTCTGATGGCCATGAGCCTGACCATCTCCGGCTGCTCCTCAAACAAGACCGCGTCGCGTGATCCATTTGCCGGCATCGGAAGCCCTCGTTTCAAGGGCGATGGCCCGGTTCCCATGGGTGGCGGGCGCTACCATGTCGGTGAACCTTACCAGGTTGCGGGCCGCTGGTTCACGCCCAAGAAACAGCCCAACTACGACAAGACAGGCCCTGCTTCCTGGTACGGCGAGGCCTTCAACCGGCGCATGACCTCCAACGGCGAATGGTTTGACATGACCCGCCTGACGGCGGCGCACCCGACGCTGCCCCTGCCAAGCTATGCCAAGGTCACCAACGTCAACAATGGCAATACAATAGTAGTTCGCATCAACGACCGCGGGCCTTTCGTTGGCACGCGCATCATCGACCTCTCGAAGCAATCGGCGTCTGCCTTGGGATTCAAGCGGCAAGGCACCGCCACGGTTCGCGTACAATATATTGGCCCGGCGCCACTCAATGACGACGGATCAAACCTTGTGGCGATGAATCAGGAATTGCAGAATGGCACGCCACTGCGCCAGATGATTGCCGCCGCCAGCGGCAAACGCCGTGCGGAGCCGGTGCAGGTGGCGGAGGCAGATCCGGTCGAGCAGGGTGCCTATGAAGCCGACGAGGAGCGGCCAATTGCGCAAATGGAGCAAAACACGCCAAGTGCGGTGAATTATTTCGTGCAGGCCGGGACTTTCGCCGATCCTGACAACGCGGAGCGGCTGCGCCAGGAATTCGTCAACATTGGTCCAGTCCAGGTGGCCGAGCTCATGGGAAACGACGGACCGGTTTACCGGATGCGGGTTGGGCCGTTCAACAACCTCAGTGATGCGCAAGTCGCGCTCAACCAGGTTCACGGCTACGGCCTTCCCGATGCGCATCTGCTTGAATCGCACCTTCGTCAGGCATCGCTGCAGTAGAAGCCTTGATCACATGCTGCCGGGCTGCTCGGAAAGCGGCACGCCATTGTCGCGGCATTGCCCCTTTACGTATCTTGGGTCAGACTTGGCGGCGAGGGTGACGAGCACCGCTTGCTGGTTCACGGGCAAATACCTTGCGTAGAATGGCCTGTAGCTTTCCCACCGGCCCAGATAGTTCTTTTCATTGACCCATCCGCAGACGTTCACAATCCCGCCCTCGCCTTGGGTCGCGTTCATGAAGCCGAATTGCGCCGTCTCTGGGTTTTTCAGCTTGGTCAGGACAACGTTTTGAACCCTGGTCTTTTCCTCGGGCGTAAGGGCAGCGGTTGGCGCCGCATGGGTTTCGTATCGCTTGTCGAGTTCAACTGCAGGCGGGGAGCCGGGATTAACGTTCGTGCAGGCGGCGGGCAGCAAGCAAGCTAATAGTTTTAGGACTCTATCGGCGGCAGTACTCACCGCTTTCCCCCTAATCCCACCGCACCCTCTGGCCATTCACTGGCCGTCTTTCGCTTAGGCTTGGGTTGTCCAACACGCTCGCTGTGTCCCAAGGACACCGGATCGCTGGCGGGAAAAGACTCGTCAAGAGCTTCATCAAGCTTTTGGTTGATGGTGGTCTTGGGTCCATTGGAAGCCGGTTTGAGTTCGTTCTTGCGGCCCATCGTTTTCTCCAAAGTTCAGGAAGGAACGCTATCATGTGCCTTGGCTCGCGTCTTTACATCATTTCCATGGTTCAGAGAAAAAAGACAGAACTCAAGTGTTTTCAACCAGCCGGAATTTCAAACTGATGCGCCATCCATTTGCGCTTCGCGTTGATTTTGGTTCGAAAGGTCATTAGGTTAGCGATCCCAGCGAGGTGATTTGTGAACGGTATTCGGGTTTTCCTAGGAACTGCCATATGGCTTGTGTTTCTTGCCATGTCCGGTATCGCATTTGGCCAGGATGTGCTGCCGTTTGAAACCACGGCGCCGCATGCCATTCTCATCGACGCGAAGTCGGGAACCGTGTTCTTCGAGAAGAAAGCCGACGATCTGGTGCAGCCTGCCAGCATGAGCAAGCTCATGACCATGGTGATGGTGTTCGAGGCCTTGAAGGCCGGCACCGTAACCGAGAACACGGAAATCCCAATCAGTGTGAACGCCTGGAAGCGGGGAGGAGCCTCATCGGGAGGGTCCACCATGTTTGCCAAAGTGAACACGCAGGTGAAGCTTATCGACCTCATGCACGGGGCCATGATCCAATCGGCCAACGACGCCTGCATTGCCATCGCCGAAGGCATGGCGGGATCGGAAGAGGAATTTGCCGCGCGCATGACGCAGCGCGGAAAGGAACTGGGCCTGGAGAACGCGGTGTTCAGGAATGTAACCGGGCTGCCAAAACCGGAAAACCGGGCAAGTGTGCGTGACCTGGCGATCCTGGCCCGCTATGTCGTTTCGGAATTCCCGGAGTATTACAAAATCTACGGCAAGCCGGAATTCACCTGGAACAACATCACCCAGAAGAACCGCAATCCGCTGCTGCTGGATTATCCGGGGGCTGACGGCATGAAAACCGGATACATCCGGGAGGCAGGCTATGGCCTTGTGGGCTCCGCGGTGCGCGATGGCCGCCGCCTTATTCTCGTCGTCGCTGGGCTTTCGTCGATCTCCGGGCGCAAGGAAGAAGCGCAGAAACTTTTGGACTGGGGCTTCCGCCAATTCAAGACGGTGGAGGTCTATGCGGCTGGCGACGTGGTGAGCAAGGCACGGGTGTGGGGCGGCACGTCGCGCTGGGTGGACCTGGTGATCAGGCAGGACCTGCGCCTGGCCCTTTCCGCCAAGGAGCAGGAAAACGTCGAGGTGAAGCTGAGCTATGCCGGGCCGCTCATTGCGCCGGTGAAAGCTGGCACGCCTATTGGCACAGTCAGGTTCTTGACAGACGGGAAGGCTATTGCCGACGTTCAGGTGGAGACCGCAAATGAAGTGGCGGCCGTAGACTCCATCTGGAGCCGCGCCATGGACAGCCTGCTGATCCTGGCGCTTGGCGGCTAGGATGGCCGGGACATTCGTTACCTTTGAAGGCGGCGAGGGCACGGGAAAATCGACACAGTTGAAACTGCTGGCGGCCACTCTCGCAGGCCGCGGCATTCCCTGCATCCAGACGCGCGAGCCCGGTGGAACACCGGAGGCCGAGGCTTTGCGCACCCTTCTGGTGAACGGCGATCCCGGGCGCTGGACGGCGGAGGCGGAAGCGCTTCTGAATTATGCGGCGCGCTCATCGCATTTGGAGAAAATCATCCGGCCGGCGCTGTCCATCGGAAAATTCGTGCTATGCGACCGCTTCAGCGACTCGACGCGGGCTTATCAAGGCTATGCGGGCGGCTGCGACATGAAATTGCTTGATGCGCTCGAAGCGGCCATCGTTGGTTCCACGCGGCCAGCGCTGACGCTGATTTTGGATATTGATCCGGTGAAGGGACTTGAACGGGCCAAGGCCCGTGCCGATGGATCGGAAGACCGCTACGAGCGCAAGGGACTTGAATTTCACCAGCGGCTGCGTGCCGGATTTTTGAAGATCGCGGAAGCGGAGCCAAAGCGTTGCAGGGTTATTGATGCGTCGGGTTCCGTTGACGATACCAACGCGAGCATCCGGGCGGCGGTGGAGCCAATGCTTCATGGCTGAGGACAGCGAAGATCCGCGCGAGGTGGAGTGGCACCCGCGGAAGGCAAGATACCTGCTCGGTCATCTGGAGTCGGAGCAGCGCATGCGGCAGGCCTTTGAGTCGGGCAAGCTGCATCATGCCTGGCTGATTTCGGGGCCCAAGGGTATTGGCAAGTCGACTCTGGCTTATCGCTTTGCCGGGTTTGCGCTGGCGGGCGGAGGTTCAGTTTCGGACGGTTTGGGCATCGATCCTAATTCGCGCACGGCGCATTGGCTGGCGTCACGATCGCATCCCGACCTGTTCGTGCTTGAACGCCGGTGGGACAGCAAGACCAAGAAGCTGAAATCCGAGCTGGCGGTGGACGATGCCCGCCTGCTTTCGGATTTCTTCGGCCTAACGGCGGGAAGCGGCGGCTGGCGCGTGGCCATCATCGATGCTGCGGATGACCTGAACAATGCTTCGGCCAATGCCCTCTTGAAGCTCATTGAGGAGCCGCCGCCAAATTGCCTGCTGCTTTTGGTCTGCAATCAGCCGGGACGATTGCTGCCCACCATCCGCTCACGCTGCATGCGGATTGACCTGCAGCCGCTTTCGCAAGGCGATACCCTGCGGGTTCTTTCCTCGCTGCCGCTGAAGGAGCCGCCGGAGCGCGAGGCGCTGGAGATCGCGGTGAAGCTTTCGGGTGGGAGCCCGGGCAGGGGGCTGGAGCTTCTGCACTCGGCAGGGGCAAAATCTTTTGCGGCTTTTCTGGGCGCTGGGCGAATGAGTTCCGCTTCATTGGTGGAGTTCGGCAACCGCTTTGGCAGCCGGACAAGCACGGCGGATGACTTTGAGGTGTTCTTTAACCTGCTGGATGGCTGGATCGGATCGCAGGCGCGGAAGGCCGGCCTTTCCGGCGGCGGCCTCGGCTGGGCCGAGGCCCATGTGGCAATAGGGCATTCCATTCGGCAGACAAATGCCCTAAATCTCGATAGACGTCAGGCTGTTATTAACGCTTTGTCGTTGATCAACGAGGCCATGAAGACGGCCTAATCCCAACTGAAGTCACGGACCTCATGCCACAGCAGAACTACCTTATTACGACGGCCATTCCCTATGCCAACGGGGCCCCCCACATCGGCCATGCCTATGAGCGCATTGCCACCGATGTGATGGCCAGGTTTGCCCGGCTTGACGGGGCCGATGTGCTGTTTGTCACCGGCATGGATGAGCACGGGCAGAAGATGCAGCAGACGGCGGCGCGTGAGGGACTGACGCCGCTGGCGCTGGCCGACCGCACGGCGGCGCAATTCGAGGAGATGGGCAACGTGCTGAATGCGCCCGCCGATGATATCGTGCGCACAACCTCGGCCCGGCACCGCGAGGCGGTGCAGGACATCTGGAAGCGGATGGAGGCCAATGGCGACATCTACCTGTCGAAGTACTCCGGCTGGTATTCGGTGCGTGACGAGGCTTACTATGACGAGGACGAGATCGAGGACCGCGAAGGCAAGAAATATTCCACCAAGACCGGAACGCCGGTGGAATGGGTGGAAGAGGAAAGCTATTTCTTCAAGCTCTCGGCCTATGCCAAGCCCTTGCTGGATTACTATGAAACGCACCCGGATTTCATCGTGCCGGAGAAATACAAGAACGAGATCGTGGCCTTCGTCAAACGCGGGCTGAATGATCTTTCGATAAGCCGCACCACTTTCGACTGGGGCATTCCTGTTCCGGGCAATCCCAAGCATGTTATGTATGTGTGGGTGGATGCGCTCACGAATTACATCACGGCCACGGGCTATCCGAATGCCAAGGTTGCCAAGGCGAAGTTCTGGCCGGCGAGCGCCCATGTGATCGGCAAGGACATCACGCGGTTTCATGCGATTTACTGGCCGGCGTTTTTGATGTCGGCGAAGCTGCCGGTGCCTAAGCAGATTGTGGTGCATGGCTTCCTGTTCAGCCGCGGCGAGAAAATGTCGAAGTCGGTTGGCAATGTGGTGGCGCCTGCCGATCTTGTGGCAAATTACGGGGTTGATCCGGTGCGCTATTTTTTCATGCGCGAAGTACCTTTCGGGCAGGACGGCAATTACAGCCATGAAGCCATCGTGGCGCGGATGAATGCGGATCTTTCCAATGACCTGGGCAATCTGGCTCAGCGTTCGCTTTCAATGATTGCGAAGAATTGCGATGGAAAGGTTCCGGCCTGCGGTGCTTTGGCCGAAGCGGACAAGGAAATTTTGGCATCCGCCGACGCGCTGCTGGCGGAGGTGAGGGCGTATCATGCGGATTTCGCCATCAGCCGGGCGCTGGATACGATCTGGAAAGTGGTGGCGGACACGAACCGCTATTTTGCGGGCCAAGAGCCTTGGGCACTGAAAAAGTCCGATCCGGCGCGGATGGGTACGGTGCTGTATGTGACGGCGGAAGTCTTGCGCATTGTTGGCATACTTATCCAGCCTTATGTGCCTCAGTCGTCCGCTAAACTGCTCGACCTGCTGGGCGTGAGCGCGCGTGGTTTTACTGACCTGCCGAAGCGGCTGGTTTCGGGTGGGGCACTGCCTGCGCCTCAGCCGATTTTCCCGCGCTATGTGGAGGAGGGGGAAGCCCCAACAAAGAGTTGAGCTTTCTTGTCGTCGATAGCCATTGCCATCTTGACTATGATGGACTGACGGAACGCCTTCCTGAAGTCTTGGCCAATGCCGAGGCGGCGGGCGTGGGGCTGATGGTTTCCATCGGCACGCAGGTGAAGAAATTCGAGCAGCTGCTGCGTATCGCCGAGGAGAACACCAATGTTTTCTGTACGGTGGGAACCCATCCGCACCATGCGCATGAAGAACTCGATGTCGGGGTTGCCGAGCTTGTTGAGCTTGCCAGGCATCCCAAGGTGGTGGGGATCGGCGAAGCTGGGCTGGACTACCACTATGACCTGAGTCCGCGGGCGGCGCAGGCCCAGGGTTTCCGCACACATATTGAGGCGGCGCGCGAGACGGGCCTGCCGCTGGTGATCCATGCGCGCGAAGCGGACGGAGATGTGGCGAGCATTCTGGAAGACGAGATGAAGAAGGGGGCGTTCAAGCCCTTGCTGCATTGTTTCACGTCGTCGATGGAACTTGCCCAGCGCGGGCTGGCGCTTGGCGCTTATGTGTCGTTCTCGGGCATTCTTACTTACAAGAGCGCCGAGGATTTGCGGTTCATTGCGGCGGAGGTGCCGATGGACAGGCTGCTGGTGGAAACGGATTCGCCCTATCTGGCGCCGGTTCCATATCGCGGTAAATCCAATGAGCCGGCTTTTGTCATCAAGACACTTGCGCAGTTGGCGGCGGTTAAAGGGGTTGCGCCGGAGGCCATGGCCAAGGCGACGAATGACAATTTCTTCCGGCTGTTTTCCAAAATCCCCAGGCCGGAACGCTTTGCATGACGACCACGCTGACCATATTGGGTTGTGGATCATCGGGCGGCGTCCCGCGCATTGGTGGCGATTGGGGATTGTGTGACCCCGCCAATCCCAAGAACCGGCGGCGGCGCTGCTCCATCCTGCTTGAGAAAGTTGGAGCTTCCGGAATAACCCGGGTTCTGATCGACACATCGCCGGACTTGCGCGAACAGATGCTGAGCGCCGGCGTGGGCGAAATCGACGGGGTTTGCTTCAGCCATGAACATGCCGACCATACCCACGGCATCGATGAGCTGCGCGGGTTCTTTTTGCGGCAGCGGCGGCGCGTTCCCATATGGGCTGATGAGCCAACCATGGCCATGCTCAAGCGGCGCTTTGCCTATTGCTTCGAAACGATGCCGGGCAGCGACTATCCACCGGTCTTGGTGCCGAACATGCTGGAAGCGGGCCGGGAAGTGGCCATCTCCGGGGCAGGCGGGGTCATTACTCTGGCTCCGTTCACGGTCCAGCATGGGCACATCGAGGCGCTCGGTTTCCGCGTCGGGAGCACGGCCTATACACCAGACCTCAACGGCATTCCGGAAGCGAGCATCCCCTATGTTGCGGCGCTGGACCTGTGGATTGTCGATGCTCTGAAGCGCAGTCCCCATCCGAGCCACTTCTGTCTGGACGACACGCTGCGGGCGATTGGCCGCTTCAAACCCGGGCGGGCCGTTCTCACCAACATGCACAACGACATGGATTATGATACGTTGCGGGCAGAGCTTCCAGCGGGCGTAGAACCGGCCTATGACGGGCTTAAACTGCCGTTGTGATTCCTGGGGACCTATAAATGAACACCAAAGTCGTTGCCGCTCTCAGTGCCTTGCTGCTGTTTTCAAGTTCGGCTGTGGCGCAGGAAACATGCGATCCGGCCAAGCTGTCGGCGATGGTCGATACCTATGCCAGCAGTCCCTTCAGCGCCCGAACCTGGCGTGTGCTGAGCGGGCTCGGCGACCCGATGATCGAACCGTCCTACAGCGGTTCCGACACTTGGCAGAACCAGGATGCGTGGAAGAAGCTGGTGGCCGCGGTCTTGCCTGCGGGACAGGCGGTGGATGAAGTTGGCTACGATTGCCGCATTGGCTATCCCTTGCAGGTGTTGCAAAGCCGCATTGCGACGCTGGGGAAGGAAGACCCCTATGTGCAGCAATGGCTGAAAGTTCAGGGAAAAGTGCTGCAGGTCTGCAGCAATCCAGATACGATTGACGTCGCGCTGCCGGAGCCCACGGAAGCTGATCCGGCCCATCCCACAATGCAGGCCGAGGACCGGGCCTATCAGGAAGCAACGATTGCCTTCTACAAGGACAAGCCCAGGGCGATTGGGCTGTTCCGCGCCATTGCGGCTTCAGATTCTCCACACAAGGCGGCGGCGCGCTATAACATCGCCAATCTCACGGCGAATTCAAAGGATGTCGTTGCGGCCCGGGCCGAGGCCAATGCCATCATGGCGGATCCGGCGCTCGCCGCTGTCCATGGCATCACCCAAGAACTCCTGGGCTACATCGCCAATCTTGAAGATACGCCTGCGGGCTGGAGCGCGCTGATCGACGATTCCATCAAAGCCATTGAGACGCCGACGAAAGATATTCTCGCTTCGGACAAGCTGCAGTCTGATTATGCCCGGGCGCTCAACGACATCGACTATGCGGGCATCCGCGGCAAGCGCCAGGACTGGTGGCTGACTGGAACCCTGCCGGAGAACCCCACGATCTCGAAAGCAATTTTAGATGCCTCTCGGCAACGGCCCATGGCATTATGGATGATGGCGGGACAAACGCTGCAGGAGAATTATCATGCGGCGCCGTGGTCACTCGTTGGCGACAAGTGGCAGCAGCGCACCGCAAGTTTTCTCGACCAGGCCCTGGCGGTGACGCCGAGCGGCGCGCAGATGCCGGCACTGCCACTGGATGTGTTGAATACGTTGCGCGCCAAGCCTGATGACCCGACGCGCGAGGCGTTGTGGGGCAAGGTGCATGGGGCCTTTGATGCCGCCCAGAATTCCTGCGGAGATGCACCGGAAACGGCGGCTCTCGGCACCTATCTGGCGCAGGCCGTGCGCGTATCGGCGGCAACGGGACATTTCGACCAGGCTTATGACGAGCTCGGCAAGCTGCCGCTCAAGGCATCATCCTTCTACCAGTACAATGTTGTCCAAAAACTAGGACAGTATCTGGTGGGGCAGGGCATGGCTCAAGAAGGCCGCAAGATGCGCGACAAGCTTCTGACACCGGCTTACATGTCCGCCATTCCCGCCAGCATGACGCCGGGTGTTACCGACGGGTTTGCCAATTTCATGGGATGGGTGGCCGAGGATGCGGCTCACTGGAAAGCGGCCTTGGCCCAGAACAGCCAGAAGACGGCCAATCCGATCCTGAATTTCCTCCCTGTCAAAACCCTGTGGGCGCTTGCGGATGACCCGATGTTTTCGGGCGACCAGAAGGCCTTGCTAACGCGCGTTGCGTGGACGCGGGGCTATGCGCGCGGCGGCACACCGACGGCGGCCGACACGGATAGGCTTTTTGCGGCCAATCCCAAACTCAAGGAAAGTGCTGACAGGATTGCGGCGGAGTTTCCCAAGCTCAGGCCTGAACGCCAGCGGCTGTTAACGGTTTTGCGAAACCCACGCCTTGGGATTTTGGTTAACGCGCCGGAGTTATGGTCATCACTGGAAAGCGTCGACGACTGGACTGATGTAAGTTCCGGCGACCACAATGACCGTAACTGGTGGTGCCCGCTGGAAGCCGACCGGCAGCTTGCCGGGCTGCGCACGGACCTCAAGTACACTGCCGGCATGATCGACAGCGACGATTACAGCTACCGCGGGCTTGCGCTGGTATTTGATCAGAAGCTGCGCGATAGCCTTACGCCCAAGATGGACGGCTTGCTGAAGCAGCATCCGATGATCAAGGCGGTGAACTGGAAAGAAGTTGCGGCGCTGGCCAGCATGCCCAGCGCGCCACGGCTGCTGAGCCAATCCGCCATCCGCTGGGGCAAGGCCAGCAAGGGTGATGATGGGGCTCCAGAGGCCTTGGCACTGGCGGTCAAGACGACGCGTTATGGCTGCAACTGGCATGGCCGCCACCGGGCTTATTCGGAGACGGCGCAGCAGCTTTTGAAAGCCAAGTTCGGCAGCACGGCGTGGGCCGCACGGACGCCGTACTGGTTCGACTGCCAGCGGATGGAATGGAACAAAGAATACAACAAAGTTGCCGTCTGCGCCGCCAAGACGTGGCCCAAGCAGGGTTTGCCCAGGTGATGAAGGTATTGGGGCAAGCCCTTGATGGGGGGCAATTTATCCCGTCTTGGCGCACCTTCATATCCATCTCAAAATATTCCATAATATATATTATGCGAATGGAGGAACATGACCACTGATCCGACCCAGATGGACCCCCGGCGCATCGAGACGCTGCGTGCCATCATGAAGGCCCTGCGCACGCCTGGTACGGGCTGCCCGTGGGATTTGGAGCAGAGCTTCGAGACCATAGCGCCCTACACGATTGAGGAAGCCTACGAGGTACAGGACGCGATCACGCGGGGCAACCGGGCTGACCTGTGCGAGGAGCTCGGTGATCTACTTTTGCAAAGCGTCTATCACGCACAGCTGGCCGCCGAGGAAGGAGCCTTCACCTTCGATGACGTGCTGGAGGCGATCAACACCAAGATGGTGCGCCGGCACCCGCATGTGTTTGGTGACGAAGCGGCGAAGTCCGCGACGCTCGCCAAGGGCTTCTGGGAGGACATGAAGGCCAAGGAACGGGCCAAGGCATCGCCAGAAGGATTGCTGGCCTCGGTGCCGCTGGCCCTGCCCGGTTTGACCCGCGCATTGAAGCTGCAGGCCAAGGCGGCCCGGGTGGGTTTCGACTGGCCGAGCGTCGACAATGTCTACGATAAGATTTCCGAGGAGATCGCGGAATTCCGCGCGGCGCCGGATGCCGAGAAAGCCGCCGAGTTTGGCGACCTGCTGTTTGCGCTGGCCAATGTGGCGCGGCACCTGGGCATTGACCCGGAAGAGGCGCTGCGGGCCACGAACGCGAAATTTGCGCGAAGGTTTCGGCATATTGAGATGGAACTGGAAAAGCGCGGCAAGACCCCGCAGGATTCAAACCTTGAAGAAATGGATGCCCTGTGGAACGCGGCCAAGGACTTCGAAAAGCTCCTGGGTTAGGCCTTGGCCTTCATGGCCTTGCCAAATTTCGACTGGGCCTGCCCCGCCGTATCGGCATCAAACCTGACGGACAGTTTGGTGCGGCCATCAGCATAGGCCTTGCGCGCCAGTACCTCGCCGCGCTGATGCAGCCATGCCATGCCCTTGCCGTCCGCGGCATCGACCATGATTTCATAGACGGTGCTTTTCTTCGCCAGGCGTTTTTCAATTTTTTCGAGAAGCTCGTCGATGCCCTGGCCATCAAGGGATGACACCAGCACGCAATCGTCGCGGCGCTGGGCCTGGGCTTCGCGGGTTGCCAGTGCAAGCGGATCGAGAAGGTCGGCCTTGTTCCAGACTTCAATAATCTGGCTGCGGCGGTCCTCGTGGATGCCGAGCTCTTCCAGCACGAGGTTCACATCGTGGCTTTGGGCCTCTGTTTCATCATGGCTGACGTCACGCACGTGCAGGATGATGTCGGCGGCAAGCACTTCCTCCAGCGTGGCGCGGAACGACGCGATCAGCGTGGTGGGAAGTTCGGAAATAAAACCGACCGTATCGGAAAGAATAATGGTACGGCCGCTTGGCAGCGTGAGGTTTCGCATGGTCGGATCAAGGGTCGCGAAGAGCAGATCCCTGGCGAGCACATTGGCCGAGGTGAGTTTATTGAAGAGGGTGGATTTTCCGGCGTTGGTGTAGCCCACAAGTGCGACGATGGGAAAGGGTACACGCTCCCTGCCCTTGCGGTGCAGATCGCGGGTTTTGACAACGGTTTCAAGCTCTCTCTTGATTTTGGAAATGCGTTCCTGAATCAGGCGGCGGTCCATTTCAAGCTGGCTTTCACCGGGGCCGCCGATGAAGCCGAAGCCGCCGCGCTGGCGCTCCAAGTGGGTCCATGAACGCACGAGGCGGCTTTTCTGGTAGTTGAGGTGCGCAAGTTCGACCTGGAGGATGCCCTCCTTCGTGCTGGCCCTTCGGCCGAAGATTTCGAGGATGAGCCCGGTGCGGTCCAGCACTTTGGCTTTCCATTCGGTTTCCAGATTGCGCTGCTGGACCGGGGAAAGCTGGGCGTTGACGACCACAAGCTCGGCCTCCGCATCGGCGACGCGCTTGGCAATTTCGGCCACCTTGCCGGAACCAATATAGGTTGCGGGCTTGGGCGCCAAGAGCGGCGCCACAACAGTATCGACAATATCAAGGTCTATGGCTTCGGCGAGGCCCATGGCTTCGGCGAGCTTGCTTTGCGCATCCCTGTCCGTTGCCTTGGCTTCTGCCCGGCTCTTGCGCTCGACATGAACCACCACCGCGCGGGTGAGCTCTGGGCCTTCAATCTGGAAATCTACGCCGGCACCTGACTTCGCGTGTTTTTTGGGCTTCACGCGCCGCCGCTTTCTTCGTCAAACAGGGTTATCGGCCCGCCCGGCATGATGGTTGAAATGGCATGCTTGTAGACGAGCTGCGACATGCCATCGCGGCGGAGCAGCAGGCAGAAATTGTCGAACCAGGTGACAATGCCCTGCAACTTGACGCCGTTGACAAGGAAGACTGTTACGGGGACTTTTTGCTTACGGACGTGGTTGAGGAAGGTATCCTGGAGGTTTTGCGGTTTTTCTTGTGCCATGTTCTTTTCTCTGTTTTTGGAGGCCAACGCTTATTCACCTTGAATTCAGGCTATCACATAATGTGGAACGGGCCAAACTGCTAGGTCACTTCCTCGTCTCCCCTGCTGATCAACCCCAAGAGCTTGATTTTCCTATGCAAAGCGGAGCGTTCCATGCCGATGAACACCGAGGTTCTCGAGATATTCCCGCCAAAGCGCGAGAGCTGGGCTGCCACATAATCTCGCTCAAAGGCCTCCCTCGCTTCGCGCAGGGGCAAGGTGAGGAGATGCTCGCCAGAGAACATGCCGCTTTCGCCGTTTGTGGTTCCCACATCGGAGGGCAGCATGGCGGCGGTGATTTCGCTTAGCGGATCGCCGCTGGCCAGGATCATGATGCGCTCAACATTGTTCCTGAGCTCACGGACATTGCCGGTCCACTCGCGCGTCTGCAGAACGGCGATGGCGTCATTGGCAATGCGGCGGAGCGGCTGGCCCGCCACGGCAGAATAGGTTTTGGTGAAATAGTCGATCAGCTCGGGAATGTCTTCGCGCCGCTCGCTGAGGCTAGGGACGCGCACCGGAACTACGCCGAGGCGATGGTAAAGGTCCTCCCGGAATTTGTTCTCGGCGATGAGGCCTGCAAGGTCACGGCTGGTGGAGGAGACGATGCGGACATCGACGCGTACTTTCTTGGCGCCGCCCACGCGCTGGAATGTCTGGTCGAGAAGAACTCTCAAGACTTTACCCTGCGTGACAAGTGGCATGTCAGCCACCTCATCTATGAAAAGGGTGCCGCCATGGGCTTCTTCCAGGGCCCCTACCCTTTGTTCGATGCCAGGCGCGGCTTCAATGCCGAACAATTCTTCCTCCATGCGCTCAGGCGCCATGGTGGCGGCACTCACGATGACGAAGGGGCCATCGGCGCGGGTGGACAGGGCATGGAGCATGCGGGCGGTGAGTTCCTTGCCGGTGCCCATGTCACCGCTGATCAATACGCGGCTGTTGGCCGGGGCGATCTTTTTGAGGAGCTGGCGCAACTGGCGCATGGCAACGGAAGAGCCGTGCAATTCAGAATCGGCTCCGGCGCGGCCTTTGAGGGATTCGTTTTCGCGTTTCAAGCGGCTGGTTTCCAGGGCACGTCCCACGACCAGCAGCAGCCTGTCGGCGTTGAAGGGTTTCTCGATATATTCATAGGCGCCGCGCTTTATGGCGGCGACTGCCGTTTCAATGTTGCCGTGGCCCGAAATGATGACAACGGGAACGTCCTGATGCTGCTCCTTGATGACCTGCAGGAGATCAAGGCCATCAAGCTTGGAGCCCTGCAGCCAGATGTCCAGAATGATCAGCGAAGGGCGGCGCTGATTGACTTCAGTCAGCGCGGCGTCGCTGTTATGGGCGAGCCGGGTTTCGTAACCCTCGTCCTGCAGGATGCCAGCGATCAGTTCGCGGATGTCGGCCTCGTCATCAACTATCAAAACGTCAGCAGCCATTGCTCAACTCACTCAGCGGAGATTAAAAGAGGTTCGGGAAGACGGGAGAATTCGAGCGTCACCTGGGCGCCCTTGCCGGAGGGCGCGTCCTGCAGGCGCAAGCGGCCACCATGCTCTTCCATGATGCGCTTGACAATTGCCAGGCCAAGGCCTGTGCCCTTCTCGCGCGTTGTCATGTAGGGTTCGGCCAGGCGGTTGCGATTTTCCTTCGGCAGGCCCACGCCGTTGTCGGTCACGCGGATGAACGGCACATCGTGCTCAAGGCCGGCTTCCACCTGCACATGGCCTTTTTCGATGTTTTCCGTAAGCGTCCGGCCATCGATTGCCTCGCTGGCATTCTTTACGAGATTGGTGACGGCCTGGGTGATCAGACGGCGGTCAAACATGAACACGAAATCCGCCTTGCTGACATCGACATCGATATCTATTTCGCTGGTTGAAACGCGCTGGAGAACAGTTGCATCACGTATCACTTCGGCAAGGTTCATGGGTTCGGGTGCGGCTTTCGGCATGCGGGCGAATGAGGAGAATTCATCGACCATGCGGCCGATATCTCCCACCTGGCGGATTATCGTGTCGGTGCATTGCTCGAACACCTGGCGGTCGGAATGGATCTGCTTGCTGTATTTGCGCTTCAGGCGTTCGGCGGAAAGCTGGATGGGCGTCAATGGGTTTTTTATTTCATGGGCAATGCGGCGCGCAATGTCAGCCCAGGCGGTGTTGCGTTGGGCGGAAACAAGATCGGTGATGTCATCAAAGGTGAGGACAAAGCCGTGCTGGGCATCATCGGAAGACTCGGTGGTGATACGGGCGGTGAAGCTCAGGTCACGGCCCCTTATCTGCATGCCGACCTGGCCCTCGGCGAAACCGGATGGGCGGGATTTCGCAAGTTCAAAGAGTGCGGCAAATTCCGGCAGCGCCGTGCTGAAAGGCTGGCTGAGCAAGTCCTGCTCCGGAGCGCCGAGAAGCTGCAGGGCCGAACGGTTCGTCAGCGATATTTTTTCATCGGGATCAATGCCAATGACTCCGGCGCTCACGCCTGCCAGCATGGCTTCAGTGAAGCGCCGCCGCTGGTCAAGCTGGTCATTCGTCTTGAGCAGTTCATCCTGATGCTGGGCCACCTGGTCAGTCATGAAATTGAAGGTACGGGCCAGGGTTTCCAGATCGCCGATTCCTTCAATGGTGCTGACCTTGGCTGCAAAGTCGCCCTGGGCCACGCGGCGCGAGGCATCGAGGATGCGCACAATCGGCGCCACCAGCCTGTCGGAAAACCACAGGCCGATCCACATTGCGGCCAACAGAAACACAAAAGCCACGAGCGCATACATCATGCCAAAGGTGAGCTGCACCCCGGTGCGCTGGTTCAAAAGGCTGTCATATTCGTCCTTGGCTTCGCGGGTCGTCGTGAGCTGTTCGATGACCGCTGGGGAAATAAAGCGGTAGACATAGAAATAGTGGGTTGGAAAGCTTTGCAGCTTGATGAGGGCGCGCACCAGATTGCCGCCCTCGCCGGGCGGGATAAGCACCAGATCGCCCTTGTCGGCATGGGCAATCATCTCCGGCGATGGTGCCAGGAACTTGACCTTGTCATTGGCCGTGACGTTGACATCAATGCGTTTCTGGCTCTGGTCAAAAACAAAGGCGCCGGCGAGCCCGCGAAGTGCTGCGTGGCGGGCGACGCGGCGGACGAAGGCGGCACGATCGGAATCAAAAAGCGGTTTTTGCTGATTGAGGTCGGCCGAGATATTGGCAACGTCGTTGCGCGTGGCTTCTGCAGTATTCTTAATGTATTCCTCGGCGACAGTGACGGCCGAATTCACGATGGTTTGGGTGCGCTCGGAAAACCAGGTGTCCAGTCCCCGGCTCAGCGTCACGAAGGCAAATACCGCAACGATAATGGCCGGCACCACGGCAATCAGGCTGAACAATGAGATAAGCCTGATGTGAAGGCTGGCGCCCGCAGTTCCCTTCCGGCGTTCCTTCAGGAGAAACAGCACCTGTCCGCCGATCATGGCTGCCATGATGATCACCAGGCCGGTGTTCAGCAGCAGAAGAGTTGTGGTGACTTCCTTGGAGGGAATAATGGGCGTCAGGCCGGTCAATATGGCAAATGTCGCCAATCCGCTGACAATGCCCAGCGCAACTAGCGCAAATCCCGCCCAGCCAGTGAGGCGGCGTAACTTGCTGGTTATGCGATGTTCACTCTTCTCGACCATAAGCCCTGATTCACCACTACTGTTGCCTGAAATCAACACTATTAGTGGCGAATTTGTGACAGTAGTGGTTAATGCAACCCGCGAATACTCTTTATGTTCCGGCTGCGCAGTTTAGTCCGCAGGGTGTTGCGATTGATGCCTAGCAAATCGGCGGCGCGGAGCTGGTTTCCGTTGGTGGCAGTCAGGCTGGCGCGCAGCAGCGGTGGCTCGATTTCGGCGAGCATGCGTTCGTAAAGGCCGCCTGGCGGAAGGTTCTGGCCAAATGATGCGAAGTATTCGGCGAGATAGTTTTCAAAGAATTCCGCCGGCTTGTCGAAATCCACGGGCTGGCTGCCGTTCTGCTTCGCGGCCGGCGTTGAGGCCAGCTCGCGCGTCACGGAAGCCGCGGTAATTGTGTCATCGCTCTCCATGGCCATCAGGCGCTTGATCAAATTTTCCAGTTCACGGACATTTCCCGGCCAGCGATAGGATTGCAACGCGGCAACCGCATCCTGGGATATTTCCTTGCGCGGCAGGCCTTCGGTTGAGGCGCGCTCGAGAAAATGCCTGGTGAGATCGGGAAGATCCTCCAAACGTTCGCGCAGCGCCGGAATCTGCAATGGCACAACATTCAAGCGAAAGAAAAGGTCTTCGCGGAATTGTCCCTGGGTGATCAGCTGGCGCAAATCCCGATGGGTGGCGGCGATAATGCGGACATTGGTTTTAATCGGAGATACTCCGCCTACGGAAGTGTATTCGCTTTGCTGCAGAACGCGCAGCAGGCGGGTTTGCGCTTCCAGCGGCATGTCGCCGATTTCGTCGAGGAACAGGGTTCCGCCCTCGGCCTGCTCAAAGCGGCCTGCCATGCGGGAGGTGGCCCCGGTGAAAGCCCCCTTCTCATGTCCAAATAGTTCTGATTCGATGAGCTCGCGTGGAATTGCCGCCATGTTGACGGCCACGAAGGCGCCTTTGCGGCGGCGGCCATAGTCATGAAGGGCGCGCGCCACAAGTTCCTTGCCGGTGCCGGATTCACCCACGATCATGACCGTAAGATCAGTCTGCGTGAGGCGGGCGATGATGCGGTAAATGTCCTGCATGGCGGGCGAGCGGCCGACGATGGGAAGATTCTCTGATGCGGGAGCCCGTGTTTGCGAAACGGTCGGTTTCGATGATTGCTCCAAGGCACGGCCCACGGTTTGCACCAGCGCATTGAGGTCGAATGGCTTTGGCAGATAATCGTAAGCTCCGCGCTCGGCTGCGGTAATGGCCGTCATGATGGTGTTCTGCGCGCTCATGACAATGATCGGCAGGTTGGGCCGCAATTTTTTAATGCGCGGGATCACGTCGAAGGCGTTTTCGTCGGGCAGCACCACGTCGGTCAGCACGGCATCGCCCTGCCCTTCGGAAACCCAGCGCCAGAGGGCCGTCGCGGTCGCGGTTGAGCGCACACTGTAACCGGCGCGGTTCAGGGCCTGGGTCAGGACCGTGCGGATGGCGCTGTCGTCGTCGGCGAGAAGTATTGTTTTAGCGCTCACTTATTTTTGCCTTTTGGTTCTGGTTTTTCATCGGTTTGCTGGCGCAGCATGGGAAGCAGGACGCGGAAGGTTGTGCCGCGATCGCGGGAAATACATTCAACAACGCCGCCATGATCGCGCACAATTTTTGCAACAAGGGCGAGGCCCAGGCCCCTGCCCTGGGGTTTCGTTGTGACAAAGGCATCAAAGATATGGGGCCTCAAGTCCTCGCTGATGCCTGGTCCGTTGTCGTGAATGCAGACTTCAAAGGGCAATGAGACGCGTTCATTCGAACCGGGCACCGTAAGTTTCACACCGGGGCGAAAGGCCGTGGTCAACGTGATTTCGCCGACCTCACCCGAAGCGGCGATGGATTCGGCGGCATTTTTGGCGAGGTTCAGAAAAACCTGAACCAGTTGATCCTGGTTGCCAAGCACCGAGGGCAGCGAAGGATCATATTCCTCGCGGATGACAATGCCATTGGGCATTCCGGCGGTTGTTAGTTGCTTTACGCGGTCAAGCACCACATGAATGTTGACGGGTTTCCGGTCCAGGGGCCTTTCATCGGAGAAGACTTCCATTTGATCCACGAGATCCCTGATGCGGTCGGTCTCCTCGCAAATCAGCTTTGCCAGGGCACGGTCATTGTTTTCCAGAACAGGTTCCAGCAATTGCGCGGCGCCCCTGATGCCGGACAAGGGGTTTTTGATTTCATGGGCCAGCATGGCGGCCATGCCTGAGACAGAGCGCGCAGCACCGCGATGGGTGAGCTGCAAATCAAACTTCTGGGCCATGGACCGGCGGAGAAGGGTCAGCACGACAAAGCGCGGGTCATCATTCACCAGCGCGGTTTGCAGGTCAACAATGCGCTCGCCGCCCATGCGGGGTGTGCCAACGCCGACGGAATATTCATTCATGACGCCAGCCGATTGCCGGACCTGGTTGACCACTTCCAGTACCGGGCTGGAAAACGGCATGGCATCTTCCAACTTGTGGCGGGCTAGCATGGTTGACGAGGCCTGGAAGAAATCTTCAGCCGCACTGTTGGCAAAGCAGATGACGTTGTTTTCATCGACCACCAGAATGGGGTTTGGAAGGGCATCAAAAATCGAGCGCAGCGGCGGCAATTTTGTCAAGGCTATGATTGCAGCTTCCATCACGCGGCCTCAGCTTCCCGGGCCTCTAAGGAACCGTAGAGTTGAATGATTGCATGGGCCACGTAGCCATTGTCACGCGCGGTCAGGATGCGCTGACGCCAATGAGCGGCACTTTCCGCTGAAAGATATTTGCGCTCGAGAAGGCGGGTGATTGTCCAGCCAAGGTGCTTGCGCGTTGTTCTGTTGCCAAGTTCGGCGCCATAGACCTCCAGCATGTGCCGGTGATGTTCAGAAACGATCTGCATTTCCTTATGTAGTGAAGGTTCATCAATGCCCGACCCTGCGTCCAGTTGATTGGCGATGACCCCTGGCCACCAGGGCCTGCCATACGCGCCGCGGCCAATCATGACGCCGTCGGCCTGGGATTGCGCCAGCATCGTGCGGGCGTCGGCGGCGGAGGTTCCGTCACCATTGGCAATCAAGGGAATGCTGATGGCTTCCTTGACGGCGCGAATGGCGCGCCAGTCGGCCTTGCCGCCATAGAACTGGCAGCGGGTTCGTCCGTGTACGGTAATCATCTGAACGCCGGCATCTTCGGCGCGGCGCGCCAGTTCGGGGGCGTTCATCGAGCTTGCATCCCAGCCCAGCCGCATTTTGAGGGTGACGGGAACCCGGGCCGCCTGAACTGTGGCCTCGACGAGCGTCAGGGCATGGTCGAGATCGCGCATCAGGGCCGATCCCGAGAGGCCACCGGTCACCTGCCGCGCCGGACAACCCATATTGATATCAATGATGTCCGCACCCAGATCCTGGGCAACCATGGCTCCTTCGGTCATCCAGCGCGCCTCACGGCCCGCAAGCTGGATGACAAAAGGCTTCAACCTGTCGGCACCGCGGGCCCGGCGCACCATATCGGGTCTGGCACGGACCAGCTCTTCGCTCGCCACCATTTCGGAAACAACCAGCCCCGCCCCATGGGCATGGGCCGCGGCCCGGAACGGCCCGTCCGTCACGCCTGACAGGGGCGCCAGAAAAACCCTGTTACGGGTTTTGATGGGTCCGATTTGAATGCTCATTTTTTCATCATGCATCTGACTAGCATATTTTATAAGCAGAATAGCCGTATGTTGCACTGCGTCAAGACCATTTATTGCCCCATGCCGGAGGGACTGCTAGACGAAAATTATGTCGGTTGCAGTTGTCATCGTTGCGGGGGGTGCGGGAATTCGCGCCGGGGGGGAACTGCCGAAGCAATATCAGTTAATTGGCGGCAGGCCGGTAGTTTGGTGGACACTCAAGGCCTTTGCCGAGCATCCCGGGGTTTCCCACATACAAACCGTGATTGGCGCGGGGCACGAGGAGCTGTTTGCGGCGGCCATCGGGGAGTTGCGCGTTGCCCCTCCGGTCATTGGCGGTGCCACACGGCAGGACTCATGCCGCATTGGGGTTGCCGCTTGCAGCGGCGCTGGCGCCCAAAGGGTGCTGATTCATGATGCGGCCCGCCCCTTTGTGTCTGCTGACCTGATCAGCCATGTCATCGCCGAACTTGAACGATCCGAAAGTGTCATTCCGGGCCTGCCCATTGCCGACACGATCAAGCTTGCCCCCGGCGGCCTGGTTGAACGCACGGTGGACCGCCAGAGCCTGTGGTTGGTGCAGACGCCGCAGGGCTTTGATCTGGGGGCCATTCTTGCGGCCCACACTAAGGCCCATGAACAAAACCTGCAGGGCCTGACGGATGATGCGGCAGTTGCTGAAAAATTTGGTATCAAGGTGCGGGTGATTGCAGGGCGGGCGGAAAATCAAAAGCTCACGACGATGGAAGATATTCACGAGGCAGATAGAATTTTGACTGCAAGGGCAAATTCCGAGCGGCTCGACGTGCGCGTCGGACAGGGCATCGATTTTCACGAGTTCGAAGCTGGTGATGGCGTGGTGCTGTGCGGCGTTAAAATTCCCCATGATAAAAAGCTGAAGGGTCACTCCGATGCGGATGCGGCGATGCATGCGCTAACTGATGCCATCCTCGGTGCAATGGGTGAAGGTGATATCGGCAGCCACTTTCCACCGAGTGATCCGCAATGGAAAGGCGCTTCATCTTCTATATTTCTGAAGAAGGCGGTTTATCTCATGAGTTCGCGGAACGGCATCATTGCCAATGTGGATATCACCATTCTGGCGGAGGCACCGCGCATTGGCCCGCATATCGACGCTATGAAGGTTCTGCTCTCCCCTCTGCTCCACCTTTCCAAGGAGCGCATTGCCATCAAGGCTACGACGACCGAGCAGTTGGGCGCCATTGGCCGGCGTGAAGGGCTTGCGGCGTTTGCCACTGTGACGGTGCGCCTGCCATGACCCTTGAGCAAAGGGCAGCGGCTCTCTTGGACAAATGCCGGGGGCGCGAAGTCAAGATTGCGACGGCGGAGAGTTGCACCGGCGGCATGGTGGCCGCGCTGCTGACTTCGATTGCCGGCTCATCCGACGTATTCGACTGTGGATTTGTGACCTATTCAAACGAAGCCAAGATTTTAATGCTCGGTGTTTCGCCTGAGATCATTGCCGAGTTCGGCGCGGTGAGCCGGGAATGCGCATTGGCGATGGCGCATGGAGCCATTCTCAAATCCGCCGCCACGCTTGCCGTTTCGATTACAGGAATTGCTGGTCCGGGCGGCGGATCTGAGGCAAAGCCGGTGGGATTGATTCACTTTGCCTGTGCCCGTAGGAATGGCGCGACACTTCACCGGGAAGAAAGACTTGGCGATATCGGGCGTGATGGCGTGCGCAAGGCTTCAGTTGAAGTGGCGCTTGATATTCTTGAAGCTCAGCTCTTGTAGAGTTTTTCGGCGCGGGCCTCGAAGGCGCTGATGATTTTCCGTGCCGCCATATCAAACATGCCCTTCATCAACAGCTGCAGCATCGGGCTTTTCATTTCGTAGTCCACGGCAAATGTAATATCGGACTTGCCATCTTCGACGGGCGTGATCTGCCAAGAAGAGATGAGCTTCTTTACCGCATTGCCCGACGAAACCGCGCTGACGGAAAGGTTTTCAAGGCTTGTCTCAACCTGGCTCGAAAAAGATTCGTGTATGCCCATTTTCTTATGGCCGATGACGAGATCAGCGCTGAAACTTTCATAATCATCAACGGGTGGCTTGCGATTGCGCACTGTCGACCGTTCAACGAGCGGCAGGAATTCTTCGTAACTCCCTACATCGGCAACAACCGCAAAAATTTGCTGGGGTGGAAAATTCACGCGGCGGATGACGGTAAATCTGGGCAATTCATCAGTTTCCGGAGTGATTGGCCCGGGCGGCGCGCAGCCTGGCGAAATCCTCGCCCGCATGATGGGACGAGCGCGTGAGCGGCGATGACGCCACCATGAGGAAGCCCTTGGCATAGGCCGTGGCTTCATAGGCCTTGAACTCGTCGGGGGTGACAAAGCGGTCGATGGCTGCGTGCTTGCGGGTGGGCTGCAGGTATTGGCCGATGGTGATGAAATCAATGCTGGCAGAGCGCATGTCGTCCATGACCTGCATGACCTGTTCGCGGGTTTCGCCAAGGCCCACCATGATGCCGGACTTGGTGAACATCATGGGATCCAGCTCCTTCACCCGCTGCAACAGGCGCAGCGAATGGAAGTAGCGCGCACCCGGCCTGATTTTCAGGTAGAGAGCGGGAACGGTTTCGAGATTGTGGTTGAACACATCGGGGCGGGCCTCGACGACCTGCTCAAGGGCGCCGTTTTTCTTCAAGAAGTCAGGCGTCAGGACCTCAATTGTCGTGGCAGGCGTGGCGGCGCGCGTGGCGCGGATGACACGGGCGAAATGGGCGGCTCCGCCATCATCGAGGTCATCGCGGTCCACGGAGGTGATGACGGCATGGGCCAGGCCCATGCGGGCGATAGCATCGGCCACCCGTTCGGGCTCATCGGCTTCAAGGGCCTCCGGCAAGCCGGTTTTTACGTTGCAGAAGGCGCAGGCCCTAGTGCAGGTGTCGCCCATGATCATGAAGGTTGCGTGTTTCTTGGACCAGCATTCGCCGATGTTGGGGCAGCCCGCTTCCTCACAGACGGTGACCAAACCATTCTCACGGACAATCTTCTGGGTCTCCGCGTAGATGGGCGAACCCGGCGCCTTCACCCTGATCCACTCCGGCTTGCGCAGAAGCGGCGTATCGGCCTTATGAGCCTTTTCAGGATGGCGGAGCCTTGTATCGAGAAGCGTTGCCATGGGCTTAGGCGGAGTGGCCCTTGAAAGCGCGGTAGGCCAGGATCAGGATGCAAGCTCCGGCAACGGCCACAATCAATTGCCCCAACAAACCGCCGAGTGCAATGCCCGCAAGGGCCAGCAGCCAGTTCCCGAGCAGTGCACCAACGACACCGAGGACGATGTTCATGATGAGGCCTGTGTCAAACTTCATCACCTTTTCCGCGATCCAGCCGGCAAGGCCGCCGAGGATGATCGTCATAATCCAGCCAAAACCTTCCATCTCATTGCTCTCCTAGCGGTCACGTAACATTTTTACGACGACGATGAGGATAACCGCGCCGACAACGGACACCAGCAGATTGCCCCAAAACCAGCCATGGAAGACTTCGCCGAGCCGAATACCAGCGGCGTTGGCCAAAAAGCCGCCGATGTAGGCGCCGATGATGCCGACGATGATGTTCATCATCAGGCCCATGTCGGACCTGGTGAGCTTTTCAGCAATCCAGCCTGCCACCGCGCCAATCAACAAGGTTCCGGCCCAGCCCACGCCACCGCCAAGATCCATCAGGCTATTCATTTCCATTTTCCTGTTACTCCCGCAGTTCAGGTTAATATCCTTGCGATGATCATGACGATGATGGCGCCGATAGTGGCGGTTGCAATGTCACGGCCATATTCATTCTTGATGCCGAGATCGATTCCCATCTTGTTGAGAACATACGATCCCACGAATGAGCCGATGACGCCACTGATGAGATATTGGAACAGGCCATAGCCGCCAACGACAAAACTGGCCAGCCAGCCCGCAACCAGGCCCAGCAGCAGGGCGATAATGATATTCTTAGTATCCATGCGAGGCCCTTCTGATTTGCGTTTGGCTTGAGATATGGCCCACGAAAGGGCGTGGTTCAAGTGGCATGTGAATGACGCCTCACATGTGTATGACGCGGCGCTGGGAATCCAAAACACTCTCATGCATGGTTTCCGAAAGGGTGGGATGCGGGAAGATCGTGTGCATCAGTTCTTCTTCAGTGGTTTCTAGGCCCATGGCGATGACAAAACCCTGGATGAGTTCGGTGACTTCGGCCCCCACCATGTGGGCGCCCAACAGCCTTCCGGTCTTGGCGTCGAAAATTGTCTTAACCAAACCCTGATCCTCGCCAAGGGCGATGGCCTTGCCATTGCCAATAAAGGGAAAGCGGCCGACCTTGAGTTCAAAACCCGCGGCCTTGGCCTTGGCTTCGGTGAGGCCGACGGAGGCCACCTGCGGGTGGCAATAGGTGCAGCCCGGAATCTGCTCTTTCTTCATGGGGTGGGCATCCAGGCCCTTGATCTTCTCGATGCAGATCACGCCTTCATGCTCGGCCTTGTGGGCCAGCATGGGCGGACCTGCCACATCGCCAATGGCATAGACGCCGGCCACATTGGTGCGGCCAAAGCCATCAATGACGATGCAGCCTTTTTCGGTTTTGACGCCCAGCGCTTCGAGTCCAAGGTTTTCGATATTGCCGACAACGCCTACGGCGGAGATGACGCGGTCCACGGTGAGTTCGGTTTTCGTGGCGCCCTGCTCTATCGTGGCGGTGACGCTGTTGGCGGATTTCTTCAGGCTACTTACTTTCGCGCTTAACTTGATCTTCAGGCCGAGTTTTTCCAGTTGCTTCTGGGCGATTTTGGCGATCTCGGCATCTTCCACCGGCATGACCTGGTCCATGATTTCAACCACGGTCACGTCGACGCCCATGGCATTGTAGAAGCTCGCAAACTCGATGCCGATGGCGCCGGAGCCCACGACCAACAGGGACTTCGGCATTTTGGGCGGCACCATGGCTTCGAAATAACTCCACACCAGTTTGCCATCGGCTTCGAGGCCTGGCAGCGCGCGCGGCCTTGCGCCGGTGGCGATGATGATGTGCTTGGCCGTATAGGTGCCGGCGCCAATCGTGCCCTTGGGCTCGGGGATTTGCGGCTGCATGGCGGGCTTGGCGGATTTTGCCACAGTCACTTCGCCGGGCTTGGTGATCTTTGCTTCACCCCAGATCATCTGCACCTTGTTTTTCCTGAGAAGGCCGGTGACACCGCTGTTCAAGCGGCCAGCGACGCCACGCGAACGCTGCACCACGGCGGCAGGGTCGAAGGACACATTTTCAGCCGAGAGGCCGTAGTCCTTGGCGTGTTTCATGTAGTGGTAGATTTCCGAGGTGCGCAGCAACGCCTTGGTGGGAATGCAGCCCCAGTTCAGGCAGATGCCGCCCAAGTGTTCGCGCTCGACGATGGCCGTCTTGAAACCAAGCTGGGCGGCACGGATGGCCGCCACATAGCCGCCGGGGCCGGAGCCGATGATGAGAACGTCGAAATTATTGTCGGCCATCTGTCAGGTCCTCCTGCACGTGCGCGCATAATTCTGTGTTTTCGTCATGAGACTAGCTTTTTCATCAGTATCCATTCTTCCGAATGGGTTGCATCGCCTGGAAATGGAACGCGCGGACGCCGCGCTGCCTCGCGATACCCCAGGCGCTCGTAGAGCTGGTAAGCCTTGAGATTGCGGCTTTCAAAAATGATTGACATGGTTCCGTTGCGGGTTTGCCTGGCAACGGATTCGGCGTGTCCAAGCAGGCGCGAGCCCATTCCCTTGCCGCGGTGCTCGGCATGAACGGCAACAACGTTGACGTACCAGCTGCCTGGCACCTGGGCTTCGAGTTCGACTAGCGGACGAAAGGCCTCCGGAGTTTTCTCCATGTCGCCCATGTCATAGGGATTATCGATGGGATAGCCAATCAGCATTCCCATGACACTGCCATTGTCCTCGATGATATGGGCGTTGCGATAGGAAAAACCGCCCTCGTCGCGCATCGCCCGCTTGCGTCCGATTTCCAGCAGCGAAGATTCATCGGTTCTCATCGAACTCCAGACCCACAGTGGCATGCCGTAGCCGGCGCAATCGATAAGCGCTACCATTTCCGAGGCATCGGCTTTACGGGCCGCGCGGATGGAGGGATCCATTTTCATGGGCCCAGAATCTTCTTCACCACCGACACCAATGCGACACCAATAGCTTTTGTATTCGCCGCATCGAGATGGCCGCCGTCAGTCTTGTCGGCGACGGCCACCGAGCCCGCGTCAAAGAAATGCACGTTCAATTCCTCAGCCACGCGCTTGTAGTGCTTGGCGAAGAGTTTTGACTCGGCGATGGCATGGCCCCAGAGGTCGTTGAACCATTCATCTTCTGTAGGCACCAGGCTGGGCGGCGAGATGATCAGGATTTCAGGTATCTTGTAGTCCTTCATGTAGTTCGCGCTTTTCACGATCTGGATCAGCCGCTCCATGCCCATTGAGGCATCAAAGGCGCGGCAGCGGGCGGCGAACTTGATGTCATTGGTGCCGAGCATGATGATCACAAGGTCCAGCGGCTGGTGGCTGATCAAGAGCAGCGGCAGCGCCACGGAGCCGTTGCGGGATTCAAAGGTGGTTTCATCATCGAAAACCGTGGTGCGCCCGTTCTGCCCCTCTTCAATCACGCGGACCTTGCCGCCAAGGCCTGCCGCCAGCGCATTAGGCCAGCGGATTTCAAACGGATGGCGCGCATCCTGCCCGGCCACAAAGCCCCAGGTCAGACTGTCTCCAAATGCGAGGATGCTTTTCATAAGTTATACCAGCATCAAACCCGGATCTTCGAGATACATGCGGAAGGCGCTGAGGAGTTCGGCGCCGAGTGCGCCGTCAACGCAGCGATGATCGGTGGACAGGGTGACCGACATCTGGTGCTCGATCACGATGTCATTGCCGCGCACCACAGGGCGGCGTTCGCCGGTGCCAACGGCCAGGATTGTGGCCTGGGGCGGGTTTACGATGGCGGCGAAATTCTTGATGTTCATCATGCCGAGATTGGAAACTGAAGTTGAGCCGCCGGTGTATTCCTCCGGCTTCAACCGGCGTGCCCGGGCCCTTGCGGCATAGTCCTTCATTTCCATGGAAATCTGGGTGAGACCCTTGCTTTCGGCCTTGCGGACAACCGGCGTGATCAGGCCGCCGGGGATCGATACGGCAACGCCCACATCGGCGTGGTGGTGCTTCACCATGGCATTTTCGGTCCACGACACGTTGGCGTCCGGCACCTTGATGAGGGCCATGGCCATGGCCTTGATGATGAAATCATTGACGGAAACTTTCCAGGCGGGCTTGCCGTCCTTGTCCTTGGGGGCCTGCAGGTTTAGGCGCTCACGCAGCGGCAGCAAATTTTCCAGCACGCAATCAACCGACACATAAAAATGCGGAACGGTCTGCTTTGATTCCGTCAGGCGGCGGGCAATGGTCTTGCGCATGCCGTCATGGGGCACGAGATCGTAGGAGCCCGGTTCGAAGAGCTTGAGCACGGCCTCATCCGACATGCCCTGCGGCATGCCTGCAGATTTGGCTGCTTGGGCAGCGCCGGGCTTGGCATTCTCAACATCCTTCAGGACGACGCGGCCATGGGGACCGGAACCTTTCAAGGCCGCGAGGTCAATGCCCTTCTGCTTGGCAATGCGCTTGGCGAGGGGGGAAGCAAAAATGCGGGAGCCATCGGCCTTTGGCTTTGGCGCGCTGGAAGGGGCAGCGGTTGGTGTAGCGGCGGCCGCAGGAGCCGCAGCAGGTTTTGCTGCTGGCGTGGGCGCAGCTTTCGGCAGATCGCCCAGCTTTTCGCCCTCGCCCAGAATGATTGCAATCGGCGCATTCACCAGAACATCATCCGTGCCTTCAGCCACCAGAATTTTGCCAAGAGTGCCTTCATCGATGGCTTCCACTTCCATGGTGGCCTTGTCGGTTTCAATTTCGGCCAGCACATCGCCGGACTTCACCTTGTCGCCCTCTTTCTTGAGCCATTTTGCAAGCTTGCCCTTCTCCATGGTGGGAGACAGGGCGGGCATGAGAATATTGACGGGCATGGTCCGGTACTTTCTCTATGACTTGACGGAAAGTGGCGAGTGTTTTGCGGCGGCCTTGGCGAGGTCGGCGGTCAGATTTTTGCGGATCTCTTCAAGGTTGCTGGCGGTGGTGCCATGGCCCATCTCAGCGCAGGAGGCGGCCACCTGTTCCGCCATGCCGGCCAGCACGTGGCCCCAGATGTCGGCCTTGCCGAAGGCCATGGCATTCAGCGACAGGCTGAGATGGCCATTGGTGATCCAGGCGCGCACCAGTTCGCCCGCCTTCTCGTCATGGAACACTTCATGCGGCGGCTGGAGCTGATGCGGATGCATTTCGTGGCTGTGGTCATGATGGTGGTGATGATCGTGATCAGACATAGAGAACTCCTTTTACAGCGGCCACCACTTCATCGGCATTAGGGAGCGCCAGTTTTTCAAGGTTGGCGGCATAGGGCATGGGCACGTCCTTGCCGGCGACGCGGGCCACTGGGGCATCGAGATAGTCGAAGGCGTGGGTCATGACCTGGGCGGCGATTTCGGACGTGACGGAGAACTGCGGATAGCCCTCCTCCACCGCCACGCAGCGGTTGGTTTTTTTCACGCTCTCAATGACGGTTGCAAAATCCATTGGGCGAATGGTGCGGAGGTCGATGACTTCCGCTTCGATGCCTTCGGCGGCGAGTTTGTCGGCGGCGGCAAGCGAATAGGTCATGCCGATACCGAAGGAGACGATGGTGACGTGCTTTCCGGCGCGGGCGACGCGGGCCTTTCCGATGGGCACGATCCAGTCATCGAGCTTCGGCACTTCAAAACTCTTGCCGTAGAGGATTTCGTTTTCAAGGAAGATCACCGGGTTGGGATCGCGGATGGCGGATTTCATCAGGCCTTTGGCGTCGGCGGCCGAGTACGGCATCACCACCTTGAGGCCGGGGATCTGGCTGTACCACGCGGCATAGTCCTGGGAGTGCTGGGCGCCGACACGGGCCGCCGCGCCATTGGGCCCGCGGAACACGATGGGGCAGCCCATCTGGCCGCCGGACATGTAAAGCGTCTTGGCGGCGGAATTGATGATGTGGTCAATGGCCTGCATGGCGAAATTGAAGGTCATGAATTCGACGATGGGCTTGAGGCCGGCAAAGGCCGCGCCCGTGGCAATGCCGGTGAAACCGTGTTCGGTGATGGGCGTGTCGACCACGCGCTGCGGCCCGAATTCCTCCAGCATTCCCTGGCTGATTTTGTAGGCGCCCTGATATTCGCCGACTTCCTCGCCCAAGAGGAACACGTCCTTGTCGCGGCGCATTTCCTCGGACATGGCGGCGCGGATCGCCTCGCGCACGGTCATGGTGACCATTTCAGTGCCTTCAGGGATATCCGGATCTTTGAGGGAGGCCCCCTCACCCGTCAGCCTTCGGCTGCCACCCTCTCCCTCAAGGGGAGAGAGGGAAGATGCTGGAGAATTATCGCCCTCTCCCCCTGTGGGAGAGGGTGCCCGAAGGGTGGGAGAGGGGGCGCTGCCGGCCTCGCCAATCACTGCGATCGGCGTATTCACTTTCACATTCTCGGTGCCTTCGGCCACAAGGATGGCAGTCAATGGCCCCTCATCGACAGCTTCCACTTCCATGGTGGCCTTGTCGGTTTCAATCTCGGCCAGCACGTCGCCGGACTTGATATTGTCGCCGACTTTTTTCAGCCATTTGGCAAGCTTGCCCTCTTCCATGGTGGGTGACAGGGCGGGCATCAAAATGTTTGGCATGATTGGTTCCGCCCCTCAAGCTGTCTTGTAAATGTCGGTGTAGAGCGCCGAGGCATCGGGCTCCGGACTGGCGGTGGCGAAATCGGCGGCTTCGGTGACAATCACGCGAATGTCCGCGTCGATCTTTTTCAGGTCATCTTCGCTGGCCATGCCGGCTTTGAGAATTCGCGCCTTGACCTGTTCGATAGGATCGCGTTCCTCGCGCATCTTCTGCACTTCTTCCTTGGCGCGGTATTTGGCCGGGTCGGACATGGAGTGGCCGCGGTAGCGGTAGGTGAGCATTTCCAGAATGTAGGGGCCCTCGCCTGATCGGCAATGCTCGACGGCGCGGTCGCCTGCTTCCTTGACGGCGCGGACATCCATGCCGTCCACCTGTTCGGAGGGAATGCCGAAGGCTTCGCCGCGGGCGCCCAGATGATCAGATTTCGCGGTGGAACGCGGGGCGGCGGTGCCCATGGCGTAGCGGTTGTTTTCGATCACGAAGATGACAGGAAGTTTCCAGACGGCGGCAATGTTGAAGGTCTCGTAGACCTGGCCCTGGTTGGCAGCGCCATCGCCGTAATAGGTGAGCGCCACATGGTCATTGCCGCGATACTTGTTGGCGAAGGCCAGGCCTGCCCCCAGTGGCACCTGGGCGCCCACAATGCCGTGGCCGCCAAAGAACTGTTTTTCGCGGCTGAACATGTGCATGGAGCCGCCCTTGCCGTGGGAATAGCCATCCCGGCGGCCGGTGAGTTCGGCCATCACGCCCTTGGGGTCCATGCCCGCGGCCAGCATGTGGCCATGGTCGCGGTAGGAGGTGATAAGCTGGTCGCCATCCTTGACAGCCATTTGCATGCCGATGACCACGGCCTCCTGGCCGATGTACAGATGGCAGAAACCGCCAATGGCGCCCATGCCATAAAGCTGGCCGGCTTTTTCCTCAAAGCGGCGGATCAGCAGCATATCCTTGTAGGCGCGGAGTTCTTCTTCGGAGGAAAAGCCGCTGTTTTTACCGGCTGACCTGTCGGCTTTCTCAGCCTTGCTTCCTTTGCGTGCGATATAGGCTGATTTCACCGCCATTAGCTCCTCCCGCCGTGCTTTTTGATCTGTTTCATAGCATTAAGCGGTTGAGATAGCTTGCTTTTAGTGGTGTTAACCGAATTTCGGTTTACAGCGCGGAATTCATTGGGGAATTATGGTGAATCCAGCACAATGAGGTCGTGGGAGCCTGCCACATCGAGGGTAGATCTGGCCATCTCGTCGAGCATGTCGGGATCGACGGATTCCGGCCTCAGCAAAGCCACGCGGGTCTCGAAATCCGTGCGCTGCTTGTGGATTTCGGCCAGTTCGTCGCTTAACTGCCGGGATTGGCTGGCCAATTTTTCACGGAAAGCAAAGCCCCTGGGACCTTCCTGGGCATGCCAGGCAAAGAAACCGAGCAGGCCCAGGCAGGCACAGGTGACCACGCTGTCAAATTTGGAGATTCTCATTTGGCCACGTTCCTGCGAGTCGCTTAAGGTTTGGTAAACGCGCTGCCTTATGCGGGCTTGCTTTTTGCCACAAAGGATACGATGTAAGGGCAAAGGTCAAATGAGATGCTATCGAGCAGCCGATTCATAGTCGCAATCCACGCCCTGAGCGTGCTGGCGCGCCATGCCAAAAAAGGCCCGGTGTGCTCGTCGACTATTGCAACCAGCGTAGACACCAACCCGGTGGTGATCCGCAGGCTTATGGCGGAACTGGAAAAGGCCAAGCTGGTGCGCGCCACGGCGGGCCGCTGCGGCGGGTTTGAACTGGAGCGAAACGCCGACGGCATCACGCTGGCCGATATCTACCAGGCGGTGGAAGACGAGACCGTGTTCCGCATGCACAAGACTGATCCCAATTCAAAGTGTCCGGTTGCCTGCCAGATGGGCAAAATTCTCGGCGCTCCTTTGCGGGCTGCGGAAAGCGCGCTGTCAACGTCGCTGGCACTGACAACGCTCAAGGAAGTGGCCGAAGCAGTCCACTGAACGCGTTTACTTCAAAATCCTGAAGTCGCCGATGGCGATGCTTGTGGCGTCGGCGGGGCCGGCAATGCGCAGCCAGACGCCTTTGCCCATGGCGTGATCAGGAAGTGCAAAGGACTGCTTGCCCGGCGTTGTCTGCAGGGTGAAGCTTTGAATGGGACGGCCCGATATATCCATTTGGCCTTCAGGCAGCACCATTACATCAAGCTGGTTTGCCGCCGCTCCGGAATTACCGGAGGGCGGAACATATTCAATCAGGTTCACGGGCTGGGCCGTGTCTCCGGCAAAACTCACCAGCACGTTCAATTCGCGGTCAGGTGCAGCAATACTGAGTGAGGTTTCCGGTTTGCCATCGAAGAGTTCGGACAGGCGGTAGCGCTGCTCGGCGCCATCCTTGAGGGCTGCCGAAAATTGCGCGCCCTGCCCTATGTCAAAAGGGCCTGATTGCACGGCATCGCCCTTGGCCACCGGAACATCAATTTTTGCGGCGAGTGATTCGACTGCGAGCGTTACCTGAACCGGTTGTTGCAGCGGTGCAGCACCTGACAGCAGGGTTTGATAGACGGCGATGGCCACGCCGGCCACGGCAGCGAAACTAGTGGCAACCATATGGGCGTTGGAGAATCGGGCCGGCTTAGGATTTGAGGATGGTCGCGCCGGCATATTGTGCCTGTGTCCCTAGTTCTTCTTCAATACGCAGCAACTGGTTATACTTCGCCAGCCGGTCTGACCTTGCCAGCGAACCGGTCTTGATCTGACCGCAGTTTGTGGCAACAGCAAGGTCGGCAATGGTGGCGTCCTCGGTTTCACCGGAACGGTGGCTCATCACGGCGGTGTAGCCCGCCTTGTGAGCCATTTCTACGGCTTCCAGGGTTTCGGTGAGCGAGCCGATCTGGTTCACCTTAACCAGAATCGAATTGGCAATGTGTTCGGTGATACCTCGCTTGAGGCGCGTGGTGTTGGTGACAAAGAGGTCGTCGCCCACAAGCTGGTGGGTCTTGCCGATCAGGTCGGTGATCTGCTTCCAGCCGTCCCAGTCATCTTCCGACATGCCGTCTTCAATGGAAATGATGGGGAAATCCCTGGCTAGTTTGGCCAGGTACTTTGCCTGCTCGGCGATGGAACGCTTCTTGGCTTCGCCTTCGTAATCATAGACACCGTTCTTGAAGAACTCGGTGGCGGCGCAATCGAGGCCCAGGAATATTTCCTTGCCCGGCTTGTAGCCCGCCTGCTCGATGGCCTTGAAGGCAAACTCGAGAGCTGCTTCCGCCGAAGGAAGGTTTGGCGCGAAGCCGCCTTCGTCACCCACATTGGTGTTGTGGCCGGCTTTCTTGAGCGAGGCCTTCAGCGTGTGGAAAACTTCTGCGCCCATGCGCAGCGCTTCCTTGAAGGTGGGAGCGCCCACAGGGAGGATCATGAATTCCTGAAAGTCGATGGGGTTATCCGCATGGGCGCCGCCATTGATGATGTTCATCATGGGCACGGGAAGTGTGCGCGCTGCTGTGCCACCGACATAGCGGTAGAGCGGCTGGCCGCAGGCTTGGGCGGCAGCCTTTGCCGTGGCGAGCGAGACGCCGAGAATGGCATTGGCGCCAAGACGGGATTTGTTCGGCGTGCCGTCGAGGGTGATCATGGTACGGTCAATGGCGATCTGGTCTTCGGCATCCATGTCGATGAGGGTTTCGAAAATTTCGCCGTTCACGGCGGCCACGGCATTGAGCACGCCCTTGCCGCCATAGCGCTTCTTGTCGCCATCGCGGAGCTCCATGGCTTCATGGGCGCCTGTGGAAGCTCCTGATGGCACCGCTGCACGGCCGAAAGAGCCATCGTCAAGGATGACATCCACTTCGACGGTGGGGTTGCCACGGCTGTCAAGAATTTCGCGGGCGGTAATGTCGAGAATGGCGGTCATGGCGCTCTCCGAATGAAATCGGCTGGCCTTATGACTTGGACCTGTGTCGAATGCAAGAAGGCTTAGGCCGGGTTTCCCAGTTGCCGCAGCATCAGGATCATGTTGGCGTGGGCGTCGCCGGTACCGATGTTCCGGATCTTGTGGGGCATGTCGGCGCGGTAGCGGATGGCCTCTCCTGCCTTGGCGGTTCTGACCTCGTCGCCCACGGTAATCTCCACCTCGCCTTTCAGCAGATAGAGGTGTTCCACGGTTCCCGGTGGGTGGGGATCGGATTCCAGGAGGCCAGCGGGCTTTGCCTGGAAATCATACCATTGGGTGAGCTCAATCAAGTTCAGGGGCCCGATGATGGCCAGGCGGCAGAGACCATCCTGGCTTTCGAGGATGGGGATGGCCGACTTCAACTGGTGGTCGAGAAAAGCCGTGCCGCTGTCGGCCTTCAGCACTTCGTCAATGCTGGTCTCAAGGGCCCGGGACAGGCGGAAAACCGTGGATAGCGTGGGGTTGGTTTCATTGCGCTCAATCTGGGAAATGATCGATTTGGCGACCCCTGACTGCTCGGAAAGCTCCCCTAAGGACATATTGTAGGCCTTGCGCAGGCGCTGGATGGTCTTGCCTAGGGCGGGCGTCGGGTCAACATCCTGTGAACCATTGCCTTTTTTTCTGCGCGGCGTTGACATTTTGTTGTCCTTTATTTAGAACTTCTGTTCGTAATAACGAACGATATGACTATATAGGTTGTTCCTGACTGTCAATTAGCGCTGATTTGATTGAAAAATCAATATGATTCGGGGCTACGGCCAAGCAGGGTAAACGTCCGGAGAAGCGAACAGGAGTTAAATGTGGGCGTGATTCAGGTTATCGACACCAATAATGTGAGCCACATCCTGGAGGCTGTCGAGGGCTGGCGGGTGATGGAAATCATCCGTGAGCACGGTTTCGAGGTGGGTGGACTGTGTGGCGGCGCCTGCGCCTGCGCGACCTGCCATGTCGAGGTCCATGCCGAATGGGCGGGCAAGCTTTATCCGGCCAATGATGACGAGGAAGCCATG
>JAUXUN010000022.1 GCA_030680855.1 Aestuariivirga sp.
GCCGGAA
Source organism: Aestuariivirga sp. (assembly GCA_030680855.1). Classification (GTDB taxonomy): domain Bacteria; phylum Pseudomonadota; class Alphaproteobacteria; order Rhizobiales; family Aestuariivirgaceae; genus Aestuariivirga. The sequence goes on from JAUXUN010000022.1 coordinate 8, forward strand.
GGCAAGGACTTTCCCAATATCGGCTGCGTTCTCGAAGTCGTTCCGCAAGAACGATTGGTCTGGACCGACGCGCTGCTTCCCGGCTACCGCCCCTCGGAAAAACCGTTCTTCACCGCCATCATCGCGCTGGAAAAACAGGGCAAAGGCACCCGCTACACCGCCATTGCCATCCACCGTGATGAAGCCGGAAAGAAACAGCATGAAGAAATGGGCTTCCACAGCGGCTGGGGAACGGCGCTTGACCAGCTCGTGGCGCATATCAAGGCATCAGTACATTGACAAGCCGAACCATTACGCAAAGGGAAATGACATGACTACAGGCCTGACTGCGGATCGCGCACTGCTTTTTTCTGGCATTGCTGCCGGACTCTTGTTCTTCATCGTTCCAACAATCGAAGTCTTCAGGCGCCCGGGATTTGACATTCAGCGCCATGCGATCAGCGTGCTGAGCCTCGGTGAAGGCGGCTGGATCATGAAAGCAGTCTTCATAGTCTGCGGCATTCTCACACTCATGTGCGCGCTCGGTATCTATATGGAGCTGGCGCGTGGATGGGTCCGCTTCGCTGCCCCTCTCCTCATCGGTGCCTACGGGTTGGGGCTGATGCTCGCGGGTCTTTTCGACGCACCCGCAGGTTTGGGGTTCCCGCCTGGCACACCCCAAGATCAAGCGCCGGTCATGATGGCTGGCGCCATTTTGCACAGCGTGGCCTTCATGGTCGCGTTCAGTTCTCTGATTGCGTCTTGCTTCGTGTTTGCGCTTTACTTTCTGCATGCACAGCAGGCGATTTGGGCGGCGATTTCCTTGGTTGTTGGGATAGCTCTCCCGGCGCTGATCGGCCTTGGCATATCAATGATCATTGCACCTGGCATTGCCTTTTACTGGGCCGCAATGCTGGGCTGGCTTTGGCTCGCGACGACTGTGCTGGTACTGACCAGAACCTCTTGATTTTCGGGAAACTTGCGGGACCACTGGCGACGCCATAGAAGCACCGCATGGCCAAGTTATCCCCATCGTCGTTGCTGCCCTCGCTTGCTGTTGCCGCAACCATCACCGTCTGGGCCATAGCGTTTCCGGCCATCAAGCTCGCACTGCTTGAAATGCACCCCTTGCCGCTGGCATCAGCCCGTTATGCCATGGCCACATGTTTCGCCGTGGTGTGGCTGCTTTGGAAACGGCCCGCACTGATGCCAATCGCCGATCTGCTGACCTGCATTGCCTGCGGCGTAGTGGGTGCGGCCGGCTACAGCGTGCTCCTGAACATGGGGCAAGTCACGGTTTCCGCCGGGGCCGCCAGCTTTCTTATCAAGACGGAAAGCATCTGGATGGCCATCCTCGCCGTCGCGATGCTGAAGGAGGCATTCAATATCTGGGCCTGGGCCGGAACCTTGATCTGCTTTATCGGAATAGGCCTGATCGCAAACGCCCAGCCCGGAGGCATTGCCCTGGGCGCAGGTGCTGCATTCGTTCTTGCCGCTGCCATCTGTTCGGCTATTGGCTTTGTCCTGCAGCGTAAACTCGTCCAGCAGTATGGCGCGCTGCATGTTGCTTCCATCATGCTCATCTCGGCGGCAGTGACCTTGTCTCCATGGCTCCCTGCCGCGATTTCGGAAATGCAAAACGCGTCTGCGACAACTGTGTCATGGGTGGTGTTTCTGGGCGTCTTTCCCACCGCCGTCGGACAGATCTGCTGGTCCTACGCGTTGGGCCATTTCGGCGCAGCCCGCGCCGGAAATTTTCTCTATCTCGTGGCGCCCCTCGCAATGCTCCTCGCCTGGCTGATGTACGGCGAGGCGGTGTCACTCTTTACAATCGCCGGCGGCATCCTTGTCCTGGGCGGTGTCATTCTCGTCAACACGCGCGGCCGCGGCGTCGCCTAAACCCAGCCTTCAACCAGCGGCACTGACTTGCCGTCAATGATGCTGATTTCAAGGGCCAGCGGATCGATGCCCTCGACGCAGCCGAGGTTGGCGCGGTAACCATCCTTGCCGTTCTCGCCGTCGCCGATGTAGGTGAATATCCCGCAGATCTTGCAGAAGTAATTGCTCAAGACCTTCTCGTTCCAGAGGTAGACGCCCAAGTCACTCATGTCGTGGTGCGGCGTGAAGTCGGCGGCAGGTATGTAACCTGAAGACAATACCGCCCCCCGGCGGAGGCAGAGGGAACAATCGCAACGGCAACCGGTCTTGATCTCAGGACTGCGGAATGAGAAACGGACACGTCCGCAATGGCAACGGGCCTTGTATTCCATGGCATCACCTCCGCCCCAAAACTCGACGACTGGAAGCAACCCGTCAAGGATCACGTGACGGGGCAGTAACTTGGTCACTCACACGTCATGCGCGCCAAGTTAGCTGCATTTCATCTCGGCGGCATCTTGTCGAATTTCGGCAGGGCCGGATCGATCCGGTCCCATGCGTGGCCGCTCAAGCCATACATCGACTTCTGCGGCTTGAATCGGCTGGGGTCGTCAAGGCTCCCCGCGTGTATGGTGAACAGGTCAGGCATGGCAGCAAACGTCATGTAAACCGGAGACCCGCAGGTTGGGCAGAAAGCGCGTGTCTTGACGTTGCCGCTATCGCCAACGATGTCCCAATGCTCCGCATCGCCCTTGAGCTTCACGTCCCCGCGCTGCTTAAAGGACAGGTAGGATCCGTGCCCGGTGCCGCTCTTTCGCTGGCAGTCGCGACATTGGCAGTGGTTCATCGAAATCGGTTCAGACGGCACTTCATAGCGGATCGCGCCGCAGGCGCATCCGCCCGTATAAGCTTCGTTCATGTCATTTCTCCTGGCATCGCGTCAGCTTCCTCCGCCGCAATGGCGATCATTTTCCGGATGACTTTCGACCATCCTTCGCTTACGTTCTGGAAAACAGAAATGTTCTTCGGCATGACGAAACCGGAATGCACGAGACGAAGTCGTGTGCCGCCGTCGTTCTTGGTGAGCGTCCACGTGACGACGGTATCCAGCCGCGATACGTATCCGGCTTTGGTTTCATGCCCGCTCTTCCACGTGTAAACGAGGCGTTCGTTGGGCGTGACCTCAAGCACCTCACAACGGATAACGCCATCCCATTCGCCATCGGGCTTGGTCCGGAAAGTGAAATGGTTGCCCTTGACGGGCGCGAATCCTTCTTGTGGCATAAGCCATCGGTTCATCAATTCACCAGTCGTCAGGACTCTCCAGATAGCGGCGGGCGTGTGCGGGAAAACTTCGTCAAACACAACCTCTTGAGTACCGGATTTTACGGCAGCGTCGGTCATGGATCGATTTCCTTCATTAAGGTTCTGAGATTTGCAAAACGCTCGCGCCAGAAGACACCGTAGTGGCTCATCCAGTCGACGAGCGGCTCGAGGCCCTCCGGCTTGGCGCGGTAATAGACGTTCCGGCCCTCAGGGCGCTCAGCCACTAGGCCGGCCTGCTTTAATGACTTGAGGTGTTGGGAGATGGCGCCCTGCGTCACGCCACTCCCCCGGGTCAGCTCAACGACGGTAATCTCGTCGGACCTGACGACCCGCTCAAACACGGCGCGCCGCGTGGGATCGGAAAGACTGCGCATAACGGTATCGATGGGTACGATTTGCATCATGCAATAGCATTAGCAATGACTAATTGATTAGTCAATACTAATTATTCAGAGTGACACCTATTCCCACTCAATCGTCCCCGGCGGCTTGCTCGTCACGTCGTAAACCACGCGGGAAACGCCCTTCACTTCATTGATGATGCGCGTCGCCGCGCGGCCGAGGAAATTCATGTCGAAGGGGTAGAAATCCGCCGTCATGCCATCAACCGAGGTCACAGCCCGCAGCGCCAGCACCCGGTCATAGGTGCGGCCATCGCCCATGACGCCAACCGTCTGCACCGGCAGCAGCACCGAGAAGGCTTGCCAGATCTTGTCATAGAGGCCGGCCTTCCGGATTTCATCGAGGTAGATCGCATCGGCCTTGCGCAGGATATCCAGCTTCTCGCGCGTCACCCCGCCAGGCAGGCGGATCGCCAGTCCCGGCCCGGGGAACGGGTGCCGCCCCACGAATTTCTCCGGCAGGCCAAGCTCTTGCCCAAGCTTCCTCACCTCATCCTTGAAGAGTTCGCGCAACGGCTCCACCAGCTTCATATTCATCCGCTCCGGCAGCCCGCCCACATTGTGGTGCGACTTGATGGTGACCGAGGGCCCGCCGGTGAACGACACGCTTTCGATGACGTCCGGATAGAGCGTGCCCTGCGCCAGGAAATCCGCTCCTCCGGTCTTCCTCGCCTCGCGCTCGAAAACCTCGATGAACAGCCGCCCGATGGTCTTGCGCTTGGTTTCCGGGTCCGCCTCGCCCTCCAGCGCCGAAATGAATTCGTCACTCGCATCCACATGCACCAGCGGCAGGTTGTAATGCTCGCGGAACATGCTCACCACCTCCTGCGCCTCGTTGAGCCGCATCAGCCCGTGGTCCACGAACACGCAGGTGAGCTGGTCGCCAACCGCCTCATGGATCAGCAGAGCCGCCACCGAGGAATCCACCCCGCCCGAAAGCCCGCAGAGCACCCTGCCCTTGCCGACCTGCGCCCTGATGCGCGCAATCGCTTCCTGCTTGAAGGCGGCCATGGTCCAGTCGCCCCGGCACGCCGCAATGCCGCGCACAAAATTCTGGATCAGCGCCGCGCCCTCCGGCGTATGCACCACCTCCGGGTGAAACATCAGGCCGTAGAACTTGCGTTTTTCATCTTCAATGGCCGCATAGGGCGCGTTTTCGGAAACCCCCTTGACCACAAAACCCGGCGGCAGTTGCGTGATCCGGTCGCCATGGCTCATCCATACCGTGTGCTTGGCCCCGTCGCTCCACACGCCCTCGAACAGGCGCGACGGCGCTTTCACAGAAACCTCCGCCCGGCCGAATTCCCGGTGGTGCCCGCTTTCCACCTTGCCGCCCAGTTGTGCCGCCAAAAGCATCTGGCCATAGCAGATGCCGAGAACCGGAACCCCCGCTTCGAACACGATCTGCGGCGCCCGGGGGCTGTCCGCTTCCGCGGGCGAGGCCGGCCCGCCCGAAAGGATCACCGCCCTGGGCTTCATCCGGGCAAAAGCCTCGGCTGCTTTCTGAAAGGGGACAACTTCCGAATAAACCCCCATCTCGCGCACCCGCCGCGCAATGAGCTGGGTGACCTGGGAACCGAAGTCAATAATGAGGATTTGGTCGTGCGAAACCTGTGTCATGGCGAGCCTTTAAGGGAGGTCGCCGGAGTCTGCAAGATGGTGCTTAACCCGTGCCCACATCCCACAGCAGTTTCATATTGAGCGCAATAATCACGGCGGCGATAATGCCTGCAATCACCGTCAGCCAGCCCGGCGCAACCAACGCCCCCATTTTGGCCTTATCGCGGGTGAACATCACCAGCGGCACAATGGCAAAGGGCAGTTGGAACGCCAGAATCACTTGGCTGAGAATGAGCAGCGTGCCCGTGCCGCTCGCCCCGTAATAGATGGTCACAGCCGCCGCCGGCACAATCGCCACCATGCGCGTCGCCAGCCGCCGTAGCCAGGCGGGCAGGCGGATGTTGAGAAACCCCTCCATTACGATCTGCCCCGCCAGCGTGGCCGTCACCGTGGAATTGAGGCCGCAGGCCAGCAATGCAATGGCAAACAGTTTTGGCGCCAGCAACGAACCCAGAAGCGGCGCCAGCATGGCATGGGCATCCCCAAGCTCGGCAACATCGGTGCGCCCCGTCTTGTAGAATGTTGCCGCCGCCAAAATAAGAATGGAGGCATTGACCAGCAGCGCAAACATCAGCGCCAAGGTCGAATCCCACGTGGCAAACCGCAGCGCCTCGCGCTTCTCCGGCAGGCTGTGGCCATAATCCCGCGTCTGCACGATACCCGAATGGAGGTAAAGGTTATGCGGCATGACCGTCGCCCCGATGATGCCAAGGGCCAGATAAAGCATCTGCGGATTGCCCACGATATCAACCGTTGGCGCGAAGCCCTTGATCACCCCGCCCCAATCCGGATCGGCCATGGCGATCTGGAAAAAGAAGCAGACGAAGATTACGCCCAGCAGCGAGATGATGAAAGCTTCGACCCAGCGGAAGCCAAGCCGCTGCAGCCAGAGAATGATGAACACATCAAGGGCCGTGATGATCACCCCGATTTCAAGCGGAACGCCAAACAGCAGATTGAGGCCAATGGCGGTGCCCACCACTTCCGCGATATCCGTGGCGATAATCGCGATTTCCGCGAACATCCACAGGACAAACGACACGGTTTTAGGGAAGGCATCGCGGCAGGCCTGGGCCAGGTCGCGCCCGGAACCAATGGCCAGCCTGGCGCAGAGCGACTGCAGGATGATGGCCATGATGTTGGAAAGCAGCGCCACGAACAGCAGCGTGTAGCCAAACTGCGCTCCGCCTGCGATGGAGGTGGCCCAGTTGCCCGGGTCCATATAGCCCACCGAAACCAGGTATCCCGGCCCGACAAACGCCATGGCCCGGCGGAACATGCCGCTCGAAGGGTTTATCTTGATGGTGCGGAAAACATCGGCAAGCGAAGGCTCGCCCCGCTCCTGCCGCCAGTTTGTGTCCGGCGGCGGCACGGGCTTCGAGGCCGCGGCGATGCTGTTGGTGTTGCCGTCCATGTTAGACCAGCAGCGCCGTCGCGTACATCACGCCTAGCCCCGCCGTGACACCTCCGGCAACCGGCGGCGAAAGCCATTGTCCCGGCCCCGAGCGCCGCGCAATCAACGCACCCACTTCGATGATGACCTGCAGGATGGCCCCTGCGCCTGCGCCAAAGCACACGGCTATCCACAAGGGGCTGACGGCCTGTGTGCCTGCTATTGTGCCGGCAATGGCGGGGAACCCCGCCAGCGCCGCAAGGCCAGCGAAATGCATGAATTTTGGTTTCTCGTCGGCGATCGGCACGGCAATGCCGATGCCCTCCGTCACATTGTGGATGGTAAAACCAATAACCAGGAATGTCGCCAGCGCCGCGGACCCCGTGGCAAGAGCGGCACCTACAGCAAGCCCCTCACCCAGATTATGCAAACCGATGCCAAGGGCAATGAAGGTCGCCAGCCGCAAGCCTTCCGGCGCCGCGCCCTTGGCCCGGCCCAAGGCCAGAAGCACAAGTGCCGTCACCGCCAACACCACCCAAAATAAGACTGTGCCCCGCAAGCGCCCGATGGTTTCCGCCCCCGCTTCAAGCCCCTCGCCAATCGTATCAATCAGCAGGAAGGCGAGCAGCCCCACCGTAAGCGCCAGCAGGAAATTCATCGTGGGCCGTGACAGTGAACGCATCGCGGGCCAGGCCAGAAGCCCGGTGGCCACTGGAACGGCACCCAGCAACAGGCCCACCGCTGCCAGAAGCCCGAGCGACGGACCCGACAGAACCGGCGTTGCGGTCGCAACCTCAATCGAATGGCCGATAATCGCGCCTGTGGACGTCAGCAGGGCGATATGATGGGCCTCGCCCTCGATCCACGGATAGGGAATGTCGATGCGCGTAAGCCCAAGCCGCGCGCCCGCAAGAAGCGGTGTCGCGGTAAACAGGCGGTAGGCCGTATCAACCTGCACCTGGGCGATCACCACCGGATCAGAACCGTCGGTGCGCACATCGAGTGAGATCAGGCCCGGCGTCAAATTCACCCGTTCAATCGCCGCCTCTTCTACAGGTGGTGCCCCCTGCGAGAGCCGGTCAAGCGGCCGCCAGATCAGGAGAATCGCCACAATCGCAACCAGGACGACAAGCGGGAGCGCCAGCCAGAAATGCTTGGAGCCCATCACACCACCTCGAAGTGGCTCATCCAGCCAAGCTCTGCGAACTCCGACTGGTGGGCATGGAACATGTAGATGCCGGGCTCATGCTCGGCGAAGGTCATTTCAATGATGCCGCGCTGCGCCTGGCACATCATCACCGTATCAATAGTGCGGTGGGTGGGCGTGAGTGTTGTGCCGTGATCAAAGAACTCAAAGAAATTCGCATGTATATGGAACGAGTTGATCGGATCGAACTCGGTAATGTTGACCAGGTAAATGCGGATGGGCCGCGCCTTCTCAACCCGGATCGGCTTGTCGAAATAGGCGAAGGGAATGGTGTTGACGCAGTAGAACTCGTTCTCGTCGTCGAAATTGGTGTCAAAGGCATTCATCACCATGACCATTTCCTGCCACTGGGCATTTTCCGGCGATCCCAGAAGCCGCGAGGCCGCCGCATCGCGCGCCTCCGGATGCTTCGCCGGATCGGGATCGACAATAAAGACGCCGTAAAGCCCCTTGTGGATATGGCGCTTCAGCGGAATCGCATGGCAATGGTAGAGATGGCAGCCGAAGGGCTTGGCATCGAACTCATAGGTAAATTCCGCGCCCGGCTCCACCATGCCTGCCCCCGGAACGCCGTCCATCCGCGCCGAATGAATGCCATGGAAGTGCATGGAGTGCGGATGCTTGCTGCCGTTGATGAAGCGGATGCGCAGGTGCTCGCCTTCGGTGCAGCGCAGCGTCGGGCCGGGGATGCGGCCATTATAGGACCAGCCCGCGAATTTTATGCCGGGAGCCACTTCAAACTCCTGGTCAAGCGCCGTGATCGTCCATTCACGAAGCTTTCGGCCATCGCCCATGGTCGAAACCGTGCCCACATCGAAATCCCAGATGATCTTGTGCGGGTCAAAGCCATTGGCCACATGGTTAACTTCGCCAACCACCCGGTTGCCGAACTGGTCATGGCTGCCATGGCCCGCGTGGCCGGTAGAGGTTTGCGCCACCGCCGCACCCGTTCCCAGGGGCACCAATGCGCCAACCGCCGCAGCCTTGCGCAGGAAGCCGCGTCGGTTGAAGTCGGCCGGAATGGGCGTATCGGTCATCTCATCTTTCCTTAACTAAGGCTTGAAAGTTTAGCATAGGCTAAGTTATATGCAATAGGCTAATCTTGCGCCGCAACTGGACGGTTAAAATGGCACTTGCGACAAAAAAACTCCCCTCGGCAAAGCTGCGCTCGGCGGCCTTCAAACGGGTGCGCGCCGATCATTCGGCGGAATTAGCCGGGGACTATGTGGAAATGATCGCCGATCTCATCGACGAGCGCGGCGAGGCCCGCTGCACCGATATCGCCATGCGGCTGGGCGTTGCCAATGCAACCGTGGTCAAAACCCTGAAACGGCTGCAGACTGCCGGGCTCATCACCCAAGAGCCCTACCGCGCTATTTTCCTCACCGTTGAAGGCTGGAAAATGGCTGAAGATGGGAGGCGCAAACACGCCATCGTGGAAAAATTCCTGCTCGCCCTCGGCGTAAGCCAGGAAACCGCCCGCATCGATTCCGAAGGCATCGAACACCACGTCAGCACCGAAACGCTCCGCGCCATGGGCAAGTTTTTAGCCCGCAACGGCGGCTAGCTCCGCCGCATCACCGCGATGAAGAAGCCATCTGTGCCGTGCCGTGCCGGGGTGAGTAAAAGCGTATCAAGGGAGCCATCGGCAGACTCTGGTGCCGGCAATCCGATCGCCGCCGCCCATTGCTTGGCATAGGGAATGTTCTCAAAACTCTTGTGGCGTTTCAGGAAGGCCTCAACCTGCGCCGTGTTTTCTTCCGGCAGCACCGAGCAGGTGATGTAAACCAGGCGTCCGCCTACCTTCACCAGGGCCGCACCCTTTTCAAGCACTTCGTGCTGCTCCTTGATGCGTTGCTTTAACTGGATCTCCGCCAGCCGCCATTTCGCGTCAGGCTTCCGCCGCCACGAGCCAGATCCGGAGCAGGGCGCATCGATCAACACGCAGTCAAAGCCGCCCATCTCGTCCAGCTTGTTTCCTTCGTCAGCCGCCACGATCTCGACATTCGTCGCCCCTGCCCGCGTCATGCGCTCGAAAATCGGTCGCAGGCGGTGGCGGTCCGCATCATGGGCCACAACCTTGCCCTTGTTCGTCAGCATCGCCGCAAGCGCCAGGGTCTTGCCCCCCGCCCCGGCACAAAGATCAAGCACCGTCTCGCCGGGCTTTGCCCCCGACATCAGGGCTGCAACCTGCGAAGCTGCATCCTGCACCTCGAACCAGCCCATGCCATGGGCAGGTTCCACCTCGACATTGATGTTGCGGGTATTCGCGTCGGTTGATTTGATCCGCACGCACAGGGGCGATAGCGGCCCCGCCTCCGCCCCATGCTTGGCAAAAGCCACGAGAAGCTGGTCCCGGTCCGCCTTCAGCGTGTTCACCCGCAAATCAATGGGGGCCCGCTGCGAAAGGGCTGCCCCCTCCTCCGCCGCGCGCGACCCGAACACCTGGATCATCGACGGCAAAAGCCATTCCGGAAAATCACCTCGGATATGCACCGGCAAATCATCCCGCATCTCGCGTCCCAGTGCAGCCTTCTCGGCGGCACTTAGAACGCCCGGGCCATGTTGCTCCGTACACAGATTCTCAATCTCGTCGGCAGGCAGGTTCCACACCTCCCGCAACACGCCAAGAACCAGGGCGCGAGGGCGTCCGTCGCCCATGCGCGCCGCCGCCGTATTGCGCCGCCGCAGCGTATCATAAACCAGCGTGCCAATGGCATGGCGGTCGGTCGAGCCCGCAAAGCGGTGTGCCTTGCCCCAGTCTTTCAAAGCCTCGGAAGCCGGGCGGTGCTGGGTGAAAACCTCGTTCAGAACTTCTATTGCCGCGGCAACGCGGCCCGCCATGCGCATGAATTATCCAATCACAAAAAGCCTGAGGCCAAACCAGGCCCACATGCCAACCAAAAAAACCAGGCCAGCGACGAAAATCTTGAACCGCGTGGCAATCCTGTTCCTGCCGGTATGCACAAAACTATGCAGAAGGCGGGATCCTGCAAAAGCCCAGGCAAGCCCGATCAACACAAAATCGATCAGTCCCGTAGCCAAGGCGAACAACAGGACCACATAGAACAGCACCGGAAGTTCAAACTGGCTCACATAGTTGTTCGCAAATTTCTGCACCGTCGCCTCGTAAGCGGATCTGGTGTCGATTTCCGAACGCTTGACGCGCCCCGATCGTACCGCCCGCACCCGTCCCTGCCCCAGGCGCGTCAGCACATAAACCGTCAAGGCAAATTGCACAAAGGCCGGCAGCAGCAGATGCTGGGTTGGCGTCACGACTAGCCGCGCCCCTGGTAGTTCGGCGCTTCCCGCGTAATCATCACGTCATGCACATGGCTTTCGCGCATGCCCGCCGAGGTGATGCGGATGAATTCCACCCGCTTCTGCAGCTCGGCAATGGAGCCCGCCCCCACATAGCCCATGGCGGCGCGAAGCCCGCCCGTAAGCTGATGCAGGACTTGTGCCACAGGCCCCTTGTAGGGCACCTGGCCTTCAACGCCCTCCGGCACCAGCTTCAAGCTGTCTTTCACTTCCTGCTGGAAGTAACGGTCCGCCGACCCCCGCGCCATGGCGCCGACGGAGCCCATGCCGCGGTAGGATTTGAACGACCGGCCATTGAACAAATAGGAATCGCCGGGGCTCTCATCGGTGCCCGCCAGCAGCGAACCAATCATCGCAACACCTGCACCGGCTGCCAAGGCCTTCGCCAGATCGCCGGATTGCTTGATGCCGCCATCGGCAATGATCGGCACCCCGGATTTCGCCCCTTCTTCAGCGCATTCCATGATCGCCGAGAACTGCGGCACGCCCACGCCCGCCACAACCCGCGTCGTGCAAATGGAGCCCGGCCCAATGCCGATCTTCACGGAATCTGCGCCCGCCCCGATCAGCGCCTTCACCGCTTCGCCCGTCGCCACATTGCCGGCAATGATCTGCACCTTGTTGGAGATTTTCTTGATGCGGGAAACCTGATTGAGCACATGAATGGAATGGCCATGCGCCGTGTCCACCACGATGATGTCAACGCCCGCGTCAATCAGCATCTCGGCCCGCAGGAATCCCTTCTCGCCGGTGCCCGTGGCTGCCGCCACGCGCAGCCGTTCCTGCTCATCCTTGGCGGCAAAGGGATGGTCCGCCGCCTTTTCCATGTCGTTCACGGTGATGAGGCCAACGCATTCATAATCCTCATTCACCACAATGAGCTTCTCGATCCGGTGCTTGTGCAGCAGACGCTTGGCCTCAAGCCGGTCAACCCCCGCCTTCACCGTAATCAGGTTGCGCGTCATCAAGTCGGAGACTTTGGTATTCATGTCGGTGGCAAAGCGCACATCGCGGTTGGTGATGATGCCCGCCAGCCTGCCGTTCTCTTCCACAACCGGAATGCCGGAAATCCGGTGCCGCTCCTTGAGCTGCATCACTTCGGCCAGGGTGGCATCGGGCCTGATGGTGATCGGATTGGCCACCATGCCGGATTCAAAACGCTTTACCTGCCGCACATGCTCAGCCTGCACATCGGGTTCCAGGTTCTTGTGAATGACGCCTAACCCCCCCGCCTGGGCCATGGCGATGGCAAGCTTCGATTCGGTCACCGTGTCCATCGCCGCCGAAATGATCGGAATGGACAATTGGATGTCACGGGTAATGTGCGTCGCGGTCGAAACCTCGGCCGGCAATACGGCCGAAGCGCCGGGCTTCATCAGCACATCGTCAAAAGTCAGATATTCCGGAATTTGGCGGAGAGCCATGGGCCAACCTTTCAGGTATTGCAGGATTCGTTGAGTTGGCAGCGGCTTCTAACACCTGAATGACGGCGGGGGCAAGCGGTGAATCTACATCCCCGTGGTCTTGAGAAAGGCGATGAGATCGGTTACCTCTTCAGGCTTCTTGAGGCCGGGAAAGACCATCTTGGTGCCTGGCACCCAGGCCTTTGGATCGGGCAGATAGGCGGTAAGCGTTGCCTCGTCCCAGATCACGCCTTCAGCACCCTTAGCCAGCATTGCATCCGAGTACTTGAAGCCTTCCACTGTCGCCGCCTTGCGGCCAACGATGCCCTTGAGCGATGGCCCGATTTTGTTCTTCTCGTCAATCGCGTGGCAGGCGATGCACTTTTTGAAGACCTTTGCACCATTATCTGCATCCTGGGCGTAGCTGGCCGTGCCGGGCCCCATGAGCCCCAAGACGGCGAAGATTATTCTGATTTTCATTCGACATCTCCTTATGTCACCGCTGGACAGACGATACCTTAGTGGCTCCTGAATGTTCTGGGAAGCCAAGAGGCCTTGTAAATCACGAACCACATCAAAACCTACGAATCGACGGTCGCTACAAGTAAGAGGCTCGTACCGAGCGCAATAAGGGCGATGCCAAGCCAGTTCGCTTTAGGGTCAAAGGCGGCGCTACGCCCCCGGGGCTCCAGAGTTGTGCTTTCCACGATTGAATCCCGCCGGCTTGCACCGCTCAATCGCCCCTGCCAGATGGCCTTGTAGGCCATAAGCAACACGCCGGCAAAAACGAGGAGCGCACCAGCAATGATGACTGCCAATCTAACGTCCATGGACTATCTCCTCCTAACGTCGACGCAACGCAGTCCCATGCGACTGAAATTGAAACACTTCCAGCCTCGGAGCGACCTTGCCACAGGGCTAGAGTCCAGCCTTGAAGAACAGTTCGCGCGTAATGAGGGTGTAATCCGATTCAAGCGCCATCAGGGCAACAAACACCAACACCAGCACAGGCGGCAACAGAATGGCATAAATCAGGGCCAGCCGCTCCCAGGCCATATGCATGAAGACGGCGACGATCAGCCCTGCCTTCAACATCATGAACAGAAGGATGAGCGACCACCTGAGCTGGCCTTGCAAATGGAAATAATCCACCAGATAGGAAAAGGCACTGAGAACAAAGAGCAGGCCCCATGTCCAAAGGTATACGCCGATTGGATGTGCTTGAGTTTTTGCGTGTGCGTGTTCCACAGTTTCCCTCACCAAAGATAAAATAAAGCAAAGATGAACACCCAGACCAAATCGACAAAGTGCCAGTACAGGCCGGTGATTTCCACGATCTCGTAATTCCCTTTCCGGCTCGTGAAAAAACCCTTCCTCTGGCTATCATAATCTCCCCGCCAGACTTTTCGCGCAATGGCGAGCAGGAAAATCACGCCGATCGAAACATGCGTGCCGTGGAAACCCGTGATCAGGAAAAAGGATGAGCCAAACTGCGGCGCGCCCCAAGGGTTGCCCCAGGGACGAACCCCTTCGTGGATCAGTTTGGTCCACTCGAAGGCCTGCATTCCGACGAAGGAGGCGCCGAAGGCCGCGGTCACCAGCATCAGGATCGCGGTTTTCTTGCGATCGCGGGCATAACCGAATTTAACGGCCATGGCCATTGTACCGCTGGAGCTGATCAGGATGAAGGTCATGATGGCAATCAGGATGAGGGGGATATTTTGGCCCCCGATAGTCAACGAGAAAACCTCACTGGGGTTGGGCCACGGCACTTCGGTGGACCATCGCACCGTCATGTACGACAGCAGGAAACAACTGAAGATGAAGGTATCGCTGAGCAGGAAGATCCACATCATCGCCTTGCCCCAGGGAACGTTCTTGAACGCCCGCTGGTCCGAGGAAAAGTCGGCAACGATGCCGCGCAATCCATCTGGCCGCGAGATGGGTTCAGCCGTTTCTGTCATCGCAGCTTGTGCCATCAGTTTTGCTCCCGTTCACCTTAACCCGCAGATCGACAACAAAATACCCAGACTGTCGTTGCCCGAAAACAATAGTCCGAAAAGCACAAGCCAAACCAGCAGCAGGTAGTGCCAGTAGGTGGTGCACAGCTCCACGCTCAAGCGTACCGGGGCCACGTCGAAACCGCGCCACACCTTGGTCGTCGCTCTGCCCAAAGCCACGAGCCCCCCCAACAGGTGCAGCCCGTGCAGCGCAGTGATGAGGAAAAAGAAGCCGATCGCCGGGTTCGTAATGTTGAAGCCAACCAGACTATCCAGTTGCCGCCACGCCATGATCTGCCCGCCCAGAAATGCAATGGCAAAAAACCCTCCGGCAAGCAGACCGATCCACACACCATCAATCTCGTGGCGCCGTGCGGAAAACAGCGCCCATTGCATTGCCGAGCTGCTCAGCACCAGCAGCACCGTGTTCAGCCACAGAAGACTCACCTGAGGCGTGGGGCGCCAGACCTCCAACTCCATTCGCATTCCATATGCGAAAATCAAAAGCGTGAACAAGACCGTGACCACGGCAAGAAACACCCGCAGGCCGAGCTTCGCCGGCGACAGGAAAAATGTGCCGCCAACATGGAAGTCGTCGATCCTCGCCTGTGCCGTCACCCAGGGTTTTGCCAGCAGCTGATGGAAGATGCTCACGTTGCAGCTGCCCGGACGCCCGATGCCTCGTGGCCCTTGGCGATGGCGACCTGATCTGGTGCAAGGTTCTGCGGCAGGAAATCTTCCGCGGCGCCCGGCACGCTGTAGTCGTAGGCCCAGCGGTAAACCACAGGCAACTCCTTGCCCCAGTTGCCGTGTGCGGGTGGCATCTGCGGTGTTTGCCACTCGAGCGAGGTGGCCCGCCAAGGGTTTTTGACGGATTTTTCGCCTTTGAACAGGCTCCAAACCAGGTTGAATATAAACACCACCTGAGCAAGTCCTACGATCAATGCGGCCACGGTGATGAATTCGTTCAGCGTCGCGGCAGATAGCGGGATGAATTCAGTCTCTCCTATCGCGTAATAGCGGCGCGGCACGCCGATGAAGCCAAGATAGTGCATGGGGAAGTAGATCAGATACGCCCCTATGAAGGTTACCCAGAAGTGGAAATGCCCCATTGCCTGATTGAGCATTCGTCCGCTCATCAGCGGGTACCAATGGTAGATCGCCCCAAAGATGACGAGGATGGGCGCCACGCCCATCACCATGTGGAAGTGGGCGACCACGAACATGGTGTCCGAAAGGGGAACGTCCACGACCACATTGCCGAGGAACAGGCCGGTTATCCCCCCGTTCACAAATGTTATGATGAAGGCGATGGCAAACAGCATCGGTAGGGTGAGGTGGATGTTGCCGCGCCACAGTGTCAGCACCCAGTTGTAAACCTTGATGGCAGTGGGAACAGCGATGATCAGCGTGGAGGTGGCGAAGAAGAAACCAAAATAGGGATTCATGCCGCTGACATACATGTGGTGCGCCCACACGACGAAACTGAGGCCGCCGATCACCACGATCGCCCACACCATCATCCGGTAACCGAAGATGTTCTTTCTCGCGTGGACGCTGAGCAAGTCGGAGACAATGCCAAAGCCCGGTAAGGCGACGATATAAACCTCGGGGTGGCCAAAAAACCAGAAAAGGTGCTGAAATAATATCGGGCTGCCGCCGCCATATTTCAGGCTTTCGCCAAACTCGACGATTTGCGGCATGAAGAAGCTGGTTCCCAAAAGCCGGTCAAACATCATCATCACCGCGCCGACAAACAGGGCGGGGAAGGCCAGCAGTGCCAGAATGGTGGCAACGAAAATGCCCCATACGGTCAAGGGCATACGCATTAGCGTCATGCCGCGCGTGCGCGCCTGCAACACCGTCACCACGTAGTTCAAGCCGCCCATGGTGAACCCGATGATAAACAGTGCCAGGGAAGCGAGCATCAGAATAATGCCGTAACTCTGTCCCGGCGTCCCGGCGAGGATGGCCTGAGGCGGATAGAGCGTCCAGCCCGCACCAGTAGAGCCGCCCGGCACAAAGAAACTCGCCACCAGCACCAGCACGGCCAACAGATAGACCCAGTAACTCAGCATGTTCACATAGGGAAACACCATATCGCGGGCACCGACCATCAGCGGGATGAGGTAATTGCCAAATCCACCGAGAAACAGCGCCGTGAGCAGGTAAATGACCATGATCATGCCGTGCATCGTGATAAGCTGGAGGTAGGCCTCAGGTGATATGAAGGAGAATGTGTCCGGGAATCCCAGTTGAAGCCGCATCATCCACGACAGCACCAATGCCACCAAACCTATCGCGATCGCGGTCACCGCATACTGGATGGCGATGACTTTGGCATCCTGGCTCCAGATGTATTTCGTGACGAAGCTTTTCGGATGGTAAAGCTCCACATCCTCGACTTCAGCAGGTGCGAGATAGCTGGTAGTTTCGGGTGTTACATCGGTCATCAAAACACCTCTTCGATCTAGTTACGCAGCGAGTTCCGCTTGGGCGGAATCACCCCATATACGCTATCCGCGGAACCGGTTTGCCTCTTGCTCAGGGCTAGACTCAACTTGCTGCCTGTAGAATTCCTGTTCTTGGCCAGCGCTTGCTTGAATGTCGACTGCTCCTGCAACCATGTCTGATAGGCACTGTCCTCATCCACAACGACCACGGCGCGCATGGTATAATGCCCGGTGCCGCAGAGTTCAGCGCAAATCGACTCGAATGTCCCGGTGCGGGTGGGCGTGAACCAGAAGTAGGTGACCATGCCCGGCACCATGTCCATCTTGGCCCGAAACTGGGGCACATAGAAGTTATGCAGGGTATCTACCGAACGAAGCAATACCTTGACTGGCCTGTTGAGCGGCAGGTGCAGGTCCTGAGCTTCTATCAAGACATCGTCTTGTCCGTTAGGATCATTTGGATTGAGGCCAAACGGATTTTCAGAACTGACATTCCCGGTATCGGAAGTGCCCAATACGCCGTCCTTGCCTGGAAGGCGGAAACTGAATTGCCACTGCTGGGCCATAACCTCGATGACATCTGCCTCCTTCGGCACCGTTATGAACTGGTTCCATACAAAGAGGCCGGGAGTAAGCATCCCCGCAACCCCCAGCGTAGTAACTACAGTGAGCCACCACTCCAGCCTCTTGTTCTCCGGCTCGTAGGCTGCCCGCGTTCCCTCCTGGTGGCGGAAGCGGAATACGCAATACGCCATGAACAGACCGATGGCGACGAAAACAACGCCAGTGATCCAGAATGTGATGGTGATCGTGTGATCGATGTAATCCCAATTCGAGGCAATGGGCGTCCACCACCATGGGCTCAGGAGATGAAATATCACCGAGCCAACGACCAAAACAACCAATACGAATGCCAGAATCATGTCATCATGGCTCCCATATGCGCTTTGATTTGGCGCCTTGATTCAGCGCCCTGATTTTGAAATACAAAATGCACCCCTGTTACAGAGCGCACATCACGTGCTACCATCGACCCCCGTCCGGGAAATAACTGTGCAATTTCGATGTGATAGACGATGGCCGATTCAACTGCGGGAACATTGAAACAGATTTCAAGTGTTTTCAAGTTGCGCATTGCCGCAGCTATCACCCTCTGTGCGATTGCCGGGATGGCGGTAACGCCAGGCGTATCCCTCCCCTCCTGGAAGATTGCAGTTCTCGCCGTGGCGGTATTTCTGTCTTCAGCAGGTGCCAGCGCCTTTAATCAACATTTCGAGCGTGATTTGGATGCGCACATGCCGCGGACCCGCAACCGGCCTTTTGTTACAGGTGCGTTCCGGGCCGGTTGGATATGGTTTGCCGGCCTTGGCTTGAACTTTGCCATTGCCGTTTTCGTTGCTGCCTGGGTCTTGAATACCCATGCTGCGCTGTATATTTTTCTGGGCGCATTTGTTTATGGTGTCATTTACACAATCTGGCTCAAGCGACGCAGCGTTTGGAACATTGTGGTTGGCGGTTTGGCCGGCAGCTTTGCCGTGCTTGCCGGCGCTGCAGCCATAACGCCCGATCTGGCTCCCGCTCCGGTCATTCTCGCACTTGTACTTTTTCTGTGGACACCGCCGCATTTTTGGAGCTTGGCAATCGTGTTGCACAAAGACTACGCGGCAGCGGGTGTGCCAATGCTTCCCGTTGTCATCGGTGATGCTGCAACAGCATGGATCATCCTGGCGCACACCGTTGCCCTTGTGCTTTTGTCACTGCTGCCGTTGGCATTTGGCATGGGCTTTATTTATCTGGCGGGCGCCGTGGCAGGCGGCTTTTTTTTCATTTGGCGGAGCGTCGAACTGATCCGTCAGCCCGGTCCGACAGCTGCCAGGTCAAATTTTTATGCTTCTTTTGTGCAATTGGGGCTGCTGTTGATCGCAGCAATAACCGACGGCGCCATCAACCTGTGAGTTCTGGCACGTTTTCCTGTCAAATTAGATCAGTGCTCAACAACCTTGCGATACAGATGCCAGGTTGCATGCCCAAGTACCGGCATCACGACGGCGAGTCCGACGAACAAGGGTATGGTGCCGATCACCAGAAGGCCGGCAACGATAAGGCCCCACATCGTCATCGTCATAGGGTTGGCCATGAACGCGTGGACTGACGTCTGAATCGCCGCCGCCGTGCCAACGTTTCGGTCAATAAGCAGCGGAAACGAAACAGCGCTGATGGCCAGAACCACGAGGGCAAAGACAAAGCCTACGCCGCAGCCCACAATGATAAGTGTCCAGCCGGCAGGGGTGGTAAGAGCCTGCCACACGAATTCCGCGATCGATGTCGGCACCAGGCTGCCGTAGATTGACCGGTAGATCGCAAAGGCAGCGCCCAGCCAGATGAAGTAGATCACACCAAGCAGAATGCTCAGCTTCACGATGGCAAAGATGGAGGGGGAGCGGAAGATGGTGAACGCGTGCTCCCAGGTTACATCGTGACCTTCTTCGCGCTGCCGGCTCATGTCATACAGACCGACCGCGGCCACCGGGCCAATCAGCGCAAACCCCGAAACCAGTGGAAAGACCAGCGGCAACAATTCATATCCGGCCGCAACGTTGACCGCAACTATCATCGCAAGGGGATAGATTATGGCCAGGATAACCAGGTGAGTGGGTTTTTCTTTGAAATCTTCAAGACCCTTGAGCAAGGCGTCTTTAAGGTCAGCCGGATCAATCTTTCGGATATCTGAGTAAATGCGGCTGTCGTCTGCTGCGCCGATCAATCGTTCATTTTTTATGGTCATGGCTGTAACCCCTCAACAACAAGTTCGAGTGGTCAAAAAGCACTTTTTCCGATTTCGTTCACGTTAAGACCTGACTCGAAACGCTGTACCAATCATACACTGCCATTCGAACTTTGTCGCCTTAATTCTGGGTACTCAGCCGATTCGCAGGGGAGTTCGCGTCATGCGTCAGAATATGGTGAATCAATCCCAGCTGCGCTTAGGGCAGCGCTTGTTGCAGCGCAACCAAACCTGTCGGGTTCGCTTCCAAAGTTATTCAATGTCAAATAGACACCGGTTTTCGCCTCGACGATTGTGGCGCGCGCATAGACATTATTGACCTTCATGCCGGTTGTCCTTGCCATCTCCGAAACGGCAAAGAGAGCAGCGAAAGTGAGTATCAGTGCAGCCAGCAATTCGATCAGCGTTCTCAGGCGCATGGCTAGGTCAGAGCCCATTGTGTGAACGAAGAAGTTTGATCTGACGGGACAATTGGGCAGATTGCTGCCACCTGAAACGTGACAGAGCGCCGCGGCGAAATTTGCATCGTACATTTAAGCGATGCAAGCTGGTTCTGAAACCTCGTGAATGAGCGCGCGGCCTACCCCCGGAATCCCATCGCCAGAACGAACAGCTCCGCCGAGTCATCCCGGCTCGCCATGGGCTTCACATGACGCACGCTGGAAAAATCCTTTTTCATCTGTTTCAGCATTTCGCCTTCCGTGCCGCCGCGCAGCACCTTGGCCAGATAGGTGCCGCCCGGCGCCAGCACCTGGCGGGCAAAATCCAGCCCCGCCTCGGCCAAAGTCATCACCAGGATATGATCCGTCTGGCGGTGGCCCGTGGCGTGCGCCGCCATGTCGGAAAGCACCACATCGGCTTTCCGCCCCCCCAGCGCATCGAACAGAAGCTGCGGCGCGTCATCGTCGAGAAAGTTCTTCTTGAAAATAGTGACCGCCGGAATGGGCTCAATGCCGTGCATGTCGATGGCAATGATCTTGCCCCGCCCCTCTTCCGCCTTCACCCGCTTTGAGGCCACCTGGCACCAGCCGCCCGGTGCCGCGCCCAAATCCACCACGACAAGGCCGGGCTTCAAAAACCTGTACTTGTCGTCAATCTCGATCAGCTTGAAAGCCGAGCGCGCCCGGTAGCCCAGCTTCTTGGCTTCAATCACGTAGGGGTCGTTGAGCTGGCGTTCCAGCCAGATTTTCTGTGAAACGGTGCGGCCCTTGCCGGTCTTCACCTTGACCTTGAGATTGCGCCCGCTGAGTTCATTCTTGCTTCCCGGTCGGCTCATGACGCCCGCCCATAAGTTCCGTCTTCCATCATCAACTGGGTAAGAATGCCTTCGCGCAATCCCCGGTCCGCCACGCGGATGCGGCTTGCCGGAAAAGCCAGCCTGATTTCTTCTAGGATGGCGCAGCCCGCCATCACCAGGTCGGCCCGCTCGCGCCCGATGCAGGCATTCATCATCCGCTCTTCATAGCTCATGGCCAAAAGGTCTGCTGTCACCTTGCCCACATCGTCGCTGAGCAGCCAGCAGCCATCCACCTTCGACCGGTCATAACGGCGAAGCCCGAGCTGCACCCCCGCAATGGTCGTCACCGTCCCCGAAGTTCCCAGTAAATGCGAAGGCAGCGGCGCGCTTCCTTTAAGCTTGTGAATCCTGGCCACGAATTCCGCCAGAAGCGGCCGCAGGTATTCCCGCATGGCGGCAAAGGACCGGTCGGTCACCTCGATGCCGCCGCCAAATTGTTCAGATATGGTTACCACGCCGGCCGCCAGCGAAGTCCAGGCCAGAAGTTCCTTTTTCCCGCCGCTCTGTTCCACCCACATGACCTCGGTGGAGCCTCCGCCGATGTCAAACACCAGGGCACTTTGGGCGTCCGGGTCAATCAGCGGTTCCGCCCCCGTGGCCGCCAGCCGGGCCTCGGTCTCCCGGTCGATGATCTCAAGCTCCAGCCCCGTTTCATTGATGACCCGGGCGATGAATTCCGCCCCGTTTGAGGCCATGCGGCAGGCTTCGGTGGCAATCAGCCGGTGTTTCTTAACCTTGTGCCAGACAAGCTTGTTGGAACAAACCCGCAGCGCTTCAATGGTGCGGTCCATGGCCGAGGCATTGAGAGCCCCGGTCTTGCCGAGCCCTTCACCCAGCCGGACAATGCGCGAAAAGGCGTCTCTGACATGAAATCCATGCGCGGCCGGAGCGGCGATCAGGAGCCTGCAATTATTGGTTCCCAGGTCCAGGGCCCCGTAATAGGCCTCCCTTTCGGGGGCCTTGCCGGGTGCTACGGCCTCAGGTTCGGGGCGGTCCTTGGACCGTCCCCTGCTGCCGTGCAACCCGAATCTGCGCCTGCCACGGGTGTTGCCCGCACCGCTGGTCGCGTCCACGTTAAGCCTTCCAGATGACCTGCCTCGACGGGTTGCCCCGGAGCTCAGTAATCATCTCTTAATCATTGCGTTGCGGCCATCTTAACAGTTTCACCCCTCACGTAAAGCAAATGAATCCTGTCCAAATGCCAAGTAAACATTAACTACTAATTGAGACTATCGCGGCTAGCTATGCGCATCGGGGCAGGAGTTTTATGCGTACATTTGGAAATCGCTGGTTCAAGGACGGCTCGCTGATCGGTGAATATGCCGAGCATTTTGGCCAGGCTGTCACCCGCCAGAAGCAATCCACGGCGCTCAATGCCGCCAAGGTTGATGCTGAATTAGCCTCCAAGGCCAAGTCCGAATTCATTGCCAACATGAGCCATGAACTGCGCACGCCATTGAACGCCATCATCGGCTTTTCCGACATGCTCGCCACCAAGACCGTGTCGGGCCCGGAAAAAATCGAGCAGTACTCGGCCTATATCCGCCAGGCCGCCGAACATCTCCTCGCCCTGATCAACGGCATCCTCGATGTCTCGAAAATTCAGGCCGGCAAGCTTTCCGTTGATATGGAATCCGTCAGCATCAATGCCATCCTCCAGTCTTGCCTCTTGATCGTTGAAGCCAAGGCCCGCGAGAAGGACGTGCAGGTTGAAACCCACATCATGCCCAACCTTCCCGATTTGATGGCCGATCCGCTCCGCCTCAAGCAGATCCTGATCAACCTTCTCAGCAACGCCGTGAAATTCACCCCCGCCAAGGGCCGCATTCGCATTGATGTCGGCATCCGCAAGGAAGCTGTCGTCACGATCAGCATTAGCGATACCGGCTTAGGCATGTCACTGGCTGAAATTGAAACCGCCATGAGCCCATTTGGCCAGATTGATGCGGGCTTCAACAAGCGCCATGAGGGCACGGGGCTCGGCTTGCCGATCGCACATGCGCTCGCCCGCCTGCACGGTGGCGATCTGCAAATTGAATCCAAAAAAGGCGCCGGCACGCGCGTCACCGTAAGTCTTCCCATGGCAGCAGCGGCCGCTGCCAACGAACGCAGTCTTCACTAGGGGGTCCTGAGTCCATGAACCGTACAAATTCAAATTCTCAGGAAAAGGCCGAACCCCGCATTGAACCCATCGCCCGCATCGGCCGCATCGTGGCCGTGACCGGCGCCCATGCTATCATCCTGCTCGACATCGAAGAGCGCCCCAATGTCGACGCCGAAAGAAGCCCGGAAATTGGAACCCTGCTGAAAGTGGATGGCCCAACCTCCATTTCCCTGGCGCTGGTATCCGCCCTGAGTTCACCCATGCCGTCCCACGCCAGGGGTGAGCAGGAGTTGCGTATTGTCGAGGTGGAATTCATCGGCGAGCTGCCCAAGGATGAGCATGGCCGGCCGAAAGCCTTCCGCCGCGGCATTTCCTCTTATCCCTCGCTCGGCGACACCGTGTACCGCGCCAGCCGCAGCGAACTGTCGAAAGCCTATGCCTGCGATTCCGAGACCTCCATTCGCGTCGGCCACATTCAGCAGGATCCATCCATTCCCGCCATGATCAAGATCGATGAAATGCTGGGCAAGCATTTCGCCGTGCTGGGAACCACCGGCACCGGCAAATCCTGCACCGTGGCCCTGATCCTCCGCCGCATCCTGGAGAAAAATCCCCAGGCCCATATCCTGCTGCTCGACGTGCACCGCGAGTACGCCCAGTCCTTCAAGGGCATGTCGGAAATCATCGCGCCCGACAACATGGTCCTGCCCTTCTGGCTCCTGAACTTTGAAGAGGCCGTGGAAATCCTCATTGGCCAGCAGCCTGGCCGTGAAACCGACGTGGAAATCCTCCGTGAGCTCATTCCGCAGGCCAAGGCACGCTACATGAACAATCAGCGCCGCGACAAGAATGGCGCAACGCCGCGCGGCTTGCTTTTCGATGGTTCGAACATCGGCGTTGACACGCCGCTGCCCTACCGGACCTCCGACCTCACCGGCATTCTCGAGGAGTATATCGGCAAGCTGGAGCTGCGCGGCGAACTCGCCCCCTACAAGCGCCTGAAAGCCCGTATCGAAACCATCTCGCGCGATCCGCGCTATGCCTTCATGTTTGGCAGCCTCACCGTCCAGGACAACATGGCCTCGGTCCTCGCCCGCCTGTTCCGCATTCCCGTCAGCGGCAAGCCCATCGCCATTGTCGAGCTCGGCGGCCTGCCTTCGGAAATCATCAACGTTGTCGTTTCGGTTCTGGCCCGCCTTGCGTTTGACTTCGGCGTGTGGAGCGCCGGTCGCATTCCGATTACCTTTGTGTGCGAGGAGGCCCATCGCTACGTTCCAATCGACAAGTCGCTTGGCTTCGAGCCCACCAAGAAGGCCATTTCGCGCATCGCCAAGGAAGGCCGCAAATACGGCGTCTCGCTCTGCATGATCACCCAACGCCCGGCGGAACTGGATCCCACCATCCTGTCCCAGTGCAATACGATCTTCTCCATGCGCCTCACCAACGAGCGCGACCAGGACATCCTGCGCGCTGGCATTTCCGATGCCGCCGCAAGCCTTCTCGAATTCATGTCCACCATGGGAACCGGCGAAGCTATCACTTTCGGCGAAGGCGTGGCGCTCCCCACCCGCATCAAGTTCGACATGCTGGCCGATGACGAAATGCCCAGGAGCAACACCGCTTCGTTTACCACGAACTGGGCCAGGGACCTGCCCGACGATTCATTCCTCAACGAGGTTGTAAACCGCTGGCGGGCCCAGACCTTCAATCCCGACAGCGCAGCCTATACGGTTGAGGCCGCACCTGCACCCGCCGTCCATGTCGCCATTCCGGCACAGCCTTCCATCCGGCGCGATGCCCTGCAGCCGGCAGGAACGCCGCAAAGGCCCGGCATCCAGCCGGCCCCCCAGGGCTTCGGCCAGCACACGCCCGCTCCGCAGTTGCGCCGCAGTGCCGACCACGCCCAGGCAAGTGCCGCCCCGCCGCCAGCCCCCGCCGTGGGCCAGCAAGCAAGCCTCGCCAACCTGATCAAGCAGTTCCGGACGTAACCAGGAAGCCCTCAATCCACCCTTGCACTGAAGCCCCTCCACCGCTAATGAAGCGGCCATTCCCGGCGCATTGGGGGATCGGCTAACGGTAGGCCCACAGACTCTGACTCTGTTTGTCTAGGTTCGAATCCTAGTCCCCCAGCCACTCCTAACAAAATCAAATACTTAAACCCTATACTGGGCACAAATACTGGACAGAAAATAGACGTTCGGGTGGCCGTGGCACAGGTAACTGAAAGCTCAGTAAGGGAGGTCTGGCGGGGGTATACTTGGCCACGATGAAAGGAGATCGTCATGTCCATCAAATTCACCAGCCGAATTGCAAAGGTGCCCGAAGGTAACTGGGTTGCGTATCTTACCGCCACCGCCCACTGCGCAAATGGAGTTCTGATGTGCCAATTCCAGCATGACACCAAACGGAGACGGGAAGTTTTGGCGTGGCTGGACTTCATGAGGGCAAATCTCGTTGTGGTGCCCCTGCAAGGCCCAGCGCAGCGTCAGCATTAGGTTAACAGAAGTCCATTGAATGAGGCGACCTTGAGCCCATCTAGGCTGGGTGGTTCAACTTTATGGCCCAGTTAAGTCGCTCAGCTATCGCCCAAGGAAAGCCGCCGGGGTAAGCCACACGATGCAAACTAAATGAAAGGTTTTTGCAATGTCCGATTTTCTCCCAGTCCACGTTTCCAATGTTTCCCAATCTGAGCGCGAGGACTTTGCTCACGCCCTTGCAAAGTACAGACGGAACACAGATGAATTTGAACTTCACGAGGAAACATCAAAGCGCCTTCACAACGGGATAGACCCCAGCGTGAGCAAGCTCACTGTAACGCTGCGCAAAACAGGTATAGAAAAAATCTACGATGCGGGCATTGCCACTGCATGGATTGAAGAATTCGACCGCGACCTTGCGGGCGGTCTCTTCAAATAAGGCCATATGGGGCTCAACCTTTTTTATGCCGGTCAGGGAGCCCATGGCAACCCGCGCATTTGGCCTACCCCCCAGAGTGTGATATGCCGTGGCTATGAAAGGACTCAATGCCATGTCAAACAACAGTGCGCAGATTTCGAAAGAGTGTTTAGCGGAGCAAACTTTCTTGAAGGCTGGAATCCAAAAATATCTAGGGATGATATTTCTGCATCTTGGCAAGCAAAACCGTGCGCCAAATCTTTGGCAGCTTCACCATCTGCATGAAGCGCTCGCTTACCTTGAACGTGGGAGATTTGGGTTTGCACTAGCCGCCGCAAAAAATGCCATGGCTAGGAACGTGAGAGAAAACCCATTTCCTGATGCTCAGGCAACGGCCAGAGAGCTTGCTGGGGTTTCACTTGAAAGCCTGATGGACGCATTCAGGCTGATTAAGCGGCGGACCTTCCATCAGTACCCCCGGATAATTTCCGCCGGCAAGAGGACTCCCATGTCCAAAGGCTATTAGCGCTCAGCTGGGTCGCTGGAGGTTTCCAAGATGAATCAAAAAGCGCTGCTGTCCGCCACGACGTTTCTTGTAGTGACCTTGAGCCCGACTGCCCTTATGGCTCAAAATGTTTCGCCGGAAATGGCGAAGTTGATTGACGCGCGTGATGATCAACGGTGCCAGAAACTCGGCGCATTGCCCAATACGGAGGCGTACATAACTTGCCGATTGAAACTTCAAGAGATGGCGCAAGCAAATTGGGCGGCACAAAGCATGCAGCTGCAGCAACAGCGGCAAAATGAGCAGATGGTCCCGCCCCCAATCTTCTTTCCAACATTCAAGCCCTATGTCTTACCCCCACCGCCGCGCATGCAGATGCCCAAATCGACAAATTGCACGTCTCAAATTATTGGGAACCAGCTTCAAACGAATTGCTCAGAGCAATAGGCATAGTTAGTGCCTCAGCTTAAGATAGGGCGCAAACTTTTCATCAATGGGCAACTGTCCGATGAACCCTTACAGCAATTCCCGAATGCGCCTCATCGCTTCCAGAATGTTCTCGGCGCTGTTTGCATAGGAGAACCGCAAATAGCCCTCGCCCCAGGCGCCGAAGGATGTTCCGGAAACCGTGGCAACACCTGCTTCTTCTAGAAACCGGTTCTGGGCCTCCTTGGAAGTCATCCCCGTCCCTTCGATATTAGGGAAAGCATAAAACGCGCCCGCCGCATCCGCACAGAGGAATCCCGGCAGGGCGTTCAATTCGCGCACGATAATCTCACGGCGTTTATCAAATTGGGCGACCATCGATGAAACCGCGTCTTGCGGACCTTGCAGTGCCGCCAGGCCCGCATATTGCGCCGCCGCGTTGACACAGGAATGGTCGTTGATGCACAGCCGCGTGACATGTTCAACCGCCGCGTCCGGCCAGACCGCATAGCCCAGCCGCCAGCCGGTCATCGCATAGGTCTTCGACCAGCCATCGAGCATGATCAGACGGTCACGGATTTCGGGATATTGCAGCAGGCTGAGATGCTGCCTGCCGCCATAGAGCATTTGCGAATAGATCTCGTCTGAAAGAAGCGCCACATGCGGGTGCTTCAAGAGACCGGCGACCAGCTTGTCGACTTCGTCCTTTGGCGTCACGCCGCCCGTGGGGTTGGCTGGGCTGTTGATGATGATCAGGCGTGTCTTGGCCGTAATCTGGCTCAGAATTGCCTCGGCTGAAAAGGCGAATCCGTCTTCTTCCTTCAGCGCGATCGGCACGGGCTTGGCGCCCGAATACTTGATCACTGACTCATAGATGGGAAAGCCCGGATTCGGATACATGATCTCAACGCCCGGCTGGCCAAACATCATGATTGCAAAATACATCGTGGGTTTCCCGCCAGGCACAACCACGACATTGTCCGGATTGACGTCCGAGCCGTGGCGGCGCTTCAGGTCGGCCGCAACCGCCTCGCGCAACGGCGCAATGCCATTCGCAGGTGTATAGCCATGATGGCCGTCACGCAGCGCCTTGATGCCCGCTTCAACAATATGCCCCGGCGTTTTGAAGTCCGGCTGGCCGATGCCAAGATTGATGATGTCGCGCCCTTCACTTGCGAGCTTCTGCGCCCGCGCCAGAACAACAAACGCCGACTCTGTGCCAAGTCGTGAGAGGCTGTCGGCGAAAATCAAGTCAGACACAAGTATTCTCCCTATCAGGATAAGTTGAAATGTTGAATTATTGTTTTAGGCCGCCTGAGCGGGTAACAGCTGCAAGGCAGGTGAGTTCAAACATCAGATTTGCCGCGTTTATGCAGGTAATGCCACTGGGGTCGAGCGACGGGACAACCTCGCAAATATCACCGCCCACCATGGTCATCCCGGTCAAAGTCCGCAGAATCATTTGTGCATCGCGCATGGAAATGCCGCCCGGTTCCGGCACGCCGGTTCCAGGCGCATCCCTGGGGTCGAGGCCGTCAATATCGATTGTGATGTAGGTGGGCGCATCGCCGATAACCCGCCGGATCTCCGCAATCACCGCGGCGCGGCCCATCTCCTCAAATTCATCCATCGGGATCATGCGGATGCCGGCCTTGTAGCCATAATTGATGTCGTCGTCGCCATAGCGTGTGCCGCGCAGGCCAATCTGCAGAATGCGCTTCGGGTCAAGCAGGCCCTCTTCAACCGCGCGCCGCACAAATGTCGCGTGGTTGCATTTGGTTCCCATGAACTCGTCAAAGGTATCCGTGTGCGAATCGATCTGGATCAGTCCAAGAGGACGCTCCTTGGCGATGGCCCGCAGTATTGGCAGCGGCACCGTGTGATCACCTCCAATGGAAATCGGCACCGCGCCGATGGCGTGAATCCGTTCATAGAAAGCCTGAATAAGCTCAACGCTGATTTCAACACTTAGGGGATGCGTCGGTGCATCCCCGACATCCCCGATATTGCACAGGCGATAAGGCGCAACCTTGGTCGTTGGGTTGACCTGCCGGATCAGCCGCGATGCCTCGCGCACACCTGACGGGCCTTGCCTCGCGCCCGAACGGTAAGTCGCCCCAAGGTCAAGCGGTACGCCGACAAGAGCAATGTCGAGCGGCTTTGCAATCTCGGCCCGCGCCGCCCGCATGAAGCTTGCAATTTCCGCATAGCGGGGAATCTTGGACGAGTCCGTCGGTTCAAACCCTTTATTTGGAGCCATGGCGTCTGAGATCCCCTTTTTTTGCGGCCGCCGGAAATAAAACTGATAACGGACTGGCCGATATTCTGTACCAGAGGATATCGTTTCACTGCAACTCTAAGGGCTCTGCAGCGTTTCGGTCACATTCATGAAATGGTAAAGGTCGCCAGCATTTTCATAGGCCATCATCCGGTCCGGCAGGGGTTCTATCGCCACATTGAAGTAATCTCGAAGGATGAGGCGGAAGGTGTTTACCGGCGTGATTGCGGGATGGAGGCTGGCAGGCTGAATCCGTGGCGCGTAGATGGCGCTGAAGATCGCCATTTTTTCCTTCAGTTCAACCGGGGTGGCTTTGCGCCAATCGACATTTGACACGTCGCGGCCGAAGGCCATCACCTCGTCGCCCGCGTACTTCTCCGGCCATGGCCCTTCGTCGGCCTGCAGGATAATAACCGGCCTGGGGCCGGGCGCCGCAAGCAAGGCGTCCACCGTCGCAAGAATCTGTTCATTGGCATAGCTGAGCTGGCCCGTATAGTTCTGCGCGCGCGAGCGCCCCAGCGCTTCCGCCTTGTCCATGCAGCGGCCTGATTCATGCGTCACAAAGGGCGGATGCGGAATGAGGAAATGGGCGAAGTGGAATTTCGGCCTTTGGCTGTCGGGTGCTCCCCGGACATCTTCAAACATCAGCCGTGAGCGCTGGCATTGCCAGTAAAGCGGTGTGATACTGCGAAAGCCGATGGCCTGCGCCGCATCCACAATGAGCGAATTTTCATAAATGAAGCGGGTGATTTCCGGCATCTCATAGAAATTGTGGGTGACGTCGGCAATCGCAATGCGCCGCGTCGGCTCCCACCAGGTTCCGGAATAATGCACCTCATAGCCAAGGCCTTTCAGGAACCGCCCGATGCGGAAATCCTGGAACATCTGGTAGAGCGGCAGCCAGTCGGGTTTTCCCCGCGTGGCGGGCGTATCCACCCGGTCAAGATAGTCAAAATTCAGCGAAGAAATGACCGAGTGCGTGGTGCGCTGATAATTGGAGTAGGCATTGTCGGCGACGAAAAAACCTCTCTGCCGCAGGGCTGCAAGAAATTCCGCATTGTCGTAACCATAGACAGTCTTGAGCTGGTCCTGCCGCGCATACCGGTCGAAAACGAAATAATAGATGTCCGGTTTTTCCGAAGGCTCGGTGGCGGAAACCGGATCGGCGTCAAATGCCGCGGCAACGGCACTCATGATCGCGGGCCGGTCCGCCCACACACCCGACGTAAAGACATTGTAGAGAAGTGGCAGGGCATTGCCGACCGCGAAAATGGTTGCAAGAAGCGGCGCCAGTTTGCGCGCCCCTTTCCACAGGAACAGGCTGGCGCCGAGCACCAGCCAGCCCAAAACCCACGCCACCCGGAATTCATCCGGGCTCAGGAACATGACCGGCATGAACACCGCGGAATAGACGATGGCCCATAGGGCATCGGTGATTTCAGGCCGGCGGAAGACCAGTCGTAGCAAGCCCATGACCAGCAGGAACCCAACGACAAATGCCAGGATCGTCAGAACCCCATGGCTGATCGTCAGCCGCCCCAGGTTTTTGGAGAACAGGACAAGCGGCGGCAAGGCAGGCAGAAAGAACGCATAGAGCGGAATGTTTGTCCCAGGAATATTCAGCATGCACCGCCCACAGTTTGGAAATGAACTCGGATTCGACGCAAGGCTCACTTTTTGGAACGGTCAAACCAGTAAAGCGTCCGTCCCGACGCCGAGACCTTCTCGGATTTGACAATTCTGGCCCGGCCCTTCAGGGCGCGTTCGAAGGTTGCCTGGTTGTAATCCGGGAAAATGTCTTCTCTCAGCGCCAGCAATTGCTGCACCGTCTGGTCATCTTTCTGCACGAATTCGAT
Organism: Aestuariivirga sp.; assembly: GCA_030680855.1. Classification (GTDB taxonomy): domain Bacteria; phylum Pseudomonadota; class Alphaproteobacteria; order Rhizobiales; family Aestuariivirgaceae; genus Aestuariivirga. The sequence goes on from JAUXUN010000022.1 coordinate 31,135, forward strand.
GATGCCCGCCGGCGCCATCTTCACCAGCGAGTCAACCACGCCATCAAGCGGCACATTGCGGCCGATGGCCAGGTGATGCTCAACAGCGAGTGCCACGACGGCATCAGCCTCGCCGCGGGCAATGGTGCTCTTGCGCTCTTCATTGGCCCAGCCCTGGCTCGGGCTCGGATTGGCGCCATCCTGGAACAGCGGCAGAAGATTGAGCTTCCTTGCCTTGGCCCTGGCATAGGCCCGTTCCAGGGCCCCTTGGTCAAAATCAAAACCGATGACGCGAGCAGCCCCTGCTCCAAGGGCCACTTCCGAATAGTCCCCCGAATTGCAGCCGATGTCCCACAATACCTTGGGTTTGCGCTTGGCGCAGAATTCCGAAACGAACCGCACCTTCGCCTGCCGCTCGGCGTCGTTGTAGGTGGTGTTCTCGGCATAATGCTGCCAGACCGTGGCGCCAGTGTCCTTGGGCTGCAGGCCCTTGATCCAGCCGCGCAGCGACAGCAGCATCCGCTCAAAGCCCAGCTTCGGCAATTTCACCGCCTTGGCCTTGGCAATGCCCCTGGCATTGTTGGCCATGGCGCCGGCCTGGAAACTGGCCTGCATCGTCACATGGCTCAGAACATTGAACGAGAAATTGCGCCACCACGGCATCATCCGCGCCAGCATGGTGGTTTCGATGCCCTCAAGATTGCCGCGGAACCAGGCATTGTGCGGAATCCCGAAATAGGCGCGCAGCAGAAGCGGGTTGAGAAACTGTTCGCAGAATTGCCGGTGTCCCGCCCATATCTCGCCGTCCCGGTATTGCCGGAAAGACAGCACATCGATGAACACCGGATTGGGTCCATCGAACTGCACATTGTAGGCGGTGGAATCCGACAGGCTCACCCCTGCCCGCAGCGCCTCGATCTGAACGTCGAGATGCAGCAGTGCCGCCGCCTTGAGCAACGGGAAAGACCATTCATAGGGGTAGGAAACAAAGGGAATGCGCGCATGGCGCAAAACCATCGGGGCCCGGATGCCGGCTTTCCTCAAGGCCGGGTTCTTGACTTCCTCAGTGGCGACAAGGTTGCCCTTGCTCATCAGCTTTGCCGCAAGGCCGGAATCGCGTACATGGATGAATTCGGCAACCGCCTTGTTCAGGACCGTGCGGTAAATCTCGCCATTGAGATCATAAATGCGCCCGCTCGGATCGCGGAATGATCCGGCATCCGCCAAGGCATGGCTCATTGATCGTGGCTCGCGTCATCTTCCGATTGGCGGTTGAAGCCAAGCAGGCTGCGGAACTTGTACCAATACATCTTGATGACGAAGAGCGAGCTGGCCACCGTTGCGATAAGGGCCTGGAGCAGGATGCTGCCCGTGCCCGGATCCAGATAGGCATATGCGTCCCCTGTGGATAGCCCGACAAAGGCAAGGCTGGCCGCAATTACACGTGGTTTCATGACGCAAATCCCTGAGTTTCACTGACCCGGAAAAGCTAGCGGCCATGTCTGAACAATTGCTTAATGAAGTATTGACGTTTGCGGCAGGGATTACCGCGGGTAAACCAGTTGATTCAAAATGTTCTGTTCAGGCGCTCAAAAGTGGGACACGTGCTCTATCCCACTTGAACAATTTCCCACTCTGCGCTATATCCTTCAAACAGGAGAATAAAATGGCAGCATCGCCAGAACAGACCGTAAGGCCGGATTCCAAGGGGCGCATCGCCCTTGGCGCCTATGCAAAGGGCGTCAGCAGCTACCGCATCCGCCAGGAAAAGGATGGCCGGCTCATTCTGGAGCCCTACGCGGAAGTTCCGGCCCGCGAGGCCTGGCTCTACAAGAACAAGAAGGCTCTTGAGAGCGTAAGGCAGGGCTTGCGTGACGCCAAGGCTGGCAAGGTCCATGACTTGGGGGATTTCACAAAATACATCGGCAAATAATTGAAACCATGGTTTTCAAGCTGCACTTCGCCGACCGCGCCAAAATCGAGCTTCACGGACTTGAGACAAACAAGACCCATGCAAAACGCCTAAAGGCTGTCCGCAACGCCCTTGGCCACCTCCAGTCAAATCCGCGCCACCCCGGATTGAAGACTCATAAATTTTCTTCCCTGTCAGGGCCTAACGGCGAAGAGATATTTGAGGCCTACGCGGAGAACAATACACCCGCCGCCTACCGCATCTTCTGGTTCTACGGCCCCGGCAAGAATGAAATAACGATTATCGCGATCACGCCTCATCCATGAGGCACATACTGCGCGTTCCTACTTCATTCCCGGCCTTTTCTCCCCCCACGCGGTCGCAGCCTCATAAGCCTGCGAGGCCCGCAGCACGGTTCGGTCATCGAACATCTTCCCCACGATATGCAGGCCAATTGGCAAACCCGCCTTGGTGAAGCCGCAAGGCACGCTCGCGGCGGGTTGCTGCGTCAGATTGAACGGATAGGAAAACGGCGTCCAGTACACCCACTTGGATTTGCCCTCTTCGGCGGGTGACAGCAGCCCCGCGCCAAACGCCGCAATCGGCAGGGTGGGCGTCAGCAGCAGGTCGTAGCTCTCCATGAACACCCGCATCTGCGAACCCAAAAGTCCGCGCTCGCGCACCGCCTCGAAATAATCCTCCGGCGTAATCGTCATGGATTGCGCCACCACATCGGCCAGCGCCGGATCGAGCATCGCCTTTTTCTCGTCCGGCAACTTGCCAAGCAGCACCCGCGCCCCGGCCCACCACAGCGTGCGAAAGCAGGGCGCCGGATCGGCAAAGCCCGGATCAACCTGTTTGATTACGGCGCCGAGGTCCGCCAAAACTTTCACGGCTTTTTTCACCGCCCGGGCAATTTCCGGATCGACCTCCGCATAGCCCAGCGTCGGGCTGAAGGCGATCTTCAAGCCCTTCACGCCCTTGCCAAGCTTCTTCACATAGTCGCAGTCATCATATGGCAGCGAAGTCCAGTCGCGCGCATCGGGCTTGGCAATCTCGTTCATCATCAGGGCGGAGTCTTCAACCGTGCGCGTCATTGGCCCCACATGGGCCACCGTGCCGAAGGGCGAGAGCGGATAGGCCGGCACGCGCCCGAAGGAAGGCTTCAAACCATAGATGCCGCTGAAGCCCGCCGGAATCCGGATGGATCCGCCGCCATCGGTGCCCAGAGAAAGCGGCGCATAGCCCGCCGCCACCCCCGCAGCCGAACCGCCGGATGATCCGCCCGGTGTCTTGCTCAAATCCCACGGGTTGCGCGTGATGCCGGTGAGCGGCGAGTCGGTTACGCCCTTCCAGCCAAATTCCGGCGTGGTCGTCGCCCCCAAAAATACACAACCCGCTTCCCGCAGCCTCGCTACCGAGGGCGCATCCTGGTCCCAGGCCTGCTCCCGCGAGACGGTTTTGGAGCCCCGCAAGGTGGGCCAGCCCTTCACAAGCAACAGATCCTTGAAGAGAACCGGCACGCCATCCAGCGGCCCCAGCGCTTTGCCCTTTTTCCACCGGGTGGCACTTGCCTCAGCCTGAGCCAGGGCCGCCTTCTCCTCCACCCGGCACATGGCGTTGATCGCATGGTCATGCCTGGCAATCTGCCCCAGGCAGGCTCGCGCCACATCAACCGGCGAAAACTTCTTCCGCGCAAAGCCCCTGGAAAGCTTCGCCGCACTCAACCAGTTCAACTCACCCATCGTTCACTCCTGTTTGGAACCAACTTAGGCAGAAATCGCCGTTATAGTCATCTGCCCGTATAGGGTCCCTGCAGCCCCAGCTTTTCAAGCAGCGCCATATGCTGGTTGCCGGCCTTGATCAGGGTCGCTCCATGACGTTCGATCAGTTCGCGGCGCTGCTCCGGGTTGACCGTTGATGAAAGAGCTCCCCAGATCGCCGCCATCGCCTCGGCGGTCCTGCGCGCCTTGGCCAGCGCCTCCGCGTCCTCAACGGCCCGGGCCAGAGCAAGCCCCGTCACCGCGCCAACCCCGGTCACCGTGCGCACCCCCGCGTTCACATAGCCCGCCGGCAACTGCCCCTTGAGATTGGTCACCGCCTTGAATTGGATAAGGTCAAAAATCTGGTCCACCGCCTGCTTGGCGCCTTCAACCCGTGAAATGTGCTCCGTATCCGCCGCCGCATGGGGCAGCAGTTCCATCTTGCCCCGGTGACGTGTTTCCATCTCGCGGTAAGGCACCATGGGCCCGGTCAGCGCCCCCGTCTTGGCGTCCTTGAACAAATCCGCATCGATACACGCATAACGCACCTTGCCACTCTGCAAGGCCACGTCCAGCGCCTTGGCATCCACCACTTCGCCCCGGTCATAGTTGATCACCACCGCCCCGTCATTCATCACCGCCAGCACTTCGCTTCCCACCACGCCCGCGTTCACATACTTACCCGTGGCTGCATTGAGCGCCCCGAGCCCCGTATGCGGGCTTATGAAATCAGCGCTCCGCGCCGCGTCCTCAGCGGTCGCGGCAAATTCAAAGCCTTCCGATTCAATCCATTCCTGGTGCCGCGGACGCGCATGGATGGAAACCCTCATGCCGAATGCCTTGCAAAGCTTGGCCACTTCACGCCCGATATTGCCGTAGCCGACAATGGCGATCTTCTTGCCTTCCAGCTTTTCCGTTGGAAACTCCTTCAAGTTTCGCGCCGTATCAAAGTCACCGGCCACTACCCGCGCATGCAATTCATCCACCGCCAGGTCGGGCGCCACTTTCAGCAGGGCCTTCATCACCATCTGCGCCGTGGCGCGGCTGTTGAAGCTCGGCGTGTTCATCAGCACCGCCTCGCCACCCTCGCCATTGCCTCCTCCCCACGTGGCGCATGCCATGTTGCCGGTCCCTGCCCCGATGCGCACCCCGCCGAGCTTGAACACCGAAGCCTTTGGCAGATGAGTCGCCGCCGCGATCACGGCGTCATACTGGCCGGCATTCGTAATCGGCAGCAGTTCCGCTTCCGTGCCAAGCTGCGGCTGGTAGAAGAAATGCAGTTTGCCCTTGGCAAGCTTTCCCTCATCTCCCAGCGGGCCCTCATGGAACACCCCGCCCTTCGCTTCTATATGTTTGCGAACCGCGCTGTGATCGGGCATGCCGTCTTTTCCAAGTTTCAACCCAACGAAGTCACACACCAGAATCTTGTAAACCTTAGCCGGATCATCCAGGCGCGGACGTTCATCTGCATCACTAGGCGGCGGAAATTTCTCCCCAAGCGCCGCGAGTTCCTCTTCCAGCACCAGAATCTTCGCCCGCAAATAGGCATAGTGCAAATTGTCCAGCAGCGCAGTCACATCTTCCGGCGCGCGGATGCCGCCAATCCAGGCGCGGTAATCCCCGGGCGTTCCCGGAAAGGCATTCACATAGCGCGCCACATCAAGCCCGCGCTCATGGCTGCCGTCCGGATGGGTCAAACCCTCATAACCCAAAATCTGTTTTGAGCGCGCAATGATCCGCGCGTGAATTGCGGCATCGGTGATGTCCTTGTCATTCACTTTCAAAAGCGTCACCGCCGCGCCGCGCCGCTCCGGCTCCGCCACGCCCAACTCCAGCATCGGATGCGCCGTCACCCACTCATTGATCGCCGCCCGGTTGGCCATGGAACGCCGGTTGAGATCGGAAACCGAACCCAGCCGCCGTTCCGAACGCAGCAACCCAAAAGTCGTCTCGGCAAAGGCCAGCGTGCTGTAGGTGTTGATCACCCCGCCCAGCATCTTGTCCTGCGCCGGATCATAGATCGGCCCCGCGTTCACGCTGCGAGCACCTGTCAGCGGGCGCTTCGCGTCAAGCGGCGCCACAATCTTCAACTGGCGTGGGATTGCCCATGACGGATTTTTCTGGTTGGCCTCGATCAAGGCCAAGGCCTGCGGCGTAAACGAAGCCACATAATATCCGGAAATGCCGCCAATGGCTTTCTGGAACGGCATGAACAGGCAGCACTCGCTCACCACCCGCCGCACAATCGTCTCGCCCCACGGCATGGCCCCAAGCATCGACGTGGCATCCAGCACCGCATGATGCTCCGCCGGATTGCGCTCAATCCAGTCCAAAAGATTCGTGATGTCGGACAGCGTATAGGTCGTGGCCCCCGTCGTCTCATGGCCCACGCCCACGAAAATCTTGATGCCCATTTTCTCAAGTTGCTCGGCGCTGGGTATCGTGCCTTCGTCCCGCGCAAAATGAATGCGCTTTTCGTTGCCGCTGCGCGCATAGCGCTGCAGCTCGATGATCTGTGCCCCCCACGACTGGCGGAAGAATCCGCCCGCCTTGGCTAGGTCCGATTCAGGTTCCGGCGTGTCCACAAACAGATGCTGGCTCGCGTCCGTGGCGTTCATCATGTGCATCAGGCACACGGTGAAGCCGCTGTGCCCCCCGCCCAGCCCAACCGCCATTTTGTTGGTTTTCGGAAATTCGAAATAGCGGTGGATTTCGCGCATCATGTCGGCCAGGAATTTATCCGCCGGATAGCCCCGGTGCATGCTGCGGGCGATTTCCGCCACGGTGAAAGGCCCCAGGTCGCGCCCCTTGTCATCCAGCTTGCGGTAATTCTTCTCAAGCCAGGCTTCGAATTCAAAGCGCAGCAGGCGCGAGGCCACCTCGTCGGCTGTCGCATCGGTGATCGGTCCTACGCCGAAGAACGGGTTGGAGGTGCGCTTGGGCGGCCCGCCCGCCGTGGCTTTGAGCGCAGCCACACGCTGGTTTTTCAAGTCATCGATCTTCGCCATGGCAACATCTCCGGGTTTTCCGGGTCATTACTATGGGTGATCACGCGAGGCGCGCTCCCCAAATGCGTCATAATCGCAGGGGTTTGCGCCGTTCAGATATTTTGCCGCGTCTGCGCCAGTTCTGCCTGGCCCACATTGAACGGCATTTCCTCTATTTCAATCGATTGGGTGACGGACGCCCCGTCGATGACGTCGATCGCATCAATGACCTGGTCGACTTTGACATAGGACTGACTGCCCCGAACCACCGACACCGTCACTGTCTTGGGGATCGTCGGCACAAGGAACAGCAGGCTCTGCTGAACGGTTACCTCCACCTCGCCTTCCGGGAAAGTCCCGGCGATATACGAACCCGCCCGCATGCGCCCGTAGGACTTATGCGCCATGGAGACAAAAGGATCCTCGCCCCGCCGGCCCAGTTCCGTGAGCGGGCGATAGACATAAATGGTTCCGCTGTTCGTGGCGCCCACAAGGCCATTGGGCGTATAGCGCGCACCCTCGGCCGCACAGCCCGCTAGAGGAAATGTCATTAACTGCAAGACTGACCGACGCGTAATCAAGCCACTCATGAACCGCCCCACCCGAATCACTCGGCGATGAGAGGGATAATTTGAGGCCGCAATGCGGCAGCTCTTGTGGATAACTTATTCGGTGGCCACCAATTTGCCGGTAAACATCACGGGGCCCGTTGCCTGGCCCGTGGGCGAGCCGCCTTCCGGCTCCAGGCTCACCGCAAACAGGGTATCATTCAACGCTGCCGGATCTATTTTTCCAAGCGTGCTTGCCGGAATGCGGAACGAGGCGTCGATCACGCCCAGCGACTGCGGCTTGTCGCGCCCCGCGCCCACGGCCCAGAGCTCATAGGACTTTCCGGGCTGCGGCGGCGCCCCAACGGTGCGCACGCTGATGCTGCCGCTGGCCAAATCAATGGAGGCAAGAAACGCCGGTCCTGGCCCTTCCGCCTGCAGCACCGCCACATAACGCTGGTCCGTGAGCGGCCCTTTTGGGGTCCCCAGCACAATGAAAGCCGCCAAAGACGCGGCAATGGCGCTGGCACCCAGCGTAGCAAGGCGCCAGGCCGAGGCTTTGCGCTTCCAGGCGACAACTGTTTCCGAGCCTGCCGCATCCCCGGCAATGGCCTTCATCACCGCGCCACGGATGCGCGGCGGCGGCTCCACCGGTTCAAGCGCCAGGGCGAGCGGAATAAGCCGCCGCTCCCACGCCTTGACCATCTCGGCAAAGGCAGGGTCGCTGGCCATCAGCGCTTCGGCCTCCCGCCGTTCTACAGGCGGAAGCGAGCCAAGGGCAAATTCGGCCGCCAGTTCTTCCATGTCTTCAGGTTTAGCCATCGAGGCAATCCTTCAGCACTGTAAGGCTCTGCCGTAGCAGGGTCTTGATTGTCGTGGCCGGGCGCTTGTACTGCGCCGCAAGCTCATCCCGGGTCCAGCCCTGGTAATAGGCCAGAAGCACCATGTCCTGGCGCTCCTCGGGCAGCAGCTTCAAACATTTTTTCAACCGGCTGAGGTCCATGGCCACGTCTGCCTCCGGCATCACCGGCACCGAATCGGCAGCCTCCAGCTCTTCTGCCCTGTCCGCCATGCGCTCGGAAAATCGCCGCTTAAGGTCAATGGCTTGGTTGCGGGCAATGGCCGCGAGCCAGGCTGTAGGCCGCAGTGAACCCGCCTCATAGGAGCCAGCCCTTTGCCAAACCTTGATAAAAGCCTCCTGCAAGGCCTCCTCGGCCAGCTCCGGTTTCTTCAAAACGCAGCGTACAACCGCAAACAGCTTGCCCGAGGTCAGGTCATAAAGGCGTCCAAAGGCCCGCTTATCCCCATCCGCAACCAGAGATAGAAGTCCGTCCAATTCGCGCTCTATGGGCTCAGAAAAGCTATTCATAACCCCGTCTACGGCTCATTTCGCCCAATAGTTGCATATTTCGCCCCCAAGATAAACGCCAGATGAACGGAACATTCAGGTTGGGTTCGGGGTTACCTCAGTATGTTGGTTCAAGATCGAATACACGAGAGGAAACCACATCATGATCCGCTACACGTTCTTCGTACTCACAGTCCTCGGATCGGCCGCAACTGCAATTGCTGCCATCACCCCTGCCAGTGACATGCCCTTGGCCAACGCCAGGAATGTCACGGTTATCGAAATGAACCAGGCTTTCCCGGTTTACGGCCCCATCGTTGTTGAGCAGTGCGCCGTTGAGAACTGCTCCGACGTGAAAGTTTGATTGAACTGCCCAGTCTAATCCGCTGGGCATCGGAACCGGGGTATGGAATGGCAACTTATATCCCTCCCCTCTCGTAAGGTGGTCATGACCAGACCCCGGTTCCAAAACTCCCTCCCCAAGCAAGATCCCCTGCAAATGTCCTGCTTGTAACTCAAAGGCCCCGGCAAAACCGGGGCCTTTTCTTTTGCGTTCCGGGCTTGGCGTTGGTTTTGACCCGAATCTAAACGCCAGATGAACGAGCCATTCAGGCTTCATTCCAAAGCAAAGGGGTAATTTGTTTTTAACGCTGCACACAGTCTCTGGAGGAGACAAAAATGAAGACCCTGATCGCCACCGCAACCCTCACCATCATGTTCCTGTCAGCCGGCGCCTTTGCCGGAAATGACACCCAGATGGCAACCGTAGCCAAGACCCCGATCAGCAACGTGACCGTGATCATCAAGAACGGTCAGTGGCCGGTAAAGGGCCAGACCAGTTTCGACGCCTGTTCAGTCAGGCGTTGCCTCGACGCCTAAACCAGTTTCACCATCAACCTTCGCAAGAGGGCTGAGGGACAGGAGGCAGGTGGGGTGGATCAACAGCCCCCTCTCAAGCCGCTTCATTCTGCTTCCTGTCCCATCTTTTTCAAATCCGGAGCCTGAAATGTTCAAGACCTTTGCCGCAACCCTGGGAATTCTGCTTCTGGCGTCCACCGCCGGGGAAGCCTCGGTGCGCAATTTCTTTGCCCCCGCCATCCAGGGCTCCCGCATTGACAGCTGCCTGAGCGGCAAGGCCGATTGCGGCAAGCCCGCCGCCGATGCCTTCTGCGTGAAGGAAGGCTTCACCGAATCCATCCTCTTCCAGCGCGAAGCCGCAAGCGCCACCCGCCAGCTCGGCTCTGACACCATGTGCGAAGGCGAAAACTGCATAAGTTTCCGGCGAATCAAGTGCATCGGCCCGGCTGAGACCGCCGGATTGACGCAAAACTGATTAAGCTTGGATTCCGCCCCATGATTGTGTAGGGAACCCCAAATCGGGTTTCCTCAAAACATGCCAAAACGTACAGATATAAAATCCATTCTCATCATTGGGGCTGGCCCTATCATTATTGGCCAGGCCTGCGAGTTTGACTATTCCGGCACCCAGGCCTGCAAGGCCCTCAAGGCCGAGGGTTACCGCATCATCCTGATCAATTCCAATCCGGCCACCATCATGACCGACCCGGACCTGGCCGACGCCACCTACATCGAACCCATTACCCCTGAAGTGGTGGCCAAGATCATCGAGAAGGAACGGCCCGACGCCCTGCTCCCCACCATGGGTGGCCAAACCGCACTGAACACCGCCCTCACCCTCAACAGGATGGGTATTCTCGAAAAATTCGGCGTCGAGCTCATTGGCGCCAAAGCTGAAGCTATCGATATGGCGGAAGACCGCGAACTGTTCCGCGAGGCCATGAAAAAAATCGGCCTGGAAACCCCCAGGTCCATGCTGGCCAACGCCTCCGAGGCCAAAGACGAAGACAAGGCCTTCTTCCTCGCCGAAACCAGTCGCCTGAAATCTAAAGGTGGCGATGTCGCCGCCTTCGAACGCAGTTGGGCCGACCGCGAACCCGAACGCCTGAAAAAATACCGCAACCAGGCCATGGTCGAAGCCTTCGAGGCCATGCTCACCATCGGCCTGCCCTGCATCATCCGCCCCTCCTTCACCCTTGGCGGCACCGGCGGCGGCATCGCCTATAACCGCGAGGAATTTTTCGACATCGTCGAGTCGGGCCTCGATGCTTCCCCCACCGCCGAAGTGCTGATCGAGGAATCGGTGCTGGGCTGGAAAGAATATGAAATGGAAGTCGTTCGCGACAAGAACGACAACTGCATCATCATCTGCTCCATCGAGAACGTCGATCCCATGGGCGTGCATACCGGCGATTCCATCACCGTGGCCCCTGCCCTGACGCTGACCGACAAGGAATACCAGATCATGCGCAACGCCTCGATTGCGGTGCTGCGTGAAATCGGCGTGGAAACCGGCGGCTCCAATGTGCAGTTCGGCGTGAACCCGGCCGATGGCCGTTTGGTCGTGATCGAAATGAACCCGCGCGTCTCGCGCTCCTCCGCCTTGGCCTCGAAAGCAACCGGTTTTCCCATCGCCAAGATCGCCGCCAAGCTTGCGGTTGGCTATACGCTGGATGAATTGGCCAATGACATCACCGGCGGCGCAACACCTGCCGCCTTCGAACCAACCATTGACTACGTCGTCACTAAAATCCCGCGCTTCGCCTTTGAAAAATTCCCGGGCTCGCAAGCAATTTTATCCACCGCGATGAAATCCGTCGGCGAAGTCATGGCCATCGGCCGCACCTTCCAGGAAAGCGTGCAGAAGGCCCTGCGCGGTCTCGAAACAGGCCTCAGCGGCTTTGATGAAATTGAAATTCCGGGCCTCGGCGAAGGCGACGACAAGAACGCCATCCGCGCCGCCTTGGGAACGCCAACGCCAGATCGCCTGCTGATCATTGCGCAAGCCTTCCGCCACGGCGCAACGGTTGAGCAGATTTTTGCCTCCTGCAAATACGAGCCCTGGTTCCTGCGCCAGATCGAGGAACTTGTGAAAATCGAAGAAAAGATCCGCGCGAACGGCCTGCCCAATGATGCGGTGAATTTCCAGAAGCTCAAGGCCATGGGATTTTCCGACAAGCGCATGGCAAAACTGGTCGGCGTCAGTGAAGACAAGGTCCGCAAGCATCGCCATAAGCTCGGGGTGCGCCCCGTGTTCAAGCGCATTGATACCTGTGCCGCGGAATTTGCTTCGCCCACCGCTTACATGTATTCAACTTATGAAACCGGCTTCATTGGCCGCACCGGCAACGAAGCCCAGCCTTCTGACAAACAGAAGGTCATCATCCTCGGCGGCGGGCCAAACCGCATCGGCCAGGGCATTGAGTTTGATTACTGCTGCTGCCACGCCTGCTTCGCGCTCCATGATGCGGGCTATGAATCGATCATGGTGAACTGCAATCCGGAAACCGTCTCCACCGATTACGACACGTCTGACCGGCTCTATTTCGAGTCCCTCACTATCGAAGACGTTCTCGAAATCATTCACGTCGAACAATCGAAGGGCACGCTGAAGGGCGTCATCGTCCAGTTCGGCGGCCAGACACCGCTGAAGCTCGCGGGCAAGCTCGAAGAACTCGGCGTCCCCATTCTCGGCACCACGCCCGATGCCATTGATCTCGCCGAAGACCGTGACCGTTTCTCCAGGCTTCTGAAAAAGCTGAAACTGCGCCAGCCGGAGAACGGCATCGCCCGCTCCGCCGCCGAAGCCAAAAAGATCGCCAGGAAAATCGGCTTCCCCGTGGTCATCCGCCCCTCCTATGTCTTGGGTGGCCGCGCCATGGAAATCGTCCGCAGCGATGAGCATCTCCAGCGCTACATCACCGAGGCCGTGGTCGTCTCCGGCGATAGCCCCGTGTTGATCGACAGCTACCTCTCCGACGCCGTCGAAGTGGACGTCGACGCGATCTGCGATGGCAAGGACGTGTTCATCGCCGGCGTCATGGAGCATATCGAAGAAGCTGGCATTCACTCCGGTGACAGCGCCTGTTCGCTTCCGCCCTATTCGCTCAAAGCTCCCATCATTGCCGAAATGGAGGCGCAAACCAAAAAAATGGCGCTGGCGCTCAATGTCGTGGGCCTGATGAATGTTCAGTTCGCCATCAAGGACGACCTGGTCTACGTCCTCGAAGTAAACCCTAGAGCCTCGCGCACCGTGCCCTTCGTGGCCAAGGTCGTGGGCATTCCCGTGGCCAAGATCGCCGCCCGTGTGATGGCTGGCGAAAGCCTTGCCAGCTTCAAGCTGGTTAACCGGAAGCTCGCCCATGTCGCTGTAAAGGAAGCGGTTTTCCCCTTCAACCGCTTCCCCGGCGTCGATGTCCTGTTGGGCCCAGAAATGCGCTCGACCGGCGAAGTCATGGGCCTCGACAAAACCTACGACATGGCGTTTGCCAAAAGCCAGCTCGGCGCCGGCATGCGCATTCCCCAGTCCGGCACCGTCTTTGTCTCGATCAATGACCCCGACAAATCCAAAATCCTCCCCGCTATCCGCAAGCTGGTGGACCTGGGCTTCGTCATCAAGGCCACCGGCGGGACCCAGCAGTTCTTCGAAAGCAAGGGCATACCCTCCACCAAAATCAACAAGGTTCTGGAAGGCAGGCCTCATGTGGTCGACGCCATCAAGAACGGCGAGATTCAACTCGTGCTGAACACAACAGAATCAAAAGCCTCCGAGTCCGACTCAAAATCCATCCGCCAGACCGCAATGCTGCAGAAGGTGCCCTACTACACCACCCTGCCCGGCATTCTCGCCGCCACCAAAGCCATCGCCGCGCAAAAGGCCGATACCATCCAGGTGAGGCCGTTGCAGGACTACTTCAAGTAACGCCGCGTTTCACCGCCGCCGCAATCAGCTCGGCATTGCTTAGTGCCGTGCGCCCGTCCGGCAGGAAACCGCCGTCCTCAAAACCAATCCGCTGGTCGAGACCAAGCCGTAGCGCCTCCGCGTGCATCACCCATTTGCTGGCATCAAAACCATGGAGCTGGCGCGGCAGCTTGCTGCCGGCCCTTTCGAGCACCGCGATGATCCCCTGCGCCACGCGAAGTGCGGCAGCGCTTTCCTGCTCTTCAATCTCAATCAAGATTCGCAAACAGGAACCCGCCTCCGGCAGTGCCACATAACGTTCCGCATCGGCCACGGCCGCCAATCCCGCTTCTACGCCAATGCCCCGCTGCAGCATGAGCCGGATCACCTCCGGCGCATCCGCCTCGCTGAGGTTCACTGACACATAATCCGGCAGAACTTCCCAGGCCTGAAATGCCCGCTGGCGGGCGGCAGGGTCGGCCATGATTCCTTCCCGCGTCGAGATGCCAACCGGCACTCCCGGAACACGGGCCCGAATTGCCTTAAGGGCAGCGCCAATATCACCCGCGTCAAAACTCTCCTGGCCCCCGGCATTGCGCGGATGGACATGAAATTCATTGGCGCCGGCAGCCAAACAGGCCGACGCATCGCGCGCCAGAGCTTCCGGCGTCAGCGGCACCGCCGGGCTGTAATCATGCCCGCGGAAACCGTTGAGACAGGCTTGCAGCATGCCGAAAAGGTTAAGATTGCCGCGGCGTTAGGTCAAGCGCCGGCCCCATTAGCCTAAAAAGCCAATATAATCATCATACTGACAATTCCGATGAGGCCCCTTGAATCTGCGGCCTTTTTGGGCCATCTTACCCCATACCCGGTCGCAAGCGCGCAAAGTGCTTGGCCGGGTCTAGTTTTTCACCCAACTGATTGAAATCTGGACGATGACGATGGAAAAAGTACCGATGACGCTGGACGGCCATGCCAAGATGATGGATGAGATCAAGCATCTCAAAACCGTCGAGCGCCCCCGCATCATTCGCTTGATCGAAGAAGCGCGCGCCCATGGCGACCTCTCCGAGAACGCCGAATACCATGCCGCCAAGGATCAGCAAGGCTGGACTGAGGCGCGCGTCAGCGAGCTCGAGGACAAGATCAGCCGCGCCGAAATCATCGATATCAGCAAGCTCTCGGGCGATACCGTGAAATTCGGCGCCAAGGTGACACTCGTGGATGAAGACAGCGAGGACGAGGCGTCCTATCAGATCGTCGGCGAATTCGAAGCCGACGTGAAGAAGGGCAAGATCTCGATTTCATCGCCCATCGCCCGCGCCATCATCGGCAAGAAAAAAGGCGACAGCGTCGAGGTCAACACCCCCGGCGGCGGCAAGTCCTACGAAATCCTGAAAGTGAAGTGGGCCTGAGCCCACTTCACCCACATGCCTTACTGCTGCGGTGCCGGCACTGCCGGATACTGGCCCGGTTCGCCGCTTTCTTTGTTGCCCAGCGCGGTTTGCCGCTCGTATTCCTCATCAAGCTTCTGGACATAGGCCGACTTGAAAGGCGGGGCTGCTTCCAGCTCTTCCTTCGTCGCATTCAACACCAGTTTGGTGGTGGCAAAGTCCGGCGACGGTTCCAGGGTGAAGCGGTTGAGCGCGATCGCCACATCCTTTTCACCGATGCCGATAAAGCCGCCGACACCCACAACCACCGCTTCAATCTCGCCCGTGGGCTTGAGCACGAGGTCATTCACATGACCCACCGATTCGTCTGAAGGTGAATAAACGTTGCCGCCGATAACTGTACTGGCGAGCAATGTGCCCGTGTCCTGGTTGACAATTTGACCCTCAATGGGCTGTGGCGGGCTCTCTTTTGCCGTGGTATCAGGCAGCGCCGTCAAAGGCGGCGGGGCTGCCGGATCGTTTGCCGGCGCATCCTGGGCCAGCACACCTGCAGGCGCTGACACGAGGAATAGCGCGAGTGCCGCGTAGGAAATGGTTCTAATCATGATCTTCTCCTTTCATGATTTTGTGGGGCTGCCGTTCAGCCCTGAAGCACCTCTTGATAAACACAAAAGTCTTCCGCTCCGTCTGGCCAGCGCGAAGCTGCATCAGGCGTATCGCAGTAGAAGCAATAACGCTGACGTGGCCGGGTCGTTCCACGGTTCAAGAAAATTTCCCGCCGTCCGGCGAACTAAGGTGTCAGAGCCTGCTTCACGGCAGCCGTTATCTTCGGCCCCAAAGGCTTGGCCTGCGTTGAAAACCAGCCGATGAATTTCCCGTCGCGCCCAAACAGGTACTTGTGGAAGTTCCATTTGGGCCGGCCCGCGTCTCCCGCCATCTCGCCCGCCCATTGGTAAAGCCGATGGGCCGCCTCGCCCTTCACCACTAGCTTGTCGCTGAGCGGGAATGACACCCCGTAATTAAGCTTGCAGAACGATGCGATCTCGCCCGCCGTCCCCGGCTCCTGTCCTCCGAAATCATTCGACGGCACGCCCACAACCACAAGCCCCTTGTCCCTGTTAGCCAGCCACAAATGCTTAAGCCCTTCATACTGCCCGGTATAGCCGCATTCCGAAGCCGTGTTCACCAGCAGCACAACCCTGCCCTTGAACTGCGAAAGCGGCATTGGCTTTCCGTCGATAGTCAAAAGCGTGAAGTCATGGAGAGTTTTTTCAGTCACAGTCATTTCAATTCCATAAATCTTGAAGGCCCGCTTCAGTTTTTGTTCGTGATCATATGCCTTGCGCCAAACAGCACCAGCCCCGCAACCAGCCCCCAGAAGGCCGAGCCGACGCCATAAAATGTAATGCCGGATGCGGTGACCAGAAACGTGATCAAGGCGCTTTCGATGTCGCGCGCTTCTTTCAGCATCGCCACAACGCTGCCCATCAGCGGTGAGAAAAGCGCCAGTCCCACGATCGTTGTAATCAAGGCCCCGGGCAGGGCCCCAAGAATCTGCACAAGCAATGCGGCTGCAAGCCCGACCGCCACATAAAAGACAAGATAAGGCCAGGCCACCAGCCAGCGCTTTGCCGGGTCCTGATGCGTGTCAGACCCTGTCACCAGTGACGCGGTGATTGCCGCCAGGTTGATGGCGTGGCTGCCGAAGGGTGCCGCCGCCATGGAGGCAATCCCCGTGGTGAGCAGGCTTGAGGTCACCGGTGGCTCATAGCCCGCCGCGCGCAGGACGGCGAAGCCGGGAAGATTTTGCGACGCCATTGTCACCAGGAATAGCGGCACACCCAGGCTCAATATCGTCACGCCATCGAACTGCGGCGTGGTCCATTCCAGCAGCGTCAATCCAATCATGCAGCAGTCGGCGCTGAACGTTCCGGCAAATGCCGCCAAGGCAACCCCCAGCGCCACCACCACGGGAACCGCAAACAACGGAATGCTCAGGCGCAAGCCGAAGAACACGATGATCAGTGGCAAGACAAACAGCGGCATCGAAAGGGCCGCTGCCGGAACCCCAAGCGTATATTTCAGCAGCACCCCGGCGAGCATGGCGGCCGCAATGGGAGCCGGTATCAGCGCAATGGCGCGCGCCAGCGGCTTGATCAGCGCCGTGAGGCACATCAGCAGCCCCGCCACCACAAAGGCCCCCAGCGCATTCTCGTAGCTGATCCCTGATGCACTCGTGGCGATGAGCGCCGCCCCCGGCGTGGACCAGGCGGTGATGATCGGCATCTTGTGCGCCCACGACAGGTAGAGCGTGGTGAGCACTTGGCCAAAGCACAGAGCCGCCGCCCATGAGGCCTGCTGCGAAGGTGTTGCGCCCACCGCCTGCGCCGCCTGCATGATGAGCAGGATGGTGGAGGCGAAGCCCACCACCACCGCGGTGGCGGCCGACGAGATGATGCTGAACCAGCCGCTCCGCGAAACCGCTCCGTCACTCATTTCAGCGGCACTCCCGGCTCATATTTTGACACCCGCATGATCATCGTGGTCTTCACCTGGTCCACATTGGGGTCCGCTGTCAAAGTCTTGATGATGAAGTCCTGCAACTCGGCCAGGTCGCTTCCCAGGCAGCGCAAAATGAAATCCGCCTCGCCCGAAATGGCATAGGCCTCGCGCACCACAGGCCACCCCGCTGCCTTCGCCTCAAAAGCCCGGAGTTCAACTTCGTTCTGGCTCTTCAGCCCCACCATGGCAAAGAGCTGCACGTCAAACCCCAGCTTCTGCGCGTCCAGCAAGGCCCGGTAGCCCGCGATATAGCCCTTCTGCTCCAGCACCTGCACCCGCCTGAGGCAGGGGGGCGGCGACAGGCCAATCCGCGAGGCCAGCTCCACATTGGTCAGCCGGCCGTCCCCTTGCAGCTCCCGCAGGATCTTCCAATCGGTTAAATCGAGGGTTGTGGCGCGTTTCATGGCCATTTGTGCAACAATATTGCGTGAATCTGCAAGCGGTCTGTTGAGAAGCAGGCGTTGCGGACTTGTTCTGGGGCACAAAAGAGCTATGTTACTGGCTCATAGCAACCCGGAGCCCGAAAATGTCCGCCCGCCACGCCCGCGTCCTGATCCTCGGTTCAGGCCCTGCGGGTTATACTGCTGCAATTTACGCCGCCCGCGCCATGTTGAAGCCTGTTCTCATTCAAGGCATCCAGCCCGGCGGCCAGCTCACCATCACCACCGATGTTGAGAACTATCCCGGCTTTGCCAAAGTCATCCAGGGCCCCTGGTTGATGGAGGAAATGAAGGCCCAGGCCGAGCATGTCGGCACCGAAGTGATTTCCGATACCATCACCGAAGCCCGCCTGAAGGACAAGCCCATCTGGCTGAAGGGCGACAGCGGCCAGGTCTACACCTGCGACGCGCTGATCATCTGCACCGGGGCGCAGGCCAAGTGGCTGAACCTGCCATCGGAAGAAAATTTCAAGGGCTTCGGGGTCTCGGCCTGCGCCACCTGCGATGGCTTCTTCTATCGGGACAAAAAGGTGCTGGTCATCGGCGGCGGCAACACCGCCGTTGAAGAGGCCCTCTTCCTCACCAATTTCGCCAGCGAAGTCACCGTGGTTCACAGACGCAATGAATTCAGGGCCGAGCGCATTTTGCAGAACCGCCTCTTCGCCCATCCCAAGATCAAGGTCATCTGGGATTCAGAACTTGCTGATGTCATTGGCACCAGCGATCCCAAGGGCGTGACTGGCGCCCGTCTCAAGAATGTCAAAACCGGCGCGACCCAGGACGTCGCCGCCGACGGTGTCTTCATTGCCATCGGCCACAAGCCCGCCACCGAATTGTTTGAAGGCCAGTTGCCCTTCAAGCAGGGCGGCTATCTCATCGTCGGAAACAACTCAATGGCAACGGCCATCCCCGGCGTCTATGCGGCGGGTGATGTGACCGATGATAATTACCGCCAGGCCGTAACTGCTGCCGGCATGGGCTGCATGGCGGCCCTCGAAGTGGAAAAATATCTCCATGCAACTGAGCAAGTCCGAAAGGCGGCCGAGTAGCTGCCATGGATTGGGACAAGCTCAGGATATTTCACGCTGTTGCGGATGCAGGTAGTTTTACCCATGCGGGCCATGAGCTTGCCTTGTCACAGTCCGCCGTCAGCCGCCAGATCAGTGCGCTTGAAACCGACCTCAACGTTCCGCTCTTCCACCGCCATGCCCGTGGGCTCATCCTCACCGAGCAGGGCGAAGTGCTGTACCGCACCGCCCATGATGTGTTCACCAAGCTGGCCGCGGCAAAAACCCGCCTGATGGATTCAAAGGAAAAGCCCTCGGGCGAGTTGCGCATCACCACCACGGTGGGCCTGGGCTCCGTCTGGCTCACCCCGCGCATCAAGGAATTCACCGAACTCTACCCGCAGATCAGCGTGACGCTTCTGCTGGAGGACCGCGAACTCGATCTCTCCATGCGCGAGGCCGATGTCGCCATTCGCTTGCGCCGTCCCACCCAGCCCGATCTCATCCAGCGCAAGCTTTTCGTCGTGCATCACCACGTCTATGCCTCGCCGGATTACATCAAGAAATACGGCATCCCGAAATCCATCGAGGATCTGGACAAGCATAAGATCCTGACCTTCGGCCAGGCCCCCGGCTATCTCACCACGATCAATTGGCTGGAGCGCGCCGGTCGCTCAGAGGACAATCCCCGTCCCGTGGCGCTCCGCGTGAACAATGCCTATGGCCTCCGCCGCGCCGTCCAGGCCGGTGTCGGCATTGCCTCCATTGCCGACTACATGGTCACTTCCGACAACAACCTGGTGCAGATCGATCTCCCCATCGAGCTCCCGGAATTCGACAGTTACTTCGTCTATCCCGAAGAGCTGAAGGAAACCAAACGCATCACCGCCTTTCGCGATTTTATCGTCTCGAAGGCGAAGGAATGGAGCTTTTGACTTGTGAGGCCCCCTCACCCTCCCAAGTCTAGTGCCACACCAGCGGCGCTAACGAGAGCACCAGCAGCCCCGCCATTGAGATATTGAAAACTCGCAGGAAGGTGGGCTGCGTGAGCATGTTGCGCAGCAGCGTTCCGAACATGGTCCAAATACTGATCGTCGGAAAATTCACCACGCCGCAGACCAGCGCCACGATCAGCACCGGCCACAGGCTGCCGTTTCCCGGCGTATAGGCCGCAATGGCGCTGATGGTGATCACCCAGGCCTTGGGGTTCACCCACTGGAACAGCGCCGCCTGCAACAAGGTGAGCGGCGAGCCCGACGACTTGCCCTCGCCCACCGGCCCGGAATTGGCGATCTTCCAGGCAAGCCACAGCATGTAGGCGCCGCCCGCGTAGCGCATGATCTCATAGGTTGCCGGAAACCGCTCGAAGACCTGCCCAAGCCCCAGGCCCACGACCAGGATCATGAAACTGAAGCCAAGGGTGATTCCCAGCATGTGCGGAATGCTGCGCTGGAAGCCGTAATTCACGCCAGATGCCAGAAGCATGACGTTGTTGGGCCCCGGCGTCACCGACATGACAAAAGCAAAGATCACAAGGGCCATAAATAGGTCAATGGTCATGACCTGACATGCCACACGGCCCGGGAAATGCAAAAACGAATGGCAGATGCGCATGAAGCGCTCACATGGCACCCATGAGGAAGCGCCGCTTGTTGAGCCGGCTGTTCCCCTGCATTGTCAGCCCCGGATGCTCCCCCAATGGGCGTTCAATTGCGGAAGATACTCTCTCCCCTTGTGCCTTCTGCAGCCGGTTTCAATCCATGCTTTTGCATGACTTGGGATCATACCCGACCAGGGTAGCCTCACTGCAAAGACCGGATTCTCTCCGGTCTTTTTTTTGAGAGCTCACATATAGAGGTTCTCTTTTTCCATCCCGCCATAAAGCCCGGCCACGAAGTCTCCATAGCCGTTGAACAGTTGCGTGGGCACCCGCTCGCCTGTGCCCAGTACCTCTTCCATCGCCTGGCTCCAGCGCGGATGTGGAACGTCCGGGTTCACATTGGCCCAGAAGCCATATTCGGAAGACTGGATGGCCTCCCACATGCCGATGGGCCGCTCGGTCACAAAGCTCACCTTCACAATGCCCTTGATCGACTTGAAGCCGTATTTCCAGGGAAGGTGCAGGCGGATGGGCGAACCCATGCTCTTCGGCAGCGGCTTGCCATAGGCTCCCGTCACCAGGAAACTCAGGTCATTCATGGCTTCCGCCATGGTGAGGCCTTCCACATAGGGCCAGGGATAGCTGCTGAACAATCCAGGCTGCTGGCCCACCGCGACATCCGGCCTGTTGAAGGTCTCAAAGCGCACGAACTTGGCCTCGGCCTTGGGTTTTGCCATCTCCACCAGCGACTTCAGCGTAAAGCCGGTCCATGGCACAACCATCGACCAGGCCTCAACGCAGCGGTGGCGGTAAATGCGTTCTTCCAATTGCACCTTTTTCAGAAGGTCATCGATGGCAAGTGTCATTGGGGCTTCAACTTCCCCGTCAATCACAACGCTCCACGGCCGGATCGGCAGGGCTTCGGCCGCGTCAGAAATCCGTTTCGACGTGCCAAACTCGTAATAGTTGTTGTAGGTCCGGTTGATCTCCAGCGCGGTAACCGGGCGGCCCGCATCGCCATAGGTGGCGTTGAGCTTGGCCGGATAGAGGCCGGAAGAAGGGTCATCCTCGGCCCGTGCCGCACCTGCCGACAGCAAAGCCGCCGCCCCCGCAGCCGTTCCAATGAAGGCCCTGCGGTTGAGAAACATATGCTCCGGCGTTACCCGTGACTCGGCTATTTCCCAGCCCTTGCGTTGCTTGATCAGCATGTGCGTCGTGCTCCTATCACTTGCAGGATCATACCCCGCCCCCCGCGCCCCTGCAATTCACAGTCGTTCACACTCCGGTCATCTGCTGCCGGGTTGACCCCGAGGCGGCATCGCTCACATAGTATGATCGGCACCGAAGCGGATGGAGAAGCTCATGGCAGACATTAACCTTTCTCTTAAGCAGCTTTGTGAGGCATTCAACGAGCACAACCTCGACCAAATCATGAGCCATTTTGCGGAAGACTGCGTTCTGGAAATGCCGCGCGGTAGCCAGCCATGGGGTTCACGTTCCGAAGGCCGTGAAAATGT
>JAUXUN010000026.1 GCA_030680855.1 Aestuariivirga sp.
GCCGACGGTCAACTGACCGTCGACAAGCTGCTCCAACACTTTGAATCTGGCGCATCTTTCCTCTCGCATGTGATTCCACTTGCTCGTCCGATGCGCTAGCCAGCAGACTGGAGCATTTTTGATCAATAGCTTGTTTCGAAAACGGCGTCTCCCCGATTCTAGATGCTCAGTCCCGGCATTTGATTGAATCGATTTGGGATTCCCAAATCAGCTGAAGTCTGATTCGAACTGGCCACTGGGTTGGAGGCCATCGTTGACATTCATCAGATCGGTCGGCGCGATTGTGGCCCAGACCTGTTTGCCGGCCACAGGATCACGTGCCACAGCGCAATAGGAATTGGCGCCGCCAGGGGTTACACGGACTTAGTGTCCGCCGCGCTCAGGATCGGGAAAGAAGTGCGTGCTGCACGTGGTTTCAGGGCAGCGATTCCGGCTTCGGAAAGCGACTCTCGGCGGCTCATGGGCTGACCACAGGCTAATATCGGCGCGTTATAAAGTCTAATAATTTTGGCTAACGCCGGGCTAAATACTATTCACATTCAGAAGGTTATAAGCCAAAAAATTCGTAGGTATTATTTGACGTTAGCTTTTTCATCCTGACTCTTAATCGGTAGGTCGCGCGTTCGATCCACGCCGGGCTCACCAATAGATTAGCAATTCCAAATAGTCAGAACAGAAAAATTGGGGTCCGCCCTGCCTTTTCTGGTTCCCAAACAATTTCCGCAAACTTCCACCTCAAGTCACGCCACCAAGTCGAAGCGAGCCTGTCGTACTCGCACTATCGTGGCCAAATCTCAGTATCATGATCAGGATGCTGCAAACTCTTGAGCTTGATCATGTCCTCGGGGGTCCGATAGTCCGTAGTCTTCTGCGAGGGCAAATGGTCCATGTCGTTGCACCACGGAACCCGGCTTTCCACGCCCGATTGATGATGGAGTGGCCCAAGATTCTGGGCTTGGTCGAAGGTGCCCATCGCTATCTCGATATTGGGTACTCCGTCCTCAAGCATATACATTGGAGTCCCGCATTCTTTGCAAAAGCCGCGGGCGACAATCGCGGAAGATCGAAATTCCGATGGAGCTCCCCGGGTCCACCTGAAATTCTGAATGGGTACCGGAACCAGGGGCGCGGCAAAACTTCCAAAAGCCTTCTGGCACATGCGGCAATGGCAGATGCTCGGTTTTCCCAATTCGCCAGTGACTTCATACCTGAGCGCTCCGCACTGGCAACCGCCCTGATATTTTTGCAACACGACGGCCTCCGATTCATAACCGACTCGGCAACTAAGCCGCTTTCAGAAAGCGTTCGACCAGCCTTCCCCAAAACACCGGGCCCTTGACCAGAAGCTCGTCGTTGAAGTCATAGCCTGAATCATGCAAGGAACGGCTCTTGCCATTGCCGAGGCCAAAATAACATGAGGGCACCACCTCCTGCATGAAGGCGAAATCTTCCGAAAACATGAAGGGCCCGCGCATCTCCACCCGTGCCGGATCCTGGCCCAATTCAATTGCCACATCGCGCACTAGATTGGCATGTTCCGGGGTATTATAACCCGGCGGATAGCTGATGCCTGGGTTATAGAGGATCCCGGCTTCGCAGCCGAAAGCTTTGGCCTGCATGGCAACCAGCGTTTCAATCCGCTTACGGATCAATTCCCGCGTGCCCTTGGTGCAGGTTCGAACCCCGATGTTTAAGCGCGCTTCCCCGGGAATAATTGTGGCAAGCGCCCCCGATTGAAATGAACCAACCGTGATCACAGCAGGATCAAGGGGATCGACATTGCGCGCGACGACGGATTGCAGGGCCAGGACAATTCCCGATCCAGCAACGATTGGGTCTGCCGCCATATGCGGAAGCGCACCATGGCCGCCGAGGCCCTGAACTGTCACTTCCACTATGTCAACGGCGGCAGTAATCGCCCCGGCCCGCACCGAAATTTGCCCGGTTTCGTCGCCCGGAATGTTATGCAGCGCAAAGGCGGCATCGCAGGGAAAGCGCTTGAACAGCCCCTCCTCAATCATGCGCTTGGCCCCGCTGATGTCTTCCTCGGCGGGCTGAAAAATCAGATGCACCGTGCCATCGAAATTCTGCGTCTGCGCCAGGTAGCGCGCCGCACCCAGCAGCATGGTGGTGTGCCCATCATGGCCACAGGCATGCATCTTGCCAACGTTGCGCGAAGCATAGGTCAAATTGGTTGTCTCATGAATGGGAAGCGCATCCATGTCGGCCCGGATGCCGATGGCGCGCCGGCCGCTTCCCTTTTTAAGCGTTCCCACAACCCCCGTGCCGGCAACACCCGTCGCCACCGTAAAGCCAAGTCTCTGAAGCTCCTCGGCAACGATCTTTGCCGTCCGAAATTCCTCGAAGCAAAGCTCCGGATGCATGTGGAGATCATGCCGGATGGCGGCCAGATCGCTCGCGAAGCCTGAAATCAAGTCGTGGTTCATCGCCGCGATGGTACCAGACCTTCGACATAGTTGAAAGCACGGGTGATCAGGAAGGTAAGCGCCATGTAAATTAGCGCAGCGGTAATGAGCGGCTCATAGGTGATGTAAGTATTCTGCCTGACGCGCAAAATAACGCCGAATATATCGAGCACGGTGACCGTTGCGGCAAGCGGCGTTGCCTTGAGCAGCAGCACCGTCTCGTTCGCAAGTGTCGGAAGAACGTTACGAACGGCGCGCGGAAACCAGATGCGGTGCAGCACTTTCCACGGCGACATGCCATAGGCGCGGGCAGCTTCCAATTCACCTTTCGGAACCGAGAGGAACCCGCCGCGCATAATCTCGCCGCTGTAACCGCCTGTGTTCAGGGTAAACGCCAGTACGGCGTAGAAATAGCCTTCCCTGAGGATAGGCCAGAACATGCTCTGGCGGATTTCTGGATAAGCCGAGAACACCGAGCCCAGGCCGAAATACAAAAGCCAAAGCTGCACGAGAAGCGGTGTGCCCCGCATCACAGTGCAGTAGCCTTTCGCAATGGCAGCGAGCCATTTTGGTCCCGTGACCTGGACCAGCCCAACAGGTACAGCGATAGTCATGCCAAAGATCATCGACAGCACAAGCAGCTGGATCGTCAGCCAGAGACCTTGAAGAAGCAGCGGGAAATATTCGGGAAACCAGGTCCAGTTCATGGGGTCATCTCACGCCAGCCTGGTCTGGCCGCGCCTATAACGGCTTTCCAGCAACCCGATGAAGTAGTTGGAGACCAACGTGATTGACAAGTAGATGAGCGCGGTTGTTAAAAAGAACAGCATATAACGCTTGGTAAAGGCAGCAGCAGAGGCGGTCGTCGACAGCAGCTCATAGTTGCCCACAACCGCGACAAGTGCTGTATCCTTGATCACAATCAGCCAGAGATTTGACATCCCGGGTATTGCGTTGGGCAGCATTGCTGGCCCGGTGACGCGCCGGAAGATCTGCATTCCGCCCATTCCGAAAGCCTTTCCTGCCTCAATTTGTCCAATAGGCACCGCTTGGATCGCGGCGCGAAACACCTCCGTGTGATATGCTCCCTGAACAACACCCAAAACCACAATTGCGGCAAGCGTGCCGTTGACCTCGATTGGCCCAAGTCCGACGAAGCCAAGCAAAGTATTTATCCCGCGCGTGCCGGCGAAATAAAGAAGGAGGATCAGAACCACCTCGGGCACAGAACGGATAATTGTCGTGTAGGTGGCGGCCGATCCCCGCGAAAGAGCGCCGCCGTAAAGCTTAGCGGACGCGCCAATCAGGCCAATGCAAATGCCGATGACATAGGCGCTTGCGGCGATCAGCAACGTGAATTGCGTGCCCCGGAACAACTCGTCTCCAAAGCCTTTGTCGCCAAATGTCAAAATTTCTGGGATCATCTGTCGCCGCCCTGAAGGCGAACGGCCACCCGAGGGTGGCCGCTCAAATTCCTCAGCCCTTAGCCGGAAGCGTCAATAGGCCATCGAGGCCATATTTCTTGGTCAGTTCGTCAAAAGTGCCCTTGGCGGCTAGCGCCTTGATAGCGGCATTGATCCTTTCCAAGAGCGCCGTGTCTTCCTTGCGCAAACCGACGCCAACACCGGCACCAAGGATGTCGACGTCAACTGGAACGGCGCCCTTGAGTTCGCAGCAGGCCTTGCCCTCGTCCGACTCAAGGTAATCACGCAGCGCCACGCCATCAGCCATCAGATAGTCGACGCGGCCAGCGGCAAGGTCGGCATTTGCCTCGTCCTGCTTCTGATAGGCCTTTGTCGCTGCCCCCTTGGGCACATAGTACTTATCAACATAGTTCTGGTGGGTCGTAGCACCCTGCACGCCAATAGTCTTGCCGGAAAGATGCTCTGGTGAAAAATCCATATCGCCGTCCTTTGCGCCAATGATCACTGCAGCGGAGTTGTAGTACATGTCCGAGAAGTTGATCTGCTCCTTGCGCTTGTCGGTAATGGACATGGAACCAAGGATGCCATCCATTTTTTTCTCAAGCAGGGCTGGAATAATTCCGTCCCAAGCAATGGGAATCATGGTGCACTTCTCGTTCATCTCGGCGCAGAGCGCATTCATCAAGTCATATTCCCAACCTTCCCATTGGCCGGCGGCGTTTTGCGACGTGAAAGGCGGATAGGCCGATGTGTCGGTGGCAAAGACCAGATCGGCCTTGGCCGAGGTAGCACTGATCGCCAGAGCGGCGGCAGCTGCCATCAACATTTTCCTGATTGTCATATAATATTCTCCCTGTTTAACATTGTGTTTTCCATCTCAAGCCTAGTGATTGCCGGAGACGAACTGTTTGCAGCGCGCGCTTTTCGGCGCGCCGAATACCTGTTGTGGAGGCCCCTCTTCTTCGATGACGCCCTTGTGCAGATAAATGACATGGCTTGAAACATCGCGTGCGAACTTCATTTCGTGGGTGACCAGGATCATGGTGCGCCCCTCATTGGCGAGGTCGCGGATGACCTTCAGAACTTCGCCTACCAATTCCGGGTCAAGCGCCGATGTCGGTTCGTCAAACAGCATCACCTTGGGTTCCATCGCCAGGGCCCGGGCGATGGCCGCGCGTTGCTGCTGGCCACCTGAAAGAAAAGCGGGATACTGATCCCGCTTCTCATAGAGTCCCACCTTGTGAAGGAGCTTTCCGGCCCGCTCTACGGCCTCGGCTTTCGGAATTCCGAGCACATGAACCGGGGCCTCAATCACATTTTGCATAACGGTCAAATGCTGCCACAGGTTGAAACTCTGAAACACCATGCCCAGCTTGGTGCGCACCCGCTCAAGCTGGCGCCGGTCGCTGGGGTGCAGATTGCCGTCCCTGTTTGGCTTCAGGGCGACCTCGTCGCCGGTCACCACGATGCGGCCCTTGGTCGGCATTTCAAGGAAATTGATGCAGCGCAAAAAAGTGCTCTTCCCGGATCCCGAGGCCCCGATCATGGAGACAACATCCCCTTCGCGCGCCTCTAGGAACACCCCCTTCAGCACCTCAAGTTCGCCAAACCGCTTATGCAAATCTTCGACCACGACGGCCAAAGGCCGTTCATCACTTCTTGGCGCAGGTCGTGCTGCCATGCGGTCTCCCCCTTCGAGGGCTTATGCCCTTCTCGCGGGTCCCACCTTAACACCGATTCCGGTTTGCGCAATTCGTGAATTTTCTTGGTCAAAACTACTGGTTGGCTATCTGGGCCGCCTTTTGCACCAGAACCTCCGCCTGGCGAACCGAGGCATAATCGATAAGGCGGCCATCCAGCGAAACCGCTCCCTTGCCTGCTTTGGCGGCCTCATCCATGGCAACCAGAATGCGCTTGGCCCGCGTTACATCGGCTTCCGAAGGCGACATCACCTCATTGGCCAGGACAACCTGGGAGGGATGAATGGCCCACTTGCCCTCGCACCCCAGCACGGCGGCCCGCAGGCCCGCCGCCCGGAAAGCCTCGGAATCGGAAAAGTTGCCAAACGGCCCATCCACCGGCCGAAGGCCATTGGCCCGTGCCGCAACCACCATCCGGGAAATCGCATAATGCCACATGTCACCCCAATGGGTCTGGCGTGAGCCATCCGCCAGAGGTTCCGTAAGCACGGCGTAGTCGGCATTCGCCCCGCCAATGGAGGTCGTCCGCGCCTTGGTCGAGGCGGCATAGTCCGCCACGCCAAAATGCAGTGACTCATTGCGCTTTGAGGCCGCCGCAATTTCATGAACGTTTTGCATGCCAAGTGCCGTTTCGATGATCATTTCAAAGCCAACGCGCTTCTTGCGCCCCTTGGCTGTTTCAATCTGCGTACAGAGCATGTCGATGGCATAGACATCGGACGCCGTTCCAACCTTCGGAATCATGATCAGGTCAAGGCGCTCGGAAGCTTGCTCCAGCACGTCCACGACATCGCGGTACATGTAATGGGTATCCAGTCCATTGATCCGGACCGACAGCGATTTCCGCCCCCAGTCAACATCTCCAATGGCCTCAATGATGTTCTTGCGGGCCTGCGCCTTCTCATCGGGAGCAACCGCGTCCTCCAGATCAAGAAAAATCACATCCGCTGCCGATTTCGCCGCCTTTTCAAAGAGCTGTGGCTGGCTGCCGGGAACCGCAAGTTCGCTGCGGTTGAGCCGCGGCGGCGCTGGCTCGATCATCAAAAAACTCATGAATGCAATTCCCTACTGGTTCACGCTCGTCACTTTACCTTTCCGCCATTTCTGGGCTAGTCTTAATTTTGGACCACATGGTCAAACGTTTATTTCTATGGCTGGACCGCGGTTGCTTCAACTCGGAAGCCAAAAGCCAACGACAAGAAAGAATAAAGGGAGACGAAACTATGAAAACAATGAAACACGCAGTTCTAGCACTTCTTGCCGTATCCGCCATGGGCGGAGCGGCCCTCGCGCAAGAGATGAAAAAGGAACTCGGGGCGGGTGAAGGTCAAGTCAATATCGTGGCTTGGCCTGGTTATATTGAGCGGGGCGCAACCGACAAGGGTTTTGACTGGGTGACCGCGTTTGAGACGGCGACCAGCTGCAAGGTCAATGTGAAAACCGCGGGCACCTCGGATGAAATGGTGGCGCTCATGAATGAAGGCGGCTTTGATCTCGTCACCGCCTCAGGCGACGCTTCACTCCGGCTGATCGCCGGCAAGCGCGTCCAGCCCGTCAATACGGATCTCATTCCATCCTGGAAAACTGTCGATGAGCGCCTGCAGAACGCCCCGTGGCACACTGTTGATGGCGTTCATTACGGCACGCCCTATCAGTGGGGTGCCAACGTTTTGGCCTACAACACCAACGTCTTCAAGGAAGCACCAAAAAGCTGGGCCGTGGTCTTTGAAGAGCAGAACCTGCCCGATGGGAAATCCAACAAGGGCCGGGTTCAGGCCTTTGACGGCCCCATATACATTGCTGATGCCGCGCTTTATCTGATGGCCAGGAAGCCCGAACTCGGCATCAAGGACCCGTACGAACTGAACGAAGAACAATACAAGGCGGCGCTGGATTTGCTCCGTGTACAGCGCGCCCTCGTGGGCCGTTACTGGCATGACGCCTTCATGCAGATCGATGACTTCAAGAATGAAGGCGTTGTCGCATCCTCATCATGGCCCTTCCAGGTGAACCTCCTGCAGGCCGACAAGGATGCCATGGCCAAGACCCCGGTTGCCTCCGTCATTCCTGATGAAGGCGCAACCGGTTGGGCAGACACCACCATGATGCATGTCGATGCGGCCAATCCCAACTGTGCCTATTTGTGGATGGAGCATTCCATTTCGCCAAAGGTGCAGGGTGATCTCGCCGCCTGGTTCGGCTCGGTTCCTGCCGTTCCAGCCGCCTGCAAGGGCAACGCCCTGCTCACCGATGCGGGCTGCGATACCAACGGCATGCAGAACTTCGAGAAGGTGCATTTCTGGCGCACCCCCGTCGCCAAATGTGCAACCCAGTCTGCAGGCTGCGTGCCCTATTATCGCTGGGCAACCGACATGATCGCGGTTCTCGGTGGCCGCTAATTCTTGATCATTTGAAAGATTCCCGCCAAGATCACCTGGCGGGAATTTTTATGCCATGACAACAGCCGTCAGTTTCCAGAAAATCAGTCGCTATTTCGGTCCCGTGCGCGCCGTGGACGACGTCACGCTTGATATTGCTGAAGGCGAATTCTTCGCCATGCTCGGTCCCTCCGGCTCCGGCAAAACCACCTGCCTCCGGCTCATTGCAGGCTTTGAGCAGCCCACCTCTGGCCACATGGAAATCTTCGGCGTCACCTCGGAAGGTGTGCCGCCCTATCAACGCAACGTGAACACGGTCTTCCAGGACTATGCGCTTTTTCCCCACATGACCGTGCTGGATAATGTGGCCTACGGGCTCATGGTCAAAGGCATCGACAAACCAACCCGTCACCGCAAGGCCCTTGAAACCCTCACCCTTGTGGCATTGGGAAGTTTTGGCAGCCGCCGCCCCTCGCAACTCTCAGGCGGCCAGAGGCAGCGCGTCGCCCTCGCCCGGGCTCTTGTCAATGAACCCAAGGTTCTGCTGCTGGATGAACCACTGGGCGCCCTCGACTTGAAGCTCCGCGAACAGATGCAGGTTGAACTCAAGGCACTGCAGCGCAATCTCGGCATCACCTTTGTATTTGTCACCCATGATCAGGGCGAAGCCCTGTCGATGGCGGACCGTGTCGCCATCTTCAACGACGGCAAGATCGTTCAGGTCGGCTCTCCCGAAGATATCTACGAACGCCCCAACACAAAATTCGTCGCCGATTTCGTCGGCTCGTCAAATGTCCTGAGCCCCGCGTTCTCAAAATCAGCCGGTGGTCCGGAAAAATGGGCAAGCCTCCGGCCTGAAAAGATCGGCATTCTTCCCGCCAAGGTGAAGCCATCGCCTGGACAGCAAAGCGCCAGCGCCAAGATTGTTGCAGCACATTATCAGGGCTCCATCTCCCGCCTCAACACCCGCACCGCAGGTGGCGAAACAATAAATGTCTCTGTTCCCTCATCCCTCGGCAGATTTGCCGAAGGCGATGAAGTCATGTTGCATTGGCCGAAGGAGGCCCTGCACGTCATGGCAGGTGAAGCGTGAGCCTCGCGCGCTCGATTTCGAATTCCCTTTTCAAGCACCCGAACGGGTTCTTGGTCCTCCTGCTCGCACCACCGCTTCTATGGCTGGGCGTCGCTTATCTGGGTTCGCTCTCCGTCTTTCTGTTTCACGCCTTCTTTTCAATT
Source organism: Aestuariivirga sp. (assembly GCA_030680855.1). Taxonomy (GTDB): domain Bacteria; phylum Pseudomonadota; class Alphaproteobacteria; order Rhizobiales; family Aestuariivirgaceae; genus Aestuariivirga. The sequence continues at coordinate 9,165 of JAUXUN010000026.1, forward strand.
GATGAGTTCTCCGGCTTCATCAGGTATGAACTGACCCTCTCGACCTTTGCCGAATTGTTCCGCCTCTCCAATTTTGATGTCATTGTCCGCAGCCTCGTCATGGCAACGGCAGTCACCCTGGCGTCCGTGGTCATAGCTTTTCCCTTCGCCTATTTTGCGGCGCGTTATGCGCGGGGGAAATGGAAGGCCCTGTTCTATATACTGGTGATGCTGCCCCTGTGGTCCAGCTATCTGGTCAAGGTCTACGCCTGGAAACTGATCCTCGCCAAGGAGGGCATCATCTCCTGGCTGGCGGGCGAGTTGCATCTCACCTGGGCGCTGGACGCCCTCCTCGCAATCCCCGTCATTGGCGGGCCCTCCCTGTCCATCAGCTTCCTTGGAACCTTTGTCGTCTTCGTCTATGTCTGGCTGCCCTTCATGATCCTGCCGACGCAAGCGGCCCTCGAGCGGGTTCCCGTAAGCTTTATCGACGCCTCCTCAGATCTCGGCGGAACCCCTGCGCAGACCTTCCGGCATGTAATATTTCCACTGGCCCTTCCTGGCATCATAGCCGGCTCTATCTTCACCTTCTCGCTTACCCTTGGGGACTATATCATTCCGCAAATTATAGGAAATTCCAGTTATTTCCTTGGCCAGGCGGTCTACTCCCTGCAGGGAACGGCGGGCAATATTCCACTCGCGGCAGCCTTCACCGTGGTGCCCATAGTCATCATGGGTATCTATCTCGCGATTGCCAAAAGAATGGGGGCCTTCGATGCGCTCTGAAGGCTCGCCGCTGCTCCTGAAAATTGCCGCCTTGGCCTGCGTGGCCTTTCTGCATGTGCCCTTGTTGCTGATCTTCCTCTATGCCTTCACCACCGAGGAAAAGAGCTTCCAGTTTCCGCCTCCCGGCTACACCACTAAATGGTTCGGTGTGGTCTGGGAACGTCAGGATATTTGGGATGCCATCGGCCTCTCGGTGAAGGTCGCCGCCATCGCAACCTTTCTTGCCGTTGTTCTAGGCACCTGTGCGGCGGCAGCGATATCGCGCGCCAAATTCTTTGGCCGCGATCACATCTCGCTGCTCTTCATTTTGCCTATAGCGCTCCCGGGAATCGTCACCGGCATCGCCCTGCGTTCGACCTTCGGCATCATGGACATCCCCTTTTCAACCTGGACCATAGTTCTGGGCCACACCACCTTCTGCATGGTCGTGGTCTATAACAACGTGCTGGCCCGATTCCGCCGCACCTCCGGGAGCATGATTGAAGCCTCCATGGATCTGGGCGCTGACGGCTTCCAGACCTTCCGCTATGTCGTCCTGCCGCAGATTGCCTCGGCCCTGTTGGCCGGCGGCATGCTGGCCTTCGCGCTCTCCTTCGATGAAGTCATCGTCACCACCTTCACCGCCGGCCAGCAATCAACGCTTCCCATCTGGATGCTGAATGAACTCATCCGCCCCCGGCAAAGGCCCATTACCAATGTTGTGGCCATCTTCGTCATCGCCGTCACCTTCATCCCCATTGTCGCAGCCTATTACCTGACGCGCGAGGGCGAGCACACGGGCGGTACAGGGAAATAATCAGGCTGTGGAAATTCTCCCCGCCACCTCGGATTTTCGCTTCCTGTATTCGGCGAATTGCTGGTCGGCGAGAACCCCGATGAGAATCACCGACCCCATCACCGCGAAGTTCAGCGAGCTTGGAATGCCGAGCAGATTGACCAGATTCTGCAGAACCTGCAGCAGGACTGTCCCAAGCACCACGCCAACAATGGAGCCCTCGCCGCCGCGCAGGGAACAGCCGCCAAGCACCGCCGCCGCGATGGCGTATAGCTCATAGAAATTGCCGTGCGACGATGGTGAAATGGACCGTGTGTACATGGCAAAGAAAATTGCTGAGATGGCGGTGAGTATCGCCGAAATGATATAAGCTGCGATGATCACCCGGTTGGTGCGGATGCCGGAATAGCGCGCCGCTTCCTCGTTCTTGCCCACCGCATAAAGATAGCGTCCAAACACCGAGCGGTGCAGCACCACCCACATGAGGCAGGCAATGAAGATCAAAGCCATAAACGAGTGAGGTACACCAAAAGTCCGCCCCGTCGTCAACCATTCGAGTTGCGGAAAACTCACCCCAAAGCCAAATCCCGCCGTGCCGTCCTGAGTGTAGAACCGGGCCGCACCGCGGTAGATGAGCAAGCCGCAAAGTGTCACGATAAAGGGCTGCATGTGCATGCGGGTAACAAGCAGGCCGTGGATAAGTCCAATTACAGCGCCTATTCCCAGCATAATCACAAGCGCCAGCGGCCAGGCCATCTCGTGGCCAACAATCAAGTCAACAAACAACACGCCAAGCAACGCGATAATCGAACCAACGGAAAGCTCGATGCCGCCGGTAATGATCACGAAGGCCTGGCCAATGGCAAAGATGCCAAACAGCCCCACCAGATTGGCCGTATTGCCCAGGTTGATCGCCGAAAGGAAAAGCGGGTTGATCACCGCCACCACCGTGCCCACCACGAGGATGAGGATCAGAAGGCCTATGTCTTTCTTGAACACGATGCTCGTCCCCTCAATGAATGCTTTCGCCAACCGCAAGCCGCAGCACGTTGTGCTCGCTGAATTCCGCCCGCTCTAGAAACCCGCTGATCATACCCTCATGCATCACGGCAATCCGGTCGCTCACCCCGATCACTTCTTCCATGTCGCTGGAAATCATCAGGATGGCGACACCCGCGTCCGCCAGGCCCCGCAGCATTTCATAGAGCTCACTCTTGGCACCCACATCGACTCCCCGGGTGGGTTCGTCACAGATCAATACACGGGGGTTCATGGCCAGCCATTTGCCAAGCACGACCTTCTGTTGATTGCCGCCGGAAAGGGAACTTCCCTCCTGATCAACGCTGGGAGCGCGGATATGAAGGCGTTCCCTTTGCTGCTCCGCATTGGCCGCAACGACACTATCATTCACCAAGCCTGATGAGGCACAAGCCTTCATGTTGGGTAGCGCAATGTTCTCCGCAATCGAAATATCAAGGAGCAGGCCGCAGCGCTTGCGGTCCTCCGGCACAAGGAAGATGCCATGCGAAATGGCCTGGCGGGGACTATCAACATGAATTGCTTTGCCGTTAAGGGCAACCGACCCTGCGAGCAAAGGATCGATGCCAAATATGGCACGCGCCAGTTCCGTGCGCCCCGCCCCCACCAATCCGGCAAGTCCCAGTATTTCGCCCTGCCTCACACTGAGGCTTACGGTCTGCGTAGGATAGGCTGTCGTGCGCACATCGGAAATTTTCAGCACGGCCTCACCCGGTTTGGCGGCGGGCGGCACATAGAGAGCTTTCAGGTCACGCCCGATCATCAGTTTGATCATGGCACCGTGGCTGATTTCAGCTTTGGCAAGCGCGCCCACCACGCGCCCATCGCGGAGAACCACAACCCGGTCAGCGCATTTCGTCAGCTCGTTGAGGCGGTGCGAAATAAAAATGACACTGACGCCCGAGGCCTTGAGCCCGGCCACGACATTCAAGAGGCGATCCGTTTCAATCAGCGTCAGGCTGGACGTCGGCTCATCCATGATGACCAGGCGCGAATTCAGCGATAGCGCTTTCACGATTTCAAGGAGCTGGCGCTGGGCGATCGACATGTCGGAAACCATGGTCTCCGGCTTGAAATCCACCCCCAGCCGGTTCAGCAGCGGCTGCACATCGGCATTGAGCTTCTTGCGATTCACCAGCCTGAAGGGCCCGCCATAAAGCGGCTCACGGCCGATATAGACGTTTGACGCCACATCAAGATTGTCAAACAGGTTGAGTTCCTGGTGCACAAAGGCAATCCCTGCCCCCATGGACTCCAGTACCGTGAGCGACTTTCGTTGTACACCATCGATTTCAACAATGCCGGAGGAAGGTTCAATCACCCCGCCGATTATGTTCATCAGTGTCGATTTTCCGGCCCCATTTTCCCCCACCAGGCCAATGACTTCACCGGGAGACACGGCGAAGTTCACGCCCTGCAAGGCTTGAACGCCGGCATAGGACTTGGCGATATCAATGAGTCGAAAAAAGGCACCGGCCATCTTCAGAATTGATCCCCCAGCGGACAAGCCGCATTCTGTACAGGCATTCCCCGGTGACGCAAGCGAAAGCCAGCGCAGTTTCCCGCGCTGGCCCGTTTGATCTTACTTGCCGATTGCTGCTTTGAGGTCAGCCTCGAACTGATCGACATTGCCCTTGTTGATGATTTTGGTGGGAACAATGATCAGCTTGTTTTCCGGAACACCTGACTTGTCGCCTTCCATATAGGCGGCCATCAGCTTCATGCCCTGATAGCCCCATTCAAAGGGCTGCTGCACGACGGTTCCGGCAAAGCTGCCGTCCTTGACTGCACCCAGCGTAATTGGATCCTCGTCAAAGGCGATAACGGTGATGGCGCCCAGCTTGCCGGCGGCTTGCAGGGCTTCATATATCTTCGGCGGATTATAGGAGTAGAATCCGACCATGCAGTTGATTTCCGGATTGGCCGCCAGCACGTCATCCACATTGCTGCGGGCCCGGGCGAAATCAACATCGTCACCGCGGGTGTCAACCAGTTCAATGCCCTTGCCTTCAATGGCCTGCTTAAATCCTGCAATACGCTCCTTGGCATTGTCAGCCCCAAGGAAACCGACAAAGCCCATGCACTTGCCGCCGTTTGGCAACGCGCCAATGGCGATTTCACCAGCCTGTACGCCGGCATCCGTGTTGGATGAACCCAGATAGGAAATGCGGTTGCTGTCGGGGGCATCGCTATCGGTTGTGAAGAGCGGCACCTGGGCCGCAATGCGGTTAAACGCATCGACCGAGGTTTTTGGATCAACCGAAGAAATCATGATGGCATCCGTGCCGGCGGCTACAAGGTCATCCATTAAGGCATTCTGCAAGGCAGCGGTGCCTTGCGCCGGATACTTGAACTGCAGCTCGTAATTGGGGAGTTCTCCCTGCGCTTTCTTAACGCCGGCCTCCGCCAGTTTCCAGAAGTCCGAAGCGGCATTCACCACAAACGCCAATTGCTTCTTGTCTTGCGCTTGAACTCCCGTTGCCAGCGCGAGCGCTATAGCCGTTGAAAATCCCAATGCGAGTAATTTCTTCATCTCAATCCTCCCATTTATTTTATGTCGAGCTTTACACTCTTTTCGGCCGATGCCAGCGGGTTTGCGAACATCGCTTCCCAGAATGATACAGGGCTGCTAATGTATGTCAACAATGAAAAGAAATATCAAATTAAATTATGTAATTACAATATGATAGTTATGATAATATGCGCATTTATTGAATTTATGAAAGGCGTCCGTCAAAATTGCCGCAGGTCAGAATGAAAACGTGGAAATTGCGATGAGCACTGAGAATCAAACCACGTCTCCGGGAAGCTTGGTTTCAGGCGTTGCGCGCACCTCCGGTCCCACCATGACCGAGGTTGCCGCTGCTGCTGGCGTTTCACAAACCACTGTTTCCCTGGTCTTGAATGATGCTTTGGGCGCCCGTCTCTCTGCGAAGACCAGGCAAAGGGTTCTTGAGGCCGCCAAGAGCCTGAACTATCGCTTGGTCAAGCGTGGGGCTACGCGCCCGCTCTTCACCAGTGCCAGCGTCATTGGTTTCGTTGTGGATGAATTCTCAACTGACCCCTGGTGCGCCATCGCCATGGATGGCGCCCGCGAAAAAGCCTGGGAACATGGCCTCACGATCAGTGCGGCCGTCACCCGCGGAGATGAGGAAATGGAACAGGCTGTTCACGCGCAAATGGAAGGCCAGCCTCTGATTGGCTTGATCTATGGCACCATCCAGACCCGCCGCATCACGCCCTCGCCCGCCTTCTACCGGATTCCGACAGTGCTGATGAACTGCTACGCGGCGGACCGTTCACTGCCCTCCATCATGCCCGGTGAAATTCTCGGCGGCCAGACCGCGACAACCCGCTTGATCCGGGCCGGCCATCGCCGCATCGGCCTCATCGAAGGCGAAGTCTGGATGGATGCATCGCGTGACCGCCTGAAAGGCTATCGCCAGGCGCTTGCCAATGCGGAAATTTTGTACGACCCTGATCTGGTCAGGCCCGGAAACTGGGAACCTTCCGCCGGTTACGAACAAACCCATGCCCTGATGAATCTCAAAAACCCGCCCACCGCAATTTTTTGCTCCAATGATCTTATGGCCCTGGGCTGTTACGAGGCCCTGAAAGAACGTGGCAAGCGAATCCCAGAAGATGTGGCGGTGATAGGTTATGACGACCGTGAAATTTCGCAGTTCACCCGTCCGCCATTGACCACGGTTCTTCTCCCTCACTATGAAATGGGTACCCTGGCCGCGGAATATCTCATCAACAACACGGTGCAGCTCAAAGGCCGGCAAGCGCAAATCAAGGTGGAGTGCCCGTTGGTCGAACGCAGCTCTGTCGGGCCTGCCCAATTGGAATAGGGAGAATGCCATGCTGCTTTTGGTAACAGGCGCCACCGGCAAGGTCGGCACAAACCTGATCGCCCATATCCTTGCCGAGCGACGTTGGAGTGGTGCCAGGATAAGGGCCCTGTGTCACAATCGTTTGTTTCCTGAAACAGAGAGAGTAGAAGTTGTCAAAGGTGATATCTCAGACCGCGAAAGTGTTAAGCGCGCCATGGCTGATGTCACCCATGTCGTCCATCTCGCAACCTGCAAGGAAACCCCAGAAATAGTCATGGACGTAACGGTAAAGGGCATGTTCTGGCTGCTTGAATCTTTCCGCCAGAGCAAAACAGCGCAACAATTCATACTTATCGGCGGCGATGCCAGTATCGGCCATTTCTTCTATCGCCATGATGGCCCAATCACCGAAAAGACGCCGCACCAGGCCTATCCTGGCTGCTATGCCCTCTCGAAAGTCCTGGAAGAGGTTCTTCTTACGCAATCTGTCATTCAGTACGGAATCAATGGCTGCTGCCTCCGTGCCCCATGGATCATGGAAAAGGACGATTTTCGCTATACGCTGTCCTTCGGCAATGACGTATTCGGCGGGCCCGACTGGAAAACCATGGTTCCATCCGACGTTGCCAAAAAATGTCAGGTAGCCGGAACCATTCCGGTTCTTCACGATTCCGATGGCCACCCGCTCAAACGAAACTTTGTCCATGTGGAGGATCTTGTAAGCGCCATATCGGCGGCACTGGACAACCCCGTCACACGCGGCAAGCTCTACAACATCTGCATGGATGAACCCGTCGACTATGGCGCGGTTGCAAGCCATCTCAAAGAGACCAAAGGGCTCGCTTCAATTGCAATCCCGAGTTCCTATCACTCAACCTGGCTGGACAACAGCAAGGCCAAATTCGAACTCGGCTGGCGTCCGTGTTATGACCTAGCCAAGCTTGTTGATGCCGCCTGGAACTACAAGCGCGCTGCCAGTGACCCGCGCAAAATCTGGTATCCCGGCTAAACCTCGCCGCGCTTCCATTGTTCTTTCGTCAGCGCCCGGAATTCTTCAAAGCGGTCCTCGGCTATGGCCCCGCGGATGCCCTGCATGAGATTCTGATAATAGGCAACATTGGCCCACGACAGCAGCATCATGCCGAGCAATTCACCCGAGCGCATGAGATGATGGATATAGGCGCGGGAATATTTCGAAAGCGCCGGGCACGTACTTTCAGCATCAAGCGGGCGCGGATCATCCGCGTGTTTGGCATTGCGCAAATTGACTTTTCCAAACCGCGTAAACGCCTGCCCGTGCCGCCCGGAACGCGTAGGCATCACGCAATCAAACATGTCGATCCCGCGCCCGACCGACTCCAGCAAATCCTCCGGCGTGCCAACTCCCATGAGATAGCGGGGCTTGTCAGTCGGTAGTTCCGGCACTGTAAGCTCAAGCGTCTGCAGCATCAGCTTCTGGCCTTCGCCCACCGCCAGCCCGCCAATGGCATAGCCCTCAAAACCAATATCCCGAAGCCCCGCCGCACTGGCCCGGCGCAGGCCTTCGTTCACCCCACCTTGCACAATGCCAAAATTGCCCCGTCCCGGTTGTGTGCCAAACGCTTTCCGTGACCGCGCCGCCCAGCGCAGGGAAAGCTGCATGGCCTTTTCCGCGTCTTTATCCGTGTGCGGATATTCCAGGCACTGGTCGAGCTGCATCTGGATGTCGGAGTCCAGCAGGCGCTGAATGTCCATGGCGCGTTCTGGCGTGAGTTCATACCTTCGCCCGTCAATGTGCGATTGGAACACAACCCCCTGCTCCGTGATTTTGCGGATCTTTGCCAGCGACATAACCTGGAAGCCGCCACTGTCGGTCAGGATCGGCCCGTCCCAGCGGATAAAATTATGCAGGCCGCCGAGCTTGGCCACCTCATCCGCCCCGGGCCGCAGCATCAAATGATAGGTATTTCCCAAAATGACATCGGCACCGGTTCCCTTCACTTGGTCAAGATAAAGCCCCTTCACAGTGCCCACCGTGCCCACCGGCATGAAGGCGGGTGTGCGAATGTCGCCATGCAGGGTGCGAACCGTGCCCAGCCGCGCCGCGCCATCCGTCTTGTGAAGCGAAAAGGAAAACTCAGTCATGCGGCCTGAGGAAATAGCAGGCAGCAATCGCCATAGGAATAGAAACGATAATTATTATGAATGGCATGGGCATAGGTCGCCTTCATCCGCTCCGTGCCGGCAAAGGCCGACACCAGCATGAACAGTGTCGAGCGCGGCAGATGGAAATTGCTAATCAGCACATCGACGGCGGAAAACCTGTAACCCGGCGTGATGAATATCTCCGTCGTCCCGCTGAACGGCTCAAGTTTAGAACTCTCCAGCAGGCGCAAGGACGTGGTCCCCACCGCCACAATGCGCCCGCCCCGCTGCCGTGCGGCCTTCAGCCGGGCCACCGTTTCAGCCGATACCTCACCCCACTCGCCATGCATCTTGTGGTCGCGCGTATCCTCGGCCTTCACCGGCAAAAAGGTCCCCGCCCCCACATGCAAGGTGACAAATTCTCTTGTCATTCCAGCAGCTTCCAATCTTTTCATAAGACCAGGCGTGAAGTGCAGCCCAGCCGTCGGAGCGGCCACGGCCCCCGGATATTGAGCAAATATGGTCTGGTAATCCGTGGCGTCCTGCGCATCCGTCGCCCGCTTGCCCTCGATGTAAGGCGGCAGCGGCATCTGGCCTACCGCCTCAATGGCCTCATCCAAAATGAACCCGCTGAAATCAAAAGCCAGGGTAATTTCGCCGGCCTCGCCCTTGGCTTCAACCGTAGCATCAAGATCGCCCAACAGGCACACCCGGCCCTCGGCCCCAAAGCGCAGCCGGTCGCCCACCTGCAATTTCTTCCCCGGCTTGGCAAAGGCTTTCCAGCGCGAGCCATCAACCCGCATGTGCAACAGCGCTTCAATCTTCGGCGTCGCCTCGCCCCGTCCAATACGAACCCCGGTCAGCGCCGCCGGAATGACTTTTGTATTGTTGAACACCAGCACATCGCCGGCGCGAAGCTGCGACGGCAAATCGCCCACTGTGAAATCATCAAACCCATCGCCTACCACCAGCAGTTTGGCAGCTTCGCGCGGAACCGCCGGGCGAAGCGCTATGCGCTCCGGCGGCAATACAAAATCAAAATCGGAAACACGCATGGCTATTTAAAGATACCGACAAGTAGGTCTGCCAGTTTGAAATACGAATCCGATGCAAATGAGAAATTGAATTGCTCGAATTCTTCAGCCTGACCATTGTCGATTACTCGCTTTCTAACTAAGTTCTCAAATTGCGAACTACGTTGGGCATGCAGCATAATTGCAGAATCTTTTGTGATTGCACCCTTGCCCAAACCAACAATTCCCAGAACACGTTCATCTTGATGGGCAAGCGCATTCCTTGCATCATGTAAATTTGGAAACAGTTTATCGAATATCTCTTCGATTTTCTTGCCGTCGACCTTAGTCAGTTCAACAAAACGCTGGTTGGTAAGTATGCCCCTTGTATACGCTAGGTTAAACACAGCCTCCAGTCCATGAGCGTGTTGGAGAGCCATCAAAGAACCAAGCATGTGTGGACCGTCTTTGTCGCTAACCTTTTTAACCGCCTCACCATGAAAAAGCTCACAGGCTTTCGCCGCATGAAATGAACTTATGACATAGGTGTTAAAGGAAGAGGCAATTGTCATGCTTAGAAGCATGTGCGGCATATAATCCGCCTCTGATTCAAATTTTTTTATTTGCTTTTGAATTTCATCCGACACACGTTGCAGATACTCGTTGATCGGCTTGATCGCACTACGAAACTCTTTGTCATCAAAATATGCGGAAGCCAGTATCTGCCCGATAATTTCCATATACTGGCTCCGCTTTGCGTTAATTTCCCTTACTTCGCATCAGCAGCAACCTGCATTTTGACAATCTTGTCCGGGTTGCTCACCGGTTCACCGCGCTTCAGGCCATCCACAAGCTCCATGCCCGATGTAACGCGTCCCCAAACCGTATATTGGTTGTCAAGGAAAGTCGCATCGCCAAAGCAGATGAAGAACTGGCTGTTGGCCGAGTTCGGATTGCCGGAGCGTGCCATAGAGCAGATGCCGCGCACATGCGGCTCCTTGGAAAATTCCGCCTTCAGGTCCGGCTTCTTCGAGCCGCCCATGCCGGTGCCGGTGGGGTCGCCGCCCTGCGCCATGAAGCCTTCGATCACGCGGTGGAACACCACGCCGTCATAAAAGCCTTCGCGCGCCAGTTCCTTGATGCGCGCCACATGGCCCGGTGCCAGTTTTGGCAGGAGCTCAATGACGACCCGGCCCTTGGCCAGGTCCATGTGAAGGGTGTTTTCGAGATCAGCCATTATTGCACCGTAACCTTTACCATCTTGTCGGGAGTTGCAGGCGGTTCGCCGCGCTCAAGGCGGTCAACGCAGAACATCCCTTCATCATCCACATTGCCCAGCACCGTGTAGTTGCCGTCAAGGAATCCACCATCGGCGAACATGATGAAAAACTGGCTGTTGGCTGAATCCGGGTCATTGGACCGCGCCATGCCGACTGCGCCGCGGCCAAAATGCTCTTTCGAAAATTCGGCCTTGATGTCCGGTTCTTCCGAACCGCCCATGCCGGTGCCAGTTGGGTCACCCGTCTGGGCCATGAAGCCGTCAATCACCCGGTGAAAAACGATTCCATCATAAAAACCCGCCGCCGCAAGCTTGGAAACCTGCGCCACGTGGGCTGGCGCCAGGTCCGGCCGCAGCGTGATCGTGAAGCTGCACTTGTCGTTGGTTTCAACGGTGATCTTTTCTGCCGCCAAGGCAGGCGCTGCCATCATCATGGCCGCTATGGCGCATAGGCCAAGTCTCTTCATTCTCTAAGTCTCCGGTTTCGGGGTTAATGGAAATCGAACGCTGGATAGTGCCAGATATCGCCAGAAATGAGGCCGCGCAAGGGTTTAGTTCTTAAGCGCCGCGGCCACCGCCGCCTGGGCTTCCTTGGGGATAAACAGCGAAACATCACCCCCCATTTGGGCAATCTGCTTGACCAGTGACGAGGCAATCATTCGCGTGGCGGGTGAGGCCGCCAGGAACACCGTTTCAATGTCCGGCGCCAGGGCCCCGTTCATCTGCCCCATCTGCACTTCATAGTCGAAATCGCTGGCATCCCTTAGGCCCCGGATAATCAGGCCCGCATTGGCGCGCCGCGCCGCATCCACCGTCAAATCGGCAAAGGTCACCACGCTGATTTTAACCCCCGTATGCTCGGCAATGGGCTTGGTCACATGCTCCAGGAGTTCAACGCGTTTCTTTACATCCAAAAGTGAATGTTTGCCCGCATGGGTGCCAACCCCCAGCACCAGCTTCTCCACCAGCCGCGCGCTCCGCGCTACGATGTCGAGGTGGCCATAGGTAACGGGGTCAAATGAGCCGGGATAAAAACCTGTGCGTGCCATGGCAATACCCTAACCGCTTCACGCTGCTGCCGCAACCTGTCAGCAGATGTCAGTTAATGTACTGGTTATCAGAACGAGAAGGAAAAACACCATGGCCGACGAAAACCCCTCCATCATCTCGCATGTCTCGCTGGGAACCAATGACTTTCCGGCAGCCCGGGGATTTTATGTGAGGGTGCTCGGCACTTTAGGGTGCCGGATCGTCATGGAACATGAAGGAGCCGCAGCCTTCGGCAAGGCCTACCCCGAATTCTGGATTCAGACGCCATTTGATGGCGCGGCGGCCTCTTGCGGCAATGGCGTACATATCGGCTTCCTGGCCCAGTCCAAGGCCGAAGTGGAGGCGTTTTTCAAAGAGGCAATTGCCGCCGGCGCAACCGAAGACGGGGACCCCGGCCACCGCCATGACTATGGCGAGCCCTACTACGGTTGCTTCGTGCGCGACCTCGATGGTCACAAGATCGAAGCCGCCTTTTGGGATCTCGAACTGGCTGCAAAGCTCGGAATGGCCTGAGTTTGTTCCAACAGCCTAACGTAGATGGCGGTAAACCAGGCAGGCTTCATTGTTTGGCGTGGCCGCATCTCCGTCCAACACTGCACCCATCCGTTCCGCGAGCCGGATGGAACGTTCGTTTTTTGGATCAATGTAACTGACTACGGTCGACCAGCCGAGTTCATTAAACGCAAATCCTCGCGCAAGCACGGCCGCTTCAAAGGCAAAACCCTTGCCCTCAAATTCCTCCCAAACTTGCCAGCCAAGTTCATGTTCGGGAAAATCCTCAGGAAAATTCAGGCTGACTTGGCCCACATAAATTCCATTCACTATTTCTTCGATAGCCCAGGCGCCAAAACCAAGCAGCGCCCATTGCCCGACATCAGCCGAAAAATTCTTCCAGACCTCCGCGCGTGACTTCACCTCATCCATA
>JAUXUN010000034.1 GCA_030680855.1 Aestuariivirga sp.
CATCTCCCAGCCAACTTGGGACCGTTGTGGCCTGACAACATGCGCTTTGCCCTTCGTCATTCAACCTTCCCCTGCAAATCAAATTAAGCAGACTCAAGTGAATCACAAATCGAGCAAAACTGCTATTAATTCACAGCCTCGCACGCCGGGACCCAAGCTTTCAGCGGTCACACATACTCAAAGTCTGGGCCCCGACTTCCGTCGGGGTGACAGACAATAAATGAGCTTTCGCCAGGGTGACGGTGTGGTTAGTTTAGACCGCGTTCTTCTTGGCAACATTCCCCAGACGAAGAGCACGGCGATGGCGCCCACAACGGCTCCGATGAAGCCAGCGCCTTCGCCAGGCGCATAAGAACTCAGGGCCTGGCCAAGGAAGGTGGCGACGACTTATGTCGTCCGATTTGGGCATTTTGCGCAATGGGTGCGCGGTCGGCGGATAACCATAACAAAGCGTTAACAAAACGCCCCGGATTCCACGACTTCCCCACATGGCAGCCAGACTCGTTAGCCGTCTTGTCAACCATAGAAGCGCCAAGTTATTTCCGGCGCGAAGAATCAATGCTCAGATCATTTCAGATTGCGGAGAAAACCATGAAAATTTTACGTATTTCCTTGCTTGCGGCGGCGGCGCTGCTGGCGGCACCCCCTGCCCTTGCCGACCTCAAAATCGGCGTGGCGGCTGAACCCTATCCGCCCTTCACCGCCAAGGACGCCTCCGGCAGATGGGTGAGCTGGGAAATTGACCTGGTGGATGCGCTGTGCGCCGAGATGAAGGAGAAGTGCGAGATCGTCGAAACCGCATGGGACGGCATTATCCCCGCCCTCACCGCCAGCAAGATCGATGTGATCATCGCCTCCATGGCCAAGAACGCCAAGCGCCGCGAAGTGATCGACTTCTCCGACACCTACTACACCTCGGCTGCCGTCATGATGGGCGCCAGGAACGGTGACATGGATTTCTCGCCCGGGCATCTGGCTGGAAAGATCATCGGTGTGCAAGTTTCAAGCATTCACGCCGCCTATGCGGAAAAATACTACGGCAAAACAGCAACGATCCAGACCTACCAGACCCAGGACGAAGTGAACCAGGATCTGGCGGCGGGCCGTCTTGACTATGTCCTGGCCAATGGCACGACGCTTGATGCCTTCTTGAAGTCGGCGCAAGGAGGCACCTTCGAAGCCAAGGGCGCGGTTCCCCTTGATGTCGAAATCATCGGCGAAGGTGCCGGCGCTGGAATCCGAAAGGGTGAAACGGCGCTTGCCGGCAAGCTGAATGCCGCACTCTCAACCCTCGCGGCAAGCGGAAAGCTTGATGAGATCTCAGCCAGGAACGGACTGACCGGACTGATCATCACGCCCAAGGAATAGAAGCCGCCGGGCCGTCCGGTCCGCAGGATCTGTTTTGATCGTGAATTTCGCCTGAACGGCCCGTTCAGCGCCAGTTCCGTTTGGATGGTGCAGCCTCTCCTTAATTCAAGCGGCAATTGTGCCGCGGTAGCGAAGGAGAATTCAAATGTTTGCGCATATCCGCTCATTCAAATTCGCCGCAGTCCTCGCTGCGGTAACCCTCTTCAGCAGCGCAGGCGTTGCCTCGGCTGCTGCCCCCTGCGGCAGTCACGATGCCGTGGCCAAGTCCCTCACCACCAAGTTCAAGGAAGCCCGCCGCATCATGGGCGTGGTGAACGCCCGGGCCGTGATGGAAATCTTCATGTCGCCGCAAGGCACCTGGACTGTCGTGGTCACCGACACCAGGGGCGTGGCCTGCATCATCGCCACCGGCCAGGACTGGCAGGAAGTTCCAATTGAAATGGCGGGGCTTGAGAGCTGACGATTACGGACTGAAGCCATAAGCCTCCGTCACCTTCTACGGCCAGACAGGGCACTCCCGTCGTTGCCAAAATGGAACGCCGGCAATGCATTGCTGCTCCGCCGGCGCAAACATTCGATTACACGAACCACCAGCGCTCGGCGATCCGCTGGCCATCCAGTTGCCAGTTGCTGGCAACATCGCCATGGCCGAGGGTCTTCTGATGGGCCTCGACATAGGAGTTGAAGATGAGGTTGATCAGGCCGCCATCGTCATGCAGCAGCTGCTGCATCTCGGCATACATGGCGGCGCGTTTCGGCTCATCGGTTTCAGAGCGCGCCGCAACCAGCAGCTCGTTGAAACGCGGGTTTTTCCAGAACGTGTCGTTCCACGCGGCACCGGCCGCATAGGCCGTGGTAAACATCCAGTCGCAGGTCGGCCTGCCGCTCCAGTAGGACGCGACAAAGGGCTTCTGCAGCCAGACATTGTCCCAATAGCCGTCGTCAGGAGCCCGCGTGACTTTCAGGTTGAGGCCCGCTGCCCTGGCGCTCTCCTGCCAGATCAGGGCTGAATCGACCGCGCCTGAGAAAGCCGCATCGGCAACATGGAGCTCGATCTCGACATTTTCCATGCCAGCTTTCTTGAGCAGCTCCTTGACCTTACCCGGGTCATAAACATGTTTCGGCTCCGGATCGATGCCGAACTTCACGCTGAGCGGGATCGGATTGTCGTTGCCGGCGGTGCCATGCCCGAAGAAGACGTTCTGGACGATCTTCTCACGGTCAATCGAGTATTTGAGAGCCGAGCGCACATCGAGATTGTTGAATGGAGCAGCTTCGACGTTCATCACGAAAACGTTGTGGCCATAGCCCGTCAACTCGGTGACATTGAGGTTGGGATCCTGCTTGAGAAGGTCGAGGGTCTTCAGGTCGCAGCGGTCCATGTAGTGGATTTCACCGGCGGTCAGCGCGTTGGTCCGCGCCGTGGAGTCCTTGATCGCCAGGCACTCGACCGCATCGAACCAGGCCCTGCCCTCCTTGTAGTAGTTGGGATATTTCTTGAATGTGGCGATCACGCCGGGCTCGAACTTTTCAAGCGTGTAGCCGCCGGTGCGGATGCCCGACTGCCAGTCAACCGAGCCGTCATCATTCTTCGGCATGATCGGCATGTGATAGTCGGACACCGTGTAGGGGAAATCCGCGTTGCCGCCGTCAAGCTCGAAGATCACCGTGTCGGCCCCGTCAGCCTTGACTTCCTTGACTGACGTCAACAGGGACTTTGCCGCTGATTTAGAATTTTCGCCGCGGTGATGCATGATGGAGGCCACGACATCTTCGGCCGTGATGTCCTTGCCATTGTGGAAGGTGGCGCCCTTGCGCAGCTTGAACACCCATTTCGCCGCGCCTTTGTCCGGCTCGAAACTTTCGGCGACGTCCGGAATGACCGAACCCGTGTGGTCCATCTCGGTCAGGCTGCTGGACAGGGTTCCCCAAAGGGCCGTGCCGGTGAACTGGTCGGGATAGAGGCCCGGGTCCATCGAGTCCGTTGTCGCGCCATGGCCAATGCCGATCTTGAAGGTGCCGCCCTTCTTGGGTTCGGCACGGGCCGCCGTGACGAACAGCTTGTCAGCCGCAACGGCGGTAACACCCGTTGCCACAGCCAGTTGAACGAAGTCACGCCGTGACATCCGCCCCTTTGAAACAAGCTTCTTGGCCTGTTCCAGTGTTTTGTTGAATTCAGTCATTGTTTTGTCTCCCTGGTGCCCGATCATTCCGTCGGTGCCGGCAAATTAAAGCCAAAAAAGCCCGGTGCACAAATGATCTTTTGATGCACCCCGAAAGGGATCAGGCGGAATGCCACCACTTTCCGCCCAGAACCACGCCGCGCACATTGATTTTCCGCTCGCCCGTAAGCTTCTCGCCCACCGTATCGACATACTCGAACTGGCCTTCGTCGAGGCTGAGAATGGCGGCGTCTCCCACCGCTCCCGGCCTTAAACTGCCAAGCTCCGGGCGGGAAAGCGCCAATGCCGCATTCTGGGTGGAAGCCCGGATTACCTCGGAAAACGGCATTCCCAGATGGAGAAATTTGGACAGGGTCGTCACCTGGTCGAAGGCCGGGCCATTGATGCAAAGGGCATGGACATCAGACGAGATGGTGTCGGGATAAAACCCGTTCTCCAGCATGATGCGGGCCACCTTGAACGAAAATGACCCCATGCCATGGCCCACGTCGAAGAACACCCCGCGCTGGCGTGCCGCAAGCACCTCCGGGCGCACGTGGCCGTCGCTTGTCGTGGGCGTATTGGGAAAAGGCCGGAAGCAGTGGGTGAGCACATCGCCCTTGCGCAGCCGCTCCACCACCTGCGGGTAGGAAGGCGGCGGGTCGTCAATATGAACCATCATCGGCATGCCAGCCTCTTCGGCCACCTGCAGGGCATATTCAAACGGAACCATGCCGTGGATGCCGGAAGCCCAGCGCCCGAGCCGGACCTTGATGCCGACAATCAGGTCCCGGTTGGCGGTTGCCACCTCGACCGCCGTTTCCGGATCCATCAGGCGCAGCTCTTCGCTTTCGCCCACCATGATGCGGCTGGAAAAGCCGAAAATCCCAGCGTGCGAAATATGGAGATAGGCCAGAATCCTGACCGCTGACGGCTCGATCACATGCTTGCGGAAACCGGCAAAATTTCCCGGCCCCGCCGATCCCGTATCAATCGCCGTGGTGACTGCGCTTTTGCGGCAGAAATCCTCCGCATCAATGCCAAGCGAGGTGCCGCCCCAATAGACATGGGTATGCATGTCGATGAGGCCGGGAGTGACGATAAGGCCCGAAACATCGCGCGCCTCGGCGCCCGCCGGAACCGCAATGGTTTTCGCAACGGCCGCCACCTTTCCCGCCTGAAAGGCAACATCCATCTTCGCGTCGATGCTCTGCCCCGGATCGACAACATGCCCGCCCTTCAAAACCAGGTCATACGCCGCCATGCCGCCTCCAACTGCTCATGCCGCAACTGGAGACGATTGCCCGGATGATGTCAATTCCGGCTTAGGGTGTGATTTTCTGCTGTGGCGAGATGGCACGGACCCGCACGGATTTGCGCCGTTGCTTGAACCGGTCAACCGACAGCCGCACGATGAAATAGCAGGCTGCGGCGCAGGCCAGTCCAAGCAGGGTTCCGCCGATGAGCATCGGGAGGAAAACGGGCTCGATCCGCTGAAAAAGCTTCTCGGCAAAGTCCATCAACCCGGCGTTGACGGCACTTTCCGGAGCCGCCGGAAGGTCGAGAACCACTTCCGCCTTCGCTTCGCGCCCAAGAAGTGCAGCACCTACGTTGTAGGTCGACAGCCAGATGAAGGGAAACGTCAGCGGATTGCCAACAGCAGTGCCAATGGCCGACGCCAGGATGCTGGCGCGGAGCGCAAAGGCGATAAGCCCGGCCAGAATGAAGTGAAGGCCGATAAAAGGCGTAAAAGACGCAAAGGAGCCTACCGCGAAACCAAGTGCAATCGCATGCGGGCTTGCCTTAAGCCGCGCCATCCGGTGCACAACATAGCGCCATGCCCGGCTCAGGCCCATCTTGGGCCAAATCACGTTCCGTACCTTTAACCAAAATCCTGGCGACTTCCGGCGTAAAAACATCCCGTCCACTACAATCCAAAAAAAACTGCTAATGCCCATGTAGGTATAAAACATAGGAATTAAATAAATAAACCGTGAAAATCGCAAGGCTGGCCCACCCCACGGTGCCAAATATCCGCGATCGGGGCCCGTATTGCAAGCCGATGACCGCGATGCCCGTCATGATCATCGCCGAGACCGCCGAGACGGCGTGGGCTGGCGACACGTTGGCCAGGAGCGGTCCGGGCAGGTAGAGCCCATCCTCGATGGCCAGAATCAGCATATTGAACAGGTTGCTGCCGAGAAGCGCTGCAACCGCCATATTCAGGGCCCCCAAGCGCACGGCCGCGATGGTCACCACGAGTTCCGGCAATGACGTGGCGCCGGCGACAAAGAGGGTGCCGACAAAGGTGCGGTTCCAGCCCATGATGTCCGCTATGGCGCCCCCGGCATATGGCAGGGCGACACCCGCGACGGCAATAGCGGCGCCGGCGGCGGCATAACGGCGAACCGCCATGGCGAGCGTCACGTCCGGATGGCGGCGCGCCACCTCTTCGCTGAACTGTTCACGGTTGTCACGCTCGTAGACGAATACGGTGCGCATCGCGCCGACATAGAGCAGCAGCATGATCGGCGTCGAAATCCCGATATGCCACAGCCTTAGCCCGCCCCCGTTCTGCTCGACAAGGATGGTCAACGCGGCAAAGCCGATCAGCACAATTCCAAAACCGCCGGAAATGATGTGCCCCCGGTTGGCGCGGCGATAAAACGGCTCGCCGCGCAACATGAAATCGACCACAATCAGGATGGCCAGATTGAAGACGCAGCTGCCCAGCGCATTGCCGACTGCGATGTCCGGCAGGTTCCAGACGGCCACCGCGCTGACCCCGGTCACCAGCTCCGGCAGCGTTGTGACGGCAGCGATCAGGACCAGCCCGACCCAGCCGCCAGAGAGATTTGTTTTCTCGGCGATGATGTCGCCGTTGCGCGACACATAAGGGCCCGCCGCGGCAATCACTGCGGCTACCGCTATGAACATGGCCCAGTAGGTCAGCGCCTCAGACATCGCCAGTCATTCACACCGCCCGCTCATCTGCCATTAGAATTTGAGTTTCCCCGTTATTGATTTACTTTGGTGCGCCAATGGCCACTGAAAGGTGACCATCGAGCTTTGCGGCCGACCCAATTGCCGTCTTCATAGCACCCAGTGGCTTTGGCGAAGCGATATCGGGAGCGATGATGCCATGGAAGATTGGAAATAGCATGCTTTGGGTCCCTCTTGTATACTGGCCGACACCTACAATGACCTTCTGGAGGTTATATTGACATGGATCAACCGGGGCAATGAAGCTGCGCTGGGCCGGCAGGTTCCATCAAGATCAGTCCCGCGCCATTTGATTTTCATTTGAGTACTGGATCATGCGAACTGCAATTGCCGTCCTGAGCCTGGGCTTGGCCTTTGCAACGAGCGTTGCCTCGGTCGGTGAAAGCCAATGGACCAACCGCGACTATGTGAATTTCTATTTCCGCCACTACAACGGGCACGTGCCGCTGCCACATTTGCGCAACGAGGCGCAAGGAGCCCTGTTCAACCACCTCATCGATCCCGGCAACATCACCCGCATTGAACAGGCGCCGGTTTCGGATGGCGAGAAGCTCCGCCAGTTGCGCATCATTCTGGCCGTGCTTGGCGCCTGCCGCGCCGCCTATAATGTGGCGGTGATTGTCGGCGAGCCGCTTCAGCAGGAATTGACCTTGGTGCAGGTCCATACGCTGGAGGTCGCCGCGGCTGTTGCAAAGCTGGTGCGCCTGTCACACGCTGACGAAGGCTCGTCCACCGCCTGGGCCACGCTGGTTGAGGGTGTTATTGAATCGGTTGGCGACAGCAAACTTTATTCATCCGCCCAGCGCACCCTCATGTCCGGCGCCATTACCCTGCACTATCCAGTCATTGCCGCGGTTCTTCAGGAAGACGAGCGCCTCCGCCTGGATGAAGCGCTCAGGCTGATGAAGCAGGCGCTCCCGGCCGCACCATGAGTGCGCCAATAAAGGCCAGCGCCGACAGGGCCGCCCCGGCGAAAAGAACCCAGATCACCTGGTCATAGCCGCCCATAAGCGACCACAGCACAGCAAGCGCGAACGGCGTTGCCGCCTGGATCGCGAAATTGATGCCGGCGAATGTTCCCTGCAGCGCGCCATAGCCTTCCCGACCCAGGAATTCAGGTCCCGCCGTGGCCTGCACGATGGTTTTGATGCCCATGCCACCGCCGTAAAATATGGCAAACCAGTAGAGCAGCGGCGAGCCGGGCGTGGCCAGCATGAGCAGCACAAGGCCCAACACCGGAAGGGAGGTTCCCACAATGCCTGCTAGCCTGACATCGATGCGCTTCTCAAGCGCGAAAACCACGATACGCCCGATGACCTGAAACGGCCCGACCAGAGCATAGGCCGCGATGATCATGGGCAGCGCAAAGCCGCGCTCCGTGAGCAGCGGAATGATGTGGAAGGTGAGGCCCGTGAACATGAAGGCGTGGGCCCCGTAGCTCAGCGCCAGCAGCCAGAACACCGGCGTGGCCAACGCCTTGCGCACCCGGCCCTTGGGCACGCTTGCCTTGGCGATGATTGCCGGCGTGCTGGATTGTCCAAGCACAGTCCAGTGAAGAATAATCCCGAAGGGGATTTGGATTGCCGCGAGAACCATGAGGGCCCGCCGCCAGTCCGAAACGTCAACTAGGAATTGCGTGAGCGGAATGAAGGCCGTGCTGGCAAGGCCGCCAAGAAGTGTGATGGTGATGATGCCGCGCCGGTAGTCTTCCTTCAGTTCCCGCGCCATCACAGCAAACACAGGCTCATAAAGAACCGTTGAAAACACCACCCCCATGGCAATCCACACGGCATAGAGCTGCCAGAGTTCGGTGACCTGCGACCAGGCCACGAGCAGCAAGGCGGCGGCCGTTGAACCCGCCGTCATCAGCATCCGCCCGCCATAAATGTCGATGGCGCGGCCCGCAAAGAATGAGGCAAAACCCGTAGCGGCAAGTCCCGCCGACAACGCGCCATTGATCGCGGGGCTGGACCAGCCCATTTCCGCCGCCATCGGCCCGGCGATCACCGCGAAGGCATAATAGAGGGAACCCCAGGAAACCAATTGCGCAAATGCAAGGGGCAATACAAAGCCCCAGCGGAATGTCATCAGCAGCGGCCCGCCGCCGCACAACCGCAGCCGGATTTGCCCGCGTCCTTGGCAATGGCATCAGCGGTGCAGCAGGCGTCAGCCCGCGAAAGCGCAGGCCCGCCGCAACAGCCGCCTTCTTCTCCGCGGCCAGGGCCTTCACAGACCCCGGTTTGCGGCAGAACCAGTTTTGTATCCAGCGCTGCTTCCATGTCGCCAGCCAATGCGGCCACGACCGAGCGGACCTGTTCGTAGCCCGTGGCCATGAGGAATGTCGGCGCACGGCCATAGCTCTTCATGCCCACAATAAAGAAATTGTTTTCCGGCTGCGTCAACTCCTTCACGCCATGGGGCGGAACATCGCCGCAGCTATGTTCATTGGGATCTATCAGTGGCCCCAAAGTGCGGGTGCATTCCAGCCAGGGATGCAGGTCAAGCCGGATTTCGCTGAGCATGGAAAAATCCGGGCGGAAACCCGTGGCGACGATGACCTCATCGGCGATGACTTTCCTCCCTGTCTCGTCGCTAATCTCGACTGAATCTTTCGTGAGCGAAAAACCCTGCGCGCGGAATGGCGCTTCCACCGAAACATTGCCGGCGGAAATGGCCGCCTTGGCCCGGCCACCCAGCGCCCCGCGGTTTGCAAGCTGGTCGTCCGCCCCACCGCCAAAAGTCTTGTCTGTAGGCCGCGAACGCATGGCCCAGATGATTTCCGTGGCCGGTTCCTCTTTCTTCAAGCGCACCAAATTTAGAATCGAATCCATCGCCGAATGGCCGGAGCCGATGACCATCACCCGTTTACCCGCGTAGCGCTTGCGCTCATTCCCGTAGACATCGGGAATTCCCGTGGAAATGCGGGAAGAGCTTTCTTTTTCACCAAGCGCCGGAATCCCGTTCGCCCCGGCGGGATTGGGCGCCGACCATGTGCCCGATGCGTCAATCACCGCCCGTGCCAACATCCGTTCATGCCTGCCATCGGCGAGTTCCACCGAGACTTCAAAGGGCCGCTGCTCGCGCCCTTTCGACGGCACCCGGTCCATGCCCTGCCGCGTCACCGCCGCCACCCGCGCGCCATAGCGGATGTGTGGCGCAATGCCTGGTAATGCGGCAAGCGGCGACAGATAATTATCGATCAATTCCTGCCCGGTGGGATCGCGGTCCTGATCTGGCATGGTCCATCCCGTCTGCTCCAGCAAACGCCCAGCCGCACTGTCCACATTGAATCGCCATGGCGAGAAGAAGGTGACATGGCCCCATTGCCGGACTGCCGCCGCAACGCCTGCGCCCGCCTCGAATACCACAAATGGCACACCGCGCTCGGCCAGATGCGCCGCTGCCGCCAGGCCGACGGGGCCTGCGCCGATGACGGCCACGGGCAATTCGGGTTGCACGGAAAAATTCATAGTTTTGCTCCTTCTAGAAATATAGAAATAATTGAACCGAAAAATTCCTCATGCGACCTTATCCACCGGCGCGCAGGCGGCATCGGCGCAGCATTCATCAACCAGAAATGAAACCAGTGTTTCCATGACCTTGTAATTGGCCCGGCAGGTGAGCGTCGTTCCCTGCCGCTCCTGCGACACCAGATCGACGGTGATCAGCGCCCGCAAATGATGCGACAGGGTCGACCCGGCGATCTTCAGGCGCTTCTGCAATTGCCCCACGGCCAGGCCATCTTCACCCGCCCGCACCAGAAGCCGGAACACCGCAAGGCGCGTAGGATTTCCTAGCGCTTCAAGCCGTGCGGCGGCGTCTTCAATGCGGGTGGCGACTGTAGTTCCTCTGAGCATGAAAGGCATCTATGCTGGCAGGCGCCAATTGTCAATCTATATTTCCGGAAATATGGAAATATAAAAGCAAGAAAACGGCCCGGACAGATGCCCGGGCCGCAATCAGCCTGTGTTAGGCCTGACTACATGCCGAGAAGTTTCAGCGCCTCGCCGAGAGTTGCTTCCGATTCCGGGTGATTGCCTGCCGCATGCTGCGACATGCCGGTGGCGATCAACTCGGTCACCTTGGCCTTGCCCGCATCATCAAGCGTTGAGGTTTTCAAGGCCTCTTCGGCCTTCGCCGCAAGCGTTGGGCACTGGCTGGCCAGGGCCGGCCCGGCAAGCGCCGCCAGAATTGTTCCCGCTGCGAGTAATGACTTGATCATGATTGTCTCCCTTGACTGATTATCGCAATAGATTTGCAGGGCCAACTTATCGCTCAAACAGGCAAAAGTGTGACCGCAAAAAATATAAAATTCCCGATGATCCGGCGCTCATCATCCGGCGTAATAGTGCGACGAACAGGATTCCCGGTTGCGCTTCCCAGGTTCAGTGGCTGGCGTAAACGGCTGGCGCAGCATTCGCCGAAATCAACAGCACATCGTAAGCTTCCGGGCTGCCTCCGGCTTCCATGCCCGGCGATTCCATCGGCATGCCGGGCACGATGAGGCCAATGGCGCCCGCCGGCCGCTCCTTGAGAAACTTCATGACGTCTGCCACGGGGATATGGCCTTCAAAGGCATAACCGTCCGCAAGGGCAATGTGACAGCTCGCCAGGCCAGCGGGAATATTCAGGCTTTGCCTGCGGGCAGCGAGGTCCTGATCATCTTCAACCGTCACCGTGAAGCCCGCGGCAACCATGTGCTTCACCCAGCCCTCGCAGCATCCGCATCCCGGATTGCGATAGACCGCCATTGCGGGCAGCGCCGCCGCCCTGCCCGCATGTGGAACAATCAGGACGGAAGCCGAGGCAATGAGGGAAAGTAATGTGGTTCGGCGATTCATGGGTTAACTCCTGACGAGACGGTTATAGATCGAAATGGATAAGCCAGGATATTCCATTTCATGCTCCCTCGTAACCGACAGTGGCCATCATGCCGGTGGCCATGTGGTAGAGATGGTGGCAGTGGAACGCCCAGGCCTTGCCCGGATTGACCGCATCGAAGGCAAAAGCGATGCTGGTCATGGGCGGCAGGAAGACCGTGTCGCGCACCGCGCCGGAAAATTCCCGGCCATTGACGGCAACGATCTGGAAGTGATGCCCGTGCAAATGCATTGGGTGGGTCATCATCGAGTGGTTGCGCATTTCCACAACCACGCGTTCGCCCCGGCGCACCAAGAGATCAGCACTTGACTGCATGCCCCATTCATAGCCCTGCATGCTGCCCACGAGATTGACCGCATAGGCGCGGTCGACGGTCTTCGGAGCGAGTGGCCGGGCCGCGGTAAGTTTCGCTTCCGTGGCCTGCGACAGGATTGGCCCTTGCAACTCGCCAGCATCCGCCAATTTGCTGACCGTAGCGCCAGGAGTTGCCAGAATGACGCCAGTCCGCTGCGCCCCGCCTTCACGCAAGGCAAGCACCGGGAAGGCGCCGCCTTCCCGGGGCAACTGCAAACGGAAATCCACCCGTTGGCCCATGGACAGCGGAAACTGCCGGTTTTTCAAGGGAACGACATCCTGACCGTCGACGGCAATCACTTCCCCGTCGAGTGCGCCCGTGTCGATGGTGAAGGCGGTCGCGGTTGCGCCATTGATGATGCGCAGGCGAACCCGTCCGCCCTTCTCTACCTGGACGACCTGAGGGTCATTGAGGGTGCGGTCATTGGCGAGATAGGCATCATACTCAATGTCGTTGACATCCATCCCCATCATCCCGCCGCCCATGTTCATGCCTGACATGTTCGAGTGATCCATGCCCTGCATGTTCATGCCGTTCATCATCATGCCCATGCCGCTGCCCGACTTGAGCTTTGCCAGCAGCTCTTCCGCCGGCGTGAAGGAGAAGTCGTGCAGAAGCACCACAACCTCCTGCTCGTCACGCGCCAATTCTTCCGGGCCGCGCACAACCAGCGGGGCCGCAAGAAGGTTTTGCTCCTGCAAGGTGTGCGCATGCATCCAGTGGGTTCCCGGATTTCCCGATGGGAGGGTGTAACGGCGCGTTTCGCCGGCCTTGAGCAGCGGCATTGGCATATCGGGCACGCCGTCCTGGTCCCAGGCAGGCAGCAGCCCATGCCAATGGACCATGGTTTCCTCGGAAAGGCCATTCTCCAGGTCCACCTCAACGGTCTCACTGGCGGCAAGGGTCAATCCCGGCCTGTCATTGGGGCCGGTAAGCCCGAACACGGTCGCGGCGCGGCCATTGACGTCAATCGTTCGCGAAGCGACCGCAAGCTTGAGGGGTTGCGGCGCAGCGGAAACGGCACGGCCCGTTAACAGAAGGCCAGAACCTCCCATGAGAAGAGTCTTGGAAAAATCTCGGCGATTCATTTTGTAGCTCCTTCAATATTACCGACATGCAATCGGCACCTGACACATGATCTTGGGTGTTGAACACGTTGGATGAGCCGGACGGATTGCCCGGAATCACTCAGGCCAGGCGCTTTGGGGGGCCAGTTTCCGGCGCGATTGACCTGCCGTACAAATCATCGACGGCACTTGGGTCGGGTTGGCTGATCGACAGGCGCTTGGTTACACGCGCGGCTTCATGCAAAAGGGCGCCGGATGAAACACAGGATGGACCAAGACAGCAATCCTGGCAGTCGTTATCGCGATGGTCCAAATCCTGACAGCCGGACTGTTGACATCCAGCGCTTGCATCTATGCCATTCTCGTGATGGCCATTGACGGCATAATGCGGTTGAGGGACAGAGTTGGCCATGCCAGCTGACGCGCCCAAGCTGATGGATACCATGAACATCAACAGGGCGGCAGCCAAACCTATGAACCGAAAAACAACCATCGACACATTATAAACCAATTGGCCTTGCTTCCATTGATCCAAATCAACTATCTGATTTTGGCAGCCTGCCCTCAGCCGCCACCGCCCATTTTCGAAATATCAATGCCGTTGACCAGCACGGTGCCGGATATGGTGTTTTCGATTTTCCAGCTCAGGCTGCCGTCGGCTTCGGTCTTGGCCATGCCTTTGGCGGCGATGACGGCGGGAATGGCCTGTCCCACCATTTCAGGGGGAGCGGCTTGCAGAGCCTTCATGACGTCATCAAGCCCCTTGGCCCTGATCGTGGCAGCACCCAGCGGAACGCCCACAGGTCCTGCCGTCATGCTTCCCTCGAAATCCACATCATAGACCTTGCTCGTCACCTTGCTCGGCCCCATGGATATTTGCACCGCCCC
This sequence comes from Aestuariivirga sp., assembly GCA_030680855.1. Classification (GTDB taxonomy): domain Bacteria; phylum Pseudomonadota; class Alphaproteobacteria; order Rhizobiales; family Aestuariivirgaceae; genus Aestuariivirga. Next base: position 13,725 of record JAUXUN010000034.1, read on the forward strand.
CTTGGGCAACAGGGCGGTAAGAAGTTTCATATTTTCCTCGGGGGTGGTGGGCTTGGCCTCATTGAGGTCAATCATGTCAAGCAGCATGCCGACAGGATCCGCGAGATTGAAATCCGAAATCTTGAAGTCCAGCGCGAGCTTGTCAGGAACAAGATCAGTGGCCCATGGCGGAACAAATCCATACGGTAGAGTCAGGCCTTCCACCGTAAAACCTTCATGCACTGCTCCTTCCACAACGATCCCGTTCATGCCGATGTTGAAGCCCACGTTAGCGATGCTAACCGGGCCAATAGGTGTTGTCGGGGCAAAAAAATCCTTCAATGTCCCCGTGCTTGAGATGTTTTCAAACAGCGGAAGGCTCGCACCGAGAATTGCTTTCAACTCCGACTGGCTTGCCTTAATCGACGCCTGTGAAGGATGGGCGATGAACCACGTGATGAGTTTGTTGATTGCCCTGTTCTTGAGGCCCTTAATGATAGTTTCAGTTGTGCTCGGGCCAGCGATGAAATCGACATCCATGGTTACGGGCGAAGCGGGAGAAACCGGCGCAGTGATTCTTTCAAAAAAACCTGACATGGTCATCTGAATAGTGCCATCAACGGCATCGGCTCCCGAGGCCGTTGCCGTGGTCTCGTAACGCATGGACTTACTGTCCACTGTCACATGGACTGGTCCCAATCCAGGCTCAGTGAATATTTCTTCCAAGGAAAAGTCAGCAAATTCTGTTGTCGAACTTATAAATACCTGGAGATTCTCGTCGAAAACCGAACTGACCTTCATCGCGCCGACCTTGGCAATCACCTCGAACTTGCCCGGAATCTTTGCCGAAAAGGAAAAGGGTGAATCTTGCGTGACCAACCATTTGCCGCCGCCCTGATCAGCGAGCTTCATCTCAAACGGCGATACTTCGGCGGAAAAATTAGGTTCAGGTATCTTTGCAAGAAAAGGTGCCAGATCGACCTTCACGTCATAGGCTTCGCCGGAAGGGATGACGGTCACCACCCCAGGTTCCTTGCCGAGATAGGTCTGGAATACACCTGCGAGGCGCTGAGCCTCCTCCGCGGTGGCAGCGGCGGCCAGTCCCGGCGTGCTGGCGGAAACAAAACAAATGAACGCGAAGGAGCTGACGCAGGTTTTCATCATGAACACACCCATTGGCAAATCAGGCAGGCAAGCAAGCATTGCCGCGTGAGGTGGTCAACAGATACTTATAGATAAGATTTTACTCAAACAGGCTCGACACCGACTCTTCACGCGATGTGCGGCCGATGGCTTCGCCGAGCAGAGAGGCGATGCCGATCACGCGGATGTTGCGCGCCACCTTCACCGCTTCCGTGGGCTGGATCGAGTCGGTGATCACCAGATGCTTGAGCTTTGACGAGGTGACCCGCGCCACAGCGCCGCCCGACAGCACCCCGTGGGTGATATAGGCGCTCACGTCCTTGGCGCCCTGGGCCAGCAGCGCCTCGGCGGCGTTGCACAGCGTGCCGCCTGAATCGACGATGTCGTCGATCATGATGCAGGACTTTCCCGCCACTTCGCCGATGATGTTCATGACTTCCGACTCGCCCGCCCGTTCGCGGCGCTTGTCGACGATGGCGAGCGGCGTGGCGAGACGCTTGGCAAGGGCCCGGGCCCGCACCACGCCGCCCACGTCCGGAGATACCACCACTGTGTTGGCGACATCCATGTGCTGCTTGATGTCGCGCACCATGACCGGTCCTGCGAAAAGGTTGTCGGTGGGGATATCGAAGAAGCCCTGGATCTGGTCGGCATGGAGATCCATGGTCAACACCCGGTCGGCCCCCGCCCTGGTGATGAGATTGGCCACGAGCTTGGCCGAAATGGGGGTGCGCGACCCCGACTTGCGGTCTTGCCGGGCATAGCCGAAATAAGGAATGACGGCGGTGATGCGCTTGGCTGAAGCCCGCTTCAGGGCGTCGATGATGATCAGCAGTTCCATCAGGTGGTCGTTGGCCGGGAAGCTGGTGGACTGCACCACGAACATGTCCTGGCCGCGGACGTTTTCCTGGATTTCGACGAACACTTCCATGTCGTTGAAGCGTTTGACCACGGCTTTGGTCTGCGGCAGGTGGAGGTAGGAACAGATGGCTTCCGCCAAGGGCCGGTTGCTGTTACCCGCCACTATTTTCATCATGCTTGTCCCTCGTCGCCGCGCTGCGTCTGGGCGCTCTATAACAAGGGTATGACACAAGCGCAAATGCGGCCTGTGGAGAGTGTTAAGAACCCCATTCCAGCCCCTCATGCTGAGGTGCTCACGCGCGAGCGTGAGCCTCGAAGCATCTGTTTCCGCGGCAACCAGCCCTTCGAGGCCTTGCTCACGCAAGGCGCCTCAGGGTGAGGGCAGGCATCACCTGAACTTGTTGATCAGCTCGAATATCCCGCTGGCGGCCGCTTCCACCGCGAAGCCGGCAATTTCGCCCCAGCCCGCATCGAGCGAGCCGGCGGGCACATTATTGGCTTGGTTCACGTCGCCAAGCTTGCCGCCATCGGGCGCCTGCACCGCCCATTTCAGCGCCACCATCTGGGTATTGCCCGAAACCTCCGCCATCTCGACCCGGCCCGAAATGGTGAGTGCATTTTTGGCCGGCGCGCCGAACACCGTCCAGCCCGCCAGTGTCAGGGTCTGGCGCATGGCGCGGGTCAATTCATCATTGCCCGTGCCCTTGGCCCCCTTCACCGGAATGACGGCCACCGCCCTGATCACCAGCCGCCCGCTCTTGGCGTCAGCGGCCAGTTCCTCCGGTGTCGCGGCAGTTGCCGGTTGCCGGCCCGGGCCATGCAGGGTTTCAAGATCGATCTCCTTGGACGCCCCCGGCCCCGCCGCGATCATCGCCTCCCATGGCGGGGAGATAATGGCAGGCGTCCGCTCCGCCGGTTGAAGCTTGCCGAAGGGCTGGCTGCCGCCCCCGGCGCAGGCGGCGAGCAGAAGCAGGAAGAGAATGGACAGCAGTCGTGTCATCGGACAATCACGGTGAGGGGATGTTTTGAAACGGGTTCAGGTTTCTTGTTCCCGATAATATAGGTGCGCCCCAGGCAATAGGCAGCTTCCGCATCGGAATCCATCAGGATCATGTGAGCGAAAAACACCATGCCCTCGGAAAGTTCAACCTCATTGCCGCGAAAGAACATCGGAAAATCCATCCAGCTCGGCGTGAACTTCGCACCCAGCGAATAGCCGCAGGCGTTGAGCCGGTGTTTTTGCATGCCATGGGCATCCATCACCCTGGCGTGGGCGTCAAACACATCGCCAGCGGTTTTCCCCGGCCGCAAGGCGCTTTCAACTTCGCTGAGCGCCGCACGGCAGGCCTCATCCATTCTTGTGTGGTCTTTGCTGGGCTTGCCGATAATCAGCGTGCGCATGAATGCTGCATGGTAATGGCGATAGACTCCGGCGAACTCCAGCGTGAGCTGGTCGTGCTTCGATAATTTCCGGCGCCCCGACTTGTAGCGGCAGAGCAGCGCGTCACGGTCCGATCCGATGATGAATTCATTGCCAGGGTAATCCCCGCCGCCGGAAAAAATGGCGGAATGCTGGGCAGCGAGAATATCGCCCTCGTCGGCTCCCGCCCTGGTTTTCTTGATCCCGGCCTTAAGGGCCTCATCACCAAGCTTTCCGGCCTTGCGCACATATTTGAGCTCGGCGGGCGACTTGATCAGACGCAGCCGGTCTACAAGATTGGTTGATTCAACCAGCTCGCAGAAACCATCCAGCGCCGCATCCACCGCCTTGCCATTGAAATGCGTAAGGCCATAGGAATTGGTCTCAATGCCAAGCCGCTTGCCGCGCGCCCCCAGGCTCTCCAGCATCTCGCGGAGTTGCGTGGCAGGCTGCGCTCCCGCCTGATCCGTCCAGATGCGGATGTCCTCAATGTTGGAGGTATGCTGCGCTTGCCGCAAATCCGCCGAACGGGTGAGCAGCGCCAGCTTGCCATCGGCCCCCAAATAAAGGCACTGGAAGAAGCAGAAGCCGAAGCTGTCATAGCCCGTGAGGTAATACATGCTCTCCTGCTGGAACATCAGCAGGCCATCGAGATTGCCTTTCTGCATGGTGGAAATCGCCGTCGTGATGCGCTGCCGGTATTCGGTAGGTTCAAAATGCAGTGCCATGAGTGCCCCTAGGTCAGCGTGATGGCGGCGATCTGCCGCCCGTAATCCTTTTCACGTGCATGCGTGGCGCGGCGGTAGGAGAAATACTCCGCATCAAGCTTGTAAGTGCAAAGCCCACTGTCCACGACCGTGCCGATGCCGAAGCTTTTCATGCGGGCTACCAGGTATGCAGGTAAATCAAACATATAGTGTCCCTTCTTCACTGATTCTGTGAAGTGGATTCTGTTGTCCGCCGAGGCCTCAACGAAGCGCGAGATGAACTCCGGCCCGACCTCATAGGCGGCTTTTGAGATGGTGGGGCCGAGCGCCGCAACGATATTTGCCCGCTTTGCGCCAAGCTCTTCCATTTTCAGGATAGTGGCATCGGTGATGCCGGTTAGCGCCCCCTTCCAGCCTGCATGGGCGCAGCCAATGACACCCGCCCTCTCATCGGCAAAAAGCACCGGCCCGCAATCGGCGGTGAGCGTTCCCAAAATCAGGCCCGGAACATTGGTCACCATGCCGTCAACCTTCGGGCGGTCATCATAAGCCCAAGGTCTTTTGACGATCAGAGCCTCCGCGCTGTGCACCTGAAACGTGGTAACAATCTGCGCCTCGCTCCCGCCCAAGGCCTTTGCGACCACGCTACGGTTGCGCACCACCGTTACGCGGTCATCGCCCGAGCCCAGCCCGCAATTGAGCGAGGCGAAGATGCCGGTGGAATGGCCGCCCTGCCGTCCGAAGAAGCCATGGGCGATGCCGGGTTGCTTGAGTTCACGCGTTACTATCATGGTGTCCCGAAGGGATAGGGCATTGGAAGATCTGCCGATGTTGCTACCATGACTTTGAAGAGATTGCCCATTTCCGTTTCGCCGGCCAGCCTTGCAACGGCCCGGGCCAGGATGTCCCTGCTGTTCGCATCGGCTTTTGACGATAGAATGGCGGCCCGCTGTTCCAGCCCCATGGCCAGAAGAAAAGCCCGCTGGGTAATGGCGAGAGGAACTGCCGCACCGCCCTGGCTGAATGCCTTGGCAAGCGCCTCAAAATCCACATGGGAGGTAATGTCGCTCTCCCCCGGCTGATCGGTGATGGCGACATACTCATGGCCCCGCACCGCCTGCAAGGTGTCGCCGGGCGCGGTTTGCGGATGGCCGTAGTCAATGATGAGGGCACAGCCCTTGTGCTTGGCAAGGCGCTGGCCGATGTCCTTCGCAATATCGAGCCGCTGCGGCGCAAACTCGATCACGTCGCCATTGGCCCCTTGCGCGTTATCCAAAGCGGCGGGCATGAAGCCCATGCCCTCTGCCCCAACGCAGCGCTCCAGCCATTTGCCGTGGCGCTTCTCAAACTGCCGGATGGGAATGGCATCGAAGAACTCGTTGGCGATAAGAAGCAGGGGGCCACCGGGAATGCTGGCGATGGACTCATGCCATGTCACATTCCCAAGTTTCTCCTTCTGCAGCTGGCGCAGAACCGGACTCATTTCGACGAGATGAATGCGCCCCGCCTCGCGAAAGCCCGGCATGACCTTTGCGGCTTTCAGGATATCGGCCATCAGGGTTCCCCTGCCCGGCCCCAGTTCGACGAGATTAAACTCCTTGGGCTTCCCTATCGCATCCCACGCCGCCGCGCACCACACGCCGATCAACTCGCCGAAGATTTGCGAAATCTCCGGCGCCGTCATGAAATCCCCTTGCTCGCCAAAGGGATCACGGCCCATGTAATAGCCATGCAGCGGATGGCCGAGGCACAGGCCCATGTAACGGTCGATCGGCATCGGGCCTTCGGCGGCAATGATCTCGCCAATGATTTTTTCCAGCGGCGTCATGTGGAACGGCGTGAACGCAGCAGCAGCCAGACGCCAATCGCCAGAAGCGGCACCGAGAGGATCATGCCCATGGTCACAAAGCCGCCAAAATATCCCATTTGTGCATCGGGCTCGCGCACGAACTCAACCACGATCCGCGAGAAGCCATAGACCAGCGCATACATGCCCGCCGCGCGGCCGGGCTTGGTCAAAATCTTGTAGCGGTAAACCGCATAGTTGATGACGGCGAACAGCAGAACCCCTTCAAGGAAGAACTCATAAAGCTGGCTGGGGTGGCGCGGCAGCCCCGTGAGGTCATTGGGAAACACAAAGGCCCAGGGCAAATAAGTTTCCCTGCCATAGAGTTCGCCATTGATGAAATTGGCCAGGCGCCCGAGGCCAAGGCCAACGGGAGTTGCCGCCGCACCCAAATCCAGCAAGCGGTCAAGGCCAATGCCGTTACGCCGCGCATAGATATAGGACACAAGGATCACGCCAAAGAATCCGCCGTGGAACGACATGCCGCCTTCCCATACGCGGAAAATATAGAGCGGGTCTTCTTGTATCTGCGTCCAGCCGTAAAACAGCAGGTAGCCAACCCGCCCGCCCAGCACCACGCCGAGCATGGCCAGGAGAAAGAAATCATCAATCTGTTTTGGCGTGGCCGATGGCGTGGTGCCGGCCCAAAGCTTCGGATTGGAAACCAGCCGCTTCATGTACCAGATGCCGAAGATGATCCCCACGATATAGGCCAGCGCATACCAGCGCAGCGCAAACGGCCCGATGGAAAAGAGCACGGGATCGATATTTGGGAATGTCAGCACCGCAAATGTGAACATGACAGCGGACAGTGTCTGCGTCGCGGCTCGCCGTCAAGTCCGCAGAACGGGCAGGATTATGCCCCGCGCAGAAGGTCAGACGGGTCCCTGGCCGTCACATCCAGTTGCTTCAACCCACGCATCCGTCCGAGCGCCGATTGCGCCACGAAACGCGCCCCGCGCCATGAGCGCAGGCCCATCGATGTGCCGGTTGAAACCCGGCGCAGCCACAGGGCCTTTTGCAGGGAATCCGACTCGCACTGAACCTTCACCGGATCGGCATAGAAGTCCGCCACATCGGCAGCGTCGATTGTCCCTTTGCAGAACCAGGCCGGCACGTAAGTGGAGCACAAGCGCTGAACATCGGTCAAAACTTTGTTCACCCCCGTACCCGCCGCCGGACAGGAAGTTGAATAGGCATCGCCAACCAGCACAAGACCTGGCCGCTCCGGTGCGTTGACCCGCACAAGATCGATTGGCCGGATGCTGACTTGGCCGTCGATGGCAAAAGGTCCGGTAAAATTGGTGAGGGTCGGGATAAGTTCGAGCAGTGCCTCCTTTGGCTGATGGCGGAACGTCCGCAGGCGCGGGTCTTCCATGTTCCAGTAGACGAAGAGGTTGGCCCCCATGCCACCCCGTACAGGAAAAATGCTGAGATAGGCCATCGCCTGGCCCGGCCTTTCCGGAAAAACCGTCAGCGCCGGAAACGCGAAAGGCTGATCAGCATCGGGCTTCATGTCAAAGCCGATGCTGATCGAGTGGCAGGGGCTGAGCACCTCGCGCTTGATCTCAAGTGTTTCGCGCAAACCCGGATTCAATCCGTTTGCCAGGATCACCAGCCTGGCCTCAATCTCATCGCCCGTGGCAAGGGTGACACGCTGCCTGCCGGCGTTGCCGGAAATTGCCGCGGCCTTCGTTGCGATATGCGGGACACTGGCAGGGATCTGCTGTCTCACTGCGTTCACCAGGTCATGATAGAGGATGCCGGCAGGGCTGTTTTTCCCGCGGTCAACCACCCGCCCATAGCGCACCACCCAAACCTTCCCATCGGCACAGGTCTGCGGCATCACGTCGTCAGCAAGTCCCGTGAGGCGCAGCAGCGCCAGTTGCGAATCATCAAGCTTCTCGCAGCGGAATTCCGGACGCTGTTCCGTGTGCGGGTCGATGAGCATCGCATTATGCCCAGCCCGCCCAAGCATGGCCGCAGCAGTCGCACCCGCAAGCCCGCCGCCAATTATGGCAACATCTGTTGTAAGGTTATTCATGCGCCGCTTTCCGTGACATCGTTTGAGTGATGGACCGGATGGCCCGCAGCAGTATGTCCGACTTTTTGACTTTCCCCTTCAGGGTGAGGCCCGCCCGCCAGAGCCGCGCCACCACCTGCCCCGCTGCCGTAATCGGAATGACCGAGTCGTAAAGCGCTTCGGCGTCCTTGCAATACACCTGCTTGTACGCCGCATTCCCGATACCGAGATCAAACTTGTCCAGGCCACGCTCGCAGCACATCCGGATGACATTGGCGAGCAGCAATTCGCCCGGGCTGTAGTTTCTAAACTCGGCTCCGGCGATGGAATTGAACATGCCACTGAAGCGCCCATCGGCCACAATGCCGCCGAAGGTGGCGATGATCGTATCACCAACCGAGGCGGCGTAGAGTTCGATCACCGGTTCGCCTGTGTCGGGGTCAATCGCATGGGCAGCGGCCCTGGTGAATTCCTTCACACCCGCTGCATCGAAGGCGTTGCTCAAACCCTGTTCACGCATGCGGGCAGCCTTCTGCTGAAAGAAGGCGGCAAGCACCCGGTCAATCTCCGCGGGGGTCCGGGCGCGCTGGAAGGCGACAGGCCCCAGTGCTGCGAGCTGGTGCTCCTCTTGCCGGAGTTTCTTGCGCGAGTTGGCGCCCATGCGCTCCTTGAGAAGCGCTTCGAAATCACGTTGCAGCTCACCCGCATAGGCCCGGCTGGCAGCTTCCCGGTGCGGTGCCCGGAGCATGGGGTTGGCCACCCCCTGCCAGGTCGCGGGCTGGTTCAGAAGAACGAGAAGGTCGAGGCGCGGCCCCCAAAAGGCGGCCGCTTGGCCTTAACAAGGCATGCCCTATGCCAGTTAACCCTGAATGCCCGTAACTGCCGGAATGCGGCTATCTGCCGGGGATCAAAGGAAAGAATCCGTTAATCGGGCGCGCGATCAGCCGCGGCGGACCACCGTGATATGGTCGGGATCGAGCGTGGCAAAAACCCGCGCGCCCGGCTTGAATTTCTTGTGGGTTGGCTGGATCACAAACATCGAGCTGTTGGCCGTGGTGATCGTGTATTCCCAGTGCGATCCGAGATAGGTGGCTTTCTCGACCTTTGCCGGCAACGAAGCAGCCTTTGAGCCCTTGGCGTCGAGGCTGACGCCGCTGGGGCGCACCACAAGATAAATCTCGCTGCCCTCATAGCCCCGGTCCGGCACCTCGACGCTCAGGTTGCCAAGGTCAATCGTGATGGATTTGTTTTTTTCGTCGCGTTTCTTGATGCTGCCGGGAATGAGATTGGCGCTGCCGATGAAATCCGCGACAAAAGCATCTGCCGGCCGCTCATAAAGATCATGCGGCGTTCCCACCTGCGCAATTCGGCCCATGTTCATGACGACGATCTTGTCCGAAACCGCCAGCGCCTCTTCCTGGTCGTGGGTCACGTAGACGCTGGTGAGCCCCAGGGTCTGCTGCAGATCCCTTATCTCCTCGCGCATCCGGCGGCGCAGTTTCGCATCAAGATTGGAAAGCGGCTCGTCAAACAGCAGCACCTGCGGCTCCAGCACCAGCGCCCGGGCAACCGCCACGCGCTGCTGCTGGCCGCCGGACAATTCCGAAGGCAGGCGGTCATCATAACCCTCAAGCCCAACCATCGTCAGTCCCTCGCGGGCCTTTTCCCGCTGGGCCGTCCGCGAAAGCTGCGATTGCCGCAACCCGTAGGACACATTTTCGATGACGCTCATGTGCGGGAACAGGGCGTAGGACTGGAACACCATGCTGACATCGCGCTCGTTTGGCGGCAGAAGGGTCACATCCTTCCCGCCAATCAGCACATGGCCCGAGGTTTGCGTTTCGAGCCCGGCAATCATCCGAAGCGTCGTGGTTTTTCCGCAGCCCGAGGGGCCAAGCAATGTCACCAGCGTGCCGGCTTCAATATCAAGCGTGACCGCATCGACGGCGACTGTCTTGTCAAATGCCTTGGTGACGTCATCAAGTCTTACGGCCGCCGACCGGCTGACAATTTTCATGCAATGCTCCCGCGAACCGCCATTGGCTGAATGCCCCGGTTGGCCCGCCGCTGCTCGCCCACCCCAAGCTGAATGGCCCCGATCGCCATCAGCATGAAAACAATAAGCACCGAGCTATAGGCGATGGCGACGCCGAAATCCGAAACTTCCACCCGCCCGACAATATAGGCCGTGGCAAGATTGTATTTTGCGCTGACTAGGAAGATCACCGCGCTCACCGAGGTGATGGCCCGCACGAAGGCATAGACCAGCGAGGCGATAATGGCCGGCCTGAGCAGCGGCAGGATCACCCGGCGGATTGTCGCGAAGCTTCCATGGCGCAGCATCAGCGAGCATTCATCAAGGCTGCGGTCGATCTGGCTCATGGCGGCAATGCCCGCCCGGATTGAAACCGGCATGTTCCGGAAGACAAAGCAGATGACGAGGATGAGACCGGTTCCGGTGATTTCAATGGGCGGCACATTGAAAGCTAGAATATAGCTCACGCCGATGACCGTTCCAGGAATGGCAAAACTCAGCATGGTGATGAATTCGAAGGTCGACTGCCCGATGAAGCGCTGGCGGTTGAGAAGATAGGCGGTGAGCAGGCCGATTGCGGCAGTAAAGGGTGCCGCGATCGCGGAAACGCCAATGGTCGTGAAGAAGGATGGCCACGCCCGGCCCGTCCATTGCAATCCCCGCTCCGTCCATTCAACGCCGAAGGCCGTGATGTAATGCTGGAATGTCAGCGTGTTGTCGATGCCAAGCGATTTGACGAAGCCGCCGATGAGAATGATCCCATAGAGCAGAACCGTAAAGGCAAGCCACGGCACTGCTGTCATGTAGATCAGCCGCCGCACGCCATCGGGAAGCTTTGCCGGAAGTCCTGAATCGCCCTTCCCGGCAATTGTCGTGTAGGAGCGCCTGCCCAGCCAGCGGCGCTGGAGATAGAAGGCCGAGAGTGTCAGGGCCAGCAGCGCAATTGAAAGCGCCGCGGCCCTGCCGGGGTCATTCTGCGAGCCGACGATGGCAAAGAAAATATCGGTCGAAAGCACATCATAATTGCCGCCCAGCACCAGGGGATTGCCGAAGTCGGCGAGGCTTTCCACAAAGCCGATCAGAAAGGCATTGGCAAGCCCGGGCCGCATCAGCGGCCAGGTCACGTTGGCGAATGTCTGCCAGCGATTGGCCCGCAGGGTTTGCGAGGCCTCTTCCATGGATGGGCTGATGCCTTCGACAACGCCGATGATCACCAGATAGGCAATGGGCGCAAAGGCCAGTGTCTGGACCAGCAGCAAGCCGAAGAAGCCGTAGATCCAGCGACTCGGCGGAATGCCGAACAGCTCGCTCATCAGCCATGTTGCCACGCCGTTTCGCCCGAACAGCAGAATGATGCCAAGGCCGATCACGAAAGGCGGCGTGATGATGGGCAGGATTGCGAGCAGCCGGAGCAGGCCCTTGGCCCGGAAATTGGTGCGCTTGTGCAACAGCGCAAGGCCGAGGCCAAGCAAGGTCGTGGCCAGCCCCGTGGCAATGCCAAGCGTCAGGCTGTTCAGGGCGACCTGCCCGACATCGGCGGAAAACACACGTGCCACCAATGCCGCCAATGAGTAGCTGCCCTCCGGCGTGATGGCAGATTCAATGAGGACGAGAAAGACGGGATAAAACACAAATACGCCGATGCACGAGGCAACGACCGCAATCGCGCTGACCAGAAAACCATCGCCCCGCATCAGTCCGTTCAGCGCCAGACCGGATGAGAAGATGAGAAGCAGGGCGCTGCCGCAAATGACCGCCCCCACACCAAACCCCGTCTGCGCGGCAATGGGGCCGAAGGCTTGTTCAAACAGGCTGGCATTCCAGCCTCTTAGTCCGATGAGGAGTCCTTGCGCAAACATCCAGAGCAGGCCCACGCCGCCTGCCGCGGCGATGGCTGTGCCGCGCGGACCCCCTGCCCGGAAGACTTCAATGATTGCAACAAGCAGGCAAAGGCCAATGGGCAGAAGCTGCCACCGGCCATGCAGCAGGGCCTGGATAAACAATGGCGCGCCACGGGCTTCGACCAACTGCCCCATCCAGGCAAAGGCCCAAAAACCTGACGGAACCACATACCACGGAAGGGCAACGGCCCCTGTCAGGCCGATGATGGCCAGCAACAAAATGTGGCGCGATTGTTTGGAAAGCTCTGGCATGGTTATGGGATCCGGCGGCAGGCTGCCGCTGGATCCCTATCCGTTGTCATTTAGCTCCGATTTCGGCGTCCCAGCGCGACAGCAGGCGCTTGCGCTCGGCCGAACCGCCAAACCTGGCGAAATCATAATCAATCAGCTTGATATCCGCCATTTTTGGAGCTTCCTTCGGTATTGGCGCTTCCATATTGGATGGATTCTGATAACTGTTTGACGCCGCACCGAGCTTCTGCGCCTCCGGTGTCAGCGCCCAGTCATACCACTTCTTCGCACTGTCCATGTTGGGAGCGCCCTTGATGATGCTCATGGAGCCGACTTCGAATCCGGTTCCTTCGCAGGGGCTCACGTTCTTGATCGGCGCATTTGATGTAATGGTGGGCGTGATCACGTCATGCTGAAAGGCGATGCCGACCAGGGTCTCGCCCCGCGCCGCGGCCTGGGCCGGCGCCGCTCCCGATTTTGTGTACTGGTTGATGTTGCCGTCTAGCGCCTTCATGTAAACGAAGGCTTCCTCCTCGCCGAGGATCTGCACCATCGTGGCCAGGAAGGTGTAGGCCGTGCCCGATGAGTTTGGATTGGCGATCTGCACTTCGCCCTTGAATTCCGGCTTGATCAGATCGGCCCAGCAGGCAGGTGCTGCAATCTTTTTCTGTTCCAGCAACTCGCTGTTGTAGCCGTAACCCAGCGCACCGAGATAAATCCCGACGGTGCCGCCCTTGCCGGTTTCATGCTGCTTCACCGCCCAGGGATGAAGCTTGGCAAGCATGGGCGAATCGTAAACTTCCGTCAGCCCCTCTTCCGCCGCCTGCAGATGGGGATCGCCCGTGCCGCCCCACCAGATGTCGCCCTTGGGATTGGCCGACTCCGCCTTCACCTGGGCAAAGGTTTCGCCGGAGCTTTTCCGTGTCATTGCCACGGAAATGCCGGTCGCCTTCTGGAATTCGTTCACCATGCTCTGGCACCATTCTTCCTGGACCGAGCAGTATACGGTGAGATTGCCTTCGGCCTGTGCGCTCGAGCCGAATGCAAGGGCGGCAAATGCCAAAACAGCCGCGGAATTAAAGAATTTTCGTGTGATCAGGGTCATGTTTTCCTCCCAGTTCAGCCTTTTGTATAAAAGGTTTTTGTGACAACATGACAGAAGAAAATGCTGTTGGCCAGCAAGGATTTTCCAGGAGAATGAGCATGGACGAGGGTGAACTTGACCGGCGCTTTCACGCAGGTCTCGGGCTGGTGCGCGAAGTGGGCCAGGAAGCCAGACGGCAATACCGCCGCCGTGACACTTTGGCGGTTGAAACCAAGGGCCTCCAGGATCTGGTGAGCGAAACTGATCGCGCCTGCGAAGACGAAATTGTGACTACTCTCACCCGGATGTTTCCCGGCGATGCCATCCTTGGCGAGGAGCGCGGATTGCAGAATGCCGGCGGTGATGCCACATGGGTGATCGACCCCATTGACGGTACTGCAAACTTTCTCCGCGGCATTCCGCTCTGGTGCGTTTCGCTGGGGCTGGTCCATCGAAACGTCCCGGTCATCGGCTTGATCTACAATCCGGTGACCGATGAACTCTATGCAGCCAAAAGCGGGAGCGGGGCAACCCTCAATCGCGCAAAGATAAAAGTCAGCGCCGTTACCAAGCTGAGCGAGGCGCGCATGGGCATTGGCTTCAGTTATCGCCGTCCCGTCGCCCCCCATGCGCGTGCGGTTTCGGCGCTGCTTGAAGCCCATTGCGAATATAGCCGTTTCGGGTCAGGTGCGCTGGGCATGGCCATGACCGCCGATGGCCGTTTGGATGGCTATTGGGAAGCCCATATCAACATATGGGACGTGGCCGCCGCACTTTGCATTGTCAGGGAAGCGGGCGGCTGGACCAATGACTTCATGTCCGGCGATGTCTTCCGCCAGGGCAACCCGATCCTTGCCACCAATCCCGCTTTGGCTGCCCCGCTTCAGGCCTTGCTGCCATTGTAGCCGCGCACCCCTGCGCTGGAAAACCAGATGTGTTCGTAGATTGCGACAGCACTCTCATCAGGGGCCCGCTCACGGTTGAGATGGAGCGAGCGAATGCGCCGCGCCGTGGAAAGGTTGGGAGCGAGCGTACCACCCTTGGGACTTGAGGCGCCTGCGCAGGGGATGAACCAGGATGACATCAGGGGCCTCGCCTCAAAGCCCTTCGCGGCACGGGTCACCAGCATGGCGAGGGCCACCTCTACTGTGGGCCGCCAGGGAAAGATCAATCGTCCACCGGGACGAAGTGCCGCCAACCAACTTTCTGGCGGAGCGGCGACAGCCGCATTCACATAAATGATGTCCGAGGGAGGCAGCTCCCGTGAAACCGCGTCACCCGCGATAACCGAAACATTCCTGAAGTCCGCAAGATTGCGCCGCGCCGCTTCAGCCAGATCATTTTCGATCTCAAATCCGGTCAAGCATCCACCGGGTTGCACCAGCAGCGACAGAATGGCGGAATAGTAGCCCATCCCCAAGCCAATCTGCGTAATGTCTTCCCCGGCCTGCGGCAAGACAGCCCCGATCCACATGGCGTGCAGAAACGGTTCGCCATTGTTGATGCCTTTCCCGGCATCAAGGGCGATGGCTGAGTTTCGGTACACATGGCGCGGGTTCGCATCCGGCGTTTCGACATACCGCCCCTCGACAAGCAGTTTCCACGGTCCCGGCGGAAGAAAGTCCTCGCGGTGCACACGGTAAAAAACGTCTTCAAGGCGCGGGTCCGGAGAGGCGCTCACCCGCGCCATGTCTTTGGCGTAGGCCCGGCGAATGCTGTCTAGATTAGCTTGGCTCACTGTAGCATCACTCTCCCAATTGCAGTTCCAAACTGCCTCCCGGCAAATTAACTTTCAAGTGGCCCCGTGGCACTACGGCCCTTGAAAAACCTTTCCTGAATCCATAGTTACAGGGCACGAAGAGGATTGCTGCCATGACCACCACATCGTCCCGGTTTTTTGATGAGCTTGCCAAGCTGATGACCAATGCCACGGGGGCCGCCCAGGGCCTGCGCAAGGAAGTGGACACCATGGTTCAGGCCCAGGTTGAGCGGGTTTTGAACAACCTCGAACTGGTCAAACGCGAGGAACTGGACGTGATCCGCGACATGGCGCAAAAGGCCCGCGAGGAGAACGAGGCCCTGGCCAAGCGCCTTGCCGAGCTGGAAGCCAGGATTGGCCCCTCTTCCACCCCCTAATTTCATGTGGAGGAATCAACGGCAATTGCCCGTTGACTCTTGTGGCGACTCAATCGCGCGGGCATTTTCCCGTTAATGCCCAGGTGTGATTCGTTGGGCACGTGAGGACAAGGCCCATGGGTTCACTGCAGTCATACGAAAGCGGCACAACCAATCCGCTTGATTTGATCGAGCGTCTGGCGGAACGCCGCGACTGGTCGGTCGACCGGACCAATGATTGCGAAGTGACCATGGTGATGGGCGGCGGCTGGAGCGACCTCTACGTTTCGCTCAACTGGCGCGACGACCTGGAGTCCTTGCTGGTGGCTTGCACTTATGACATGAAGGTGCCGCCGGCCCGCAAGGACGAGGTGGGCCGCCTGCTGGCACTCGTCAACGGGCAATTGTTCCATGGCCATTTCGACATGTGGCACGGTGACGGCAGCATCGTGTTCCGCAACAATCTTGTTCTTTCAGGCGGGGCCGTGGCCAATGACGCCCAGTGCGAAACCCTCATCCGTCTCGGAATCGAATCCTGCGAACGCTATTACCCTGCCGTGCAATATGTCTGCTGGGCGGGCCAGAACGCCGACGCCGCCCTCGAAAGCAGCCTGCTCGAAACCATGGGTGAGGCATGAGCCTTGCGCTCAAGGGAACTCTGGTTCTGGTGGGTGCCGGCAAGATGGGCGGCGCCATGCTGGAGGGTTGGCTCAAATCAGGCGCCGATCCCAAAAAAATCGCGGTTCTTGATCCCTTTGCTTCAGATGATCTGAAGGCCCTGCTGTCCAAGCATAGGGTGTCTCTCAACCCGGCCATTGCCGGGATCAACAATGCCGAGGTCGTCCTGATCGCCGTGAAGCCGCAAATGATGGAAGAGGTTCTTCCAACCGTTGTGGGGTTGGGCAGCTCGAAGCCGCTGATCCTCTCCGTGGCCGCCGGAAAAACCATTGCCTCATTCGAGCGCCACTTTGGAAAATCCGCTGCCGTTATCCGCACCATCCCCAATACGCCCGCCAGCATTGGCCGCGGCATTACGGCCATGTCGGCCAATGCCAATGTGTCCGCGGCGCAAATGAAATTGGCCAGGGATCTTCTCTCGGCGATTGGCGAGGTTGTGACCGTTGACCGTGAGGAGCTGATTGATAGCGTGACGGCGGTTTCCGGTTCCGGCCCGGCTTATGTTTTCTACCTGACCGAATGCCTTGCGGCGGCGGCGGAAAAAGTCGGCCTGCCCCCTGCCCTGGCCATGCAGCTGGCCCGCGCCACTGTGGCGGGCTCCGGTGAATTGATGCGGGTGACCGGTACCGATGCCGCAACCCTCCGGCAGAATGTCACCTCGCCCAAGGGCACCACCCATGCGGCCCTGCAGGTTCTCATGGCGGAAGATGGCTTGCGGCCATTGTTTGAAAAGGCCGTGAAGGCGGCGGCGGACCGTTCGCGGGAGCTGGCCAGTTAAATGCCGCAAATCTCATTCGATGATTTCCGCAAGGTCGACATCCGCGTGGGCACCATCGTGGCCGTGGATCCTTTCCCCGAAGCCCGCAAGCCGGCCTTCAAGCTGCACATTGATTTCGGCGCCGGGATCGGCGTGAAGAAATCCTCCGCCCAAGTGACCAAATACTACACGCGGGAAACCCTGCTGGGCCGCCAGGTGGCAGCCGTGGTCAATTTCCCGCCGCGCCAGATTGGCCCCTTCATGTCGGAAGTCCTGACCCTGGGGTTTCCCGACCATGAAGGCGATGTGGTTCTGATGGCGGTCGAACGCCCCGTGCCAAACGGCGGGCGGATGTATTAAACCGGAATCTGCACCACGGCGCGAAGGCCGCCGGCCGGGCTTTCATCCAGCTTGATATCGCCGCCATGGGCATGGGCTATATCAAGCGCGATGGCGAGGCCAAGCCCGGTTCCCGTTTCATTGAGGTTGCGCGCATTGTCGAGCCGCACAAAGGGCCTGAACGCATCCTCGCGGTTTTCAGCCGGAATGCCCGGCCCATCATCGTCAACAAGGATGGTGAGCAAACGGTTTTCAACGCCGCCCTTCACTTTCACGTGGTTTGCATGGCGCACCGCATTGCCCAGAAGATTCGAAATCAGGCGCCGGAAGGCATTGGGTTTGATGCTGACATCCACGTCCTGCACATCAAGGGCGACATCGGATTTTCCCCGCGTCACGGCAGAGGCAACCGAACTGAACATCTGCGCCAGATTGACGTCTTCCGATTTCTCGCCGCCGTCACCGCGGACAAAGGCCATATAAGCCTCCAGCATGCGCTGCATTTCCTCCACGTCTTCCTTGAGCGGTTTTATCTTCGGGCCGTCGCCAAGAAAGGCCAGTTCCAGCTTGAAGCGCGTCAGAATGGTGCGCAGGTCATGGGAAACGCCGGCCAGCATGGCGGTGCGCTGCTCCACATGGCGGGCAATGCGGCTTTTCATGTCAACAAAGGCGAGGCCCGCCTGACGGACCTCCTTGGCGCCGCGTGGGCGGAACTCCGTAACCTCGCGCCCCATGCCAAAGCTCTTGGCGGCGTGTGCCAGCTCAACAATGGGTGCGATTTGTTTTCGAAGGAAAATAACGGCGATAAGCAGAAGAACCAGCGATGACAGCAGCATTCCCAACAACAGCATGCCCGTGTTGGCGGCATAGGCCCGGTCCTCGTCGGTGCGAATGCGGAAGATCAGGCCCTTTTCTGCCTCAACCCGGATTTCAACCTGGCCATCTTGCGCCGTGCTGTTGATCCAGAACGGCCGCCCGGTTTCACGCTCAAGATACTTCGTCATCTTGTCGTCAACCAGCGAATAGAGCGTGCGGTCAATTGGTTCCGGCAACGCATCGCCACGGGTGATTTCCAGGCCAAGTTTCAAGCGCTTGTTGGCGACAAGCTCTATTTCCTTGATGGCCGCTTCGGATTTGTCCGAGCGGTCATAGAGATCGGTGACCAGGCCTATTTCGCGGGCCAGAGAGCGGCCAAGGACCTTGGTGACATTGTCCCAGTGTCGCTCGAGGATAATTCCCGCCATGATGGTTTGCAGGAGCACGATGGGCGCAATGACAATGATCAGGGAACGCATGTAGAGCCCAGTCGGCAGATGACGCTCGAGAAACCGGTTGAAGCGAAAATAGAAGTTGCTCATCCTGCCATCTCTTCATCGACATAGAGGGCGTAACCCGCCCCGCGCACCGTTTGCAGATATACGGGATTGGCCGGATCGCTCTCGATCTTCTGGCGCAGGCGGTTTATCTGCACGTCCACGCTGCGGGCACTCTCCTCGGAGCCCGGCGGTGAAAGTTCCAGCCGGCTGAGCGGCGTTCCGGATTTATGGCTCAACAGGCGCAGCAGATCCTTTTCGCCGGATGTGAGCCGCACCAGGTCGCCGTTTTTGCGAAGTTCCCCTCGCGATACATTGAACTGAAATCCGCCAAAGCGCACATCGGTCTTGGCAGGCGCGGCGATGCCCGCGCGGCGCAAAAGGTTCTTGATGCGCAGCAGCAGCTCGCGCGGTTCAAAAGGTTTGGCCAGGTAATCATCGCTGCCCGTGGCAAGTCCCGCGATGCGGTCATCCGTATCCGTGAGCGCCGAGAGCATGAGGATGGGAACGTCACGTCTTTCGCTGCGCAGGGATTTCGTGAAGCTGAGGCCGGTTTCGCCGGGCATCATGATGTCAAGAACGAGGAGATCAAAGGTAAGGCCGCGCATGCGCTCGCGCGCTTCCGCCGCCGTTCCCGCCACCGAAACCAGAAACCCGTTCTTCATCAGGTAGGATTTGATCAACTCGCGGATGCGGCGATCATCGTCAACCACCAGAATGTGCCGGGCCTCACTCACCAGGTTCTGCTCCGGGCTTGCCAGCCCCTTCGATCCACTCCTTGACGCCGTCACGGTTTTCCGGGCTGACCAGATGATAAAGCATATCACGCATGGATGCATGCCCATTGCCTGAGGTTTCGGCGACCGCCCGGCGGATGCGCGACATCTGCGGCGCCATCAGGCGCTGGCGCAATTCCTCACCCGCCGCGGTGAGATGCAGCAGCCGCTGCCGCCGGTCCGTCTCGCCTTCTTTCTGGAACACGTAGCCCTTGTCGATCAGGTCCTTCAGAACCCGGCCCAGGCTTTGCTTGGTGATGCGCAGGATATCGAGAAGCTGCGCTACCGTCATGCCGGGATCGCGGCCGACAAAATGCACCACCCGGTGGTGCGCCCGGCCAAAGCCCAACTGCTCCAGAAGCGTATCCGGATCCGAGACAAAATCCCGGTAGGCGAAGAACATGAGCTCGATCAAAGCCACCGTTTCGTCGTCGCCCAATTTTTCATCAAAATTTATGTCAGCCATATTGACATATTATTCCATTTTCGTTACGTTGCAGCCCAATAGCACGCAATGTTATTGCGCAAACCACTGATTTTTCGGGTTTGACAGTAATATAGGCTGAAGTTCTATAAAAATCGAATTGGGAGAGTTCCGATGTCCATCCTGCCCTTTGACCAACGCGAAGGCTCCATCTGGTTCAACGGCGAAATTGTCCCCTGGAAAGAGGCGAAAGTGCATGTCCTCACCCACGGACTGCATTATGCTTCCTCCATTTTTGAAGGTGAACGCGCCTATGCCGGCACCATTTTCAAATCCCGCGAGCATTCGTTGCGCCTGCACAATTCCGCCGGGATCATGGATTTCACCATCCCCTACTCCGTCGAGCAGCTCGACGCGGCAAAGTCCAAGGTTGTCGAACTGAACGGCGGCGGCGACCAGTATGTGCGGCCCGTCGCCTGGCGCGGTTCCGAAATGATGGCGGTGTCCGCCCAGCACAACACAATCCATGTGGCCATTGCCAGCTGGACTTGGCCTTCCATGTTCGATCCCGAAACCAAGATGAAGGGCATCAAGCTCGACATCGCCGATTACCGCAGGCCCGATCCCGCCTGTGCGCCGGTCCATGCCAAGGCGGCGGGCCTTTACATGATCTGCACCATCTCCAAGCACAAGGCGGAAAAGAAGGGCTATGCCGACGCCCTGATGCTGGACTGGCAGGGCCGCGTGGCCGAATGCACTGGCGCCAACATCTTCTTCACCCGTGACGGCGCCCTCCATACGCCCATCGCCGATTGCTTCCTCAATGGCCTGACGCGGCAAACGGTGATTGCCATCGCCAAACAGCAGGGCATGGAAGTGATCGAAAGCCGCATCATGCCGGATGACCTGCCAAGCTATAATGAATGCTTCATCGTCGGCTCGGCGGCGGAAGTCACCCCCATTTCCGAAATCGGCCCCTATAAATTCAAGCCGGGCAACATCTCGCGCGCCCTGATGGACGCCTATTCAAACGCCGTGCGCCTGCCTGCCAAGGCCGCGTAGCATCAGGCGACGAAATGCGCCCGCTCGGCCCCCGACATCAGGGCGCGGAAGTCCTTGCCGTCCATATGCACGAGTGAGCGGTGATCGCCGCCTTCGCAATAGATGTCGGCACTCACGTCAAGCGTCTCGTCAAGAACGGCGGGAATTCCGTAGGCGGCTCCGAACACCGGCACCGCGCCATCTTCGCAATCGGGAAACAGCATGCTGGCCTCCGCTTCGCTCGCCAGCACGACCGGCGCGCCCGTCACTTTTTCGACGGCTTCCATGGCGATGTGCTTCGAAGCCGCGAGCACCGCGAGAATGTAGCCGTCACCTGATTTCAGGACAACGCCCTTGGCAAGCTTTTCGCCAGGCACGTGGCTTGCCTCAGCCGTCCGGCTGGAATTGCCCGTGCGGTCATGCCTGGTAACATCATAGGCCACATGATTATTGTCGAGATAGGATTGCAAGGTCAATGAAACGCTCATGACACACCTCCAGTTAAATGATGGTGCTTGAATGCCCTGGGACCCGGCAAAACTGAGTGTCCTCATGCATCAAGCGCCGACGACAATCACGAACCCGCATGTTACACCCGGCGGCTCCAGCCAACAAGGAAAACTGTTCCGGCCATGACTGAAACTTGCGACTTTCTCATCATCGGCGGCGGCTCCGCCGGATGCATCATCGCCAGGCGGCTCGCCGAAAAATCGGCGGGCCGCATCATTTTGCTGGAAGCGGGAAAGGAGGATGAGGGTGATGTTGCCGCCATTGATCTCTTCCGCCTTGATGAGCAAACCGAGGACTATGACTGGGGCTTCAAGGCGTCCACGTTTGCGGGCAGCAAGCCCGAACTGAATTACGCCCGCGCCAAAATCCTCGGCGGCTGCGCCAATCACAATGATTGCGCCTTCCTGCGCCCGCCCGATTCAGATTTTGACGAATGGGAAAACCTGGGGGCCAAGGGCTGGGGCGCGGCAGACATGGCCCCCTATTTCCCTCGCGTGATGGAAAACACCCATGTCGAGGAAGCGCCGCATCATCCCGCCAGCCAGATCTTCGTGAAGGCAGTTACCGAACTGGGCCTCACGAAAATTGATTTCCAGAAGCAGATTTCCGAAGGCGTCGGCTACTTTCCCCTGAATGCGAAAGGCCGATTGCGCCAATCCTCCTCCGTCACCTATCTGCATCCCCTTTCCAAATTGCCGAAACATCTGGAGGTCTGGACGCAAACCCTGGCCACAAAAATTCTCATTGAAAACGGCAAGGCCATCGGCGCTGAAACCACGCGCGGAACTATCAGCGCGAGCCGTGCCGTGATCCTCGCCTGCGGCTCCATCCAGACGCCGCAACTCATGATGCTCTCAGGCCTTGGCCCGGCGCAGCATCTGCGCGGGCTGGGAATTTCCCTTGTGGCCGACATGCCGGAGCTGGGCGAACATCTCCGCGACCATGTGGGCGCACCCGTCGTCTGGGAAACCCATGGCCCCGTGGCACCCTGGGAGGTATGCCCCTTTGAAGCCACGATGATGCTGAAGCTTGACGATGATGCGCCCGCCCCCGACGTGCTGTTCCACTTCGGCCTGCGCGTGCGCGAGAAATATGGCGAGGATCCCCGCCTTTTCGTGAATGGCCCGGCCGTGAAGGCCTCGCCCAATGTCACCCGCGCCAGAAGCGAGGGCCGCGTAAAATTGGCCAGCGCCGATTATCGCGCCGCACCTGTCATCGAGCTCAATTATTTTTCCGACCCCTATGACATGCGCATCCTCATGAAGGCCATGCGCTTCACCCGCAGGCTGATGGAAACCCGGTCTTTCCAAACGCTGTGCAAAGCCGAGGTCCACCCAGGCCCCGACGTGCGGAGCGACGATGAATGGATTGGCTACATCAAAAGTGTCTGCGAAACCGTCTATCACCCCTGCGGCACGGCCAGCATCGGTCACGTGGTGACGCCCGACCTGCGGGTAAAGGGCATCGACAATCTCATCATCGGTGATGCCTCGATTTTCCCAAGCCTGATCACCACCAACATCAACTGCGCCGTGATGATGGCAGCAGAAAAAGCGGCGGATTTGGTGCTGGGGTAAGCCACTCTCCCCATTTCTCATCATGGCCGTGCTTGATCCGGCCATCTTCTCGTCAGCCAAGAAGATGACCGGATCAAGTCCGGTCATGATGAGAGATTAGAGAATTGTACTAAATCTTGACGCCCCGTTCGGTGAGATAGGCCAAAAGCTGCTCCACCCGTGCCGGTTCAATCTCCTCCAGCGCCCCGCTCGGCAGCTTGCCGAGATAAAACGGCCCATACTGCACCCGGATAAGCCGGTTCACCACGCAGCCGAAATGCTCCATCAGTTTGCGGATTTCCCGGTTCTTGCCTTCGGTGAGCACTACACGGTACCAGGTGTTGCTGCGTCCGCTGCCGTCATATTCCTCAACAAATTCTGCGCCCCGGTAATTCACCCCATCCACAACAATGCCATCGGCAAGCATGGCAATGTCTTCCGGTTTCAGATGGCCCCTGACCCGCACCCGGTAGATGCGCGACAGCGCCGTCTCAGGACTCATCAGGGCCTGAGCCAATGGCCCATCGGATGACAACAGCAAAAGTCCTTCGCTATTCACATCGAGGCGGCCCACATTCATCAGGCGCGGCAGGCCCGGCACATTCATCGAGGTCAGGTCAAAAATCGTCCGGCGGCCCTTGTGATCCCGGTGCGTAACCAAAACATCCAGAGGCTTGTTCAGCACAAACAGGCGCGGCAGCGGTTTCGTCGAAGGCGCCACCGGCTTGCCATCAAGCGTGATCACATCGCCCTCTTCCGCAGGCGTTGTGGCAAGGGCGACCGTGCCGTTGATCTTCACCCGGCCCTCGGCCACCATGCGCTCGGCCTCGCGCCTGCTCCCCACACCAGCCCTTTGCAGAAATACATTGAGGCGCATTAGCCGCCCGTTACAGGCGGGAAGAATGCAACCTCGGTAGCGCCGGCAAGCGATGCATCAAGCGAGGCATGCGATTGATTGATTGCCACCTTCAGCGTGCGCAGATCGGCAAATGCCGCGGCAATGCCTTCGTCCCGGCCTTTGAGATAATCAATCAAGGCACTGACGGTTTTCACATCGGCAGGAACCTCGATGTCGTCCTGCCCGCGCCCGATGATTTGGCGCAAACGCGCAAAATATAAAATCTTCATTCCTCGTCCACGACATGCCGCATGCCGGCACGGAAATAATCATAGCCCGTATAGAGTGTGAGGCCCGCCGCAACCCACAACCCGGCAATGCCGATCTCGGTTATGCCTGGCACGACCCGGTCGCCCGCCGGCCCGGCGATCAGGAAGCCGATGGCCACCAGCTGCACCGTGGTTTTCCACTTGGCGATTTGCGTCACCGGCACGGAGACCTGCAATCCCCCCAGATATTCGCGCAGGCCCGACACGAGAACCTCGCGCGCCAGGATGATGATCGCCGCCCAGATATGGCCGCCAAACAGGATGCCGTCAGCCGAAAGCACCAGCAGCACGACCGCCACCAGAACCTTGTCGGCGATGGGATCGAGCATGATGCCCAGCGAGGATTGCTGCTGCCACTTGCGCGCCAGATAACCATCGAAAAAATCGGTGATGGCGGCAGCTAAAAAAATGGCAAGCGCGAACCAGCGGGCCGAATTCCCGCCATACATGAGAAGTCCCGCCACCCCGGGCACTGCGGCGATGCGGCCATAGGTGAGAACATTCGGAAGATTCCAAATCTCGGAGAATTTGGTCTTGCGTGAATTGGTCTTTGCCATGATTTCGCTCATCCTGAACCCTCATGAAAATGGTCATAGATAGCCTGCGCCAGCGCGCTACTCACACCCTCAACCGACGCCAGGTCGCCCACGCTGGCGCGCGATACCGCTTTGGCCGATCCAAAGCTCTGGAGCAAGGCCTTCTTGCGCAAAGGACCTATGCCCGCGATCTCGTCGAGCGGACTGACCCCAATCGCCTTTGTGCGCCGCGCCCTGTGGCTGCCAATGGCAAAACGGTGCGCCTCATCCCGCAAACGCTGGATATAGTAGAGCACCGGATCGCGCGCCGCCAGCATGAAGGAAGGCTTGCCCGAAACGAAGAAATGCTCGCGGCCCGCGTCCCGGTCTGGCCCCTTGGCCACGCCGACAACCGGCATGTCGCCAAGGCCCAGGTCAGCCAGCACCCCGCGCACCGCGGAAAGCTGCCCCTGCCCGCCATCGATGAGCAGGAGATCGGGCCAGGTGGAAGTCTCTGATTCCCGCACGCGCTGGCCTTCCTCTTTCAGAAGACGCGAGAACCGCCGCGTGAGCATTTCGCGCATCATGCCGAAATCATCGCCGCCGCTCAGGTCTTCCGAACGGATATTGAATTTGCGGTATTGCGATTTCATTAAGCCCTCAGGCCCAGCTACCACCATTCCGCCTACCGGATTGGTCCCGGAAATATGCGAATTATCATAGATTTCGATGCGTTTTGGCGCTTCCGGAAGGCCAAATGCCTCCGCCACGCCGGCCAGCAGCTTGGCCTGCGATGAGGATTCGGCAATCTTGCGGCCGGAAGCTTCGCGCGCGTTGGTGACCGCATGCTCCACCAGGGCGCGCTTTTCGCCCCGTTGGGGAACCAAGACCTCAACCTTTTGGCCCGCATGGGTGGAAAGTGCCTCGGCCAGAAGGTCTACGTCCTCAATCTCGTGGGATAGCAACACCAGCTTGGGAATGGGCTTGTCGTCATAAAACTGGCTGACAAATGAGCCGAGAATTTCAGCCGCCTCCATGGATTTGTCGGCCCTCGGGAAATAGGCCCGCGTCCCCCAGTTCTGCCCCGAGCGGAAAAAGAAGACCTGGACGCAAGCCTGCCCGCCCTCCTGGGCAAGGCCGAAAACATCAGCCTCATCAACGTTTTGCGGGTTTATCCCCTGGGTCTGGGTGACAAAGCTCATGGCCTGGATGCGGTCACGCAGCCGCGCCGCCTGCTCAAAATCCAGGGCTTCCGCGGCGGACTCCATGGCGGTGGCAAGCTCCGCCTTCACCGTCTGGCTCTTGCCATCCAGAAAGCTCTCGGCCTCGCGCACCAGCTCATTATAGGCGGGAAGCGCGATATAATTCACACATGGGGCCGAACAGCGCTTGATCTGGTAGAGCAGGCAGGGCCGTGTTCGATTGGCATAAACGCTGTCATTACAGGATCTTAGAAGGAAAGCCTTCTGCAAGGTGTTAAGCGACTGGTTGACCGCCCCGGCCGAAGCAAAGGGGCCGTAATAACTGCCTTTGCGAGCCCGGGCACCCCGGTGTTTGACCAGTTGAGCGACCTCATGGTCCTTGGCGATCAGGATATAGGGAAACGACTTGTCGTCGCGCAGGATGACATTGAAGCGCGGCTTCAGTTTCTTGATGAGGTTGGCTTCCAGCAGCAGGGCTTCGGCTTCCGTCGCCGTGGTCACGAATTCCATGTTCGTGGTGAGCGAAATCATCAGCGCGATGCGGTTATTGTGGCCCTGCCCCCGCGCATAGTTTGACACCCGGTTTTTGAGGTTCCGCGCCTTGCCCACATAGATGGCGTCGCCCTCCGCATTGAACATGCGGTAGACCCCGGGTTTCCCCGGCAGGCGCTTCACAAAATCGCGGATGATCTCCGGACCGGCGAGATCGTCCAAAGACTGGTCAGACTCATCATTCATCGGCTTTATATAGGCGTTTATCGGTGAAAATCTAAACCTCTCCACCATGAACATGGGGGAGAGGTGTCGCTGGCGAAGCCCGTGACGGAGAGGGGGTGTCGGCAGGAGATTCAACGGCCAGCACCCCCTCTCCGTCTGCTCCGCAGACACCTCTCCCCCGCAAATCGCGGGGGCGAGGTTAGTGGACTAAGGCCGCCATTCAAACACAAGCAGCAGACAGCCCTTGTCACTACGGGTGAAGTGGTAGGACCCCGGCGGGAAGGAGATGAAATCTCCCGGCCCCACCACCGTGCCGTCGCTTTCAACCGCCTCGCCCTCCAGCACATAGAATTCCTCATAGCCCGGATGGACATGGGGAACCGTGACGGCCCCTGGCAGCAACTGGAAATAATAACTGCCGCACTGGGTGTCCGCGTTGAAGCTCACCGGCAGCCACTGGCATTTGTTCTCCGCCGTATAACCCTCCAGTCTGTAAGGCACGAGCTTGTCGCGCTGCACATTGGTAATGGGCGGAACGCTGAAGGCTCTGCTCACGGCCTGATCCTCTCGATTTCAATGCCAACGCTTTTTGCGTTGGGAATGATATCCGGCTTCTCGATGCGCACCCGCGCCGCCATAACCCGCTTGTCCTTGAGGCAGGCCGCCGCGAAAAGTTCAGCCAGGGTTTCAACCAGGTTCACATGGCCCTGGGCAATGATTGCTTCCACTTTTTTGACAATGATCTCGTAGCTCACCACATTGCTGATGTCATCGGCCACCGCGTCTTTGCCTTCGCGCACCGACAAATCAATGCTCACGATGATCCGCTGCGGCGTAAGCTTCTCATGCTCATGGATGCCCAGCGTTGCCATCACTTCCAGGTCGCGCACGAAAACATGGCGCAAGCCCGCCGCCGCATTGGACACGTGATGGCTGATTTTTGTCGTAACACTCATTCACTTCCCCTTAGATCACGATGACTTTGGATTGAATCAATCCAAAGTCATCGTGATCTAAATCAATAATGGAGCATGATGTTATCGCCAAAGTCTGTCAACTTTGGCGCATCATGCTCTAGGCATCAGGATGACATAATGCTTGCGCACCTTCTCGACGGTTTCCCAGGTGCCCTTGAAGCCCGCCGGGATAATGAAGCCGTCGCCTTTCTTCAAGGTCCACGTCTTGCCCTTTTCATTGGTCAGGATGGCCTTGCCCTCGATGAAGTGGCAGAATTCCCATTCCACATAATCAATCGGAACCTTGCCCGGCGTTGATTCCCAGATGCCGCAATAGAGCCTGCCATCCTCGCCGGTGAAATGGTTCCAGGTCTTGGTCTTGTATTTGCCCTTGATCAGCTTTGCCGGGTCCGGCGTTCCCTGATCAAGTTTCGGTGCGGTTTTGCCGCTGGTCTTCATGACAATGATGTCGGCCATTCAATTTCCCCTTATGCTTTCCAGTAATTCTTCTCGTGTCGATGTGAAGTCCGAGGCAATCCAGTAATCCTCCAGCCGCTTGAGTTCGCGCCCCAGGTCGGGCCCCGACGGAAAACCAAGCGCCAGCAGATCGCGCCCGGCTACGGGGAAGCTGGGAACCACCCAGCGCCCAGGCAATTTCACCATGCGCTTCCATGCGCGATCTGTAAGTGGTGCCCGCGATCTTGCCCAAGCCAGATATACACTGTCGCGCCACGCCTCCGGCCCCATGGCATAGAGCAGTTTCTGCTGCTCATTCTCCCGCAGTTTGGGTGAAAGCACCGTGCCTTGCAAAAGCGCCTCAATGCGCCGGGCCAGATTGTTCGAAAGCCGCCACGCCCCGCGCAAACCTTCCGGCTTTTTCGCGAGCACGAAAGCCCGCAGCAGCGGGTCAGGCGGCAGGCGCTGGATCACCCGGAATTCATCGGAGTGCGCCAGGATGTTCTTCAGCACCTTGTGCTTCGCCATCAGCTTGAGCACCGGCACCGCCTTCGGCCCCACCAATAGCTTGAACATTTCCCGCGCGATGCGCTCGGCCGAAAGGCCCAGAAGGCCCATCCTCAGGCGCACGCAAGCCGCAAGGCTGGCCCTGTCAGGCGTCATTTTCTCGTAAGCCGCCAGGAAACGGAAAAAGCGCAGGATGCGCAGGTAATCTTCCTTGATGCGGGCGGCGGGCGTGCCCACAAAGATGATTCTGTTTCGCAGGATATCCGCGTAACCCCCGACATGATCATGGATTTTTCCGGCGGCGTCGCAATACAGCGCATTGATCGTTAAGTCGCGGCGCAGCGCATCCGCCTTCCAGTCGTCGGTGAAGGCCACAACCGCCCGCCGCCCATCGGTCTCAACATCAAGGCGCAGCGTGGTGATCTCATAAGGCTTGTGATCGACCACCACCGTCACCGTGCCGTGCTCGATGCCTGTCGGATGGACCGAAATTCCAGCCGCCTTGAACGCCGCCGAGACGTCCTCCGGCGCCAGCGTGGTGGCAACATCGATGTCACCGATGGCTTGCCCCAGCAGCGCGTTGCGCACCGCCCCGCCGGCCACCCGGGCTTCGCCGCCCGCCCTTGCCACGACGGCGAAGACACGCTGCAGGCTTGGCTCTTTCAGCCAATGGGCGCGGGCGAGCGAGGGCAGCTTGGTCATGCGTAGAGCCGATCATAAAGATTGCGGATCATGCCCGCCGTTGCCCCCCAGATATAGCGCTCCTCGTAGGGCATGGCATAGAAGAAGCGCTGCTTGCCCTGCCATTCGCGCGAATGTGTTGCATGGTTCTCCGGCGTCATCAGAAAGCGCAACGGCACCTCAAACACGGCGGAGACTTCGCTTTCCTGGGGGCTGACCGTAAACCCCGGCCGCACCAGCGCCACCACCGGAACAACCTGATAGGCAGTGCTCGTAAGGTAGCTGTCGAGAAATCCCAAGGGCTCCACAAAGGCCCGCGCCAATCCGGTTTCTTCCTCCGCCTCGCGCAGCGCTGCGGAAATCGCATCCTCATCATCCGCATCAACGCGGCCACCCGGGAATGCCACCTGCCCGCCATGGCTTGAGAGGTGATCGGTGCGCTGCGTCAGCAGTACCGTTACCTCCGGCTCCCGCAGCACAATGGGCACGAGCACGGCTGCAGGCTTTGCCTTCACGCCAACCGGAATTAACGGCGCGGCCTTGTTCATGTCATCATCGCTGCGTTCATGCTTCAGCGGAACCTCATGCAACAGGCCCTTCACCGCGCGCTTGCGTATCTCCGCCTCGCTAAATTTCATCGGCGCGCTGCATTGGAAAAAATTCGCCTGACGACCACACACCGAACCATTCGCCTTCGACGGTGCCTTTGGCCACCAGATCATAAAACAGGGCGCGTGACACCAGCGCCTCCAGCCGCGCCCGCACCAGAACATAGGGCTTCAGCCCGGAAGTTCCGGCCTCGGTTTCAAAGCGCAGGGGGTGTTCCCTGTTGACCACCACTTCATCATCCACATTGGTTTCAAAGGAAATGACCTGGAACTTGCCCTCCCCCTCGGTGTTCATCCGGATGGCCAGAAATGGCGCATCGTCCACCCGGATGCCGCATTTTTCCACTGGGGTGACGAGATAAAATTTGCCGTCATCATCATGGCGCAGGACCGAGGCAAAAAGCTTGAACAGGGGTTTGCGGCCAATCGGCGAATTCATGTAAAACCACGTGCCGTCGGCGGCGATGCGCATGTCGAGATCGCCGCAAAACGGCGGATTCCACAGGTGAACCGGCGGCAGGCCCTTGGCCTTCGCCGTTGCCTCCTTCAGGCCCTGCAATGGATTGCTTGCATCCCGCGCAATCGTCGTCATCATATACCCGTCCAGACCACAAATGAGTCGCAAATTGCCGTCTTTATTAAGCCATTCTCCTTCACGAGGATGTCATTAACAACAATTCCTTTCCCCTGCCATATCAGGGGTGCAGCAAACTATAGTAGGGCCCATGGCAAACATCAAAGAAGCGAACAAGGAAATACTTAAGGAACTGGAAGCCACCGGCGAACGCCTTGAAAAAGTGCGGGCCGAAATCGGCAAGGTGATCTTCGGCCAGAACGAAGTTATCGAACTGGCGCTCACCGCCATTCTGGCGGGCGGCCATGCCCTTCTGGTCGGCGCTCCCGGCTTGGCCAAAACCAAACTCGCCACCAACCTCGGCCGGGTTCTGGGCCTTGATGAAAAGCGCGTGCAGTTCACCCCCGATTTGATGCCCGCCGATATCCTGGGTTCCGAGGTTCTCGACGAAACCGAAAAGGGCCGCCGGCAATTCCGCTTCGTGCCGGGCCCGGTGTTCTGCCAGTTGCTCATGGCCGACGAAATCAACCGCGCCAGCCCCCGCACCCAGTCAGCCCTTCTGCAGGCCATGCAGGAACATCACGTTACGGTGGCCGGCGTGCGCCATGATTTGCCAAAACCATTCCATGTGCTGGCCACGCAAAATCCCATCGAGCAGGAAGGCACCTATCCGCTGCCCGAAGCCCAGCTCGACCGCTTCATGTTCCAGATCGATGTGCCCTACCCCTCGCTTGAAGCCGAGCGCCGCATGCTCTTTGCCACCACCGGCGAAGAAGATGAAATGGCGGCCAAGGTTCTCAAAACAGCGGAGCTGATGAGTGCGCAACGCCTCACCCGGTTGATCCCCGTGGGTGAACAGGTGACCGATGCCATTCTGCGTGTCGTGCGCGCGGCGCGGCCCGGTGAAGAAGCCAGCCCGGAAATCAACCATGGCGTTGCCTGGGGGCCATCGCCCCGCGCCAGCCAGGCCCTGATGCTGGGCATTCGCGCCCGCGCCCTGCTGCAAGGCCGCCTGAGCCCGTCGATTGACGATGTGGCGGAACTCATCGGCCCCGTCTTCAAACACCGCATGGCATTGAACTTTACTGCCCGCGCCGAGGGCGAAACCATTGAGGCCATCATTGCACGGCAAAAAAATCTTCTCGCCTAGGGCGCGCCGCCCATGAAGACCATTCCTTCACTGGTCTTGAATGAGCGCGCCAACGCGGCGTCACACACCTTGCCGCCCCTGCTGGTGGAGGCGGAGCGCATTGCCGCAACGGTGATGCAAGGCATCCATGGCCGCAAGCGCGCCGGGCCGGGCGAAAGCTTCTGGCAATACCGCGCTTACGGCTTTGGCGATTCAACCAGCCGCATCGACTGGCGGAAATCGGCAAGGTCGTCCCATGTCTTCATCCGCGAAAATGAATGGGAAGCCGCCAACACCCTGTGGCTCTGGGCGGCGCCCACAAAGTCCATGGATTTCAAGTCCCATCTCAGCAAGACAACCAAGCGCGACCGCGCCTATCTCACGGCCCTTGCCATGGCAAGCCTGGCGCTTCGGGCGCAAGAGCGCGTGGGATTGATCGGCAGCCCGCACCGGGCAAGCCACGCCCGCGGCGCCCTGGTGCCCATGGCCACCTGGCTCTTGCGCAATGAAGGGGCAAGCCTTCCCCAGTCGCAACACTTGCAAAAATTCTCCAGCGTCGTTCTGCTCGGTGATTTCCTTGAGAAGCCGGAAGACATTGCCGCGACCGTGCGAAGCCTTGCGGCCCGCGGCGTGTCCGGCCACATCGTGCAGATCAATGACCCGGCGGAAGAGACCCTGCCCTATGACGGCCGTATCGAATTCCGCGACATGGATGGCCCGCTCAAATATCTGGCAGGCAAAACCGAACTCCTGCGCGACGCTTATATCGAAAAATTTGCGGCCCAGCGCGATGCGGTGCGCCGGATCGCCCATGGCGTAAGCTGGACCTTCACCCTGCACCACACCGACCAATCGCCTGCCAGGCTCCTGATGATGCTTCATGGCCTGGTCGGCGGGGCAAAAAGCCGGGCCTTTGAGCTGGGCGGCATCGCATGATGGCCTTTCTGCAGGCGCTCACTTTTACCACGCCCGTGGCGCTCGCGGGGCTTCTGCTGCTGCCAGTCATCTGGTGGCTGCTGCGCTTCACTCCGCCCAAGCCGCAGACCGTAAAATTTCCACCGCTGCGCCTGCTTCTCGAACTGGTGAGCAAGCACGAGCAGCCGGACAAGACGCCCTGGTGGCTGATGCTGCTGCGCCTGGCGATAGCGGCACTTGTCATACTCGGTGTGTCCCATCCATTTTACGCGCCCGGGCAAACGGCGGCAGGAACAAGCGCACCCCTCCTCATCATTGTGGACGATACCTGGGCGGCGGCGAAGGACTGGAGCCTGCGCCGCACCATGCTGAATGAAATCGTCGGTGAAGCGCGTGAAAACAATGTGACCCTGACGCTCGCCACATCCGCCCCTTCCGCCCGCGAAGCGGATATTGTGGCGCGCGATGCCGACGCCACGCTCAAGCATATTGCGGCGCTCGAACCCAAGGCCTTGGGACCGGACCGCGCAAAACTTCTGGTGCGCCTTAGAACCAGTTTTAGTGCCGCCACCTCATTGCATGTCGTGTGGCTCAGCGATGGCCTTGACCAGGCCTCCGCCACGGCCTTTGCCGAAGGCCTCACCAGCCTCGCCAGCGGCAACGCCCAGGTTGATGCCATCATGCCCGATGCCACGGCGCTGCCCATGGCCTTTGCAACACCGACAACCGAGGGCGGCCAGTTCAAGGCCCATCTTCTCCGCCCATCGTCCAGCACCGCTTCGCGCGAAACAAATATCCGTGCCGTTGCCGCCAATGGCCGAAGCCTCGCCGAGGTCAAGGTGGCGTTCGTCGCCAATGCCACCCAGGCCGAAGCAACGCTCGATCTGCCCATCGAACTCCGCAACGAAGTGCAGCGCCTGGAAATTCTGGGTGAGCGCAATGCCGCAGCGACTTTCCTCTTTGATGACCGTTGGCGGCGCAAGACCATTGCCCTGCAATCCGGCAGTTCGCTGGAAGATGCCCAGCCCCTGCTCTCGCCTCTCTACTATGTTTCGCGCGCCCTTGAGCCCTATGCGCAAATCACTGAGCCGGAAGATGCCGCGCAGTTGAAGGAGCAACTTGAAGCGGGCCTCTCCATGCTGGTGCTGGCCGACATCGGCGTCATCCCCGCCGAAACGGCGGACGCCATCAATCCATGGTTGGAGCGTGGCGGTGTGCTGCTGCGCTTTGCCGGCCCCCGCATGGCCGGCGCCCAGGATGAACTCGTGCCCGTAACGCTGCGCAGCGGTGGCCGCGCCCTAGGCTCCGCCCTGAGCTGGGAAGAGCCGCAGAACTTGCAGGCCTTCCCCGATAACGGGCCGTTCGCCGGATTGCCTCTCGACCAGAGTGTCACCGTATCGCGCCAGGTGCTGGCCGAACCGGACATGGATTTGCCCGACAAGGTGTGGGCAAGCCTTGCCGATGGCACGCCGCTGGTCACCGCCAAGCGCCAGGGCAAGGGTCTCATTGTATTGTTCCACGTAACCGCCAATGCCGACTGGTCGAACCTGCCGCTCTCAGGCCTCTTTGTGGAAATGCTGCGCCGGATCAATGACCTCGCCCCCGGTGCCGGCGGCGGCGCATCTGCTGGCGCATCGAGCAGCGATGACCGCGCCACCGCCTTCATCCCGCGCCTTGCCCTTTCGGCGGCAGGCGAACTCATTGAGCCCCTGCCCGATTCCAAACCGATTTCGCCCGCCGATATCGAAAAGGCAAAGCCCACGCCGGAAACGCCGGCCGGTCTTTACAATCGCGCCAGCGCCGAACGCGCCATCAATCTCCTGCCTGATACGCATGCCATGATGGCGATCACGGCGCTTCCCAATGATGTGACCTTTCGCTCCTTTGCCATGGCTCCGCGCCAGCCCCTGGCGCCGCTGCTCTTCACGCTGGCGTTTCTGTTGTTCCTTGGCGATACCTTGGCGGCACTTTTCCTCGGCGGCGGCTGGCACCGCCTGCGTGGCATGACGGCGGCCCTTCTCATTTTGCTCGTCATGCCCAACGACCACGCCATGGCCCAGCAGGCCGATGAATATGCCCAAAGGGCGACGCAGGAAACCCGCCTGGCCTATGTCCGCACCGGCGACGACGCGGTAGACAACACCAGTGAGCAGGGTCTGAAGGGCCTCGGCCTGATTCTGACCGACCGGACATCAGTCACCCCCGGCAGTCCCATCGGCGTGAGCATCGAGAACGATGAAATTGTGTTTTTCCCGCTGGTCTATTGGCCCGTGCTGGATGGCGCCGCCGTGCCAACCCCCGCCACCCTTGCCAAGATGGATGCCTACATGAAAAACGGCGGCACCATTTTCTTCGATCTCCGCGACGATGCCTTGGGGCTCGAGAGTCTTTCGGGAGCGGCCACGGGGGCAACCGATGCGCTCCGCCGCATTCTGGCAAAGCTCGATATTCCGCCGCTTGAGCCGGTGCCTGAAAACCACGTGCTGACCAAGGCCTTTTATCTCCTGCGCGATTTTCCGGGCCGTTATGCGCGCGGGCAATTGTGGGTGGAGCGCAGCGACACCTCATCAACCAACAATGTTGATGGCGTGAGCTCCATTATCATCGGGAGCAACGACTATGCCGCCGCCTGGGCCCTCGATGACAACAGCAATCCGCTCTACGCCGTGATCCCCGGCAATGACCGCCAGCGCGAAATGGCCTTCCGCACCGGCATCAATGTCGTGATGTATGCGCTGACCGGGAACTACAAGGCCGACCAGGTTCATATACCGGCCCTGCTGGAAAGGCTGGGGCAGTAGGATGAATTTCACCCTGACATTCGCCCCCCTTCTGCCCCTGCTTTGGCTTTCCATGCTTGGAGCGGCGGGCCTTGTCCTGATCGCCATTTCGGCCTTCGCCCGGACCCGTGGCTGGTGGCTGAGAGGGTTGGCGCTGGCTCTCCTGCTTGCAAGCCTGTCAAATCCAACCCTTCGCCATGAAGACCGCGAAGCCCTGAATGACATCGCCGTTGCCGTCATTGACCGCAGCCAGAGCCAATTGGCCGGCGAGCGTATGAAGCAGGCAGATGAAGCCGAAGCAGCCCTCAAGTCGGCGCTGTTGACACTGAACAATACTGAACTGCGCGTCGTGACCGTGCAATCCGGCGTGAACCCGCAAGAGGACGGCACCCGGCTCTTCACTGCTCTCAACCGGGCGCTGAGCGATATTCCTCCGGAACGTTTTGCCGGAGCATTGCTGGTGACGGATGGCCAGGTGCATGACGTCCCTCCTGAAGCGGCCAAGAGCGGCATCAACGGGCCGGTACATGGCCTGCTCACCGGCAGCCAGACGGAGCGTGACCGCCGCGTGGTGATTGAACAGGCGCCGCGCTTCGGCATTGTCGGTAACGCGCAAATCCTGCGCTTTCGCGTGGATGATGTGGGCGGCGGCGGCCAGCCCATCGATGTGGCGATCAAGCTCGGCACGGGCACGCCGCAAAGCCTGACGGTGACGCCGGGCGTGAGCGCCGAGGTTCCAGTTACGCTCGATCACGGCGGGCAAAACATCGCGGAGATTGTGGCTCCGACCATGCCCGATGAAATATCGCTGGAAAACAACCGCGCCATTGCCGTGGTTGAGGGCATCCGAGACCGCCTGCGCGTGCTGCTGGTATCCGGCGAGCCCCACCCCGGCGAGCGCACCTGGCGCAACCTGTTGAAAGCTGATGCCTCGGTTGACCTCGTGCATTTCACCATTCTGCGCCCGCCGGAAAAACAGGATGGCACCCCCATCAATGAACTCGCCCTCATAGCCTTCCCGACCCGCGAACTCTTCGTTGAGAAGCTCGATCAGTTTGATCTGGTGATTTTTGACCGCTACCACCGCGAAGCGGTTTTGCCCGAAGCCTACATCATGCAGATCGCTCGCTATGTGAATGAAGGCGGCGCCTTGCTTGTGGCGGCAGGTCCCGAGTTCGCCATGAACGATGGCCTCTACAGCACCCCCATGTCCGATGTTCTGGCCGCCTCGCCCACCGGCGAAGTGCTGGACGGTGCGTTTCGTCCCGAGGTGACCAAGCCCGGCACCCGCCACCCGGTAACCGGCGGCCTGCCCGGCGGCGAAGCGGCAACACCCACCTGGGGCAAGTGGTTTCGCGTCGTTGAAACCACCGCACCGGAAATCGAAACGCTCATGTCGGGCATCACCGGCTCGCCGCTGCTGGTGCTCTCACGCCGCGGTGAAGGCCGTGCCGCCCAGCTTCTCTCCGATCAAAGCTGGCTCTGGGCCAGGGGCTATGATGGCGGGGGCCCGCAAACCGAATTACTGCGCCGCCTCGCCCACTGGCTGATGAAGGAACCCGACCTGGAAGAGGAGGCCTTGAACGGCAGGCAACTGGGCCGTGAGCTGACAGTCACGCGCCGCACCATGGCCGACACGGCAGAGCCGGTAACTATCACGGCACCGTCAGGCGCTGCCTCGACTGTCACTCTCACCGAAAAAACCCCGGGCCTGTGGCAGGGCAGCCTGAAGGTCGATGAGGCTGGCATGTATGCCTTGAACGACGGCAAGCTTCAGGCCGTGGCAGCCGCCGCCGCAGGCGATGCCCGCGAGGCGCAGGATATTCTTGCAACGCCAATCAAACTCGCACCGATTACCAAGGCAACCGGCGGCGGCGTTGCCTGGCTTGAAGACGGCCTGCCGCGCCTCATCAAAATTTCAGGCGACCGGCAAATGGCAGGCGCCGGCTGGCTCGGCCTGAAGGCCAATGGCGCTTACCGCGTCACCGCCGTGAGCGAGGTTCCATTGTTTGCCTCGCTATTGGCACTCGGCGCTTTGCTTCTGGCGTTCTGCCTGATGTGGTACCGCGAAGGGCACTGAGATTTCCGTAAAACGATGCGGCGGCAGAACCAATCCATGCATCCCAGCCAAAGCGCCGGGCACGAGCTCCACATAGAGAAATCGAGCGGGATCGACGGGACCCGGCATGAGCAACTGGCCTTCCGGCAGTTTGTGGAAGCCAACGCGCGCATAATAGGGCGCATCACCCACCAGAATGACAAGCCTGTGGCCCTGTGCCTTGGCGCGGGCCAGGCCCTCCTGCATGAGGGTTAATCCAACACCGAGATTCTGCCGCTTGGGATGCACCACCAGCGGGCCAAGCAGAAGAGCCGGCGTTCCCGCGCTGCCAATGGCAAGCGGCCAAAAACTTATGGAACCCGCCACGCCAACCTCCACATCGCGGACAACCAGGGACAGGCCATCGACGGGCGTGCTTCCTTCCCGCAGGCGGTAGGAGGTTTTGACCCTGCGGTCGATGCCAAAGGCAATGTCGAGCAATTGCTCAATGAGGGGCTGGTCGGTTGCTTTCGTGTTTTCGACGGGAAATGAGGCGGCCATCGTGATGAATTCCATGTCAATTGTTTTGGGAGCCTGGCCCCAATTCACAGGATCACGAATAAAGGTGAATGAATCCTATGCGGTCCAGGCAAGCGAAAGGGCTGCAGCAGCGCTGGCTCGTCGTCGCAAACAATGGGGTGCCGACAGGATCATGGCAGGCCGCATACAAGGCGAAGGCGTTAAGGTCAAGGGCCTACCAATTACGGGCAACGCCGCGATTTGAAATAATTTCATCAAGCCGCCGCCGGGTTCCCCCGGTTGTGCCTTCCGGAAGTTGGTTAATTGCAAAGAACTGCATATGGGATATTTCAAGTGACGGTTGCCATGGCGCTTGCGTAAATTTGCGCAAAGTCAGCACTGCCACATGGTCACCCGGGAACTGGCCGTCATTCAGGCAAATGCCCTGCAGAACCGGCTCCTCCTCCGCGATGATTCCGGCCTCCTCGCGGATTTCACGCTTGGCCGAATCAAAAATCGTCTCGCCCCGTTCCACCCCGCCGCCGGGCAAAAGCCAGCCCGGCGCATAGGAATGCCGCACCAGCAGAACCCGGTTTTCCCTGTCAAAAACCGCCGTCCGCGTGCCCAGTGTGAGGCCCCGCGTTTGCCGGTAGAGAGGCTGCAAAACAGTCTTTGAGGCTATTCTGAGGAGGGTGCTTTTTATCATCGGCAGCACTTAAACGTGGCAAGCTTGAGTTCGCAAGGCTTAGGCTCTATTGCTCCAAACGCAAACTTTTCCACGTGGCACCATTTCATTCATGAAGCAACTTCTCATTATATTTTTCAAGGCTGAGGGCACCAAGCCATGGCTTGTTTTGGCCTGCCTTCTGCTGGCCAGCGTGTCCGAGGCACTAGGCATAGGCACCTTGTTGCCCGCTACGAACGTCATCCTCGGCAACAGCCCGCAAAGTGAAACGGGGGTGGGACTTGCTATAAAAACCTTCATCGAATCTCTTGGGATCACCCCGAACCTCGGAAATCTTCTTATCATAATGGTTTCCCTGCTGACCCTGAAGGCGGTAATCTCATTCGCTGCACTTTCCTACGCCGGAATCACAGGCGCGCGAGTTGCCATAAATTTGCGGCGCAAACTCATCAATGCGATATTCGAGGCGCGCTGGAGTTTTTACGCAGAGCAAAGCGGCGGCCGATTCGCCAATGCAATCAGCAACGACGCCACGCGGGCGGGCGATGCCTATCAGTTTGCGGCAGCTTTTGTAGCGGGTATTTTGCAGCTAGCGGCCTATGCAGCTGTAGCCATCATTGTTGACTGGCGTATTGCCCTCCTGGGTGCCATCGCCGGAATTTTCCTGACCCTCGCAATGCGCACCCTTATCCGAATTTCAAAGCAAGCGGGCTACAAACAGACAGACCGTGTCTCAAGTCTGACTACCGACATGGTCGACATGCTGAGTAACATCAAAGCCCTGAAATCCATGGACCGGTATGGGCTACTTGTTCAGGGCCTCTCAGGCCTCCTAAGGCGCATCAAGCGCAGCTTGGTCACTATCCAGCTTGCAAAGCACGGGGTGACACAGGGGAGCGATGCCCTGGTGAACGTCATGACCGGCGCTGTCGCCTATGCGGCCTACACGCTTTTTGGATCAAGCCTGCCAGAGCTATTGGTGACGGGCGTCGTATTCTTCCAGATTGTCAACAATATCACAAAGCTTCAAAAACAGTTGCAGGTGGCAGTGGTTATTGAAGGTGCCTATGTACGGACCATCGAGCTAATCAAGCAGGCAGAAGCGCAAAGAGAAACGCATTCCGGAATTATCCCGCCTAAGCTTGGAGCCGGATGCAAATTTGAAGACGTGACTTTTGCCCACGGTTCCACTCCGGTAATTTCCAAAGCCACCTTCGATGTGCCGGCAAACAGGATCACAGTGCTGCAGGGTCCATCCGGTTCCGGAAAGACTACGCTCATTGATTTGCTTATCGGCCTGAACACCGCTCAAAAAGGCAGAATCCTGATTGGGAACCAGACCATCGAAACCATTAATATCAAGGCCTGGCGCCAGAGCATTGGTTATGTGCCCCAGGAACTCATGCTGTTTCACGATACCATTCACGAAAATATCAGCCTTTCAAATCCGGATATTTCGGCAGAAGCCACCCTTGCCGCCCTGGAACAGGCAGGCGCGGGAGAATTCATTGACGCCCTGCCAGACGGCATTGAAACCGATGTCGGTGAAATGGGCGGCAGGCTTTCCGGCGGCCAGCGCCAGCGCATTGCGCTTGCCCGCGCCCTCGTGACAAATCCAAAGTTGCTGATCCTTGATGAAGTCACCAGCGCCCTTGACCCCGAAACCGAAGCCGAGATCGTCAGCAACATCGCGTCGCTGCGCGGGCGCTATACGATTATTGCCATCACCCACCGGCCCGCTTGGACAAAAATTGCCGACAGGCTCTATACCATTTCAAAGGGTCATGTTTCCTCTCCGAAACCTTCCTCAAAATCCAAAAGCGCAAAACGATGACCGTCAGCGTCAGGCCTGTTCTCTCAAAGCAGGATAAAAAACTATTCCTTGACGTCCCCTTCGCACTTTATGGCAAGGGTACGAACTGGATAGCGCCACTCTATTTTGAACGCCTTGAACACCTCAATCCGAAAAAGAACCCCTATTTTCAGCACGCCGAAACCCAGCTCTTTCTGGCAGAGATGGACGGCAAACCCGTTGGCCGCATATCCGCGCAGATCGACCGCCTGCACCTGGAGCGTCACCATGACGCCGCGGGCCAGTTTGGTTTTCTCGAAGCGCCAAATGATCCGGAAGTTTTTGCTGCCCTGTTTGGTGCGGCAGAGGAGTGGCTGAAGTCACGCGGCATGAAAGCCGCACGCGGTCCATTCAGCTTTTCAATCAATGATGAAATGGGCCTCCTTGTTGACGGCTTTGACAGCCCGCCAAGCATGATGATGGGTCACGCCCTGCCCTATTACGCGGCCCGGGTTGAAGCATCAGGCTTCACCAAGGCCAAGGACGTTATCGCCTATTATTATGATGACCATAATGCCCTGCCAAAACCGCTTTCCATTGCCTATGATCGGGCCATGCGGTCACCCCAAATTGATGTGCGCCCTCTCGACAAAAAAAATCTTGCCCGTGATCTAGAAATCATCCTGTCGATCCACAGTGACGCATGGTCTGAGAACTGGGGCTTCATTCCCTTTACACCGGGGGAACTCAAGGTTCTCGGTGACAATCTCAAGATTCTTGTAAAAAAAGAGTATATCGCAATCGCCAATTACAAGGGTGTGCCAGCGGCTTTTTCGGTGACACTCCCCAACATCAACGAATGGATATCCGGATTGAACGGCAGGCTGTTGCCATTCGGCTGGGCAAAGCTGGCATGGAATCTCTTTGGCCGCGCGCCGCATTCCGTGCGCATGCCACTCATGGGCGTGCGCAAGGAATTCCACGGTACAATGGCAGGCTCATCCCTGGCCCTCGCAGTTATCGAAACCGTACGCCGCTATCACATTTCGCGGGGCACCAGAAGCGGAGAACTTTCCTGGATTCTGGAGGATAACCGGCCCATGCGCCACATGCTCGAGGCGCTGGGAGCCCGCCCCTACAAGACCTATCGCATTTACGAAAAGGCGCTCTAGTGGCGAAAAACTGGACAGCGATCGTCCTGGCCGCCGGACGGGGCCCCAATGATCCCATGGCGAAAGCCTATGGCGTAAGCCACAAGTGCACCCTGCCCGTGAACGGCGTGCCAATGCTGCGGCGGGTCGTGAACGCCCTGCAAAAATCACAGTCGATCACCTCAATCGCCATATCCATTGAAAATCCCGCCATTGTGCGTGAGGCCTTGGCGGAAAAAGAGTCAGGCATTGCCGTCATTGCTTCGGAAAGCTCTGCCCCTCTCTCGGCCA
The DNA here is from genome assembly GCA_030680855.1 of Aestuariivirga sp. Classification (GTDB taxonomy): domain Bacteria; phylum Pseudomonadota; class Alphaproteobacteria; order Rhizobiales; family Aestuariivirgaceae; genus Aestuariivirga. The sequence continues at coordinate 55,147 of JAUXUN010000034.1, forward strand.
TTGTTGCCATCAGGACGAACCCCGCTTTTCCGGTGCTGATCACAACGGCGGACCATGCCTTGCTGACGCCTGAGATGATTGACTATTTCTGCGGACACGCGGAGCATAATGGCGCGGACTTTTCCGCCGGGCTGGCCACAGCAGAAGTGATCATGAAAGCCTATCCGCAATCAGTTCGCACCTTCTTCAGGTTCAGCAAGGACCGTGTTTCGGGCTGCAATCTTTTCGCCATAACCAATGAAAACGGCCTTCGCATTCTCGAGAAATGGCAATATCTCGAACAGTCACGAAAAAAACCATGGCGTCTGGTTGCCGCCTTCGGCCCCCTTGCGCTCATTCGCTTTGCGGTGGGTGCCCTGTCTCTCGACGGCGCCTTCAAAGTTGTTTCAAGCAGGCTTGGGCTAACCGCAAAACCAGTCCTCTTGCCCTTTGCCGAAGCCGCCATTGATGTGGACAAGCCCTCGGATCTTGAGTTGGCCGAGGCAATTCTGAAGCTGCGGAATTAAACCCAGCTGGCAACCAATTGCCGCGCCTGCTGCAAATCGATTGGAAAATCCACCTCGCACCACTGCAATCCGTTAATCGGAATGGTGCGGATTTCAATTTTTTTGGCAAGCGATCCGACGGCAGCAGGAAACCATTGCTTCAGGGCCTGCGGATCACGCATGGCGCGTTCCAATGTTTCAACATAGGCAAGGGAGCCCGCGCCGCGAAACACATAGAAGCCGATGGCTTCCGCATCCACCGTATCAACCGGCAGGGTCTTGCCGATTTCAGTCAGGCGGCCGCGGTCAAGAATGACCTTCATGTCATCGCTGTCATAGGCCTGCTTGAGATTGGTGGCCACACCTACAGGAACAACCGGGGCCGCCAGGAGCTTTTCAACGAGATCGCTGCGGAATACATTGTCGCCGTTAACCTGGATGAAATCGCCGGTCATGGACGCGCGCGCCATCCAGCAGCTCGCCAGATTGTCGGCAACCGCATAGAAGGGATTGAACACCGTGCTGATCGCAACACCCAGGCTTTGGCCAATTTTCGCCAAGACTTCATCCATGCGCGGCGCCCCATAACCGGTGACAACCGTGAACTCCTTGAGGCCCCGCGCCGCGAACGCCTCAATTTGCCTTTCGATCAATGTCTTGCCCCCAATGTCGAGAAGGGCCTTGGGAACTTCCGTGGTCAGTGGCAAAAGCCGTTTGCCCTGGCCTGCTGCAAGAATAACTATACGCACAATGCTTGAATCCACGTCTAACAGAAGGGTAAGTACGGACTGCTCATTCGCACCCGATTCCCCAGAAGTCAACGGAAGCTAAGATTTGGCCCTAACGCTCGCTCATCTCTCGGATGTCCATCTCGGGCCTTTGCCCCCGGGGGCCGCATGGGAAAATTTTGCCCTGAAACGCGTTATCGGCGTGCTGAACTGGAAATTGAGGCGGCACAAGCTGCATGATACCGCCATTTCCAATGCCCTTATTGCCGATATCAAGGCCGCATCCCCCGATCATGTGGCCTTCACTGGCGATTTGATGAATGTATCGGCCCATGCTGAATTTCCCCGCGCCGCGCGCTGGCTGCGGAACTTCGGAGATCCCGCCTGGATATCCTATGTGCCGGGAAACCATGACGCCTACGTGCCCGTGCCTTGGCAACAGGGCCTGGCCCATCTCGCCCCATACATGACCGGAGACATGGCCGCCACAGGTTCCCACTCCTCATTTCCCTATGTACGCCTGCGCCGGAACCTGGCGATTATTGGCTTGAATTCGGGCATTCCCCAATCCCTGACCAGGGCGGCAGGCTCCCTCGGCCCCAAGCAGCTTGAGGCCCTGCCCGGGCTTCTGCATGACTTGAAAGCCAAGGGCTATTACCGCGCCGTCATGATTCATCATCCACCTTTGCCGGGCCTCGCGCCGCCACGAAAGGCCCTCAGTGATGCCGTCCGCTTGCGCGATATTTTGGCAAGCGAAGGGGCGGAACTGGTGTTGCATGGCCACAATCACCAGCAGATGCTCAATGTTCTTGCAGGGCGTGACGGCAATATCCCCATTATCGGCGTGCCATCCGCCTCCATGAATGACACGGGCCATGCCGAACCCGCCGCCTGGATCCTTTATCAAATCAGCCGGAATCAGGGCACATGGATGACCGAGGTTTCGACCCGGGCATGGGATCCCAAATCCCGCCGAATGGCGCCCCAAAACCAATTCACGCTTCCTTCCTGAGCCCACTTCGGGGTAAGTTGTCGGCCATGAACGCCACGATGCAGAAATTTGGCTATCCCGGCAGCCTGGTGAAAGAACACCACCACTGGTGCGTGCTGCTGCGCCCCCAGCAAGTAACGCTTGGCAGCCTGGTTCTCGCCGCTAAGTCCGATGCCACCGCCTTTTCCGACCTGCCGCCAACGGCTTTCGCCGAGCTTTCAATTGTGGTCACCGAGATTGAGCAGAGCCTGCGGAGATTTAGCCCTTATGACAAAATCAATTATCTCATGCTGATGATGGTCGATCCGCACGTCCACATGCATGTGGTCCCGCGTTACGCCAAACCACAGTTCTTTGACGCCACCGAGTTTGCCGATACGGGCTGGCCCGGCCTTCCTGACCTTAAATCCGCTCCCGTGCTGACTGACAAACTCCGCAAAAACCTGTTATGGACCCTGCAGTTGCGGATGTCGGGAGAATCATAGGCCTGTGCTGACCATTATCGACCGCTATGTTCTCAGGCAGGTGGCAAAGCCGTTGGCGACAGCCATGGCGATCGGCCTGCTCATGCTGCTCGCTGAAAGGCTTGTGCGCCTGCTTGATACAACGCTTGGCAAGAAAAATTCCTTTGGCGTGGTCTTTGAACTCCTCGCTTATCTGGTGCCCCATTATCTGGGAACCGCCATTCCGGCAGCACTTTTCCTGGGTCTGCTCTTTGGCTTCAGCAAGCTGTCGAAGGACAGCGAAATTGACGCTATGATGGCCACCGGAACGGGCCTGCACCGCCTCACCCGGCCGGTAGTCATGCTGTCATTGGCGCTCGGCGCCCTCTCGCTTTTCATCGTTGGCTGGCTGCAACCGCAGACCCGTTACGCCTATCGCTCGGTGCTGTTTGATGTCAAGAATGTTGAAGTTTTCTATCTCGCCGAGGAAGGGGTGTTCATGCAGGCGGGCACCCGCACCTTCATCCTGGACAAGTTGAACCGCTCCAGCAACACGTTCGAACATGTCTTTCTGTTTGATTACCGGGGGCCTTCCGGATTGGAAACACTCACCGCTTCGTCGGGGGTTCTGATCCCCCTGGAGGGCCAGCGCCGCCCCGTTCTGAGATTGGACAACGGCCACCGGCTGAAACTTGACCGCTGGCCCACCTTGGATAGCAACGCCGAAATCCCCCAAGCCGGCATAGCCGAATTTGCAACAACCGACACGCCGCTTGGAAAAATCTCCGACAGTATTTTCCGCCCGCGCGGCGAAGATGAGCGGGAACTCACCTTGCCTGAACTTTACACTCAGCTCGACTCCCCGCCGAAGGGCTCGACGCGTAATTCCATGGTTGCGGAATTGCACAAGCGAATTGTCAACGTGGTCACTTTCTTCATGTTGCCCTTGCTCGCGGTGCCCTTTGCGATTGGCCGCCAGCGCAGCCAGCGCGGCTATCGCTTCGGCATCGCATTGGTCATTGTCGTGGCCTTCCACGAAATCATTGAACAGGGAGCCGTGGCCACCCGGATAAGCGGGCTTTCCCCCTGGCTGAGCATGTGGCTGGCATTCGGGCTAATCACCGCCTTCGCAATTTGGCGTTTCTACAAGACCTGTTTTACCTTGAAGCCTGATCGCATCGGCAGCAGCATTGACGCGTTTGGCGCAAGCGTCCATCGCCTGTGGCGTCCGCTGGCGCGGCGAATTGGTTTGGGAGCACAGCCATGACCACCATCGGCTGGATGCTCACCCGCATGATCGTGACCCGCTTTCTCGGCATTCTGTTCGGGATCACCATTTTTGTGCTGACCCTCGAAGTCATTTCCTACGCCAATGAAATTCTCGCCCTCGACAAGGGCAGCTTGAGCATTGTGTTCACATACATGTTGATGCGCGCACCTTCGACCCTGGCAACATTCCTGCCCATGAGCGTTTTGCTGGCGCTCCTTCTCACTCTCATGGAGCTCAGCTACCGCAATGAGATTACCGCCATTTGGGCATCCGGCGCTTCGCCGCGCCGCCTGATCATCATGCTGTTGCCGCTTGCCTTTGTGACCGGCGGCATCAATTTTCTCCTGAATGACCAGGCCATTCCGGCCGCCGCCCCGCAATTGAAGGAATGGGGCGTGGCCGACTATGGCGAGAAGAAACTGAAGCTCGGCGAGCGCGATCCCATTTGGATGAGGTCTGGCGCCGATATCCTGCGGGCGGCCTCGTCAAACGCCCAGTCAACCGAGCTTGAAGACGTCATTATCTTCCGCCGCGATCCAGGCGGCCTCCTGCGCGAACAGATTATTGCCAAAGAGGCGGAACTGCAGGGTGACCGCTGGAATCTCACGAACGTAATCGTCTATTACCGCGAAAACCTGCCGGCCAGCCGGCTTGACCGCATGGTCTATTCCGGGGCCTTGAAACCCGCCGCGGCGGGGGCGCGTTCCGGTGACCCGGAGGAAATGACCATTTCCGACCTCAATTATTTTATCGCCAATTCCGGTTTTGGAATCCGCCCGGTCTGGGTCTATGAAACTTGGTGGCAAAAGCGCATTTCACTGTTCTTCGCAACCCTCGTGATGATCGCCATTTGCATTCCAATTGCCACCCGCTTTCGCCGCGGCGGCGGCTTGGGTTTGCTGTTTGCAACCGGCGTGGGACTTGGCTTTCTCTATTTCGTGGCCGATGGCCTCTCTCTCACCATGGGTGAACTGGGATTTGTGAGCCCCTGGATGGCAGCGTGGATGCCCATCTTGACCTTTAGTGCTCTGGCGACAGCCCTAAGCCTTCGCATCGACAGAGTGTAGCATGACAACAAAAGCAAGGGCCAAGCCCGCCAAAAAATCTCCGGTCAAAAAACTGCAGGGAAGACCTGTGCCAAAAGTGGCGATTGCGCCAAAGGCGGCGGAACGGAAGGCGTCCATTCATTTCAGCCCGGTCCTGTGCATCGTAAACGCCCCGGAACAAGAATTGTGGTCCCTGTCCCTGGCAGAACGATTAAGAAAGCAATTCGCCATCGCGGGCCTTCCCCAGACCGTGAGTGAGGAAACGGCGATCTCCCACAACGGCCCCGTCATCCTGGTGCGCGGCGATGCGGTGATTGACCAGCCTCTCATTCCTGTCCTGCTCAAGCGGCCGAATTTTCTGCTGCTGAGCGATGCTGCGGAAAACCAAGTGCCCATTGCCGCCAGCGTGCGCGGCAACGATGTTTCGCTGGCCATCGAAATCCTGCGCGGCGCCAAGCCATATGCCGCGGCAAAGTTGCTCGCCCGAGCCCCGGCACAGCTTGACATGGAGTTCTGGAAATCGCTGCGCAAGCGTGAAACGCCCTATGCCATGGTTGTCACGGCCGAAAACCGGAACGCTGTTGAATGGCGCATGTTCATGGGCACCTACAAGGGCGCCACGGATGTCATCACCAAGCACCTGTGGCCCGTTCCGGCATTCCATGCCACGCGCTTTCTGGCCCCACGCGGCGTAACGCCCAACATGGTGACGGCAATCGCTGCCCTCATGACAGTTCTGGCATACTGGTTTTTCCTGAACGGCCAGTTCATTCCAGGCCTCATTTCCGCCTGGGCCATGACTTTCCTTGACACCGTGGATGGCAAGCTTGCCCGCACCACGTTGACGTCAAGCAAATGGGGCGACTACTTCGATCACGGCATCGATCTCATCCACCCGCCCTTCTGGTATGTAGCCTGGGGCTATGGCCTGCTGGCCACCGGAACCCAATGGAGCAACCAAATTTTCTGGGGCGTGATGGTGGCCATTCTCGGTGGCTACGTACTGCAGCGCGCGATTGAGGGCATTGCCATCAAATGGCTGGGCCTTGAGATTCACATCTGGCGCTCCATCGATACCTGCTTCCGCCAGGTCACGGCGCGGCGAAACCCCAACCTTATTTTACTGACGTTCTTCACCGCCATTGCCAAACCTGATTGGGGTCTGCTGGCGGTTGCGGCCTGGACGGTGATTTGCCTCGGCCTTCACATGCTCCAATTGCTGCAGGCGTTCGCCGCGAAACGCAGTACGGGCGCGCTCACCTCATGGATGACCAGGCCGTGAAGCGCGCGGGCTTGTTGATCAATCCCAGTTCCGGAAAATCCAGCGGCAAGGGCCTGGGCCTGGTCGACATGCTGAAAAACAATGCAGCGGTTTCGATCCGCGTGCTCGAGAGGTTTGAACAGCTTACGGGCTTTCTCGACGAGTTCGCCAGCGACGGGGTGACTGACCTGTTCATCAGCTCCGGCGATGGCACCATTCACGCCGTTCAAACGGATCTGGTGGAGCGCAAGCCCTTCAAGGTCATTCCCCGCCTCAGTCTCTTGCCCCATGGCACCACCAACATGACCGCCGCCGATCTTGGCTTTCCCCACAGGGGGTTGCGGGCGCAGGCCGATTTCATCACGCGGCTGGAAGCAAAACAGCTGCGCGAACGCCCCACCCTGCGGGTGGTCAATCCCCGCGATGGCAAGCCGCGGCATGGCATGTTTTTGGGCACTGGGGCAGCTTCCGAAGCCACGCTGTTTTGCCAGCGTGTTTTCAACGCCAAGGGGGTCAAGGGAAGCTGGGCGACGTTCGCAACGCTTGCCGGCGCCGCCGGCCGCACCATGTTCACCAGACCCAACCCCCATGATGTCACCCGCTTTGACCGTCCTTTTCCCATTCAGGTGACCAGCGATGGCCGGGAATTCAGCAGCGGAACCCAGCTTTTGGCATTTTCCACTACCCTTGAGAAACTCATCCTCGGGGCAAGGCCCTTCTGGGGCCCGAAACTTGGCCCCATCCGCACCTCGGTTTTCCCCTACCCTGTACCGAGTATTCCGCGTTGGCTCCTACCCATCATGTATGCGGGCGAAAACCGGAAAATGCCGGAAGGCGCCGTAAGTTTTTCCAGCGCCCGCCTGGAAATCACCTGCCCCATCAGCTTCGTGATTGATGGCGAATTCTTTGACGCTCCAGAAAATGAGCCCTTGAAGGTGGAAACCGGCGCGGTTTTCACCTATCTCTGCGGCTGATGATTGCATCGCCAGAGAGTCTGAAGGAATTCTGCAAGGCTTCGCTTGCCCGCGAGGTGTCGCCAGAGATTCACGCGATGGCAGTTGTCCTGCGCCTGAGGCACCCGGGAGCGGTGGCCATTCTGGCCTACGGATCATGCCTGCGGGGCGTTGAGGTGGCCGACACGCTGATGGACTTTTACGTCCTCATGGAAAATTTTTCCGGCGTCAGCCAAAACATCATCAGCCGCGTCGCCTGCTGCATTGTTCCCCCCAATGTCTATTATGCCGAGACGGAATTTGCGGGCCAGCGCCTGCGCGCCAAATACGCGCTCCTCCCCTTGCGGCTCTTTGTCAAATGGATGGCGCGGGAAACCAGCAACCCTTATTTCTGGGCCCGCTTCGCCCAACCCTCGGCCCTTGTCTACGCACGTGATGACCAGACTAAAGACGAAGTCGTCGCTGGCATCTCCACGGCTCTGCGAACTGCTTTTGCCAACGCCAAGGCTCTGACAAGCGAACCCGATGCTTTAGCCATTTGGACGGCTGGCTTCAATGCAACTTATAAATCCGAGTTTCGCTCCGAGAAAGCCAATCGTGCCGCCAGCATCGTTTCCGCAGCGCCCGAATACTACAGGGAAGCTGCAAGGCTTCTGGCTCCGGAAATTCCTGTTCATGCCAACCAAACCCTGCGCCGCTTGACGGGCAAAGGCTGGTCCATCCTGCGCCTGATCAAAGCCGCCTTCACTTTTCAGGGCGGCGCCGATTACATCGCCTGGAAAATCGAGCGGCATTCGGGAGAAAAAATCATTCTCACCGACTGGCAGAGAAGGCACCCCGTCATTGCAGGATTACTGCTGCTTCCCGCACTGCTGCGCAAAGGCGCAGTCCGCTAGGCCGCAGCCCGGCTCGCCACGACTTTTCCAAACAGCGCGATGATCTTGTCGATGTCGTCAAAACTGTGCGCCGCCGACACCGAACAGCGGAGAAGGCACAGCTTGTTCGGCGTTCCCGGCGGCAACGCGATGTTTACATAGACGCCCGCTTCGAGAAGGGCGTTCCACATGCCGATGGTTGAAACCTCATCGGCACATTTCACTGCAATCACCGGGCTTACCATGTCACAACCCATATCAAGGCCCAACCCCTTGAACCCGGCAAAGAGCCGGGCCGAGTTGGCCCGCAGGCGGTCGCGGCGTTCCGGCTCGGCGGCCAGCTTCCTGATGGCGGCAAGCGAAGTCGCAATCGATGCCGGCGACGACGAGGCCGTGAACATGTAGGGCCGCATGGCATAGCGCAAGGTCTCAAACATCGGGTGGTTGCCCGCCCCAAAACCGCCGATGGCGCCAACGCTCTTGGAGAACGTGCCAACGATGAAATCAATGTCATCCTCAACGCCGGCCTCATCGGCAAGGCCGCGGCCATGGGGGCCGAGCACGCCAAAGGAATGGGCCTCGTCGGCAAGAAGCTGAAAGCCATGCTTTTTCTTGACGGCAACGAAATCGGCCAAGGGAGCGCGGTCGCCCAGCATCGAATAGATGCCCTCGACAACCACAAGCCGCCCGCCCTCTTCGCCTTCCGAGCGCGTCAGCCGCTTGTCCAAATCCGTTGCGTCATTGTGGCGGAAGCGCACCAGCTTGGCGCCTGAAAGCGTGCAGCCGTCATAAATGGAGGAATGCGAGTCAGCGTCGAGGAAAATCGTGTCCTTTGGCCCCGCAAGGCCCGACATCATGCCCAGGTTCGCCTGATAGCCCGTGGTGAAGACAATGCAGTGCTTGCGCTTCAGGAACCGGGCAAGCTCCGCCTCAAGCTCCTTGTGCAAGGCATAGCTGCCATTGGCAATGCGCGAGCCCGTGGTGCCCGTGCCGAATTCCGCCATGGCCTCCTGCCCCGCCTTGATGCAATCGACGTCGAACGTTATGCCCATGTAATTGTTCGTGCCGGCAAGAATCGTCTCCCGGCCATTGATCATGGCCCGTGTCGGCGACAGGATCTTGTCATTGGTAAGGCCAACCGCATTCACCCCCATGGTCATCATCCGGGCGTGCCGTTCGGCAATGGTTTTGTGCTTGTCCAGCAAATCAATCATGGCATCAGGCCTTCTTTACACGGGCGTCAACAACGGCGGCGAGATCGCTGATGCTGTGCGTTTCCGATACGACATTCAGCGGAATTTCGATGTCAAAATGATCCTCGACTTCCATGACAAAATCCATCACCGCAACTGAATCGATGTTGAGGTCAGCCGAGATTTCCGTATCCGACGTAAGCGCCTTGCCGGTGGAGTTGAACGGCTCCAGCAGTTTGCAGATCTGGTCGATGGTTTCCGGTGAGGCAGTCATGATCTCTCTTATGCTACAATTTTGCGCTTACCGAACCGCTCCGGCAGCCAATGCGCCTTGCGGTACCAGTCCACGGTTGATTTGAACCCCTGCGCGAAACCAACCGGCTCATTCAGGGGCCAGCCTTCGCCGCGCGCCACCCAATCGCTGAAATAGAGCTGCTGGATCTTGTCGGGTGAAACAAAGGGCAGCGTGCCCCTCAATTTCGCAATGGCTTCAACGCCAACGCCCGCAGCCATCGCAACAGACTTGGGCAGAAAAATGGGGGTTATGCTCTTTTGTTCGGTTGCAGAAGCGATTTGTGCCAGGTCTTTCCAGCCATAGCCCTGCCGCTGCCCGTCGCCCAGTTCAACCGTTCCGGTTCTGCTGGCTTCAACGGCCTCCACGATGATGCGGGCCAGGTCATCCACATAGATGAGCGAAAAGCGCGAAGCGCTGGTGCCTGGAATGACGGCAAATGATTGCGTGAGCGACCGCAGCAGCGGCAGGGTTCCCCTGTCGCCGGGGCCGTAAACGGCAGGCGGCCGTAGAACCAGAACCGACATCCGTGTCTTGAATTTTTCCACTGCGGCCTCACCTCCGCGCTTGCTCGCCCCATACATGGAAAGCCCGGGTTCCCGCGCCGCAAGCGAGGAAATATGCACGAAGCGCTTGATGCCGTTGCGTGCCGCCGCTTCCGCGACTGCCAGCGAACCCTGTTCATTGGCCACGAAGAAATCATTGCGGCTGAGCGCCCCGATGGCGCCTGCTAAATGAATGACGGCATCGGCACTCTTCGTGAGATCATCAAGGGCGGCAATGTTCTGCAAATCGCCCTGAACCTGCCGCACATTTGAATTCATCTCCGCCCGTGCCGGATCGCGCACCAGGGCCGACACCTGGCAGGGTTTGGCCATAAGGGCGGAAACCACGGCGCGGCCAACAAATCCCGTGGCTCCAGTGAGGGCAATTTTCAGGGGCATGACAGGCTTCGTCTATGTTTACTGGGCAGCGGCCAGAAATTCAGCCGCCTGGGACGCCCGTTGGGTAATTTCGATCAATCCACCGGAGACATATTTCTGCTTGGCGCCGGCCCGTGATAGCTTTCCCGAAGACGTGAATGGCAGGCTCTTGGGCGGCACCAGAACCACGGCACACTCAACACCCGCGCTGTGATGCACCACGGCAGACACTTCGCGCCGCAGCTTTTCAATCTCTGCGTCTGTGGTGACCCGGCACTGCACCAGCACCACCACGTCATCCTCGCCATCGTCGCCTTCAACCGCGAATGCCGCCACGTCGCCGGACTTGAGGGGTTCAACCTGCTCGGCCGCCCATTCGATATCCTGTGGCCAGATATTGCGGCCATTATGCAGGATCAGGTCCTTGGCACGGCCCGTGATGACGATTTCACCGTCCAGCAAATAGCCCATGTCACCCGTGGCCAAAAATCCATCGGCGGCAATCACCGCGTCCGTGGCCTTCACATTATGATAATAGCCCGACATCAGGCTTGGACCCTTCACGAAGATATGGCCAATCTCGCGGTCCCTGAGCACCGAGCCCATTTCATCACGAACCACCATTTCATGGCCCGGCAGCGGCTTGCCGCAGACAACGAAACTGCGCACCGCATCCTTGTCCTGGGTTTCCAGTGCCGGAACCGCACGTCCCGAAAGCTTGAAAGTGAGCTTGTCAATCGTATCGATGCGGATGGGCTGTGAAACGTCGCTGAAAGAAACCGCCAGGGTTGATTCCGCCATTCCATAGCTCGGCATGAAGGCATTCTGGTCAAAGCCGGAAACCGAAAGCGTGTCGCCGAACTGCTTGAGCACATCGGCGCGCACCATGTCGCCGCCAATGCCCGCCGCCCGCCAGTTGCTGAGATCAAGGGTTACCGCTTCGCCGTTGATGCGCCGCGCCGCAAGATCATAGCCAAAGCTCGGCGAATAGGAAACGGTTGAGCGGTTTTCCGACATCAGCCGCAGCCACAAGGCGGGCCTGCGGGCAAATGACGGCGTTGAAATATAATCGACGGACACCTGCCCCATCATCGGCGCGAGGCAAAATCCAACCAGCCCCATGTCGTGATAAAGCGGCAGCCATGAAAACGCCCGGTCGCTCTTGGTGACGCGCAAGCCATCCCGCAGAATGCCCTGGGTGTTTGCCATGATGGCTTTTTGCGTGATCAGAACGCCCTTCGGCTCCGAGGTGGAACCGGAGGAATACTGGATATAGGCCACATCATCGGGCCCAAAGGCTTCAAGCTTGACGAGCGACTCGGGCAAGGCCTGAAGCGCCTCGTGGGTCAGAACCGTTTCAACCCCAGCGCCGGCGGCGCCAGCCAGGATATGCCCTTCAAGATCAGACGAGGTGACGACAGCGCAAGCCGCCGCAGCGCGCAGCATGCCGGTGACCCGTTCGACATAGGCATCCCGCCCCCCGATATACATGGTGTAGGGCATTGGGCAGGGAACAAGGCCTGCATACTGGCAGCCGAAAAACACCGCCATGAACTCCGGCCCGGTTTCGGCAATAACCGCCACCCGGTCGCCGCGCTTCAGGCCGGCTGACACCAGCTTCCGCGCCGTGGCCAAAGCCCGGCTGCGCAGCTCTGCGAAGGTCAGGACATGGCTCAATACGCCCTTGGCCGAATAGAAATTGAATCCGGTCAGCCCGCGCGCTGCATAGTCCAGGCCTTCGGCAATTGTCTTGAATCCAGCGAGCTTCTGCTCCAGATCACGGTTTGAGCGCGGGGTTCTGGCCAACTCAGCCACCACCGCTTCAACGTCCTGTTTCGCTGCCTTCGCAGTCATTTTACGCATACCTCTGGAAGTCTTTGTTGCATCTAATAGTCCCGGCGAATCGACCGAATCCGCTTTAGCCCCTGCCCTTGAGTAACAAGGCCAGTCAGCGAGGTGAAATCAAATGGTGTTTCAGATTGTAACGGTTGGATGAAAGCCTAAAACGTGAGCTTTCCCAATGAGATAGCAGCAACCATCAGGGCCAGGATGCCCAATATAAGACCGTTGAACCAGGCGTAAACCACGGCCCCGGTGGTATAGCGTGCAGCGGGCTGGGAAACCGGCGCGGCCCGCACAATTTGCCGTTCCCGCGCAATCATCCGGTGGGCCAGGTAGGATCTGAGGTAAGTCATCATCTCCGCCCGGTCAGCAGTTTCAAAGAGCGCCTCGCGGCCTCCCTGGTTATCCTGCTGCAGGCGGTAGGTCCGGTAATCCGGCTCCATCTCGACAAAGGATATGAGGTCAATCCACAGCCGCGGCGGCTCGCCGGGCACAAGGGCAAGATCAAAGACATGCGCCGCTTCCGGGGTTGCCGCAATCAGCGGGATCATTTCGTCCTTTAACACCTGGAGCCGGAGTGATTTCGAATCCTTGATTCCGAGAACCGCCTCAAAATGGGCCGCTTCCGCCAGGCGGGCCTTGCGCAATGCGCCGCTGAGATCGTCGTGCTCGGCCACTTTACTGGCTCCCCAAACTCACTAACTGTATCAAAACGACACAGTACCGCGAGGAACTATCCTGTTTCAAGATGAGTTGCAGAAAGGGTGCCAGACGAAGGCCTGGACTCCTATGGGCGCCGATAGCTGCACGGCCATCAATCCTCTTCCACATTCACCGGTTGAGCGGCTGCCACCTTGCGATGCAGGACAAAACTGGTCACCGCCGGCATGAGCAGGACCAGGCCAATGTAGCGGGCCACTTGATGGGCGGCCACGTAAGCCGGATCAAGATTGAGCGCAAATGCCATGATGGTCATGGCTTCCAGGCCACCGGGCGCGAAGGCAAGCAGCGTGAGGGCAAAGGGCAAGCCGGCAACAAAGCTGGTGAACAGGGCCCCCGCCACGGCAATCACCATGGCGACGGCAAATCCGGCAAACCCGTCGCCAAGCACAGTGCGCAGCTCCGGCAGGGAAATGCCCTTGAAGCGGAGGCCAATCATGACGCCGAGAATGACGTTGGCGGGAATCAGAATGGAATCAGGCGCCCCGCCATGAATCACCTCACCGAGGCCCAGGGCGGCACTGGCAAGCGCCGATCCTAAAATAAGGCCCGCAGGAACCCTGAGCCGTTCAAACAGCAGGCCCGTGACCGCCGAGGCCAGGACGAGGACTATGATTTCAAAAACACTGCCGGCCACCGGCGTTGCAGTGACCACATCCGTGGCAGGCGAGAGGAACACAATAACCACCGGCAAGGCGGCAATCAGGAAGAACAACCGCACGCATTGGGAAATGGTGACCCGGCGCATATCCGCGCCCGAGGAACTCGCCAGCAATATGACCATGGAAAGCGCACCCGGCAGGCTGGCAAAAAACGCCGTGGCCCGGTTCCATTTTCGCAGGCGTTCATAATACAGCATGCAGGCCCAGACGATGATCGCCACGGTGACGCTCATGCAGACAATGCTCAACGGCCATTGCGCCGCCCGGTACAGCGTGTCGGCATTGACGGCGGTCCCGGTCTGGATACCCAGCAGGATGAAGGCAAGTGTCCGCAACCAGTCTGGAAGCTCCAGATTCTGGTTGGAATAGACGGCGATGATCGTGGCAACCAGGCTTCCCGCCAGCCAGGGAGCGGGAACCCCGATCACAAAGGCGAGCCCACCGCCAATGGCGCCAACCACAAGGGCCCGGATCACGCTGATCATGGGATGAGACCTGCCCAATTTTCGGATTCCCGATCAAGGGCTTCCGTAAAAAACTTCAGATTTAGGGCGAGCCGCAGGATCATTTTACTTTCAAGAGGCGGTCTGGATGATAGGGCGCAATAAGGCGATCGCGCTTGCCTTCCAGCAGTTCGGTGGCTGCGAACAGCCCCACGGCGGGAGCCAGCGTGATGCCCGAATGCATCACCGTGATGTAAAGCCCTTCGCGGCTTTGCGGACGGCCGATCATCGGAAACCCGTCCCCGGGCGTTGGCCTGAAACCGAGGGTATGGAAATCCATCTCAACCTGGTCAGCGCCGATCACCATGTCCTGCACTTTCTGGTAAAGCGCAGCAGCAGCGCCTTGCGGATCATCAGCTGGATCGCTGCCGGAAAAATCAGCGCCCGCCACAAGCCGCCCGTCGGACGTCTGCCGCACATGCAGATCCGGGGTCATCAGCAGCGTGTGCAGGATTTCACCCGCCGGCTTCGAGTGAACCAGAAGCCCCGCCGGCGAGTCTACATGATAGGACAGCCCAATGCTCTCCAGCAGGGTGGCAGCATCAGCACCCGCCGCAATCACCACCTCATCGGCATGCAGCACCCCGTCATTGATGCAAGCACCGACAACGCGGCCATTCTTTTCTTCGAGCCATTTCACCGGGCTGTCCCGCAAAACCGTGGCGCCCAAGGCCTCCGCGCCCGCGAGAAAAGCCAGGGCCGCGGCCAGTGGCTCCACTTTCCCCTCATCGGCAACATGCAAGGCAAAGTCCGGCGGCTGCTTGATATTGGGTTCAATGCGCAAGGCCCCTGCCCGGTCAACCCGGCGAATGCCATACCCCCAGGAGATGTGCTCGATCGCGTAGGCTTCCAGTTGCTCCGGCGGCAGATCCCAGATCAGTCCGCCACACCAGCTGACCTCCAGCCCCGGCACCTCCCGGTCAATGCGCTGCCACTCCGCCATTGAACGGGTGCGCAACCGAAAATAACTTTCCGGATTGCCCCAGCTTGCATTGATCCAGGCCCAGGAGTTGCGCGTTGCAACACCGCCGGGCCCGTCCGCCTCAATCACCGTGACCTCGGCCCCGGCCCTGGTCAAATGCCAGGCGATTGATGCCCCGATGATGCCTGCCCCAACAACAATGATCCGCTTTGCCAAGATTACTCCTTTCGTGCCGGAACGTCCGCCGCAATGCGCTTGATGACGGCGGCCTGCCGCACCAGTTCACGATCCGGCATCGCCTCATAGCAGGGCACCACGATCAAATCGCGCATCGCCGCGGCCGCTGTTTTAGGGTCAAGCCCTGGCCGGTCCAGGGGTGCTGCAATATGCTGTGAACGCGGCAGATCGGCGGCGTCAAATCCCTCCCGCCGAAGCGCTTCAATGAATTTCCGTGGCTCACTCACCAGCAGCGGGAAAACCCAGTAGTCATGATGTGCGTTGGCTTGCGCTGGCTGCACGACTGAGGTTCCGATCAGCCCGCTCAGCCTTTCGCCCTTGTGCTGGCGCGCCGTGACCTGCTCCATGTCGAATCGCGCAAGCCTTCGGTTCATCAGATGCAGCATCGTCACCGATGGCTGGAACCGCATGTTCTTGGCGGTCTTGAGCGGCGCAACGTCACGCACCCGGTCTGCAAGCTTGTCCTCATAATCCTCGCCCTTCGCATTATAGAAACGGTAGATGGCGGCCAGCACCGGCCGCGCCGTGACAAGTTTGAGCCCCATGAACTGCAGGATGCGCTTGCGGTGCTTTGCTTCCGGCTGCACCGGATAGTGCGACTGAATTTCCCGTATGCGGTCACGAAGGCTTGGATCCCTGACACGGATCAGTGCGCCGCCAAGTGCGGTGGCGGTCTTGATCGGGCCAAAGGAAAACATGTTGAGGTCCGCTGCGTCCGAGCCCGGATAGTTCCGGCCATTAAAAGCCTGGGCGCAGTCCTCGACGGTGACAAGTCCCAGGGCTTTCGCCAGTTCGAACATCGGATCGAGATCAAGCCGCGTGCCGAAAAGATGGGCCGCCACGAACACCCGGGAACGCTTTGTAATGGCGGCCTTGAGCCGCTCCACACTTGGCCCCATGTGGGCGAGATCAAGATCAACCGGAACCGGGACCAGCCCGGCATCCCTGACAATTCTCACCATGCCCTTGACGTTAAGCGCCGAGAATATAACTTCATCTCCGGGCTTCAGGTCGAGAGCCTGCAACAGAAGGTCAAATCCCGAGCGCACCGAATAGGCCGCAATGGTATCGCCGGAATCAGAGAAATAGGCCTCTGCCCGCAGGATTTCGCGCGGCCTTTCCGCCGCCGTAAAACTTGCCGCAAGCCCCGACAACAGGTCGCCCCAATCAATTTTCAGCTGCGTCCGGACCCACATGGGAAAAATCCTCAATTCCGACTGAGTTAGCTGCAAAAACCGTCCTTGACCAGTCATGGCAGGCATGGTTTTTCCGGTCCGGTTGAGACAGACAGGGTCTTGATATATAGAGGCGTAACTATGACAGATGCAGTGAATACCCCACCAAAGACCTTGCAGCAGCGCTTCAAAAAGGCGCGGCGCAAGCGTATCAAAAAATTTGGCAAGAACCTGATTCGGCGGCTGGCGAATTTCCTTGGCCGCCAGTCCCTGGTTGGCGATGCGCCGGTGCTGGACTCAAGGCATTTTCCATTCCTGAAAACTTTTACCGGCGACTGGCAAGCGATCAAAGCCGAGGTGACGGAAATCCTCAAACACCGCGAAGCGATTCCCCTCTTCCAGGACGTCTCCGCCGACCAGATGAAGATTTCCAAGGGAAATAACTGGCGCACCTTCATTTTGTTCGGTTTCGGCGAGAAGCTGGAGAAAAACTGCGTACAGGCCCCGGTTACCACACGCCTCCTTGAGGCCGTGCCCAACCTGCAAACCGCATGGTTCTCAATTCTAGGCCCCGGCTATCACATCCCGGCCCATCGCGGCGTCAGCAAAGGAATTGTGCGGGCCCATCTCGGCTTGATCATTCCCAGGGAAGCGGAGAAATGCCGCATGCGGGTCGGTGACACCATCAATGTCTGGCGCCCCGGCGAAATCTTTGTATTCGACGATACCTACGAGCACGAAGTCTGGAACGACACAAAGGACGAGCGCGTCATCCTGCTCTTTGATTTCGACCGGCCCATGCGGCTCTGGGGACGCCTGGTCAATAGCACCTTTGTGCGCCTGCTCAAGTTCACGGCCTATTTCCAGGAGCCGAAAAGGAAAATGGCCAGCTTCGAAGACCGCTTCGAGGCCGCCACCCGCCGCGCCAGCGAGAACCTCGAAAAGCTCTCCGACGACGACTAGATTTTGACGTTCTCGGCTCCCTTGAGGTCCAGCATCTTTCGGGCTTCCACAGGCGTTGCCGTCTCTATGGAAAGCTCGTCGAGGATGCGGCGCATCTTGGCCACCAGCTCCGCGTTGGATTTGGCCAGCTTTCCCTTGCCAATGTAGAGGTTGTCTTCAAGCCCCACCCGGACATTGGCCCCCATGGTGGCCGCCATCGTGCACAGCGGAAACTGAAAACGCCCCGCCGCCAGCACCGACCAGTGAAACTGGTCGCCAAAAAGCCGCTCGGCGGTTTCACGCATGAACATGACATTTTGTGGGTCGGGGCCGATGCCGCCGAGGATGCCGAAAATGGTTTGCACAAACAGCGGCGGCTTCACCAGCTTGCGGTCAAGGAAATGCGCCAGCGTATAGAGATGGCCCACGTCATAGCATTCAAACTCAAAACGCGTGCCGTGGCCTTCGCCAAGGCGCTGAAGAATCTTCTCTATGTCGCCGAAAGTATTGCGGAAAATGAAATCCTTCGAGCCTTCGAGGTGCTTGCGCTCCCATTCGTGCTTCAAGTCCCCATAGCGCGCCAGCATGGGATAAAGCCCGAAATTCATCGAGCCCATGTTGAGTGAGGTCATTTCCGGCGAAAACCGCTCCGCCGCGGCGAGGCGCTCATCAATAGTCATGCCCTGCCCGCCGCCCGTGGTGATATTGATCACCGCCTCCGTGGCCTGTTTGATGCGCGGCAGGAATTCATTGTAGACATCGGGCGAGGCCGCCGGCCGGCCATCCCGTGGGTCGCGCGCATGAAGATGCAGGATCGATGCCCCCGCCGCTGCCGCTTCCACCGCCTGGGTTGCAATGTCATTGGCCGTCACCGGCAAGTGCGGCGACATGGAGGGCGTATGGATGGACCCCGTGATGGCACAGGTGATGATGACTTTCGATTTCGCGCGCATGAAGCCTCCGCTTTCCGGCCGTCACACTAGCCAAGCGGCCCCCGGGCTGCCATCACATTCTTGGACATGGCTGAAATGCGGAAAATCAGGCTGAAATGGCCTTTACCAGGGTACGGTTCTGGCGGCGGATATTGGCGCGAAGTTCCCTCATCGGCATGTCCTCGCGCTTGATGAATTCGATAAACATCATGTTCATGCTGTTGAAAATCATCTCGCCCACGCCGCGCCCGTCAATGTCGCCCCGCACCAGTCCAAGCGCTTGCAGCTTGGCGATAAGGGCGCAGGTCTGGTCCGCCAAATCCCGGTCAAGCGCCGTATAGGTTTTGCCGAAGGGACTGTCCGGCTGCTGGGTGGAGGTTGCCATGGCCTGGCGCCACATTTCCTTGCTCAGGTAAACCAGGGAATGCTCGATATAGCTGGCCAGCAGCGCATCGATGGCCTTTTCCACATTCCTGGGCGGCTTCTCGATGATCTTCTGCCCGGCGGCCAGAACCTCGTGGACTTCCAGCGAAACAATGGCCACCAGAATGTCGCCCTTGTTGCGGTAGTAATTGTAGATGGTGCCGACCGAAACTTCGGCCCTGGCGGCAATCTCCTCGATCCGGGCCCCCTCATAACCCTCCTTGCGGAACAGTCCTGCCGCCGCCTCCACAATCCGGGAATTCCGGTCAATCCTGTTTTTTGCCCTGAGGCCCGCCATGGCGTGAATTGTCTTTCCACAATTTGAATTGACTCAAGTTTAGAATTGGTTCATTTTTTTGGCAAGCAACAAAATTCCGGAGGATTAACCCATGTTCACGTCATTCATGCCGTCCCTGAAGCGCAGTGCCTGCGCCGCCGCAATCGCCAGCATCGCCGTCATTTCGCCCGCCGCTGCCGCCGATCTCAACGCCCTGATCTGGTGCGATCACGCCGACCCCGCCCTGCTCAAGCCCTTCGAGGATGCCAACGGCATCAAGGTCAACGTCAAGGAGTTCGAAGGCACCGGCGCCGGCTTTGCCATTGTCGACCAGTCCCAGCCCGGCGACTGGGACGTCATGGTGATCGATTCCATTGATATTCCGCGCGGAGTTGAAAAAGGCCTGTTTGAGCCCCTGCCCGAAGACAAGCTGCCATTGGCCGATCTCTACGACGAAGTCACCATGGATGGCTCAACCAGGGTGGACGGCAAGCGCTACGGCATTACCGAGAAATTCGGCTACAACACCATCGGCTTCAACAACAGCAAGGTTGATCCCGCCGACATGCAGTCCATGAGCGCCCTGCTGGACGAAAAATACAAGGGCCGCATCGCCATCTATGACTATTACCTGCCGATCATCGGCATGGCCGCCCTCTCCATCGGCAAGAACACCGCCGATCTGACCGAGGCCGACCTTCCGGCCATCAAGGAAGTCCTGCTCAAGATGAAGGGAAATTCCAAGCTTGTGGGCGAAGTCACCGCGAGTCAGACTGCCCTGGCAACCGGCGAAGTTGATATCCTGGTGGGTGGCGGCGAATGGGTAACGGCGGGCCTTGCCAGGGAAAACCCGGCCCTGGATTTTTCTGTTCCCAAGGAAGGCGCGATTCTTTGGTCGCAATCACTCGCCATGTTTTCAGCCAGCAAGAACAAGGACATGGCCCTCAAGTTCATTCAATATGTCATGAGCCCGGAAGGCCAGGCGCGGCTTGCCACCTCATCCTGCTATTGGGGCATGCCCGCCAGCAAGGCGGCAGCCCTTGATGACGCGCAAAAGAAAATCCTGCGCTTTGACGAGCAGCCGGAATTCCTCAAGCGTTCGCAGCCCTACCCCGCGCCAAGCGCTGAACTCGACAAGAAAATGCAAGACCTCTGGACTGAGATGCTGCAATCACAATAAACAGGGATTGTGAACGAGCTCTCCAAGATCGACCGTGCCTTGCCATGGATGCTGGTAACCCCAGCCCTCCTCTGGACGCTGCTTTTTTTCGTGGCGCCCTTTGTCGCCATGGCGCTGCTGAGTTTGAATTTTCAGGCTGAAGGCGGCATGACGGTTTCGAATTACAGCCAGTTCTTCACCAACCCCAGCTACTACCGCGCCATGATCAATTCGCTGGAGGTGACCGGCATGGTCACCCTCATCTCCGTGCTGCTCGCCTACCCCTTTGCCTGGATTCTGGCTGAGCAAATTCCGCCACGCCTGCAAAGGCTGGCGCTGCTGCTGGCCATCCTGCCTTTCTGGACCTCTTACGTGGTGCGCTCCTATTCCTGGCTGCTGGTGCTGGCGCAGAACGGTGTGGTCAATGACGCGCTGCTCCGCACCGGCCTGTTGACTGATCCCCTGCAGCTTGCCAACACCCGCACCGCAACGATCATCGGTTTTGTCCATTTCTTTGTCATGCTGCTCACCCTCACGATCTTTGCCAGCCTCAAGCAGTTGAACCCGAGCTATCGCAAGGCCGCCGCTGATCTCGGCGCCGGCCCCATTCGCACCTTCATCCATGTGGTTCTCCCACTCACCATTCCGGGCGTCGTGGTGGGGGCCTTTCTCACCTTCGTCCTCGCCATCGGCGATTACATCACGCCGCAGATCCTGGGCGGCAACAATGAGCTTCTCATGCCGCAGCTCATCATGATGCAGATCGGCCGCCGCGGTGACTTTCCCCTGGCTTCAGCCCTTGCCCTTATCCTGATGGCGATGGTGACCATTGCCTATATCGCCTGCGCCCGCTGGCTGAAGATCGAGCGGACCTGATGCGCGTCTTCATGAGGTTTCTGTCAGCAGGCTATGCCCTGGCGATTTACGGCTTCATTTTCTTGCCGGTTGTCGTGCTCGTCGTGTTCTCGCTGCAATCCACCGCCTTCCCCATCCCGCCCTTCACCGGCCCGTCATTCCGCTGGTATGAAGCGGTGCTGAACGATCCGCGGCTCACCTCGGCGCTGTTCAATTCCCTTGCCGTGGCGCTCATCTCGTCTCTGGTGGCCGTCGCCCTCGGTTTCGTCAGCGCATGGGGCTTTGCCCGGTTCATGCTGCCCGGCTCAGGCCTAATGCGCGGCCTCATCACCCTGCCGCTCACCGTGAGCTACCTCATCATCGGCATGGGCCTGCTCGTCATCTTCAACATGATCGGCCTGCCAAAAAACTTGCTTGCCGCCGGCATCGGCCATGTGGTGATCAATCTTCCCCTGTGCTTTGCCATCATCTACAGCCAGATGGGCGACCACCAGATCAACATTGAGCGCGCCGCACGGGACTTGGGCGCAACCGAATGGAACGTATTGTGGCTGGTCACCCTGCCCATCATGTGGCCCGCCATCTTCGCCAGCCTCTTCCTTTCCATGACCTTCTCCTGGGATGAATTCGTGATCTCCTTCCTCCTCACCCGTTTCGACACAACCCTTCCCGTTGAAATCTGGAACCTGCTGCGCTCCGGCCTCAATCCCAAAACCAATGCCGTGGGCTCCCTGGTTTTTGCCGTCTCCGTGGTGGCAGCCATCATCCTTGAACTCATCCTGCTGCGCCGGAGACCCGCATGACCGAAGCCCTCGTTGAGATGAAGAATATCTCCCACAGCTTCGGGAGGGTCAGCGTGCTGAATGATGTGTCGCTGGCCATCAACCCCGGCAGCTATACGGTCCTGCTGGGTCCTTCCGGCTCGGGCAAAACCACGCTGCTCTCCATCCTCGGCGGCTTTCTCATCCCCCGCAAAGGCAGCGTGCTGATCCGCGGGGTGAATTGCACCATGCTGGCGCCCGCCAGGCGCCCCACCACCACCGTGTTCCAGGACTACGCCCTGTTTCCCCACATGAGCGTCGGCAACAACGTGGGCTTCGGCCTGCGCATGAAGGGCGTCGTCAAAAGCGAGCGTGACCGCCTGGCCCAGGAAGCGCTGGTCATCGTCGGCCTCCCCGAAGCCTTCAGGAAGAAACCCCACCAGCTTTCCGGCGGCCAGCGCCAGCGCGTCGCCCTTGCCCGGGCCCTTGTGGTGAAGCCCGCCGTGCTGCTTCTTGATGAGCCCCTGGGGGCCCTTGATCTCAAACTCCGCCGCCAGATGCAGGACGAGTTGAAAACCATCCAGAAGCAGGTGGGCACCGCCTTCGTCCATGTCACCCATGACCAGGAAGAGGCCATGGCCTTGGCCGATCATTGCGTGGTCATGAACCAGGGCCGCATCGAGGATGAAGGAACCCCGGAACGGGTTTACGCCAAACCAGCCACGCGCTTCACCGCCGCCTTCATGGGCGAAAGCACGCTCATTCCAGGCGAAGTGACAAGTGTCACCGGCAACGCCATTTTGGTGAATACCGCCTTTGGCGCCTTTCCAATCGTCGCTGAAGCCGCGGAAGGCACCCAGGTCACGCTCGCCATCCGGCCTGAACACATGCGGCTCATCCGCGACTCGCGCAGCGTCACCTTCGGCAGCGCGCTGGTGACCGCCGTCATTTTCCAGGGAAGCTTCAAGCGCGTGCTTGCCGAATCCACCAGCCGCGTGGGCTTCTTTTTTATCGCCAGGATCCCGGCGGAACACGACGTAGCGGTGGGCGACACCGTCACCCCCTGCTGCCATATCGAAGACCTGATCATGCTGGCGAAATAGCCATGACACCCATCAAGGCCAATGACTGGTATGAAACCATCCGCATGGCCGATGATGTCACGCTGATCCACGAACCCTGGATCAAGCCCTTCTTCCGCTGAAACATGTGGCACGTCCGGGGCCGCGGCCGCGACCTTCTCTTCGATACGGGCCTTGGCCATTTCAGCCTGCGTGCGTCTGTGAGGCTGCTAGCCGAACGGCCCCTGCTCTGCGTGGCAAGCCACACGCATTTCGATCACATCGGCTGCCACCATGAATTTCCGGATCGCTGTGTGCATCAAGCCGAGGCAGAAATTCTAGCAGACCCGCGCAATGAGTGGACTGTCGCCGACCGCTACGCCACCGACGACATGTTTGACCGCCTGCCGGAAGGCTGGGAGACATCGCGCTACCGAATACATCCCGCCCCGGCCCAGCGCCTGCTCGCCCACGGCGATATCATCGATCTCGGCAACCGGCATTTCGAAGTCATCCACACCCCGGGCCATTCCCCCGGCGGCATCGGCCTCTTCGAAAAAGCCAGCGGCATATTCCTCTCCGGCGACATCGTCTATGATGGCCCCCTGATCGACGACGCCTATCATTCCAACCGCCAGGACTACGTGGCGACGATGGACAGACTCCGCGCTCTGCCCGTCTCGGTCATCCACGGCGGCCATTTCCCCAGCTTCGGCGCAACCCGCTATCATCAACTCATCAACGAATACCTCGCAGGCCAACGAGCCGCTGGTTGCCATTTGGAAAAGACGTCCCTCTCCCCGTGAAACGGGGAGAGGGTTGGGGCCCATCCGGCGTAGCGCAGCGAAGCAGGATGGGAGGGTGAGGGGCAACTTGTCTGTAATATGAATAAATACGCTAGTGTCTCGGTTTGAATAAGGCAGCTATCGCATAGGTTTTGTAATTCCTATATGCTTCTTCAAAAGTTCGGGAGGAAGCATGTCTGGCGATATTCGTAAGAGTGAAAAAGGTGGCAATACTGCCTACCTGAACATTGGTGCGTGGTACGACAACGAGACGGGACATATTCATTTGACGCTGCCTCATTCAGGTTGGTTCCATACTACGGTAATCGGCGATGAAAAGAGCAAGCGGGGCCATCCCAATTTGTACGGGAAGCTGGCTCGCGCGCTTAAAGAGGCTGGAGTACCCGGGCCGGAAGTTGATGAGACCGACAATGCCTGAAGGTCCACGAGGTGAAAAACGTCCAGCCGATGTTATAGGCGCTGCCATCCTAGCGGGCCGCATTGCCACGAGTGACACAGAGGACGCCCTGCCAATGCAAATGGCGCGGAAGGCCGGAGCAAGCGAAGGCGGCAGCCCTGCCCAAAAAGAGGCATAGCGCCATAGCCAAGAAAGCTGCCTAAACCCTCTGGAAAAAGGCCTAAAGGCCCGTTCCGTCATCCCGCGCGGTATCAAAGGGAAGTTGTAGCTGCTGGTGTGATGGCAAAACTCTGTCCAACTTCCTCAAAAAATCAAACCAGTCGTCGCTTAGCTGCATAACCGCCACGTTCTTTGAAATTACGTCTCTTAACCGGGGGTCGCCAACATCGTCGGTCAAGAACCTATGCAGGTGCGGCTTCACTACAGTAGTTGATGTTTTGGACTTGTTCTTAAGTTCCTTCCAAACGCCGGGGGCCAGGCGATGATAGGTGATGTTATTGGTTAAATGACCGAAGTAGGATGGACGCCTGACAGAATTAGGATCATAGGGAATTTTTCTAAGTCGGCAAATTTCCTGATAATATTCGGGAGGAAATTTTGACACGTAAGGGCGCATATCCTTCGCAACAAACGCCTCAATAATCCGCCCAAAATCCCGAGCCTTTTTGAAGTCGTCGTACCCAGTTACCTTATCGACAAGCCATATAATTCCCATCGTGGCAAAGCCGTGTTGCAGCGTTCCAGCCCGTTCCGCCACATGGGCATACCTTTTATCCAGAAGCTGCTTTCGATCTGCTTCAATCAGCACAGCACAAATGTCCGGCAAGATCCTCGCATCATAACCGTCTGCGACCTTGCCAGAGGGTGTTATAAACTTGATTGGATCATTTGCGCGAACGTCTAATTGCATAATATTTATGCCTTTTTCGGCCAATCTAGACATCAACGCGGGGATTTTGCGCGCGCCGCCCTTACCCCCGCCTTCGGACATTCCAATACCTGATTGCAATGACCTCAGATTTAAAACCCGTGTCTCATCTTCAAGCACGTAGCACTGGATTTCGATGTCCCCAAAAACGATGGTTTTGTCATCGTCTCCGCAAACTGCCTTTGGCAATGAGGCCCTCTCCCTCTTTGCCTGAACTGCCTGCATTGAGATTTCCTTGCGCCGCTCGGGGGTTAATGCAAGTGCGCGGGCGGCACCGCCCTTGGCTTTGCCAAATACATCATTTTCCATAGATATTCTCCTTGCAGATTGAATTTATGCAAGCTATAACTTGCATAATTAACATCTGCAAGCTAAATCTTAAAAATAACCAACCAAACACTCCTTGACCTTATATTCCCATTATGCCATTTATGTTCCTGTTTTGTTCTTAGTGAAAGATAGGATCCATATGGACTGGGACTTGGCCATCAAACGCAACAGCGAAGCGCTCAAGGGTATCATTGAAGCCCTGTTCGCCCTGCTGGGGATTGATGGAACGGAGACCGTGGGGCGGATTCCGCACCGCCTCCACCGCGCCGTGGTGCGGGTGCTGCGGCCTGCCGAATCCGCCGTCCGGCGCCTGATTGTCGTGGCAGCCCGGGGGTT
>JAUXUN010000035.1 GCA_030680855.1 Aestuariivirga sp.
AACCCCCGGGCTGCCACGACAATCAGGCGCCGGACGGCGGATTCGGCAGGCCGCAGCACCCGCACCACGGCGCGGTGGAGGCGGTGCGGAATCCGCCCCACGGTCTCCGTTCCATCAATCCCCAGCAGGGCGAACAGGGCTGCAACGATGCGGTTGAGCGCTTCCCGGTTAAGTTCGATGGCCCCGGCCCAGTTGAAGTCCCTCTTCCAGTTCATGTGGTTCCTATGCTGCATACAGAACATAACAGGAACATATGAACCTTATAGGAATAGATTGTCAAGGGGCTATTTTCAAGGAAAAGGCTGATTGATGACCTGTTGCGTGATTTCGGTTTTCGATGACGCTCCGTTCGACACTCAGAACATTGATGTTATATTGCGATGATGATGCTCAAAAGATGGATCATAGCAAGTGGCTTGGCCTTTAGCCTGCTGGCCCAAGCAGCGGCGGCGGGACCGATGGAGGATGCCGAGGCTGCCTATAACCGTGGCGACTATGAGACTGCTTTGCAAATTTTGAAACCGCTAGCAGAGCTTGGCAATGCCTCAGCACAACAAAGTCTTGGAGCCATGTATGCGAAGGGTCAGGGTGTATCACAAAATTATGCCGAGGCTCTGAAATGGTTTCGCAAAGCAGCCGATCAAGGACTGGCCACTGCCCAAAGCAATATTGGCAACGTCTACGCCGCTGGCCTAGGTGTACCACAAGATTACGCCGAGGCACTCAAATGGTTTTACAAATCTGCCGGCCAAGGTGAACCCTTCGCTCAAACCAGCATCGGAAGCCTTTACGACAATGGCTTTGGTGTGGCGCAAAGTTTTGCCGAAGCGGTATATTGGTACTGGCTCGCCGCTGAACAAGGCTATCCTAAAGCTCAAGGCAACCTTGGTGTGAAGTATGAATTCGGCCAAGGAGTGTCGCGGGATTTCGTGACTGCGCACATGTGGTACGATTTGGCCATTACTGGCTTACCGACATCAGAGACCAAATTCCGCAACTATTTTCTGAGTCGTCGTGAACAAGTCTCCGAACATTTGACCGCACATGAACTCGCCGAAGCACAGCGCCTAGCAAAGGAATGGACGGCAGGGCATTCCAAGAAGTAAGTGTTCAGCATTTTTGGCTTTGCATTCATTCCGAAATCTATCAGTTCAGGTCGCCCCTCACCCTCCCATTGCTTCGCAATGGGCCCCAACCCTCTCCCCGCTAAAGCGGAGAGAGGGAAGTAGAAAGCGCTGAACAGTCACTTCTTCCCGAAAAAATTCTTCTCCAGCTCGGCGAAGGCCCGCTGGTAGACATTCTCCTCCGTGCGCGGAATGAGCGTGAGGTCGTCCTGCGGGCTGGCCACCCAGTCGCCCGTCCACACGCCGAATGTCGTGTTGTCGGCAGTCACCGGCCACAGCCTTGGCCCCGAAACATAATTCATCCAAGGAATTTCGCATTTGGTGATGCGGTAGGAGAATGAGCGCGTGAGATCGCAGAGGTGCAGCAGCTCCTCATTCAGATGGCCATCGCCAAAATAGAAATCCCGCACCCCTGAAACCTTGTCGGAGCGCGCTTTCTTCAGCATGTGCATCTTGGTGATCTCGCCGTGCCAGGCGCCCATTCCGGTGAAATCCCGCATCTTGCCCCACACCTGCTCGGCAGGCGCCTTGATCACCCGCGAGGTCCACACCTTGTTGGGCGCCCACGCCTTCCAGCGCACGCTGCCTTCCGGCTTTGGCGGCTTCTCGCGCTTGATCTTGGCACTGAGGGAATTCCAATTGGCGGCAAAAACGTCCTTGGAAATTTTCGCAACATATTTCCCTTCATCGCCCGGCGCCTCGTCGAAAATGGCTTCCCACTCGGCAAAGGTGGCATCGCCATGGGTCACCGGCATCAGCCGCAGGGTGGCAAGGTAGTTTTTTACCGGAAAGGCAGGCTTCTCGAAATTATAGGTGAAGCTGTAGCGCGCATCATCAAGGGTGAGCAGGCGCTCGCGGATATGGGTGCCGTCCTTCGTGTGAAACGAGCGCACGCAGCCCACCACGTCGGCGTCCAGCCCGTCCTCGATTTTTGAATCGACAATGCCCGGTGCCCAATTCGGCAAGCCGTTAAAATCGCGCACCACGCTCCAGACCGTTTCGACCGGCGCCTTGATGATCCTGCTCGCATAGGCCCGTGCCATTCGTTTCTCCCTAGAATGAAATCTTCTTGAAGGCTTTTGTCTGCTGGGTGAGCGCTACTTCCGTGGGCAGCCGCTCCATCGAGCTTGCGCCATAGAAGCCGTGGACATTTTTCGTATTCTTCAAGATGTATGCCGCATCATCGGGCGACGAAATCGGCCCACCGTGGCAGATCACCATCACATCCTTCCGCACCCGCTTTGCCGCCTCCGCCCATTCATCGATGATCGCCGGGCAGTCCGCCAGCTTCAAGGAAGTTTCAGCCCCGATGCTGCCGCCCGTGGTGAGCCCCATGTGCGGAACGATCATGTCCGCCCCTGCTTTCGTCATCGCCACCGCCTCATCGGCGGAAAACACGTAAGGCGTGGTCAGCATGTCGCGCTCATGGGCTTTGCGGATCATGTCAACTTCCAGCCCATAGCCCATTCCGGTCTCTTCCAGGTTCTTGCGGAATATGCCGTCGAACAGCCCGACCGTCGGAAAATTTTGCACCCCGGAAAACCCCAGCGCTTTCAAGTGATCAAGCAGATGATCCATGATGGCAAAGGGATCAGTGCCATTCACCCCAGCTAGAACCGGCGTATGCTTCACGACTGGCAAAACTTCCCGTGCCATCTCCTGCACGATGTCATTGGCATTGCCATAGGCCAAAAGCCCCGCCAGCGAGCCGCGGCCCGCCATGCGGTAGCGCCCGGAATTATAGATGACGATCAGGTCAATCCCGCCCGCCTCTTCGCATTTGGCCGAAAGCCCCGTCCCCGCCCCGCCGCCGATAATCGGCTGCCGCTTGGCAATCATGCCGCGGAATTTTTCGAGCAAGTCCTTGCGTTCAATTCTCGCCATCTGTCCTCACACTATCGCTTTGAATTGTTTGACGGCCTCTGCCGCAAAGGCAGGATCGTTGATATGGGCATCGACTTCAACAAGCTTGCGGTTGCGAGCCGGTACCCATCCCTCGCGGATCGCCGCAAAAAGCGCCGCATCCGCTTCTGGATCATGAAACGGCTGCCCCGCGGCATCAATGGCCGACACGCCCTTGAGCGGCAGCAGGAATCGCACCGGCCCCGTCATGCGGTTGAGCCTGTCCACAATCCACCTGCCGATGGCCCGATTTTCCGCAGGCGTGGTGCGCATCAGGGTCACTTGCGGATTATGGATATAGAATTTTCGGCCCTCGAAAGTCTTCGGAACCGTCTCCCGCGCCCCGAAATTCACCATGTCCACCGCCCCTACCGATCCAACATAGGGAATCTTGGTCCGGATGATGGAACCGAAGCGATCCTCCGTGCACGGTAAAATACCGCCGAACAAATAATCCGCCACTTCCGTCGTGGTGATGTCGATGATGCTTTCCAAGAGTCCCGAGTCTACCAGCTTCTCCATGGATTGCCCGCCCGTTCCGGTGGCATGAAAAACGAAGCATTCAAACTCTTTTTCAATCCGCGCGCGGATCTGCGTGATGCAAGGCGTGGTCACGCCAAACATGGTGAGCCCCACCCCCGGCTTGTCCGCCTTCTCGCGCTTCACCGGATTCAGCGCCATGCCCGCCGCCGCATGGGCCGCATTGGCAATCACCTTGCGCGAAATGGCATTGAGCCCCGCCACATCGACAACCGCGTACATCATGGCAATGTCCGATGGCCCCACATAGGGCGCCACATTCCCTGAAGCAACCGTCGAAACCATCAGCTTGGGAACCCCCACTGGCAACGCTCGCATGGCCGTCGTCACGATAACCGTGTTCCCCGACCCGCCAAGTCCCAACACCGCGCCCACATCGCGCCGGCTGACCATGAACCGCGACAGCGCTTCCGCCATGGCGCCCACGGCAGCGCCCCGGTCGGCAAGGCCCAGCACCGCCGCCTCGCCCTTGGGATAATGCCGCGCAACCTCGCGCGCACTCACATCGGCCTTTGCCTTGCTCAACGTGGTGGACACATCAACCAGCACAACTTTCGCGCCCGCCTTCTCGGCCCGGCGCTTGGCATAGCGCAGCTCCGCCTCCTTGGTGTCCAGCGTGCCGATGATGTAAACCTTGCCCACCTTCAGCTCACTTCGCGCGGGCCCAGCCGGTTTTCATCTGCTTGATGCCTTCAAGATAAACACTGTCCTGCGACGGGAAGAAGTCCCGCCAGACGCGCGTTGCCGCCGCAAGCGCCGGAAGTGACCGGCCGAAAGCCTCGATTGTCAGCCAGCCATCATACTTGGCCGCCCGCAAGGCTTTGTA
The DNA here is from genome assembly GCA_030680855.1 of Aestuariivirga sp. Classification (GTDB taxonomy): domain Bacteria; phylum Pseudomonadota; class Alphaproteobacteria; order Rhizobiales; family Aestuariivirgaceae; genus Aestuariivirga. The sequence goes on from JAUXUN010000035.1 coordinate 4,393, forward strand.
AGTCGCCGCCCACGGCACATGGCCCTTGCCCGGCGTGCCCCGGTCATTTTCGGAAATATGCACATGGATCATGTGCTTCCTGATAGCCTTGATCGCCGCGACCGGATCCTTCTCCTCGATATTGGCATGGAACGTGTCATACATGCCCTTGATGGCCGGATGGTCCACCTCGTCGAGATAGTCCGCGAGCTGCTGCATGGTATTGAGGAAATAGCATTCAAAGCGGTTGAGCGCCTCAAGCGCAAATCGGATGTCGTGCCTGGCCGCGTAGTCGCCTACCTTGCGGTGGAAGGCGATGCCGCGCTTGATCTCGGCTGCTGTTGCGCCATCGCCGGAGAAATAGCCAAGTTCCGAATGCATGGGTCCCGCGATCGTCTTGGCCCCAAGCGCTTTCGTGCAATCGATCACCCATTTGGTGTAATCCACCGCCGCCGCCCGCGCCGCCTTGTCCGGCGATAGCGGGTTTTTTCCTGAAGGACCGATCACGCTCACGATGCTGCGTTCAAGGCCTATCTTGTCGAGCTGCTCGCCAAGCCTGGCGAAGTAGTCTGGTGTGCCCTCAAATATCGGTATTTCCACCGTGTCATAGCCCGCCTTCTTGATGCCCTTCAAAATGGCCGTATGCTCGGCTGTGACATGGCCTGTCCAGAGCAGCAGGTTAAATCCCGTCTTCATCGCAAACCCCTCAAAACAAAGACAATTAAGACAGCCTTTCTCGCAGGCTTTGTCAAACTATGATATGAGTGTCTTGGCAATAGAATGATAAGCCAGCGGCATCGCAAACCGGAGATCATCAATCACCTATGGCATATTTTGAAATACTTCTCGTTGTCGCTTTAACAGCTCTGAATGGCCTTCTTGCAATGTCCGAACTTGCCATTGCTTCGTCGCGCATGCCAAAGCTCCGCGCCCTGGCGGAACAAGGCGTGACCGGGGCCAGACGCGCGATGGCACTGGCCGCCGATCCAGGCCGCTTCCTCTCAACTGTTCAGATCGGCATTACACTCATCGGCATCTTGGCAGGCGTTGTTTCAGGAGCTGCCTTGGGTGAGCGCACGTCGCTTTGGTTCCGCGGCTTTGGACTTTCAGAACCCGTTGCGGAGGCCCTTGGCTATGGCATCGTAATCAGCCTTGTCACCTATCTCTCGCTCATCATCGGTGAGCTTGTGCCCAAGCAGATTGCCCTGCGCAGTCCCGAGCGGATCGCCTGCCTCGTGGCCCCCGGTATGACGCTGCTGGCCAGGGTCGCATCGCCCATCGTGTGGTTCCTCAACCGGTCGGGAAAGATCGTGCTGCTGGCACTTGGCAAGGGCGGCGCCCGCAATGACACGGTTACCGATGCCGAAATCCATTCGCTGATTGCTGAAGCCGAATCGGCCGGGGTTATCGAGCCGGAGGAAAGGACAATGATTGCGGGCGTGATGAAGCTGGGCGACCGTCCGGCAAAGTCCGTGATGATCCCGAGCGCCGATGTCCATATGCTCGACATTGCCTCCTCGCCCGCCGGCGTTGGGCGGCTGGTCACGAAGACCGGGCATTCCCATTTTGTCGTCTATAAGGACACGCCGGAGAACATTGTGGGTGTGCTGCAGGTCAAGGATTTGGCTGCCGCTGCCGTTCGCAGAAAAATCAAAAGCATCAGGCCTTTGGTGAAAATGGCGCCCGTTATCCCGGAATCATTCGACGCCCTGGACATAGTGAACATCCTCAAGCAATCCGAGGTCCATTTCGGCCTCATCTATGACGAGTATGGCCACTTCAAAGGGATTGTCACAACGGCTGACATATTGGAAGCCATTGTCGGCACGTTTCGCGAGGAACGGAGGGAAACGGAACCGGAGTGCGTGGAACGCGCTGACGGGTCTTGGCTCATTGCGGGTTGGGCTCCCATTGAAACCCTGCAGGAAAAACTGCGGCTGCACTTTTCGTCCAAGCCCGATTTCCAGACCGTGGCCGGCTATGTCCTCAACAGCCTGGGGCATCTTCCCGAAGTCAGCGAAGTCTTTGAGGATAAAGGATACAGTTTTGAAGTCGTCGATCTTGATGGCAAGAGGATCGACAAGGTGCTGGCCACCCGCCTTGCACCTTCCACCCATCGGGCGAGTCGCTGAACGAAACAAGCTCCTGGTTCAATTCCCTTGAATGGAAATCCCGCTGTCGTCGATCTTAATCTCAACGCCCTTGGCCTTCTGCCGGTCCTCATAGACCATGTAGCCCAAAACCACGACGGCCACGCCGAAGACCCCGCAGATGGCGTAGAGCAAGTTGCGGCTCATCGAATCGTCAACGTTTGACCAACCGGATGACGAACAGCAATATGCAGGCGCCAATCGTTGCATTGATGATCGACCCGATGATATTGCCGCCAATGAAAATTCCCAGTCTCGGCAGCAGGTACCCGGCAATGGCCGCCCCGACAATGCCGACAATAATGTCGCCGAGCAGGCCGTAGCCGCCGCCCTTCATGATTTGGCCAGCCAGCCAGCCTGCGATAGCGCCAATCGCCAAGAAAATGATGATTCCAACCAGATCCATTTTTGCCTCCCGCAAAGGTGAATGCCACGGCAAACATGCCAACCCTATTGCAATGGTCTGATTCGACCGCCTTCGCAAGTTTTCCCATTCTGGGATTAATATGTAATGTGTTGGGAGCAATAGCGTGGAATCAAGCGAATGGCACATGCCTTTGATCCAGCTTCTGATTTCCGGGCCCTCTTCGAGGGCTCCCCCAACCTCTATCTGGTGCTTGATCCGGGTTTCAAGATCGTCGCCGTCAACGATGCCTATTGCCAGGCGACAATGACCAATCGCAAGGCAATCCTCGGACGCGGCATCTTTGATGTCTTTCCGGATAATCCGGCCGACCTGACGGCAACCGGCGTGAGCAACCTGCGCGCATCGCTCGAACGCGTCCTGCAATTTCGCCGCCCCGACAAAATGGCCACGCAAAAATACGACATTCCCCGCCCGGCCTCCGAGGGCGGCGGTTTCGAGGAGCGCTACTGGAGCCCGTTTAATTCGCCTGTTCTCGACAAAAAGGGTGACGTTTCCTGGATCATTCACCGGGTGGAAGATGTCACCGAGCGGCAGAAAACCGAGGAGACCCTCAAGCGGGAGAGCGCATTCTACGATATTGTCATCGATAACATTCCCGCAATGGTCTTTGCCAAGGACGCGGTGGATCTTCGCTTCGTGCTCATAAATCGCGCCGGTGAGGAATTGCTGGGCATTGACCGCAGCGAATTTATTGGCAAGTCAGATTATGATTTCTTCCCCAAGGAGCAGGCCGACTTTTTTATCGCCAAGGACCGCGGTGTTTTGCGGGCCGGCGGTCTGCAAGTCACGCCGGAAGAACCCATCAACACGCGGGATCGCGGGATACGATACCTTCAGACCCGGAAGTTGGCGGTGCCCGACGAACACGGGAAGCCCAAATATCTCCTCGCACTCTCCGAGGACATAACCGAGCGCCGTCAGGCTGAGATTGCCCTCCGCGAGAGCGAGGCGCGCCTTCGGTTTCTCGACGCACTTGGCAAGGCGACGGCCATCAGTTTCGACGCGGTCGAAATCCTTGCTACAACCACCCGCATGCTGGGCCAGCATCTCGGCGTCGCCATCTGCGCCTATGCCGACATGGAGCCGGACCAAGACCATTTCACCATCCGGGGCGACTGGAGCATGGAGGGGTCGCCCAGCATCGTCGGCTATTACAGCCTGGCGGATTTCGGCCAGCTTGCCGTCAAGAACCTCTCTGCAGGCTTGCCACTTGTTGTCAACGACAACCTCGCCGAACTCGCGCCTGAGGAGGCAGCAACATTTCAGAGCATCGGCATCGCCGCGACCATCTGCTTCCCGCTGGTCAAGAAGGGCCGCCTGACGGCGCTGATGGCCATCCATGACCGCAAGCCGCGAATCTGGAACGCCGATGAGCAGGCGTTGTTGGGCGAGGTAACGGATCGCTGTTGGGCCCATATCGAGCGTGTGCGCTCGGAGGCCTCCGTCCGTGAAGGCGAGCGCCGCCTTGTTCAGGCGCAGAAGATGGAAGCCATCGGCAATCTCACCGGCGGCCTGGCCCATGACTTCAACAATCTGCTCGGCATCATCATCGGCAACCTGGATTTGCTGCGCGGGCAGCCCGGAAGCGGCATCACCAGGGACCCGAATTTGAATCAGCTTTCCAGCGAAGCCCTGGACGCCGCCCTGCGCGGCGCTGATCTCACGCGGCGGCTGCTTGCCTTCGCCCGCCGCCAGACTCTGCAGCCGCAACGCACCGACCTCAACGAGCTTATCGAAGGCATCAGCAAGCTGCTGGCGCGCACGCTCGGAACCGACATAGAGATCAAACTCGATCTGGAGCCGAAAGCTTGGCCGGCCAATGTCGACCCCTCCCAGCTTGGCGCCAGCCTGATCAACATCGTCAACAACGCGCGTGATGCCATGCCAAACGGCGGCACACTGGCAATTGCGACCAGCAACCGCCATCTTGATGAGGACTATGTGGCCGCCCACGCCGATCTTGCGCCGGGGGACTATACCTTGATCGAGGTGAGCGATACCGGAACCGGCATTCCGCAGGAATTGCTGGATCAAATTTTTGAACCCTTCTTCACCACCAAGGGGCAGGACAAGGGAACCGGCCTTGGCCTCAGCATGGTCTTCGGCTTCGCCAAACAATCGGCCGGGCACATCAACGTCTATAGCGAAGTTGGCCACGGCACGACATTCCGGCTTTATCTCCCCCGCGACATGACCGCCGCAGAGGCACCAGAGGCACCAAAAACATCCATACGCCAGGGCCATGAAACGGTTCTGGCGGTCGAAGACAATGCGGGCCTGCGCCGTGTCGTTGTGCGCCAGCTCAATGACCTCGGCTATCGTGTGCTCGAGGCCCCTGACGGCGCGGCGGCCCTCAAGGTTCTGGAGCGTGAACCCGTTGATCTTCTGTTTACCGACATCATGATGCCAGGCGGCATGAGCGGCTATGACCTTGCCAAAAACGCGGTTGCGCGCTGGCCGTCATTGAAGGTGCTGCTGACGTCGGGCTTCCCCGAGACCAGGCTCAACGGCAATGGTAACGCATCCGTAAAAATGCACCTGCTGACCAAACCTTACCGGAAGGACGACCTTGCATCAGCCCTGCGGAAAGCCCTGGAGGGCGCTTAAGCCGCCGGTCAAAACCGTAGCCGGCTGTTTTGCGACACCTTGTTAGGACAATTTTTACAAGCCTGTGTTTTGATTCGAGACTGAAAGGACCTTCTCTGTGATGCCACAGGAAGCACAAGCACTGAGGCCTGCCCGGCGGGTGCTCATCATTGATGACGAAGCCGCCTTTTGCCGCTTCATGGCGAGGTTGATCAGCAGCCTGGGCTACGAGGTCACAACAACCTGCCAGGCCAAATGCGCTTATCTTGATGAGCTGAAGGAACCGGATATCGTGTTTATCGACATGATGATGCCCGGCATGGACGGCAATGAAGTTCTGGAAGTTCTAGCCGGGCATAAAGTCAAGTCCGCCCTCGTTTTGATGAGCGGTGCCGACACGAGCCTGTCGAAGGCGGAAGACTATGCCAAACAGGCCGACCTTCGCCTTATCGGAATACTCCACAAACCGTTCCGGCTGGGCGACGTGCAGAGCATTCTGGCGGCGGACTGACCCGAGAATTAAATCCAATTGAGTGAAAATTCGGCGTGGTGGGCCCGCCAGGATTTGAACCCGGAACCAGACGGTTATGAGCCGTCAGCTCTAACCATTGAGCTACAGGCCCCCACGCCGACGCAGTGGCTACAGCAATTCTCTTTCCTATGCTATAGGCCAGATGATGTTGACCCAGAATCTCACCCCCCAGGCCGCCGTAGACCAGCTTATTGAGCTCCATGCCAAGGCCACCGCCAGCTTGAAAACCTGCCTGGAACGCTATTTTGCCACCCGCCAGGCCCCAACGGCCGACGAGCGCAGCAGTTTTTGCTACCCCCAATTGCGCGTAACCTACGAGTCGCAAGGCGTGCAGCCGTCAATCTCGCGCGCCTTCGCCAAATTCCAAGGCCCGGGCACTTACGTCACCACCATCACCCAGCCCGCCCATTTCCGCCGCTATCTCGTGGACCAGCTCTCCTATCTGGTGAAGGATTACGCCGCCACCATCCAGGTGGGCGTCTCCCTCCAGGAAATCCCCTACCCCTACGTCCTCGACAAGGGTGACGACCTGGGCGGTGAGGGCACCAAGGCCGTTGAGCTGGCCCTGCATTTCCCCGTGCCCCGCCTTGATCTGGTGGGCGATGAAATCGCTGATGGCAATTGGGACCACATGCCCACGCACCCCCTGCCGCTCGCCATGTTCGATGCGGTCCGGGTAGATTATTCCCTGAAGCGCATCCAGCATTATACCGGCACCCATTGGCGCGACATGCAGCCCTGGATTTTGCTCACCAACTATCACCGCTATGTCGACCAGTTCATTGTCTGGGGGGTGGAACAGCTGGCCGTGGATGGGCCATATGAATCGCTGCATCTCCCCGGCGGCGGCACCATCGTGCGCGGCATGGATTCCGCAACAGTCGTGAAAATAATTGAGGGCTCACTCTGGCACCGCTACCAGATGCCTGGCTACCACCTCAAGAAAAAGGATGGCACGGGCGGCGGCGTCACCCTCATCAACATTGGCGTGGGCCCGCCCAACGCGAAAACCATGACCGATCATTTGGCGGTGCTCCGCCCCCATTGCTGGCTGATGATCGGTCATTGCGGGGGCCTCCGCCAATCCCAGCGCATCGGAGATTATGTGCTGGCGCACGGCTATCTCCGCCAGGATGGCATTCTGGACGATGTTGTGCCGCCGGAAATTCCCATTCCAGCGCTCGCTGAAGTGCAGGTGGCCCTGCAGCAGGCGGCAGCGGCCGTGACCGGCGAAAGCGGCGAGGCTTTGAAAGCACGGCTGCGCACCGGAACCGTGGTGACCAATGACGACCGCAATTGGGAGCTGCGTTGGAGCCAGGAGAGGAAACGCATTAACCTGTCACGCGCCATCGCGGTGGATATGGAATCAGGCACGGTGGCCGCCCAAGGTTACCGCTTCCGCGTGCCCTATGGCACCCTGCTCTGCGTGTCCGACAAGCCGCTCCACGGCGAAATCAAGCTGCCCGGCGCCGCCAACGCCTTTTATGACCGCGCCGTGAGCGAACACCTGATGATTGGGCTTGCCGCATTGGACCGCATGCGCGGTGAACTCTCGCAGCTTCATTCAAGAAAGCTGCGCAGCTTCGACGAGCCGCCGTTCAGGTAACAAGAGTTTTCCTCTCCCATAGGGAGAGGAAGGGGCCCAAGCGAAGCTTGGGAAGGTGAGGGGTTACGGTGCCAAATCGTTATACACTGTAACCCCTCATCCTCCCACCGCGTGCCGCGGCGGGCCCCGCCTTCTCCCCATGGGAGAAGGAAAGTTAAGGCACATTTGCTCAATGGAAAGCGAGTACGCTCCAGTCAGTCAATATTCCAAAAATCAGGCGATGCGGTTTCTGTGGAGCTGCCAGAAGAGATAAAGCACCGCCGCCACCGCGACCGCAGCCGGATTGAGCGATGTCAGAAGGTCCCTGACATTGCCATAAACCGAAGTCACAAATCCCCCCGCCCCCTCGCCCATGAGCAGCGCGACCAAGACCGTCACCAGCACAAGCTGGAACAGCAAAGTGATTACGATTCGGAGAAAATCCGTAAATTGATCAAGCATGACAGCAAGCGGGCGAAGGCGGCGCGAGAGCCGCCTCCGCGCCTTGAATTACTTGCGGGCGACAGCAGTGCCGCGGCCCGAGAACAGCCACAGGATGACACCCAGAACGATAAGGCCCACAAGGCCATTCGAACCAAGCTTGCCAACAAGATCTGTCAGATTGGTGACGACATTGCCGAAGAACGGCAGTGTACCACCGACCAAGATGGACAGCACGATGGCTAAAGCAATAAGCACGAGGCTAATGTCGATCAACTCACGCACAACATTTTTTACGTGTCCGAACATATCCATGTTACCCCTCCATTCGCGGAATGCGAATCATTTAGATACTGCCACATTTTTGTTCATAAAGTATTAACGATAAAAATTTCCCTTTTAATTCAACAGGAAAGGACTGCTCATGAAATCATCAGGTGGCTGCCTTTGCAAGTCCGTGCGCTTTTCGGTAACCGCTGCGCCGCTTGCGGCACGGGTCTGCTGGTGCCGCGTCTGCCAATATCTCGGCGCTGGAAACGGTGCCATGAGCGTGTGCTTCCGCGCCGACACGGTTTCGGTGCAGGGCGATGTGAAATGGTTTGAAAGCATCGCCGACAGCGGCAACCGCATGCGGCGCGGATTTTGCCCCACCTGCGGAACGCCGCTGTTCAGCAAGGCCGAATCCCGCCCACATCTGACCTTCATCCGTGCCGGAGCCCTTGATGATCCAAATCTCATGAAGCCGCAAATGACCATCTGGACCGCTGCGGCACCGGACTGGGCCTGCATCGATCCGGCCCTGCCGAAGGTGCCCGGCCAGCCGCCGCCCGTGGCCTAGGCCTGTTTAAGTCTTGCCATTTCCTGTTCGAATTCGGCAAGCATGGGTTCGCCTTCTTCGGCGGGCAACAGGCGCGCAAGCACGGGGAAGTTTTTCTCCCAGCCCGCCGCTTCCGCCTTGTGCCACGGCATGATCTCGGCATTCCTCAAGGTGCGCATGACGGCAAGGAGATGTTTGCGGATGGCGGGAATATTGGGCGATGCCGTTTTGGCCGGTTCCGCTGGAGAATCGAAAAGCGAGGGCTGGTTCATGATTGCAAATATTAAAGCAAAGGCCTTCTGGCGCAATCCTTTTCGATCAAAAGCCGTTCATCGTGGGATAACTTGTAGAGGTCATAGAGCAACTCATTCAGTTCATGTTCCTTGAGGCGGATGGCTTCCGTTTCGGCAACGAGCCTATCGACTTTTTCCATGAACTGCCGTGCCGCTGGAGTATCCGGAGCCGCTGGCGGGCGGCGCAAATGGGAGGCGAATGACTTGGCGTCGCGCTGCTGCTTGCTGAGAATGAGATAGCGCCAGTAGGCTTCCGTGAGCCTGCCTTCCGCCTCATCAAGATAGATTTTGCCGAGCACGGTGGCGCCGCGTGAAAACAGCTTGAGCTCGCCGTTGGCAAAGCCCGCGTCAAGCTGGCCGCCGCTGTCAAGAATGCCCTGCAGCGCCTCAACCCGCCTGTCTTCCAAATCGGCCAGTTGCGCATGAATCCAGTCCGTCCTTTCATTGGCCCGAAGGCCTCGCGGTGCTTGCTCTTTGAGGTGCGCCATGTCCGGCAAATCCGGCCAAAGCCACCTGGTGGCGTGGCGCGTCCGGCCCAGAACCGAAAGCCGTGCTTCCGCTTCGGCCAGCAGGTCGCGCCGGTTGGTCCAGCGTTCCTGCAAGTCGCGGGCTTGGGCACCGATTGTTTTTTGTGTCTTTGCATCGGCGCGGGGAATGGGTAGCGGTGCAATGAATTGTTTGTTGGCTTCAAACCAGCCGCCTTGCTTGGGCTTGCCAATGCGGCGGAAAACAAAATCCGCCACTTGTCCATTCAGCGTTGCCATAAGAAAAGACATGTTGCAATTGGTGGCCGGAAGAATTCCATTCACCCGGACATTGTTCAGATACTTGTTTGCATCATAATCTGCGCACACGCGCAGTTCGGGTACGGTTTGTGCGACGATAAGTTTTTGAAGTTCCTGTTTGTCAATGCTTTGATTGCGCCCAAAACGATACCAACTATCGTCATCGAAGCTTTTGCCTTCCCGCTCCCTGAGCTCAGATTCATATGTAAGCAAATAGGCCCAAGCTCTTGGAAATCGCCTTTGGAATGTATTTGAGGTAATTAGTGAAATATTCGCCCGACCGTCACGCTCATATGGAAATAGGAGAAAGGTTTCAGTTTCCGGCGTTTCAAACCGCTTTGCTTCAGCCCCAGAGACAAGAGGCTTCATAATTGCATCTTCAAGTTCTACTACGTAGCTCGCGCGGCGTAGAGGACTGCATTCATAGGTATTGTTACCAATTCTTTTCAAGTGATAGATTTTGTCTGCACTGGTTATGAGGCCTTGAAAAATCGTGCTTGTCACCGCTGGATCATCCAGCCGCAAGCAATCGCGCGACAGGCGTTCGATCAATGCACGGTCTTCGCCCGTAGCCATCAGCCATTCCGTGTCATCCCTGAGCGAGGCGGCGGGGATTGCCAGCGCCTCATCGCTCCAGTCGATGTCGCCCACCTCGCCGTCCGGCGAAATGGCGACCTTCACCACGTCATTCGGCTCATGGGTGAAGAACTGCAGGGCCGTATAGGTAATGGCTTCTTCAAATACCTGAAAGGACTTGAAATCGATCCAGCGCTCCAGTTGCCGGGTGCGGTGCAGGAGAGCCCGCAAACCCCTGCCATATTCATTTACCGCCCAGAGATTGGGCGCGATATAGGCCATACGGCCATTGCCGTTGAGCAGCCGCAGGCCCTTCTCTATGAATGGCAGGTAGAGATCGAAGTTGCCCGTCTGGGCGCTCTCATAGGTTCCGCTCGCGCGCTGGGTCTGCAAATAAACCGCGACATCAGGGTCCACTTTCATAAGGTTTTGCAGCTTCACGTAGGGCGGATTGCCCAGCACGATGTCAAAGCCGCCGTTTGCGCGGACCTCCGGGAAGGCCTCTTCCCAGTCAAAGGGATTGACGCGGGCGCGGGCTTCCGGCGTATCGCCATGAATAGTCCAGTAATCGGGGCCAACCAGGCTGTTGCCGCAGCGGATTGTGTGATCGAGCGATGACAGGGGCGCTTTGGCCCGCGCCGAATGGAGCCACAGCGCCAGCTTGGCAATTTCCACCGAAGATGGATTGATGTCCACGCCATAAATGTTGTTTTGCAAAATATCGGCAATCAGCTCCGTCTCGTCCAACGCCATCTGGTCACCCGCAATATCGCGGGCAACCGACTTTCGTTCATCCAGCAGGCGACGGAAAGCGGAAATCAGAAACGCGCCGGAACCGCAAGCCGGATCAACAATGCGAATGGCCCGAAGCCGCTCCAGATAGGCCCTTGCCGCCGCCGCTTGTGGCTGCCCGCCATCAGCGGGGTAGCCGCATTCCGCCTTCAGGCGCTTGAACCAAGGTGCGAGTGTTTCCTCGACAAGGTAGTTCACCACCCATTCGGGCGTGTAATAAACGCCGTCACGCTTTCGCTTGGAGAGCTTCGCAACGGTTTCCCGCCCTTCAAGTTCACCAACACGGAATTCCAGTTCAGTGATGGACTGCTCGAAGATGCGGCCCAGCGTGTAAAGGCTCAGGCTTTCCTTGGCATCGCCCTTGGAGGCATAGTTGTATCTCGCCGACAGATAGAAAAGCGTCGTCTTATCGGCTTCCACAGCGGCGTCATTCTGGCCCTGGCCGAGAGCTGCGAACACGTGGTTTGGAATTTGCAAGCCGTCAATCAATTCGTCAGTATCAAAAAGGCCGCCATTGATGTGTGGAACATCCGTAGCCCCGAGCCTGCCGCCTGTGTTCATTAGGGTGAACAGGCGGCGGAAGAAATCCCATATCTCGCTGCCTTCGGTTTCGTAGTAGGGCTCCGTGCTTCGGTTCTTGAGATAGTCCCGGATGAACTGCGGCGGAAACAGCATCCGCTCGCCCATGTCCTCGCAATAGAATGTGAAAATGAACCGGTCCAGCAGCTTTTGCGAAATCCGCAACAAATCTGTCGGCGTGCCACGGAAACTCGTGTTGGAAGTGCGCAGCACATTAAAAAGCCGCTCGCGCACTGCCTTGTAGTGGTCGTAGAATTCTTCCTCAATCTTCGCTTCACGCAGCCATTGCCGCTCTACCAGTCGCCACAGGGCCGGTTTGCCCGATTGGGCAATCAGCATGTCACGGCGAAAGAGCTTCGTGAAAAGGAACCTGTCGAACTGCGCAGCTTCACCATCCGAAAGAAGATCATGGCGCACAAATAGGTCTTTTTCCTTTGCTATCGAAAACCGCAGGTATTGCTGAGGCGCGCGGTCCCACCAATACAGGCGAAACTCGTTCATGTCGGTGGCAACGCCCCACCAGGGCTGCACGGATTCATTGCCAAATAGGTTACGGCGCGCCCCTCTTACATAATTCAGGCATTGCTCGACCGGCGTAAGATTGGAGCCCTTGCGGTTCTGCTTCGTGTCAAGATCTGAGCGGATATCCTTGAACTCGCATAGCGCCTGTGGAACCGCGTCGTTGCGGCCTTTGAACCAGCCCAATGCCAAGTCGGCTTCACCGGCACCGCCTTTTGCGCCAGCACCCTGAACGCCGAACTTCGGGATAATCGTATGTTCCTCTGCGGCCGCAAGGCCCGTCGCCCCGAACCCCCAAAGCTCCACAAAAAACGCCTGGATGAATGCGCTTTCATCCTGTGTTTCGGTTTGCTGGGCCCGCCCGTCCCAGGCTTTCAGTTTGGCGTGGACAATCTCATCTCGGCCCCCAGCCAGATAGGCCTTGAATTCAATATCGTATATGGATTGGAGAAACGCCCGGCTAACAAATGAGCGGCTGTCGTCAAACATGCTTGCCTTGTCTCCATAAGCTTCTCATAAGAAGCTTGTAGCAGGTGTATCCCGTTACGCAATTCTTTGCCTTATGGCCCTTATGCAGCCGCAATTCTTCGCCACATCAACGCCGGAAATTCATTGGGAGCCCCCTCAAAATGTTAAAGACCCTCTTCGCTGCCAGCACGTTAACCCTTGCCGCCGCCTGCCTCACCCCCGCGCTTGCCGATGATGGCAAGGTGGTCCGCAGCATTTCGCTCTCCGGCCATGGCGAAGTGCGCATGGCGCCCGATCTCGCCATCGTCACCGTGGGCGTGATGAGTTCCGCCGCCACGGCGCGCGAAGCCCTCAATGCCAACACCAAGGCCATGGAAGGCGTCATGGCATCGCTGACGGCCGCCGGCATTGAAGCGCGCGACATCCAGACCTCGAATTTCTCGGTAAACCCGCGCTACGACTACGGCCAGAACAATGCCCAGCCGCCCAAGGTCGTGGGCTATGATGTTTCCAACAATGTCTCTGTGACGGTGCGCAAACTGGACAGCCTCGGCGCGGTGCTGGATCAGGTCGTGTCGTCGGGCTCCAACCAGATCAACGGCGTGGCGTTCCAGGTGTCAAAACCCGAAGCCGCAACCGACGAGGCCCGCAAGCTTGCCGTCGCCGATGCCCAGCACAAGGCCCAAATCTACACCGCCGCCAGCGGCGTCACCCTGGGGCAGATCATTTCCCTGACGGAAGGCGGCGGTTACCAGCCGCCCCAGCCCGTCTTCAAAACCATGCGCGCCGAAGCCGCTTCCGCCGACGTGCCCATCGCCCAGGGCGAACAGGTGATCGCCGTGGACGTGAACTTCACTTGGGAAATCAAGTAAATATCAAATAGAAGTGACCCCTGCTGCCATTGCCTGTCAGCAGGTCTCTGCTAGGGTCCGGCCATGCCCATCTGCGAACGCGATCCCTGGCGCGACCAATATTTCGAAAATATCCCGTGCCCGGAACACGTCCTGATTCCGACCGATGATTTTGATGCCTGGCCCTGGTATCCCCAGCATAACTGGATTTACGACAAGCTCCGCATGGCGCAAAGCCAGGGGTTCACCTGCGGTCCCCACGGCGTCATGCCTCCCGCCTTCCCGGTATTTTCCAAACCCATCACCAACCTGAAAGGCATGGGCGTGGGCAGCCGCGTGATTGCCTCGCAAAAGGAAATGCTGGCCTGTTCAACGCCTGGCCATTTCTGGATGCCGCTGCTTGAAGGCGCCCATGTTTCAACCGATTGCGCCGTCGTCCAGGGTCAGGTGAAATGGCTGCGCCACTCGACCGGCGTTCCAGGCCCCGAAGGCACCTTTAAATACTGGACGCTGCATGCCGATGAAATGCCGGAGCTCGCAACCTATCTCAAGACCTGGGTCAGCAAATACATGGCTGCCTATACGGGCATAATGAATTTCGAAACCATCGGCGGAAAAATCATCGAGGCCCATTTGCGCTTTTCCGACCAGTGGTGCGATCTCAATGGCAAGGGCTGGAGCGAGGCCATGGTGCGCCTCTATGCGGATGGCACGTGGACCTACGATGAGCAGCGCCGCGAGGGTTACTCCATTCCGCTCTTTGCCCGCCACAACAGCAATTTTGTTCACCCGCCGCGAGACCTGCAAACCCGCATCCGCGCCATGCCAAATGTCTCAAGCCTGCAAATTACCTTCTATGACAACAAGGACGCGGTCGATCACCCCATGCCCCCCGGCGGCTTCCGCGTGGGGATCGTCAACGCCTGGGATCTCCAGTCAGGCTTCGCCGCCATCGATGAACTGGCCAAAGCCTTCCCCACCCACTCACTGCTTCACGCCTGAAATATCCACAACCTGCGCTTTCGGCAGCGCACCCGCACCGGGCTGCTCCGCCCAATGCTTGTAGGTTTGCACTCCACCCGAGGCGCGCACCTTGGCAATGAGATCAAGATCAACCTCCGCATAAACCCATTGCGGCTTGTTCATCTCGCCCAAGGCCAAAACGCCGCCCGGCGGAAAGCCCACATCCGATGGCGCGAAGATTCCGGCCATCCCGCAATTTGCCGGGCACGCCGCGCTCCACGGGCTTGCTCCCACTACCGGCGAATGCACCGTGTAAACCTGGTTCTCCAGGGCCCGCGCCATAGCCCCGGTGCGCACCCGCCAGTAGCCCCATTCGGTTTCCGTATTCGATGGCGCCAGAATGATCTCCGCCCCCGCTTCGGCAAGCGCCCGCGACAGCAGCGGAAACTCGATGTCGTAGCAGATCAGCAGGCCGATGCGCGCCGTGCCCGCATCAAACACCGTAAGCGTCTTGCCCGATGCGATGTGCCACGGCTGGCGCTCCCACGGCGTCGGCATGATCTTGTCATAGCGTCCCCGGATCCCCGTAGGCCCGAAGATGTGCGCCACATTCATCGTGCAGCCCGGCCGGCGCTGTGGACCCGAGCCCGCAACGATCGTCACGCCATGTTTCGCCGCAAGCTTCGCATGAACCCGGTCAAGCTCCGGCACCAATCCCGACACCACATCAAACGAGGCCTGCACCTCGCCTGCCTTGCCGCCGATGCTCGCCAGCTCCATCGCGCCATATTCCGGAAACACCAGAAGCCCGGCTTCCGCGCCCACCGCCTCTTCCACCCAGCGCGTGATCTTTGCCTCGTAGGCGGTCAGGTCTTTCAATTCATCAAGGGGATACTGCGCCGCGGCGATCTTAACTTTTCTTGTCATCATCATCCACATGGAAATTGTGCAGCAGGCGGTGGAATACCGGCACCAGCATCAGGCCCGCGATGGCGAAGATCAGCAGGCCGCAGACGATGGCGTAAATGCCGGCAAAAATCTTGGTGCTGTCAAATTGCAGCTCGCCCATGGGCCCCATGCCCGAAAGGATCATGGCGGAATTCACAAAAGCATCAACGAACCCCATGCCCTCGAAGCCCATATAGCCCGCCATCCCGATGCCCAGCGCCACGATGACGGTGGCCAAAGCCAGAAGGCCATGGCGCAGCAGGCGCTCCGAAAAAACTCGGCCGCTCGCCAGCCTGTGGTGGCGCTTCTCAAACTTCAGAAGGCGCTTCACCGGAAAATTTTCTCGCCCTGCTCGTCGATGATTTGCTTTCCTTTGGTCAGCGCGATGTCCGCCGCCTCCTCAATCGAGGTGAACCGGTCGGCACGGACAAAGCTGTGTTCCTTGCGCACCCCGTCGATCTCTTTCGAAATCACGCCCGCCAGTTGAAACTGCCCGCCCTCCTTGTAGGGCCGCGCTTCGATGGTGAAGCCCTTGTGCTCGGCCGACTTCACCGCTTTCGGCGCAGCCGCAGTTCCCCCGCCGCCGCCAAACAGTTTCTTGAAAAAAGACATCGTGGTATCCTTTCGAATTTGCAGAAGCCCACATTACAGCGTTTTCGGCCCGCAAACAGCCCCTCTTCCATGGCCATCCCTGGGCCTCGCCCGAGGATCAAATGGATGAGTTTCTTTCTTCCAGGCGAGACAATCCCTTTGCCGTGTGCACCGAATGGTCCAGTGAGGCCGATGAAAACGCCTTTGGATAATTGAAAATCTAATGGCGCTACTCTTGGGACTCCGAATGGCTGCCTTCACACTACTCCGCCGCCGCATGCGAAAGCGACTTTGTGTCACGCATTTCCATGTAGAGATTGATGGGATCGACGTCGAAGCCGTTGGGCCAGGTTGGCACGCCCATTTCAATAAACACGCGCGCGAAAAACGATTGATCACGGAGCGGGACTACAACTGGCCCGCCCTCTGAAATCATGTCGGAGTAATCGCGAATGCCTTCCTCACCAGTTGAAAACCGCACCCATAATTTATGGCCATCAAGCGGCTTCAGCTTGATCACGTCCACCATTGGAAATTCAACCTTGTCCATCGGGTCCCGCGATCTTTTCAAGTTCCCTCAACGAAATCGCCCGCTGTCAATTATGCTCCAATTCCGTGCGGCGTAAAAGAGCCCATTCCTCATCTCTTGATAGTCGTATCAAAGAGCGGCGATATTCAATTTGGTGCGGAAATTTATCTCCGGCAAATATCCTTGCCGTTTCTCACAGTATCAACGAGGACGAAAAGGGATTTCTCGCCGTTCAGGATCATGTCACCGCTTTGCGGATTGGTCCCAACGAAGGAGAAAAACCGAGACCCAGCAACGGAGTTGTCAGATAACTGGGCAACATTTAGATCGCCATCCAACGCAAAGAGCCCACTCTTGGTTTGGACTAAGACTACATTGGCTTCGGACCAATCCGCCACATCAACGATGTGAAATTCAGGGCCAGCAAGACCCGCAATCAGAAGAGGCTTTGGACCGGATTTGAGAAATTCAAAAAGGCCTCTCTCCGACCTGAAGATTAACCGACCAATCGATTTTGATCCCGCAAATAACTTATATTTTCCGATAATTTCGGGTGAACTATCCGGAACCGGGTTAATGCTTTTGCCATCAAACCAATGAAACCCATCGGCAGCCTCGATAAGGGAAATGCCCAACTCAGGAAATTCATGAAATAACCAGGAAGCATTGTAGTATCTATCGAGCGCTGGCAACCTACCACCCGGAATTGCTGAAAGTCCGTTGCGATTTATGCGATACCATTGCCTGTATTCTGGCCGCTTTATCTGCTCACCACTTTCTTCAAAGAAATAGTCGAAAAATAACCGATACCAGGAATGCCTCGTATTCTGGCCCTCCAGCGCTTTTAATTGAAGTATAGTTTTATGCAATTTGGATTCAGCAAAATGAGTTCCAGCGCCATTTCCAATCTGCTTATGCAGAATATGAATTGAGTATTTTTTGAGGCCATTGGACCCCACGATAGAATCAATGCGTGCAATCACAAAAGCAGTTTTAAGGAGCGTAGAGCTTTCCCCCTTTAAATCCACGAGATCAACGCCATAGTTTGGAGTCTCCAGCCGTCCGAGCGAGTCAAGCTTGCCGTCGCCCGACAACACAAAGACATCGGTCAATTTTGATGAATACCTGCCGACTGGATTGAGGATAACAGTCGCTCCCAGCTCCTTTGAAAAGTAAAAGGAAGGTCGGTCGATACCTCTTTCCTTCAGGACTGAGTTCCATACCCAGGGCACCAGTGCACTCTGCCCAACGACATAAACACTTTCAGCAGAGGTAACCAGCGTTTCCTCGGTGTCCGGCAACAAGTAAGGGCGACTAAAATTGTTTACCTTCAATTCTTCGGATAGCTGTAAAGACTCAAATTCTTGCTTGCCCTGTTCTAATACATTCACATTTCTTGAGTTCGTCGCCACAACGCGACCGCTCCATGGTTCACGTACCCAGTTGTTTTTGTCGAGGTAGCTCTTCGGAAACGGCGCAACATATTTGGAGAAACGCCGATCCTTGTCCACAATCCACTCCCCTTGTCGATTGGTCGGAGTGAATACCAAACTGGGCAAGCCGGGTATGCGATGCTGACTGTTTGTCATTCGCCAAGTTGCCCCAACGTCAGCATCGGTGGGTTCGCCATCCAACACGGGAACGACACAGAACCTGTCGCGCTTGTCCTCCGCGCGAACCGGCACAATACTGGTGAATAACAAAAGCACGAAGCAGACGAAGGCTTTACAGGGGTTGAGCAAGTGCCGCATCCGTCAGTCAGTCCCCGTGTCTAGTTGTCCAAGAAGCTCCTAAGCTTCCGGCTCCGGCTCGGATGCTTCAGCTTCCGCAGCGCCTTCGCCTCGATCTGCCTGATGCGTTCGCGCGTGACGCTGAACTGCTGGCCGACTTCTTCCAGCGTGTGGTCCGTGTTCATGCCGATGCCGAAGCGCATGCGCAGCACGCGCTCTTCGCGCGGCGTGAGGCTGGCCAGCACCCGCGTTGTCGTCTCGCGGAGGTTCGCTTGGATC
>JAUXUN010000041.1 GCA_030680855.1 Aestuariivirga sp.
CCGGCGCATGGCCCGCTGGCGGGTCCGGCGGGAGGCCATGAAAGCTCCGAAGTTCAAATCGCCGCTCCGCCCGGGCCAGCCGCCCGGCCGCCGCAAGAGGCAGATTCACCCCATCGATGAAATCCTCGTCAACTGCCATGCTCTTGCCTGGGAGGCGATGAGGACTGACACCTCCTGAAATAGAAACAATCCGTATACGGACTAATATGACGCCGCGTCCTTCCTTCCTCGCCCCCAATGCAATTGGGGGAGAGGTGGCGCGGGCAAAGCCCGTGACGGAGAGGGGGCGCTGGCAGGAGACTCCACGGCCAGCACCCCCTCTCCGTCTGCTGCGCAGACACCTCTCCCCCGCTATTCGCGAGGGCGAGGTAGGGCGTTACTTCTTCGCCTTGTTCGCCCGCGCAATGCCGTCCATGATCATTTCCTCCGCCTCGCCGGCATTGCCCCAGCCCAGAACCTTCACCCATTTGCTGGCTTCAAGGTCTTTGTAGTGGGTGAAGAAATGCTCGATCTGCTGCACGGTGATTTCCGGCAGGTCGAGGTAGTTGAAAACATTCTCATAGCGCCGGGTCAGCCGGGGCACCGGCACGGCAATGATCTTTTCATCGCCGCCCGCCTCGTCCTGCATCTTCAGGACCCCCACCGGGCGGCAGGCCACGACGGCACCTGGAATGATGCCGCGCTGGTTGGCGATCAGCACGTCAACCGGGTCGCCATCGCCTGAAAGCGTGTGCGGAATGAAGCCATAGTTTCCGGGATAGCGCATGGACGTATAAAGAAAACGGTCCACCACAAGGGTTCCGGCCTCCTTGTCCATCTCGTATTTTATCGGCTCGCCGCCCACCGGCACCTCGACGATCACGTTGATTTCCTTGGGCGGGTTTTTTCCTGAGGCAATGGCGTCAATGCGCATGGGGCTTTCCTTTGAGCGATTTTCCGTAGCATACTATGGGCCATGGAAAAATTCGCGGCGCTAATTGTCTTAGGTCTTTCCGCCACCGCCGCCGCGGCTGGCGAAATAACCAGCGTCTATTCCGACCTGGACCTCAAGAAATGCGAGGCTCTGGAACTTTATAATGGCGAAGACAGCGGCGAAGGCGGCGTCTGGGAATGCAAGGGCATTGAAGGATTTGACGTTCTCTATCTGGAGGGCGACCTCCGCGGCTATATCGCTTTCGGCCCGGAGGCGCGCAGCCAGTGCAGCTCGGCGCAGACTTTTGGAGCTTTCAATTCGCCCGGCCCCAGAATCGAATGGCGCATGGAAAACGGCAAGCCCATTGCCACCATTCTCCGCTGGTTCACCGACAATGGTTCGGGCGAGGCAAATGCCAAGCAGAACTGGCTGGTGGCCAGCAAGCTCAACGGGAAAGACGCCTGCCGCACGGCGCTGATCGACACGAAATATCCGGATGCCAATACGCTGGCGCGGGCCAAAGCTGATGGAAAAGCCCACACGTTCAATTGCGAAAAGGATGTGCCGGACGTGGTTTCCCAGCGGGCCCTTGCAGCCAATGAAATCATGTCTGGCGCGCCCTGTCCGGGCGGGCCTTACCGCGAGGAATAGTGTTTAGGCGACGTCGGCTGCTTCCTTGGCGCGGCTCATGCGCTTGCGCTCGTTGGCATCGAGATAGATCTTGCGGAGCCGGATGGATTTCGGGGTGATTTCCACCAGCTCGTCATCGCCCACATAGGCCAGCGCCTTTTCCAGCGACATCCGGATCGGCGGGGTCAGCACAACCGCTTCATCCTTGCCGGAGGCGCGCACGTTGGTGAGTTTCTTGCCCTTGATGACATTGAGTTCAAGGTCATTGCCGCGCGTATGCTCGCCGATGATCATGCCAGCATAAACCTTGGTGCCATGCTCGATGAACATGGGGCCACGGTCCTGCAGGTTGAAAATGGCATAGGCCACGGCCTCGCCATCGCCATTTGAAAGCAACGCTCCCGTATGGCGGCCCGGAATATCGCCGACATAAGGCTCATAGGCATGGAACAGGCGGTTCATGATGGCGGTGCCGCGGCTGTCGGACATGAGCTCGCCCTGGTAGCCGATAAGGCCACGGGTTGGCGCATGGAACACCAG
This sequence comes from Aestuariivirga sp., assembly GCA_030680855.1. Lineage (GTDB taxonomy): Bacteria > Pseudomonadota > Alphaproteobacteria > Rhizobiales > Aestuariivirgaceae > Aestuariivirga. The sequence goes on from JAUXUN010000041.1 coordinate 2,084, forward strand.
GCGCTGGCGGCCAGCGCCCGAGGGCCGCATGTCGCGCATTTCAGCGCGGCGCTCGGACAGTTTCTGCACCACGATGCCGGAATAGGCCTCGTCAACGTCGACAATCACTTCTTCGATGGGTTCAAGCTTCTGGCCGTTTTCATCGGTGCGGAACACCACGCGGGGGCGGCCCACGGTGAGTTCAAAGCCTTCGCGGCGCATGGTTTCGATGAGAATGCCCAACTGCAATTCGCCGCGGCCCGCCACTTCAAAGGCGTCGGTTTCATTTTCGGACGCCGTGACTTTCAAGGCCACATTGCCTTCGGCTTCGCGCAGCAGGCGCTCGCGGATGACGCGGCTCTGCACCTTGTCGCCTTCCTTGCCGGCCAGCGGGCCGTCATTGATGCGGAAGGTCATGGTCAGCGTCGGCGGATCAATTGGCTGGGCCTTGATGGGTTCAGTAACGGTTGCTTCGCAGATCGTATCGGCCACGGTCGAGGTCGTAAGTCCGGAGATGGCAACGATGTCGCCGGCGAAACATTCGTCCACCGGCACGCGCTCGAGGCCACGGAAAGCCAGGACCTTTGAAATGCGGCCCTGCTCCACAACCTTGCCATCCTGCGAAAGGGCTTTTACCGATTGATTGGCCTTCACCGAACCGGAGCGCACCCGTCCGGTCAGAACCCGGCCCAGAAAAGGGTTGGCTTCGATGGTGGTGACCAGCATGCGGAAGGGACCTTCTTCAATCACCGGCGGATTGAAGTGCGAAACGATGAGGTCAAACAGGGGCGCCATGGTGTCTTCGGTCTGGGCGGGTGTCCTGGACATCCAGCCATGTTTCGCCGAGCCGTAGATGATCGGAAAATCGAGCTGCTCTTCGCTGGCTTCCAAAGCTGCGAAGAGGTCAAAAACTTCGTTCACCACTTCATTGTGGCGCTCGTCAGGGCGGTCAATCTTGTTGATGCAGACGATGGGCCTGAGGCCGATCTTCAGGGCTTTCTGCAGCACGAATTTGGTTTGCGGCATGGGGCCTTCGGCGGCGTCAACCAGCAGCACCGCGCCATCCACCATGTTGAGAATGCGTTCGACTTCGCCGCCGAAATCGGCGTGGCCCGGGGTGTCCACGATATTGATGCGCACATCCTTCCACACAAGCGAGGTGACCTTGGCCAGAATGGTAATGCCGCGCTCACGCTCGAGGTCGTTGGAATCCATGGCGCGCTCGGCCACCTTCTGGTTCTCGCGGAAGGATCCCGATTGGGACAGGAGGCGGTCGATCATGGTGGTCTTGCCATGGTCAACGTGGGCAATAATCGCAATGTTGCGCAAATTCATGGGGCGCCGGAACTTTCTCTATTTGTCAGGAGTTGCGCGGGCCATAGCATGGCTCATTGGCAAAGGCAATTCGCTGGCACGCCTGAAAAATGGGCGAAATAAGCCCTCAAGCCTCTTCCGCCACAAAGACATCGAAAGCGGCCAGAAACTGCTGGCGGATTTCGTCCTTTTCCAGGAGAATTTCATGCATGGCTTCACGGATCGTGATGATCGAGACGCCCGCCACGCGCTCGGAAAACCTTCGTATGGCGTCGTTGTCCACCACGCTGTCAAGCCCCGCGGCCACGATCAGGACCGGGCACCTCAAGCCTTTGGCGCTCTTCATGCCGCGCACCGTGGCAATGGACCTCAGGGCGGCCGACAGCCAGCCGTAGGTTGGCCCGCCGGAGCCAAGCTGCGGGGCTTTTTCCAGCACCCCGCTATCGCGGTTCCAGCGCCTTTCATCCTGGGTCAGGGGGTTGCCCAAGAAATCCTTGCGCCCCAGGGGGGCTTTTCTTTTACCAGGCAAATAGACCCAGCCCAAGCGCAGGGTCATCGCAATGCCGGTCAGCAGGCGCACGAGCGGAACCGGCCAGGCCCCGTAGTTCAGGTCAATCAGCGGGGCGATGAGCACGCATTTCCTGAACCAGTTGCGGGTGCGGATGAGTCGCAGGATAATGTTTCCGCCGGTCGAATGGGCGAGCACGTAATAGGGCGGCGGGCAATCCGGCAGGACAACCTGGGTCATGAAGGCCCGAATGTCCTCATCATATTCCTCGAAGCTGCTGACGTGGCCCCGCAGGCGCTTTTCGGTGAGCCGCTGCGAGCCGCCTTGGCCGCGCAAGTCAACCGAGGCCACGCAGTAACCCTTTGCCATCAGGTCGCGCGCGGTTTCGAAATAACGCTCGATGAAATCAGCGCGGCCACCCAAAATAACCACGGTTCCCTTGGCATTGCTTACGCGCACCGACATGGCGCGCAGGTGATAGCCGTCGCTTGTCACCACACGGGTGCAATCGGCGCCGCGCGGCACTGGATTCTCAGGTGTTGAAATCAATTCCATGAACCCCTGCTCTAAAGCAGAGGTTCATTCCGGGCAAGAACAAGACTTACTGAACCTTCTTGACCTCGGTCAATTCGCCGCTGGCGGAACTCAGCTTGATCACATAGGCCTTGCCGCTGCGCGTGGCATTGAAGGCGAAAACCTGGCCGGTGCAGGCCGTGGGCTTCACGCTGGTAAAGCCGTAGCCCGACACAATCTCTCCGGCCTTGTCGCAGGACATGCCGGACGCCGCGCTGGCGGTTTTCTTTTCAGCCGATGTCACGGCCTTCTTTTCGACCGAAGCCACAGATGCCGTCACAGCTTTCTTTTCGGTCGAAGCCACGGATTTCTTTTCCACGGGCTTGGGCGCGGGAACAGCCTTGGCGGTCTTTTTCTTCTTCGGTGCTATGTAGACAGGCTCTTCACCCCGGTACCGGGGCTCATAATAGTCGCCGTCCGGCTCATAATAGGTGAGCGGCCGCTCATCATCTTCATAGTATTCGTCATCGTCATACTCATCCGCATAAAAGTCACGGGGCGGCGGGTCGTAGAAGTAATAACCGGGATTCAAAAACCGCCAGCGGGAATCCGCTTCGGCCGCAGTAGGCACAAGCAACGTGCCGGCTACTAGTGCGAAGGCCGCTGCACTGATGATCCGTGGTAGCATGGAACTCTCCTTCTCACATTTTCGCATCAAATTGACCGGATGGAATGGATCCTGCCATTTCTTGAGTAAACCTTAATCCTGAAAACTCCGCCCTTTTTCTTGCCAAAGAAAGTGTGATATTTGCCGCCGCAATCTGCCGTGCGCACATCGCGAAAGCCGCGCTCCCTGACAATCCAGCGGGCTTCGTTGCAGGACACGCGGTTCCCGTAGTCATAATCCGGATGGGGGATGAAATATCCAGGGCGGGGATAATAGCCGTAGCCGCCGCAGCGGAATGGATCGTGATTATAGTAGCAATATCCGCCAGGCTGCCAAATATCGACATGGACTTTTACCTTGGCTTCCGCAACCTGTGCAGAAAGGGTGAATGCCGCCGCAAGGCCAGCCGCCATCAAAAATTTACTTAACATTGTTCCGCCCTCCAAATTCACAAGCTCCCCAGCTTATCGAACGGGATCATGGCAGAATCTTGCTGAACAAATGCCAATAGCCCTGTTCATCTGCCGTTCAACTTCGTGGCAGAAACAAGGCAATGGAGGCCGGAACGCCTTGCGGGCGTTCCGGGACGGAATGCTTGGTTAGAATACTTTCTTCACGCCGAAGATGTTGCCGTTCATGCCGACCTTGACCTTGTACTTGTGGCCATTCTTCCAGGCCATGTACTGGTAAACAGGCTTGCTGCAATCGAAGGCGTTAACGTTGTGGAAACCAGACCACTTCACGATGTTCTTGCCCTTGTGGCAGCTGATGCCACCATAATAGGGCTCGTAAACGGGATAGTAGCCACCACCGTAGCCACCACCGTAGCCGTAGCCGGGATAATATCCGCCACCGCCGAGGCCGATGCCGACATCAATGTTGAAATTGGTTTTCGCCTGAGCCTCCTGAACAGGGGCAAGGGCGGTGAGGGAAACTGCAACAGCGGCTGCAGCGATAAGGGACTTGGCAATCATTTGAGTTCTCCAGGGTTTAAGTTACGTTTCGTTGTGATGACCCGATTGGCCATCCTTGACACCGAAACTAGACCCCTGAACTTGAACGGGGTCAGAACCCGGCATTCATTTTCAGTTCATTTTTTTGGCCCCGTCCCCTTGCAATCGGGGAAACTGAAATTACCTCTTCTGCAGCGGATGCCAATTGTGGGTCCGCGCTGAATGCATTGCTTTAGGAGAATGTAAATGTTTGATTTTACTCCACTTTATCGTTCCAGCGTCGGTTTTGACCATCTTGCTCGCATGCTTGATGATGCCGCAAGTTTCGAAACCCCGGCCTATCCGCCCTACAACATTGAGCGGGTTGGCGAGGACGAATACCGCATCACCATTGCCATTGCCGGCTTTGGGGCCTCCGACATCAACCTCGAAGTGAAGGGCAATGCCCTCACAGTTACCGGCAAAAAGGCTGAAAAGCCTGCGGAAAAGACCGAATACCTGCACCAGGGCATTGCGGCCCGCAATTTCGAGCGCCGCTTCCAGCTTGCCGATCATGTTGAAGTGACCGGGGCTGATTTGAACCATGGCCTGCTGCATATTTCGCTGAAGCGCGAAATTCCGGAAGCCTTGAAGCCCCGCACGATTGCCATTCGCAGCGCGAATGGGCAGAAAGTGCTCGAGGCGAAAAAGGCCGCCTAATCCGCAACGCGGGGGGCGCTTCCAGCAAGCGCCCCTTCTTTGTTTTTTCCCAATCAGGCCTGCAGTTCCTTGATCAGGCCCAGGAATTTCCGGACATCGGCTTCAGGCGTGGCATAGGACAGGACGAAGCGGACGAAAATCTCGTCATCGGCGATGGCCTTTCCGAGACTGTCGGGCATCCAGTCATAGAATTTTGCGCCTGACGCCAGGAGCTTGTCATTCAGAGCCCGGGGCATGACGGCAAATACTTCGTTGGCCTGTACCGGATTGGGAATGCGGATATTCTTGAATTTGCCGAGTCCTTCGGCCAGCTGTGCGGCAAGCCCATTGGCCAGCCTGGCGTTTTCCAGCCACAAGCCATCCTTGAGATAAGCCAGCATTTGCGCGCCCAGATAGCGGCCCTTCGAGATGAGCTGGCCGCCACGCATGCGGCGATAGATAAAATCATCGGCCAATTTCGTATCGAAGAAAATTACGGCCTCCAGCATCATGGCGCCATTCTTGGTGGCGCCGAAGGACAGGACATCAACACCGGATTTCCAGGTGAGTTCCGCCGGACTGACGTTCAAGCCCGCCACGGCGTTGGCAAATCGCGCGCCATCCATATGCAGTTTCATGCCGCGCGGCTTGATGAGATTTGAGATCGCCTTCACATCGCCGGGGGAATAGGTGGTGCCCAATTCGGTGGAATTGGTCAGCGAAACGGCGGCGGGCTTTGGATCATGTTCACCGCGAATGAAGCTCTTGAGGGTTTTTTCAAGCATGGCCGAGGTGATCTTTCCAGCCAATCCATGGAGGCCGAGTATCTTGGCTCCGCCGGTAAACATTTCCGGGGAATTGCATTCATCGACGCTGATGTGGGCTTCGCCATGGCAGATCACGGCGCCGTAGGGCGGCGTGAGCGCCGAAAGGGCCAGGCCGTTTGCGGCGGTACCCGTTGTCACCAGGAAGGAACGCACTTCCTTTTCAAAGACAAGGGATAACTGTTCTTCGGCTTTTTTCGTCCAGTCATCGCCGCCATAGGCCGGAGCAGAGCCGACGTTCGATTCCACCAGGCTTTCAAGAATGCGAGGATGAACGCCATAGTGGTTGTCAGATGCAAAATTCATGTAAGAGCTCCAAAGGGGGAGTTCTTCCCTACCGTTTCGAAACGGCATGGTCGAGGGCCTTAAAATTTTCTGCGTAATTTTATTGCGTATTTTTTCTCCAAACGATTCCTTCCTTGCGCAAAAATTCAGATCGTGTATTTTGAAGAAAGGACAGCATGGCTGTCCTTTCTAAATGGCAATTTTGGACTTGTGAGCCCGGATGAACCGGAATACGACCACAACACACCTGAAAGCGACGGCAAAAACAGCCGCCGATGCCGTTTGCATGGCCCGCGCCCAGACCACTAAACGCACATAAGGGTCGGCTCGGGCGGAAAGACGCTCTCAGAGTTTGATCCCTTACGCGAGGTTCCGGTGGCTTAATACGCCCCCCTCAAGAGATCAAACCCGGAGGCAAGGAATGAAATAACGGTCCCCTGGGGCTGAATGGGAAAGTTGGAAGAGGACGATAGCCATGAGCCAGTCACTTCATATGCTGCCGGAGGGGATGCGTGAACCGCATGGGCTTTACCATCCCCGCAACGAGCATGATGCCTGCGGCATTGGCCTCATTGCCAACATCAACAACATCAAGAGCCACCGCACCATTGATGACGGCCTGAGCATTCTCAAGAACCTCGAGCACCGGGGCGCGGTGGGAGCTGATCCAAAGGCCGGCGACGGGGCCGGCATCATGATTCAAATCCCGCACGGATTTTTTTCCGAGGAAGCCAAGCGCCTGGGCTTTGAGCTCCCGGCGCCGCATACCTATGGCGTGGCCTATCTCTTCATGCCGCGCGAAACGGTTTACCGGCAGGACATCGAACGCATCTGGTGGGAAACGTCGCGCGAGGAAGGCCTGAAGGTTCTGGGCTGGCGGGATGTGCCGGTCGATTCATCGGTGCTCGGCTATTCGGTGAAGGGCACGGAGCCATTCCACCGGCAGGTGTTCATCGGACGCGGGCCGACGATCCGCGATGAAGCGCATTTTGAACGGAAGCTTTTTGTCTGCCGCAAGGTTGTTTCCAACCGCGTGCTGGAAGTGCTGGGGGCAAAGGCCCGGACCTATTATCCCGTCTCGGTTTCCAGCCGCACCATTGTCTACAAGGGCCTGGTGCTCGGCAAGGATCTGGGCGCCTATTACAAAGACCTGACGGATCCGCGCATTGAATCGGCGCTGGCGCTCGTGCATCAGCGCTTTTCCACCAACACGTTTCCAAGCTGGCCGCTGTCGCATCCCTACCGCTTTGTCTGCCACAATGGCGAGATCAACACGGTGCGCGGCAACTACAACTGGATGGCGGCGCGCCAGGCCAACATGAAGTCCACGGTGCTTGGCGAGGACCTTTCAAAGCTCTGGCCCATTTCCTACGAGGGGCAATCGGACACGGCGTGCTTTGACAACGCGCTCGAATTTCTCACCATGGGCGGCTATTCGCTGCCGCATGCCATGATGATGCTGATCCCCGAAGCCTGGGCCGGCAATCCGCTGATGGATGAGGACCGCCGGGCTTTCTACGAGCACCATGCGGCACTCATGGAACCGTGGGACGGCCCTGCGGCCATGACCTTTACCGATGGCCGGTTGATTGGCGCAACACTTGACCGCAATGGCTTACGGCCAGCGCGCTATCTCACCACGGATGACGGCTTTGTGCTGCTTGCTTCGGAAATGGGCTGCCTGCAATTTGCCGAGGAGCATGTCACCCATAAGTGGCGGCTGCAGCCCGGCAAGATGCTGCTCATCGACCTGGAGCAGAAGCGCATCATTTCCGATGAGGAATTGAAGAAGGCGCTGTCCACCGCTCACCCATACAAGGAGTGGCTCAAGCGCACCCAGGTTGTGCTGCGTGATTTGCCCAAGGCCAAGACCAAGCGGCCGAAGATCATGGTGCCGCTGCTCGACCGGCAGCAGGCCTTTGGTTATTCGCAAGAGGATTTGAAAATCCTGATGGCGCCCATGGCGCAGACGGGCCAGGAGGCGGTAGGTTCCATGGGCAATGACGCGCCCATTTCGGTTCTCTCGGACCGGGCCAAGATGCTTGATACCTATTTCAAGCAGAACTTTGCGCAGGTGACCAACCCGCCGATTGATCCCATCCGCGAAGAACTGGTGATGTCGCTGGTTTCCTTCATCGGACCGCGGCCAAATCTTTTGGACCTGGCAGGCACCTCGACGCATATGCGGCTTGAAGTCTCGCAACCCATTCTCACCAATGAAGACCTTGAGCGCATACGCACCATTGGCAAAATCAGCGAGAACCCCTTCCGCACTGCCACCATCGACATCACCTATGATGTGGCCAACGGGCCGGAATACATGGAAGCGGCACTCGACAGCGTGTGCCGGCTTGCGGAACGGGCAGTGAAGGACGGCTACAACATCATCATTCTTTCGGACCGCGCCGTGTCGGGCGAGCGCGTGCCGCTGCCGGCGCTTTTGGCAACATCAGCCACGCATCATTACCTCATTCGCCGGGGGCTTCGCACCTCGGTGGGCCTGGTGGTTGAATCGGGCGAGCCCCGCGAAGTGCACCAGTTCTGTACGCTGGCGGGCTACGGCGCGGAAGCGATCAACCCCTATCTGGCGTTTGAAACGCTGGAAGGCATGGTCTCCGAACTGGAAGAAGAGGTCACACCTTACGAAGCGGTGAAGCGCTACATCAAGGCGGTGGACAAGGGCATCATGAAGGTGATGTCCAAGATGGGCATTTCCACTTACCAATCCTACTGCGGGGCGCAGATTTTCGACGCCATCGGCCTTTCAACGGAATTCGTCGACAAGTATTTCACCGGCACGGCCACGCAGATTGAAGGTGTGGGGCTGGCGGAAATCGCCGAGGAGGCTTTCCGCAGGCATGAGGATGCCTTCGGCATAAATCCGGTGCTGAAGACCTCGCTTGATGTGGGCGGCGACTATGCCATGCGCATCAGGGGCGAGGCCCATGTGTGGACGGCGGATACGGTTTCAAACCTGCAGCATGCGGTGCGCGGGAATTCGGTTGAGAAGTACCGGGCCTTCGCCAAGCATATCAACCAGCAGTCCGAGCGGCTCAAGACCATGCGCGGGCTGTTCCGGATCAAGACGGCGGAAGACATGGGCCGCAAGCCCATCGAGATCGACGAGGTGGAGTCCGCCAAGGCTATCGTCAAGCGCTTCTCGACGGGGGCCATGTCCTTCGGCTCAATCAGCCGCGAGGCGCACACCACGCTGGCCATTGCGATGAACCGCATCGGCGGCAAGTCCAACACGGGCGAGGGCGGCGAAGAGGCGGACCGTTTCGTGCCGCTGCCCAATGGCGATTCCATGCGCTCGGCGATCAAGCAGGTGGCGTCGGGGCGTTTTGGCGTGACGGCGGAATATCTCGTCAACTCCGACATGATGCAGATCAAGATGGCGCAGGGCGCCAAGCCCGGCGAAGGCGGTCAATTGCCCGGCCACAAGGTGGACAGCGTGATTGCCCGGGTGCGCCATTCGACGCCGGGCGTGGGTCTTATTTCGCCACCGCCGCACCATGATATCTATTCCATCGAAGACCTGGCCCAGTTGATTTTCGATTTGAAGAACGTGAATCCGACAGGACTTGTTTCGGTGAAGCTCGTATCCGAAGTGGGCGTGGGAACGGTTGCCGCAGGTGTTTCAAAGGCCCATGCGGATCATGTGACGATTTCCGGCTATGAGGGCGGCACGGGGGCTTCGCCGCTCACTTCCATCAAGCATGCGGGTTCGCCGTGGGAAATCGGTTTGGCTGAAACACAGCAGACGCTGGTGGCCAATGATTTGCGCGGCCGCATTGCGGTGCAGGCTGATGGCGGCATTCGCACGGGGCGCGATGTTCTCATTGCAGCTTTGCTCGGGGCCGATGAAATAGGCTTTGCCACCGCTCCCTTGATTGCGGCGGGCTGCATCATGATGCGCAAGTGCCATCTCAACACCTGTCCCGTAGGCGTTGCCACGCAGGATCCGGAATTGCGCAAGCGCTTCAAGGGCCAGCCGGAACACGTCATCAACTATTTCTTCTTTGTCGCCGAAGAGCTGCGCGAGCTCATGGCCGCCATGGGCATCAGGACCTTCAGCGAACTGATCGGGGCTGCGGAATGGCTGGACAGCCAGGAAGCGATCAGCCACTGGAAGGCCAAAGGCCTCGATTTCTCGAAGGTGTTTGCCAAGGCCGATGTGCAGGGGCCGGTTGCGACCAAAAAAGTCTCGGCGCAGAATCACGGCATCGAGCATATTCTGGACCGCAAGCTCATCGAACAGGCGATGCCCGCCCTGGAAAAGGGAACGCCTGTCAAAATCACTTCGAAGATCAGGAATGCCGACCGCACAGCGGGCGCCATGCTCTCTGGTGAAGTGGCCAAGCGCTATGGCCATGTTGGGCTACCAGAAGACACGATTACCGTGAAGCTCAATGGGGTCGCCGGCCAAAGCTTCGGGGCCTGGGCGGCGCACGGCGTCACGCTTGAGCTCACGGGCGAGGCTAATGACTATGTCGGCAAGGGCCTGTCCGGCGGCAAGCTCATCGTGAAGCCGCAGGAGAAGATCGGCTTCATTCCGGAAAAATCCATCATCGTCGGCAACACGGTGCTTTATGGCGCCATCACCGGCGAATGCTATTTCCGCGGGGTGGCGGGTGAGCGCTTTGCGGTGCGCAATTCCGGCGCGGTTGCGGTCGTCGAAGGCGTCGGCGATCACGGCTGCGAATACATGACCGGCGGCTGCGTGCTGGTCATCGGCGACACGGGGCGGAACTTTGCCGCCGGCATGTCCGGTGGCGTGGCTTACGTCCTCGATGAAGCGGGTGACTTCGCCCAGCGCTGCAATCTTGCCATGGTCGATCTCGCTCCCATCCCTTCCGAAGACGCAACGATTGAGCGCCTGCACCATCACGGCGGCGATCTGGAGCATCACGGGCTGGTTGACGTAACTGCCGCCATGGACAGGCATGACGGCGAGCGCATCTGGGAGCTCTTGTCGCGTCACTACAAGTACACGAGATCGTCAAGGGCCAAGTCCATCATCGACAACTGGGCGCAGTACCTGCCGAAGTTTGTGAAGATCATGCCGGTTGAATATGCGCGAGCCCTTTCGGAACTGGAAAAGGCCCAGGAAACAAGCGATGGCATGACCATCGGCGTCAAGAGGAGCGCATAATGGGCAAAGTCACGGGCTTTCTTGAGATTGACCGGCAGGAGCGGAAATACGCCCCGGCCGCCGACCGGGTGCGCCACTACAATGAATTCATCATTCCGCTGTCCGATGAGGGCACGCGCAACCAGGCGGCGCGCTGCATGGATTGCGGCATTCCCTACTGCCATAACGGCTGCCCGGTGAATAACCAGATCCCGGACTGGAATGACCTCGTCTACAACAACCGGTGGGAAGAGGCTTCACGCAACCTGCATTCCACCAACAATTTTCCGGAATTCACCGGCCGTATCTGTCCCGCGCCCTGCGAGGCGTCGTGCACGCTCAACATTGACGATAATCCGGTCACCATCAAATCCATTGAGTGCGCCATCGTGGATCGGGCCTGGAGCGAGGGCTGGCTGAAGCCGGAGATTGCCGCCGAGAAGACCGGCAAGAAGGTGGCCATTGTCGGCGGCGGACCTTCGGGCTTGGCGGCCGCGCAGCAACTGGCGCGGGCCGGGCATACTGTTCATCTCTTCGAGAAGAACCGCAAAGCCGGCGGCCTCATGCGCTACGGCATTCCCGATTTCAAAATGGAAAAGCACCATATCGACCGCCGCGTGACGCAGATGGAAGCGGAAGGGGTTACCTTCCATTACGGCGCGCATATCGGTGTCACACAGGATGCCCAGCAACTGGTGGACAGTTTTGATGCAGTATTGATGACAGGCGGCGCTGAAAAGCCGCGCGATCTGCCGATTCCAGGCCGCGAGCTTGCGGGCATTCATCCCGCCATGGATTTCCTGCCGCAGCAGAACCGCCGCATCTCAAAGGAGTCGCCACTGGATAACAAGCCCATTCTTGCCGGCGGCAAGCACGTAATTGTCATCGGCGGCGGCGATACGGGTTCCGACTGCATCGGCACATCGTTGCGCCAGGGCGCCTTGTCGGTGACCCAGCTTGAAATCATGCCGCGGCCGCCTGACAAGGAAAACAAGCCGCTGGTCTGGCCCGACTGGCCCTTGAAGTTCCGCACCTCTTCCAGCCAGCAGGAAGGGGCGGAACGGGATTTCTCCGTGGTCACCAAATCCTTCACCGGTGAAAACGGCGAGGTGAAGAAGCTGCATTGCGTGCGCGTCGATGGCAAGATGCAACCCATTGCCGGAACGGAATTCGAACTCAAGGCTGATCTCGTGCTGCTCGCCATGGGCTTTCTTGGGCCAGTGCTGGAAGGCATGCTGGCGTCACTCGGCGTCAAGCTGGATGGCCGAGGCAATGTGGAAGCCAATGTGGTGAACTACAAATCCAGCCTGCCAAAGGTTTTTTCCGCTGGCGACATGCGGCGCGGGCAATCGCTGGTGGTGTGGGCGATCCGCGAGGGCCGCCAGGCGGCGCGCGCCGTTGATGAATTCCTCATGGGCGAGAGCACGCTGCCGCGCTAGCTACTGCACCGGCTTGGCGTAGCTGAAATCATCAAAACGGCCGGCGGGTGCGGGCTGGGCCTGGCCCAGGATGAAGAGCTTTTCCGCTTCGCTGCCAGGCACGATATCGGAGCGCGAGATTGCCTTGACGATGATCTCTCCGGCAACAACCCGCGCCAATTCGGAAATGAGTTTCTCATCGGGCTGGAACGCCACGAAGGTTCCGTCGCCATTGTCCTGGCCAAACAGGGGAACAACGGCAATTTCAGGCGACGGCAGGTCCACTTTTGGACTAATCTCTGGCGCGGATTCAATCTGGCCGGTGCCAATCACCCGCTTGATTTCAGCCAGCAGAAGCTGGCCGAAGCGATTGTTGCCCAATCGTAAAAAAGCAACACCATCCCTGGAGCGCAACCTTTGCACCTCACCCGTGTTGTCGGGGCCCTTGTCGGTATATTCGCCGTCCGGCGTCAGAAAAGCCGAACGCAAATCCACGTAGACCTGCCCCTTGCCCAGCACTTCCTGCTTTTGCAGGGCCGCCACGATCTTCATGTCGGCTTCATATTTTGCGTCGCCCATGGGTGGAATGGCGACCCAGAAAACCTTCACCCCGGCAGCATTGAGAACATCGAGGAGTTCATCAATCCTGGCCTCATAGGCCGCTTTCCATTCCGGCGTGTTGAACACCAGCCTGAAATCCCCTTCGCGGATGGCCTGGCGGTCATTTGAGCCAAGGAGAACAACAACGGAATTGAACTCCTTGCCTTCCATGATCTTGGGGAGGCTTGCGGCCCAGTCATAAACTTCCGGGCGGGCAATGCCTGAGGTTTCCTGGAAGCGGTTGACGATTTCAAAGCGCGGCTCGGGTTCGGCCATGCGGCTGAGGCCGGCACCGAGGCCGCCTGCCAAGGCATCGCCGATGACCAATATGCGATAGGTATCATCGACCGGTTGGGCCACCACCTCTTCGGTGGATTGCGAGCCCATGATGGGCGCATTTTCAACCGTCTGGGCCTGCAGCAAAGGGCTGGCAAGACACAGGCCGAGTGAAGCGATGGCGAGGCGCAGCAACATGCGGCCATCCTAGCCCGCGCTTCGCAGGCGCTCAAGCAGCTTGGAGCTGGGCTTGCCATCGAGCGGCAGGCCAACGCTTTTCTGATAAGCGATAATGGCCTCATAGGTTCTGGCGCCGAAGCGGCCATCAGCGCCGCCGGTTTCAAAGCCCAGGCGCGACAGGCGCTTCTGCAGGTCCACCCGCTGGGCAAAGGTCAAATCATAGTTGATATCGGGCCAAGCGCCGACAATGGGCCCGCCGCCGCGTATGCGATCAGCCAAATGGCCCACGGCAATGGCGTAGGAATGGGAATAATTATAGTTCATGAGAGACAGGAAATTCCGGGTGACCAGAAATGCTGGGCCGTCAATGCCCTGCGGGATCATCATAAAAGCATCGGCCTGCGGCGCGCTGAAATTGCCGCCGCTTGCCGGCGTCACGCCAAGCTTCACCCATTCGGAAACCGGGCGCCACTTGCTGCGGCCAATCAGGGCCTTGTTGAATTTGGCTGGCAGGGAAACTTCCCAGCCCCAGGGCCTGTCGGATTTCCAGCCGGCCTTGGCCAGGTAGTTTGCGGTTGAGGCCAGTGCATCCTCCTTGGAACCCCAGATATCCCGCTTGCCGTCGCCGGTCCAATCCACCGCGTAGGCGAGATAGGAGGTGGGAATGAATTGCGTGTGGCCCATGGCGGCGGCCCAGGAGCCGGTGAAGTTGTCAGGTGACCGGGTGCCGCTCTTCAAGATCTTGAAGGCGGCGATAAGCTGTTCGCGGGCGAACTTTTTTTTCCGCCCAGCATAAAGAAGCGTTGCGAGGGAGCGCATGACGCCCATGGAGCCCTTGTCCTTGCCGAAGTTCGACTCCATGCCCCAGATGCCCAGAAGAATGTGCCGGTCAACGCCGTATTTCTTTTCAATGGCCGAAAGCAATGCGCCCTCGCTGCCCTTCATCTGCTGGCCCGTATCGATGCGGATGGGTGTCACGGCCTTGGCGAGATAGGCGGAGGTGGTCGAGGTAAATTCCGGCTGGGTTGCGGCCAGCTTCAGAACGGCGGGGTCAGGATCGGTAACCCCGGCAATGGCCGCGTCGAAGAGGGGGCGGGAAATGCCAGCCGCCTTCACCTGTGGCCAGAGCGACTGGATGAAGCTTTCAAATTTTGCATCCGCCTGGGCCATCGTGGTGAACAATGGCGTAGCAATGAGCAACGTCGCGATAAGTCTTTTCAGCATCTGAACCGTCCCTGATCCAATCTGGCGATTCGCCGCCAGTCCAAGTGTTTAGCAGGATGGGAGAAAAGCTGCCAAATGCGGCGTGATTCAGGCTGCGTTGCGCCGCAAAAGGTGATTTTCCCAGGCCAGCGCCGAAGCAACAATGGCATCAAGGTCATTGTATTTGGGCTTCCAGCCCAGAATTGCCTTCACCCGGTCGGCACCGGCGATGATGGCGGCGGGGTCGCCGGCGCGCCTTGCCACCCGGTTGGCCTGGATCGGCCCGCCATGGGCCTTTTCCACGGCCCGTATGACTTCCAGAACCGAGTAGCCCGTGCCATAGCCGCAATTGAACACGCCGCTTTCACCGCCACGGCGCAGATGGGACAGCGCATCCATGTGGGCGGCAATCAGGTCGCTCACATGAATATAGTCGCGCAGGCAGGTGCCATCGGGGGTGTCGTAGTCGGTGCCGAAAATATCCATGCAGGGACGCTGGCCAAGGGCGGTTTGGCAGGCCACCTTGATCAGGTGGGTGGCGCGCGGCGTTGACTGGCCGGAGCGGCCCTTGGGGTCAGCACCCGCCACATTGAAATAGCGCAGCGCCACATAGTTCAAATCATGGGCGGCGTGGGCGTCACGCAGCATCCATTCGGTCATGAGTTTGGAGGTGCCATAAGGCGAGATTGGTTGAGGCGCCACTGTTTCGAACACGGGCTGAGCCGAGGTACCGCCATAAACGGCAGCGGTCGAGGAGAAGATGAAGCGGGGAATTCCCGCCTTCACGGTCGCATCCATCAGGGTTCGCGATTTCACCGTATTGTTAAGATAGTAGCCGAGGGGATCACTCACTGAATCCGGCACAACGATTGAACCGGCAAAATGGACAACGGCATCGAATTTATGTTCGGCCATCAGGCGCGCAAGAAACTCTGCATCGCCGATATCGCCTTCGACCAGTTTTGCCTGGGGGGCCACGGCCCACCAGAAGCCGGTCGTGAGATTGTCGATCACCACAACCTCTTCGCCGGCATCAACGAGAGCCAAAACCATGTGGCTGCCGATGTAGCCTGCGCCGCCCGTTACCAAAACTGTCACGATCAAATATCCCTTAACCTGTCACATCCTATGCTAGATTGAATTTTACGAAAACTGTACTGCCGCCCGCCTCCCCTTCAATTTTTGGTTAAGAGCACGTTAACATGCAACGTCCGATCAAAAAGGCAATTTTCCCCGTCGCTGGCCTGGGCACGCGGTTCCTGCCCGCCACCAAGGCCATGCCCAAGGAAATGCTCACGGTGGTTGACCGGCCGCTCATCCAGATTGCCGTCGATGAGGCCCGGGAAGCCGGCATTGAACACTTCATCTTCGTCACAGGGCGCAACAAAAGCGTGATCGAAGACCATTTCGACAAACAGTATGAACTGGAATCGACGCTGCGCAAGCGCGGCAAGTCGGTTGAGCTTGAAATCCTCGAACAGGATTTGCCGGCGGCAGGGCAGACCAGCTTTACCCGCCAGCAGGAACCGCTGGGTTTGGGCCACGCCATCTGGTGCGCGCGCAACATAGTGGGCGATGAACCCTTCGCGGTCCTGCTGCCGGACATGGTGATGCATGCCAAGCCGGGCTGCCTCGGCCAGATGATTGCCACGTACAATGAGCGTGGCGGCGGCAATGTCATCGCCGTTGAAAAGGTGGGCCTCGACCAGGTGCATCGTTACGGCGTGGTGGGCGCCAAGGATTGGCGCGGCAATGGCTTTACCATCGACAGGATGGTGGAAAAACCGCGAGCCGAGGATGCCCCTTCCAACCTGATCATTTCCGGGCGCTACATCCTGCAGCCCGAGGTCTTTGATGAAATCCAGGCGCAGACGCCGGGAGCCGGCGGCGAGATTCAGATTACCGATGCCATGATCCGGCTGATGGCGCGGCAACCCTTCCATGGCCTGGCCTATGAAGGCACCACCTATGACTGCGGCGACAAGCTGGGCTTTCTTGCCGCCAACGTCGCCTATGGCTTGGAGCGCGATGACCTCGGTCCGGAGTTTCGAACGGTGCTGCAAAAAATCATCTCCGAGCACGGCGGCCGCGTGACCTGGAAAGGCGAATGACGCACCTAGCGGCGCAACACCATGCCGGTCAAGAGGCTCTGCTCGTTGGAGCTTCCGCCTGACCCAGCCGCTTCGAGCCAAGTTCCATCATAGCCAGCGGTCCACGCCAGGTTGGGATTGAGCTGCCATTCGACGCCGATATTTGATGAAAATGCCTTGTCGGTGCCGCCGGAAAACTTTTCAAACTCCACCCCGAAGCCGCCAAGAAGGGTTACGTTCTCGCGCAATTCATGGGCGGCATCGATGCGGCCCGACCAGGTTTTGGTTCCCGAAGAGTTGGCCGAGGAGGATTCGTCCAGGCTCGTTGCAAGCGTCATCACCACGGAAGTTAAGTCTGTCGGGCTCCAGGTGAGATTGCCGTTGATGCCGATCGCGTCAATCGTGTCCAGCGCCGGATCCTTGTAATCACGCACGGCATAGACAAGTGCCATCTCGCTCAGCCACAGGGGGCCCTGATCAAGGGTTACGCCCACGCTTGCCGTCAGCCCTTGCGAGTCGCGGCGCAGGCTGTTGCGGTCAAATTTTTCATCATGGAAACGCGGCGCATAGGCAAGCTCAACGAAGGGCTTCAGGGCGGGCGGGTCCGTATATGAAAGCCTG
Organism: Aestuariivirga sp.; assembly: GCA_030680855.1. Taxonomy (GTDB): domain Bacteria; phylum Pseudomonadota; class Alphaproteobacteria; order Rhizobiales; family Aestuariivirgaceae; genus Aestuariivirga. Next base: position 19,327 of record JAUXUN010000041.1, read on the forward strand.
AGGGCAAGGGACGGCGTGTAGTTGTTGCGGTCGGAATTGTCTTCAGTGCCGCCGCCGGACAGGTCCACGTCTTCAAATATCTGCCTTTCGATACCCAGTTTGGCGCGGCCTTCAATTCCGCCAAAATCGTGAATGATGGTGGTGTTCGCCGCCAGCGTATGGTCGGTGCGATTGCCAATTGCCGTATCCGGCACTTCACTATTGGCAGAGCTTTCCTGGCCGAGCGCATAGCTTGCATTGAATTCAGCCCGCGTGGTGTGGCGGATGTCCAAACGGAATTTGCTGCCGGCATCGATCTGCGCCGAGTCGAAATCATCGTTTTCCAGATAGGCGGTGAAGTCACCAGCGGCCTAGCCTTCCCACGAATGGCGAACCCAGTCGGTTTCGAAACGCAGGGAAGGCCTCAGCAACAGGCCAACATCAGACTTTGAATCGGTGGTGGAGCTTGCAGCATTGCTGGTGTAAGCGGTTCCCGCTCCAAGCTCGGGATAAACAATCATTCCACCCAGTTTCATGCCCGGGGCGGCATAGGGGTCAAGTGTTGGCCGGATCGCTTTGAGCTGCGCCTGCTCTTCTTCGGGTGCCATGGTGAGTGAAGGAACGACTGCAGACTCTTCCGCCGGTTCAACCTGGGCTTCGTCTTCGGCAATCGCCGGGCGGAGCAATCCTGCGGTCTCGCCATGTGCGGTGGCAGCTGCGCCGCAATAGCCTGCCATCACGCAAATAGACACCAGCCGCAGACCCAAAGCCACGTCGCCATACTCCTCAAACCGGGGAAAATAGCGAAGTTATAGTTAATAGGGGGTTGACAGTGCCTAGTCCTCGGCAACCCGCAGCTTCATGCCTTCGACGGCGGTTACCCGAACTGTTTTGCCCTTGGCCAGGTCCGGTCCCAGCAGGTCCCAGCGCGTACCTTCAATATCGAGCTTTCCCTCGCCGTCAACAATCGGTTCATGGAGGACATAGGACTTTCCGACAAAACCGTAGATGCGCTGGTTGAGATTGGGCTGGTCGCTGTTCTGCAGTTTGCTTTTCGAGTACCAGGGCCTCGCAAGATATACATAGACCAGCGAAAAACCGGCAAAGGCCAGCAACTCGAGTTGCCAGTTCAAATCAAAGAAATAATCCGTAATGCCTGCGGAGACTGCCGCAAGGGCGAGCCACATGGCGAACACGCCGGGAGTCAACAGTTCAAGAAGCAGGAGAACACCTGCTGCAATCCACCAGAACCAAATGCCTGTCACGGGAAACAGTTCTTGCATGGTCCAGTGCTCCCTATGATTTCTGGGTTACGCCGGGAACCGGCGAGGCGCCCTTGCGCTTGGGCGTCTCGGTTGAGCCGCCGCCAAAGGCCTCGCGGGCAATTTCGGCAATGCCGCCAATGGAGCCTAGGATCGACGTTGCGTCCAATGGCATCATGAGGATTTTCTGGTTCGGCGATTGGGCGATGGCTTCCAGCGCTTTCACATAATTGTTGGCGACAAAATAATTGATGGCCTGAACATTGCCGTTGGCGATGGCGGTGCTTACCAGTTCCGTTGCCTTGGCCTCAGCTTCGGCAGCGCGTTCGCGCGCTTCCGCATCCCGGTAGGCCGCTTCCTTGCGGCCTTCGGCCTGCAAGACAACCGATTGCTTTTCACCCTCGGCCTTGAGAATGGCGGCCTGGCGCAGGCCTTCCGCTTCAAGAATTGAAGCGCGCTTTTCACGTTCGGCCTTCATCTGGCGGCCCATGGAGTCGACGAGATCACGTGGCGGATTGATATCCTTGATTTCGATGCGGGTCATCTTCACGCCCCATGGATTGGTGGCCTGGTCAACCACGCCCAAGAGCTTGTGATTGATGTCGTCGCGTTGCGACAACAGGCTGTCGAGTTCCATGGAGCCCATGACGGTGCGGATATTGGTCATCACCATGTTGATGATTGCATTTTCAAGTTCGACCACTTCGTAAGTAGCCTTGGGAGCATCCATGACCTGGTAAAACGCAACGCCGTCCACGGTCACCATGGCGTTGTCCTTGGTGATGACTTCCTGGGACGGAACCTGAATGACGCGCTCCATCATGTTCATCTTGGCGCCGACGCGGTCAATGAAGGGAACAATCAGGCCAAGGCCGGGTCCCAGGGTGCGGACGTACCGGCCAAATCTCTCAACCGTGTAATTATAGCCCTGCGGCACCATGCGGATGGCCCGCAGGAGGTAGAACACAACGACTGCGAGGATTACCAAAACAAATACGCCAGGGCCTTCAAACATCGTCAATCTCCTTCAGTTCAAGCGACCATCCCTAGATAGGAATTAATTCTGAAATTTGCAAGAGTTTTATTGCCTTCAATAGGCAAAATCGCGGAAAACCCGCTCAACATTACCTTTCCACGCGCCATGGTAAAGATCGAGCAAATTTTCGGCGGCGGTTTTACCGGTCGCCACGGTCTCATCAAGCACGTCGAGGAATGAGGCCTCGGTCTTGCCCTTGCAGCCCTGCTGATTGCGCTGTTCAAGCCCGGCGCGGGAAAGCTTCAGCATGTCCCTGGCGATATCCTGAACCGTCCGCCCACGGATCATTGCTTTCAGGCCTTGGCGGGGAACCGCATCGCGCAGGGCCTGGCGCTCCACCGCGGTCCAGCTCTTTGCCAAGTCCCAGGCCGCATCGAGCGGGCCAGCCTCATAGAGCACACCCGCCCACAGGGCCGGCAGGGCGCAGAGCCTGCGCCACGGGCCTGAATCAGTGCCGCGCATTTCCAGGTATTGCTTAAGGCGCACCTCCGGAAAAATCGTGGTGATGTGGTCGGCCCAATCCTTGGCCACGGGTTTTTCGCCAGGCAGCTGCGGCAGTTTTCCGTCGAGGAATTTGCGGAAGCTTTCGCCTGCTGTGTTGATGTATTTCCCGTCACGCATGACAAAATACATGGGCACATCGAGGGCATAATCCACGTAGCGTTCAAAACCCATGCCCGGCTCGAAGGCGAAGGGCAGCATGCCGGAGCGGGCCTTATCCGTATCGGTCCACACTTCCGAGCGGAATGAAAGGAAGCCATTGGGCTTGCCTTCCAGGAAAGGCGAGTTGGCAAACAGCGCCGTGGCCACGGGCTGCAAAGCCAAGGAAACGCGAAGCTTCTTCACCATGTCGGCTTCCGAGCCAAAATCCAGGTTGACCTGCACGGTGCAGGTCCGGAACATCATGTCGCGGCCGTAGCGGCCGACCTTGTCCATGTAAGGCGCCATGATCTTATAGCGGCCCTTGGGCATCATCGGGGTTTCGGCCCGCGTCCAGGTGGGTGAGGCGCCAAGGCCGAGAAATCCAATGCCCAACGCGTCGCCAATTTCACGCACCTGGACCAAATGCTCATTCACTTCTTCGCATGTGTCGTGGACGGTTTTGAGGGGAGCCCCGGAAAGTTCAAACTGGCCACCTGGTTCGAGTGAGACGTTGCCCATGCCATGGGGATCGCTCAGGGCGATAATGTTGTCATTCTCATAAACACCCTGCCAGCCAAAACGGTCACGCAGGCCTTCGAGAAGCGCGCGGATGGATCGCGGGCCATCGTAGAGCACGGGCTTCAGTGTATCGGTGAGGAAGGGAAACTTTTCGTGTTCGGTGCCGATGCGCCAGTCTGCTTTCGGCTTGGAACCCTTGCTCAGCGCCTCGATGAGCTGGGCCTTGTTTTCAAGAGGCTCGCGCGCTTCGTGGGTATCGGGACTTGGTCCGCTCACTGTATCAATCCTTGTTGCCGTTTTGCCTAGGATTTAGGCGGTGCGCCATGTTCCGGCAAGCCAAAGATTAAGCGGCCATCCATCAGGAAATATCATGGGTTCCCCAATCCCCTGCCAGGGCCTGCACAAGGGTCAGGGCCGCAATGGCTGCCGTATCGGCGCGCATGATGCGCGGGCCCAGGGAGATGGGAATGACAAAGGCTCTCGATTTCAGCAGGGCTTTTTCTTCATCGGTAAAGCCGCCTTCGGGGCCTACCAGAACGGCCGTGGGCGCCCGCACGGATTTGAGGCTTTCCAGGGGATTGTGATCAACCTTGGTTTCATCGCAGTAGACCAGTGACCTGCCCTTTTCCCAGGTAACCAGAATTTTTTCCAGTTTCTCAGGTTCCAGCACTTCAGGAACATGAACCAGGTTGCACTGTTCGGCGGCCTCAACAACGTTGGCGCGCATGCGATCAAGATTGACGCGCTCGGCCACGGTGCGGCCGGTCATGACGGGACGCAATCGGCGGGCCCCCAGTTCCGTGGCCTTCTGCACCACGTAGTCCAGGCGCGCATGCTTGAGCGGGGCGAAGATATAGTCGATGTCGGGGGGCAGTTTCGCTTCGGCCACGCGCCGTTCGCAGCGGAGCGACACGGATTTCCTGCTGACGGTTGCGAGATAGGCAAGCCATTCACCATCCCGGCCATTGAAGGCGCGCACTGCATCGCCCGAAGACAGCCGCAGCACGCCGGTCAGATAATGGCCTTGTTCACGGCTGAGGATGATTTCGCCTCCGGCCGACAGGGTTTCCTCAAGGTGAAGGCGGGGTGTGGTTTTCATAATCCGCCTGATGTAACACGGGCCCCATGACGGAGACCAGCCATCACATTGTCGATGCGGGCCGCGACAATTGGGTGGAGCGCCTGTTGCCTTTGGCCGCGCAACCCTATGCCCAACTCATGCGGCTGGACCGGCCCATCGGCTGGTGGCTCTTGCTGCTGCCGTGCTGGTGGGGATTGTTCCTGGCGCAGGCCTCGCAGGACGGCGGTCTGCCAAACCTGTGGTTCGCCTTCCTGTTTTTGGCGGGGGCCATCGTCATGCGGGGCGCGGGATGCACGCTCAATGACATTGTCGACCGGAATTATGACGGGCTCGTTGCACGCACCAAGGGCAGGCCCATTCCTTCGGGCCGGGTGAGCGTGAAACAGGCCTTCGGCTTTCTCGCGGGCCAGTGCCTGCTTGGCCTTTTCATTCTCTTGCAGTTCAACCTCTACACCATCGTGCTGGGCAGCGCCTCACTGCTCATCATTGCAATCTATCCCTTCATGAAGCGTATCACCAACTGGCCGCAGTTGGTTTTAGGCCTTGCCTTCAACTGGGGGGCGCTGGTGGGCTGGAGTGCCACTCAGGGATCGCTCTCCTGGCCACCGGCCATGATCTATCTCGGCGGGATTTTCTGGACGCTGGCCTATGACACGATCTACGCCCATCAGGACCGGGAAGACGACGTGCTGATCGGGGTGAAATCGACAGCGGTGCATTTTGGCGAAAACACCAAGGGCTGGCTTGGCGGGTTCTTCTTCTTCGCCCTCATTTCAATTGACGCGGCACTTTGGCTTGCGGGCGCATCTTACATTGCCCATATGGGAGTGGTGCTTGCCGCACTTCACGCGGGGTGGCAGATCAAACGGTTTGAAATCAACAATTCCGCCCTTTGCCTTCGCCTGTTCAAATCCAACCGCGACTTTGGACTCATCATTGCCACTTTTCTTTTTCTGGATTGCCTTATCCCATGACTGACGACCTTCTCGACCTCGCCCAAGATGTTCTGGCGCGCGCCCGCAGACTTGGCGCCGATTCAGGCGATGCCCTTGCCATTGATGCGCAGGGCACCGACATTGAAATGCGTCAGGGCGAAATTGAAAAGCTTGAACGCACCGAGTCGCGGGGCGTGGGCCTGCGGGTTTTTGCCGGCCACTCCTCGGCGCTGATTTCGGGAAGTGTGTTTACGCCCGAGTCACTCAACCGCCTGGCTGAAACAGCGGTTGCCATGGCGCGAGCCACGCCCCCCGATCCCCTTGCCGGTCTCGCCGCTCCGGAACTCCTTGCACAAAACCTGCCACAGCTTGATTTGGTTTCCGCCTATCTGCCGGAGTCCGAAGAACTCAAAGCCCTCGCGCTGGCGGTTGAAGCCGCTGCACTGGCGGTGCCTGGTGTGAGCAAGTCGGGAGGGGCGAATGCTTCCGCCTCGCAGCGGAAAATCGCCCTGGTGACGAGCGCCGGATTTGGCCAAGCCTACCGGCGCACGAGCGTGTCGCTCAGTGTTTCCGCCATTGCCGGCGAAGGCACGGGCATGGAGCGTGACTATGACTATTCCGCGGCCTGCCACTTCGAGGATTTGAAAACGCCGCAGGAGGTGGGGAAAAGTGCCGGCGAGCGGGCTGTCAAGCGGCTTCATGCGCGGAAGCTCGCCTCGCAGGCGGTAACAGTGATCTATGACAGGCGTGTGGCTTCAAGCCTGCTGGGGCATTTGTCTTCGGCCATCAATGGCGCCGCAATCGCCCGGGGCACGAGCTTTTTGAAGAACCGGATGGGCCAGCAGATTTTCGCGAAGGGCATTTCCGTCATTGACGATCCCTTGCGCTTGCGGGGGCTGGCTTCGCGCCCCTTTGATGGGGAAGGGCTCTCGTCGAGCAGGAGAGAGCTGATTGCGGATGGTACACTCACGGGCTGGGTGCTCGACCTGCGTTCGGCGCGGCGGCTTGGGCTTCCTCCCACGGGAAATGGTTCGCGCGGCCTCGGCGGCCCGCCCGGTCCTTCAACGTCCAACCTTCACCTGGCGCCGGGGCAACTCAGCCCCGAACAGATGATCGGCTCCCTCAAACAGGGGCTCTACATTACCGAGCTTATCGGCAACAGCGTCAATCTGGTGACCGGCGATTACAGCCGTGGCGCATCCGGCTTCTGGATAGAAAATGGAGAACTGGCCTTTCCGGTCAGTGAAATCACCATTGCCGGAAATTTAGTCGACATGTTCATGACGCTTGAGCCGGCCAATGATCTCATTTTCAAATCATCGACAAATGCCCCGACCTGCCGGGCTGAAGGATTGACCATAGCCGGCACCTGAGCTAGGAGCGAAACCATGAAAAAGCCTTTAAAAAAGTCCGCACCCGCGAAACAACTGGTCCATCTCGTTTTTGGCGGCGAACTCAATGACGTCAAGAACGTTGATTTCAAGGATCTCTCGAAACTGGATGTGGTCGGATTTTTTCCGAATTATGCGGATGCCCACAAGGCCTGGCTCGGCAAGGCGCGAGAAACCATCGACAACGCCCAGATGCGCTACTTCATCGTGCATCTGCACCGGCTGCTTGATCCCGCGACGGCTACGAAAAAGAGCAAGATAGTCTAGGGTTTTTTCAATTATCTTTTTCTCATCATGGCCGTGCTCGACACGGCCATCTTCTTTGACAGGGGCAGATGCCCACATCGAGTGCGGGCATGATGAGAAGGCGGAAGGGCTTAGATTAATCCATCCTGCTGAGCGCGTCCAAGGGGAAAGGCGGTGCAAGGATTGTTTCGCGACAGGCTCTCAAGGCGGGCTTTTGCCAGGATGCAATCCTGCTTCATCTGCCGGACGAGCTCTTCCACCGAATTGAATTTCTGGTCGGGCCGGATCAGATCGATGAATTCCACCAGCAGTGTCCGCCCGTAAAGGTCCTCATCCATGTCAAACAGGTGAACTTCAAGAAAGGTCCGGTTTGTTTCAAAGGTCGGACGATTGCCGAAATATCCCGCACCACCCCGGGCCCTCGAATTTTTCTGCGCGCCATCGCGCACCCGCACCGTAAAGATGCCGCGAATGGGTTCAGCTCCTTCTTCCAGAATAATGTTTGCCGTTGGGAAGCCAATGGCGCGACCACGCTGGTCGCCCCTCACGACTTCGCCCATCACTGTCCAGTGATAGCCAAGTTCTCGCGCAGCAGCGGCCATGTGGCCACGGCGCAAGGCGGAGCGGATTGAGCTTGATGAAAACGGCGAGTGGCTGTCGCCTTCGTCAGCCACCTGGTCAACAACGGTGACATCAAATCCAGATTGCTTCCCGAGTTCCTTGAGAATGGAGGGATTGCCCTTGCGGCCACGGCCAAAATGAAAATCATAGCCGGTGACGGCATGGGCGGCTTTTATTTTCTCAACCACATATTGCTTGATGAAATCCTGCGGCTCGAGCATGGACAGCGCCTTGTCAAACTTCAGGCTCAGCACAAAGGAAGCACCAAGGACGGCGGCCAGGCGGGATTTCAGGGGAAGCGGTGTCAGCCGGAAAACCGGCTCATCGGGTTTGAAAAAACTTCTGGGGTGGGGCTCGAAGGTCACGATGCCCCAGGATTTGCCCAGGCGTTCGGCCTGCTCCCTGGCAATGAGAAGCAGTTCCTGGTGGCCGCGATGCAGGCCATCAAAGTTTCCGATCGCCACCACGGCATGGTGGAATTCCAGGGGAATGGGCTCATCGGCCCCAAGCAAACGCATTCATTCTCACTTCAGCCACGCGACGGCACAAATACCGTTGCTTCGCCTTCAACCACAATCTTTCCGTTCACTTCGCAATGGCAGGCAAACTGGGCGCGGCGCTTAGCCATATCAAGACTTGCCACGCGGGCCAAGGCCTTCACCGTGTCACCAATGCGGACGGGCGCCAAAAACCGCAGGTTTTGCGACAAATAGATGCAGCCGGGGCCAGGAAGCCTGGTTCCTAGAACGGTTGATATGAAACTGGCGGTCAGCATGCCATGGGCAATGCGGGATTTGAAATACGTGCCGGCGGCATAGGCTTCATCCATGTGGACCGGATTATAATCGCCGGAGACATCGGCAAAGCTGTTGATATCGTCCTCGGACACGGTCTTCTCATGGCTGGCTTCCATGCCGAGCTTGAGATCTTCAATGAAATAGGATGACATGGTTGCTTGCTTCTTCGCCATTGTTGCGTTGCAGCATGCTAGATTATGTGGCGCTGCAACACAAATGCAACTTATGACCTAATCCCACATCAGATGGTGAAGGATTTTAACGATTTTGGCGTGGGGAACCTTGGCTTCGACCCGGGCAAGGGTCGCCTCCAGGCCGTCCGAGGCGTCAGTCACCCCATCGGCGATCAAGACGACTGAAATGCCAAAATCGGCGGCTCCCTTGAT
>JAUXUN010000047.1 GCA_030680855.1 Aestuariivirga sp.
CAAACTCCGCTGGCCGCCCGCAAGCTCGCCACCCAGACTGAATTGCTTCAATGGCTCATCGCAATTGAAGCGCTCGTTGCGGCCCAGGCCGTGGACCTCCGCAAACCCAAAAGCCTCGGCCGCGTCGCAAAAATGCTTCACAGCGCTATCCGCGCCAACGTGCCAACGCTCCATGAAGACCGCGCCACCGGGCCAGACGTTGCCGCCGTTCGGCAGGCAATCAACGCCGCTGAACTGCGTAACGTATTGGCAAATGTCGGTCTGTCGGCACTCTAGCATAAGCCTAGGGCTTATCAGTTTCACCCTTGCGCCGCATCGCCAGCCACCAGATGAGCAGTCCCACCAACAGCGGCGGCAATGACAATACTGAGATGACTTCCCAGCCAATATAGTTGTTGCGGCTCATACCGTCAGCGATCCAGCTGAAAAGGAACAAGCCACCGCATCCGCCGGAAAACAAAACGGTGAGAATGGCAAACGACGCGAATATGAGGCGCAAACCGGAATGCCGAGGCAGGCCCTTTGCCAATCTCGCCTTCTCGCGCCGGTCCAGCAGATACCAGATTCCAAACACGGCCAAGAGGAGGATAAGAAGGAAGCCAAAAGTCATCGCTCGCCTCCGTTAGGGAGTTGTGTCCGCCTCGCGCGGCGGAGCCTGAGGCCATAGCGGACCAGCAAAAATCCGCCCACCAAGGGGGCAGCCCCCAACCCCAGCCAGAGCAACAGGAATTCGCTGTCAGGTCCCATACCAAAAAAAATCACGGTGCAACCGCCCCCGAAGAGGATGAGCAGCAGCCCCAGAATCATAAGTAGAATTGGCATTTGGCTCCTATGCTGTCCCCGTCCTTGAAATCATCATGCGTTTCTGGGCCGCGGCATCCCTATAAAACAGATTATACGTCTCGAACGGAATGATCTGGCCATTGGGCGTGACAAAGTGAATGCAGGAGCGCTTTACCCGCCCAATGCAGAAATTATGGGCGTCCATGAATTCCACAATGGCAATGCGGAAAATGTTTTCATAGCCCATGCCTTCCGGAACAGGGATTTCCGGCAGGCAGCACAGCAGCGCATTGAGTTTTTCGGGGTGCTGGCATTCCGCCGTCGCCAGCGAGAAGAAGGCCATCACCTGCTTGTGCAGATCCTGGAACTTCTCGAAAGTAATGGCATTGGGCAAAGCCTCCACCAGCATTTCCTTGGGAAAGAAGGAAGTGATGGGTGCAATCTGGGCGCCTTTGCGAAGGGCATAGCCAATGGCAATGGATTCCGGATTGCACGGCAGGGGAATGATATCGCCTTCTCCAAAGGCAGTCCCGGCTTCAATGATCTTCCGGCGAATATCGGACAGAACCACCCGGTCCCGGCGCGCATCGAAATTCTCGTTCCGTCCCGCATCCTGAATCGGCTGGAAGGTTATGCCGCGAACGCATTTCCATTGCAGCGCATAGTTGATGATGTCGCCCAACTCATCATCATTCACCCCGCGCTTCACCACCACTACGAGCGTTGTGGAAATCGATTCCTTTTCAAGGGCTTCCAGCGCTTGCCTGCGAATCCGGGTGAGGTCGGCTCCGCGCAATGTCTTGAGGGCCTCCGGCCTTAGCGAGTCAAACTGCAGGTAGATTTCCAGCCCGGGCTTGAACGCTGCCAGCGCTTTCACGAACTCCGGCTCCTGGGCAATCCGGATGCCATTTGTATTGAGCATGAGATGGCGGATGGGCCGCCGTTTCGCCGCCGCGATGATTTCCAGGATTTGCGGATGGATCGTGGGTTCACCGCCGGACAGCTGCAAGAGGTCAGGCTCGCCCTCGCTGTCCACCAGCGCATCCATCATCCGCTCAATCTCAGCCAGGGGCCGATGGGCCGTCTTGGCCGTTGAACTGTCGGCAAAGCAAACCGGGCAGGTGAGGTTGCACGCCTCGTTCACATCAATGAGCGCAAGGCACGAATGCTGCTCGTGGTCCGGGCAAAGCCCGCAATCATAGGGGCAGCCAAGCTCCGTGCGGGTTTGCACCTGGAGGGGCCTGTCGCCGGGCTTCAGATAATCATGGCAAAGCTTGTAATAAGCGGGGTCCGTTGAAACCAGTGCCTTCTGAACCCCGTGAGCCTTGCAGCGCTTCAGGTAATAGACATTGCCATCCTCGATTATGATCTTGGCCGGCACCAGGGCATAACAGGTCTCGCAAAGCGATGTGGTCTGCCCGTAAAAAACATAGGGCGTAATTTTACGAACTGGCCCGTCCATCATGCCTCCGCATCATCCAGGCACTGTAACAGCAAAGCCCGGCGCAAATGAAATGGAATAAATTGAAGGGCCCAATGAGGGAGCCATAGGGTTTGAGGAATTCCCACAAAAACCGTTGCCCGGCGTAGAACAGAACCATGAGATAGAAACCATTGCGCATGAAATAATCCTGCCGCCGCGCAAGCAGCAACAGGGCAACAACAAGAAAAGACAGCATCGAGAAGGATTCATAAAGCTGCACGGGATGGCGCAGGACGCCATCGCCAAAATCATGCGCCCAAGGAAGCGAGGTTGCGGTCCCGTAAGTGTTGTCGTCCAGCCCAGAAAGATAACAGCCCCAGCGCCCGATGACGACACTTGTCGCAAAGGCCGGCACGAAGATGAGCCCCGTCGACCCGCGGACGCCCTTTCGCCACTTGTATGCTTCAATTGCAAATACTGCGCCAGCCAGGGCGCCAACAATACTTCGGCCAAATCCGGGTACCCCCGAGAGCCAGAGATTGAGCGTGCCCGCCCCATAGCCGCCCACAACAGCCCCAAAAACCAGGGCCAGCGCGTAGCCAGCGCCAATCGTTTCAAGGCGGGCTCCCGCATCAGCAAGCCGCCAGCGATAGCACGCCGCAGTTACCCCTGCGGAGGCCATCGCCGCCAGAAAATCAAAAACCGTATGGACAATCACGCCTTGTTGATAACGGGAATCGCAATCCACGCAAACAGCAGCATGCCCAGGAAGAACAGGATTGAGGAAACCGCCGTCACCGGCTCAACCCCCGGATTTCCCGCCAGGACAAAATAGAGCGAAACCGTAAGCACAACGATGCTGATGGCGTGGATCCAGAAATGAAACGGGGCCAGCTTGTTTTGCCTGGCCACCGGAAACAGATGATAAAAGAAACCGAACACCGCTGACATGAGCCAGCCCGCCACCATGATATGGGCGTGGACCGGCATTTGAACGTGATTGTTGGTCATCGCCATCTTGAGGCCAAGCATCAACCCGGCAATGGCCATGACAATTCCAAGAATAAAGAAATTCCGTGCAACACCCTGCATAATCAATCCCCTGAGATTAAACTGCCCCCGCAGCGCAACCCCTAGCAGATTCGAATTATTCTAAAAAGCCTCAAACCTGCTTTTCGAATGCGTCACGGATGATTTTCTGCAGTTCTTCGCGGCGGTAGGGCTTCATGATGATAAAACCCTGCCGGAAACGCGGCTCATCCTGGTGCACCATGGCGCCCTTGGGATAGCCGGAGGTGTGGACAATCTTGAGGTCGGGCCGCATGCCGCTAGCCGCCTGGGCAAGATCGAAACCATTCATCCCGCCTGGCATCACGATATCCGAGAACATGAGGTCGATCTCGGGATCTTCCTGAATTTTTGACAGGGCCTGGAAGCCGTCTTCGGCCTCCACCACATCATAGCCGAAATCCATGAGGAACCCGCAAGCCACGGCGCGCACTGCTTCCTGGTCTTCAACCACAAGTATCTTCTGCGGCCGTTCGGCTTTCTTCGGAACTTCAGTCTCCGCCGGAGCAGCAGGAGGCAATGCTTCAATCGCAAGCGAGTCGTTGCTGGCAGCCGTCTCGGCAGAAATTTCGCCGGCGGCAGTTTTCCGCGGCAAGTACATTTTTACAGAAGTGCCGTGCCCGACTTCACTGTAAATGCTGATATGGCCTCCCGATTGCTTGATGAAGCCATAGACCATGGAAAGGCCAAGCCCGGTGCCCTTGCCGTTCTCCTTGGTGGTGAAGAAGGGATGGAAAACCTTTTCAAGCAGCTCCGGTGACATGCCGGTGCCTGTATCCGAAATCGCCACCATCACGTGATGCCCGGGCACGACTTCCGGATGCTTTTCCGCATATTCCTGGTCGAGACAAACCAACTGGGTTTCAATCGTCAGCAGCCCGCCATTGGGCATGGCATCCCTGGCGTTGATCGCCAGATTCAAAATGGATGACTCAAACTGTGAAGGATCGATCAGCACCTTGGGAGCACCCGCGGCCACGTCGACCTTGAGTTCAACATTCTCGCCCAGCGTGCGCGAGATCAGGGCCTCCATGCCCGTGACCAGGTCGTTGATCTTGACCTCGCGGGGTTCGAGATCCTGCTTGCGGGCAAAGGCCAGCAATTGGCGCGTCAGGTCCGAACCCTTGCGCGCCGCATCGAGCGCTTCACTGGCGCGCTTGACCGCCTTCTCATCGCCCTCCAGTTTGCCTTCGAGCAATTGCAGATTGCCCATGATGATGGTGAGCAAATTGTTGAAGTCATGGGCAAGGCCGCCGGTCAATTGCCCAATGGCTTCCATCTTTTGCGCCTGGTGCAGGCGCTGGGTGGTGAGCTTGCGTTCCGAAACGTCGACAATCTGGACGACGAGTTGTTCGATTTCGGCTTTTTCGCTCTTGACCATGGAGACGCTGGTGGAGCCATGCACAATGCCGCCCGTCCCCGTCGTGTAGCGCAGTTCCTGCTTCAACGAAAGAACCTCGCCCGACAAAAGCTGGCGCATGCCATTCAGGAATTGGCCGCGGTCATCACGGTGCAGGGTTTCGTCAAATGTCAGGGTGGATTTGTCGATATCCTCACGGCCCAGGAAAATGCCAAACGCCGCGTTGGAGAGTTCAATCTGCCCGGTCGGCGAGACCAGGGCCATGCCGTGGGCTGCGGCGGAAAAGGCGCCGCGGAACCGCTGGTCGCTGCGCACCGAGGCAATTTCCGCAACCTTCTGGTCGGTCACATCCTGCATCAGGCAAATCGACCGTTCGATGCGGCCCTTGTCGCCGCGATAGGCATTCATCGACAGCATGACGGTTGCCAGCGTGCCGTCCTTGCGGTGGACAAACATTTCCTCGCCGCGGCACAGGCCAGTCTGCAGGTATTTGGGATAGATCGTGGTGATGAGGTGCGAGCGCGATTGCGGCGTCAGAAGCTCATTGAAGGACTTTCCGAGCACATCGGAAGGCAGGTAACCAAGTGTCTTGCACCATTGCCGGTTGACCGAGTTCAGCCTGCCCGAGCCATCCATGGCATGCAGCATGAAGGGAAAATTGAACAATAACTGCTCGTAAACCCCGCCATTTTGATCCGGGAAAAATGGCGCGATGGCCTCCGCCTGAACCTCTTCCCGTTCAATTTTCCAGCTTGAAGTCTTGGGGCCTGGCTCTTCCCAACCCGAAAACGCGGGTTCTTGGGCGGCAGATTTGACAGCAACGTTCATCGGAAAAATTCTCTCTGGAAACCTTTCCAACCCTATCAAATTTGCAGTTAACAGGGCCTTTCCGAAACCATTTCATTTCCCCACGGGCTGGAAACGGGCTGACAACAGTTGAACTATGGTAAATGGCCGGTTAACAACGGCTACGCCGGCGAGGGCCGCCCAATGGCCTCGGCGGTGATTTCGGCCTTGAGCAGGCCATTGTCATCCATAGCATCGGGCAAGTAATACTTCCTTGTATCAACGCTTATCTTTGGCGAAAGGGCACCAACCCCCAGCGCCATGCTTTCCGCCTGGTCATGGGCCGTGGTCTGCGCAAACGATAGCGCCTCCGCCCCCGAACCAAAAACGCGCGTGCCCTGCCCGCCGTGAACGCGAAACGCCCCGTTACCGTCGCCTTCCACAATGACGGTGACCTTCAGCGCGACAAGGCCCGCGGCAGCGCCGACCGCGTTGGCAACCTCACACCACTCGGCAAACACAACTTCGCAATCCAGCCGCTTGGCGACTTCCCCGTAATAAACCCGGGCCGGCCCGCCAACCGCCACAATGGGAATGGTGGGTGAAATTTTAATCGCCGCCAGGCCCTTCACCGGCGCACCCGATACAACACTTTCAATCAGGGCGTTATTCTCAACCGGCATGCCGAGCGCCGAATTCAGAATGGCTTTCGCCGACAGGCGCACCGTTTCACTCCACACCTCCCGGCAAAACGCCTCAACGCGCTCCGGCGTTCCAAGCCTCATGTCACGGAACCGCACCACAAGCTGGGCCGCCAAAAGTGCCGCGGCCTTTGACCAGTTAGCCTGCAGGCCAAGCACATGGGCCGCATCTGAAGGCGTGAACCCGCAGAGCTGCACCAACCCCTTCTTGCGCAAGGAAGATAGGGCCCGCTGCGCGCCCGAAGACACGGCGACTTTCCGCAGCGGCTTCGGCCGGTCCGTAACCAGGGCCAGAAATTCTCTCTCGCGGACCGTCAGCCCGCTGTGATCGGCCGGCCCGGACTTGCCAAACGGCGCCACCACAAAGCGCCCCTGCTGCGAGCCGCCTTCCGTATCCGCAAGGTCGCCTTCAAGCATGGCAATGACTTCCGGATAGCGCGCGCCAATCAGCGAAATCGGCACAATGCGCTGCGGCCCGATTTGCATGGAGCCAACCATCGCCAGGTGAACTTCGCTGTCGCCGCCAAGGCCAATGGTCGTCACATCGATGGCCTTCACCATGGTGCGCCAGCCGCCGACCTCGGCCCCCTCCTCCGCCACCTGCGGCTTTCCACCTTGCAGAATGCCGATGTCGGTTGTCGTGCCGCCGATGTCGGACATGATGAAATCATCAAGCCCCGACAGCCATTTGGCCCCCACCAAACTCGCCGCCGGTCCCGACAGCACCGTTTCAATCGGTTTGAGCGCCACGTTTTCGGCCCGCGCCAGCGAGCCATCGCCTTTCACCACCATCAGCGGGCAGGAAATATGCAGCTCAGCCATGGCAAGCCGCACCGCCTCAATCAGCAGCGATATCCGCGAAATCAGCCGGGCATTTAGAACGGCAGTCAGCGCCCGCCGCGGCGCATCCAGCGATGAAGTCAGTTCCGTGGAAAGCGTCACCGGCTTGCCTGTTACCCGCGTGATGATGTCGCGCACCGCCTGTTCGTGTTCCGGATTCCTCACGGCAAAAGACGACGCCACCGCAAAGGCCGAAACCTCGCCTTTCAACAGTTCCGCTTCGCGCTCAACCGCTGCCGCATCGAGGGAAAATGCCGCATCGCCATTATGGTCATGGCCCCCGGCGATCATCCGCAATGGCACATTAGGAAAGGCCTTGGCGATGCCGGTTCGCGCCGCCATGGCGCTGTCAAAGCCAATAAGGAAAACCGCCACCGGACTGCCGTGCCCCTCAACTACCGCGTTGGTGGCCAGCGTAGTTGAAACCGAAACCAGCCCGATGGTCGAAGCCTTTGTGCCTGCGGGAAGAGTCTGCATCACGGTTGTGAGGGCTTCTTTCACTCCGATGGAAAGATCGCCCTTCGTCGTCAGCGCCTTTGTCCAGCCGAGAATCTTCTGCGTGCCATGGGCAATGACAACGGCATCCGTATAGGTGCCGCCGGTATCGATGCCGATAAAATAGCTCTCCGATGGGGTCATTTCTGGCTTTCAGGGTTCCGTTGGCCCATGCTTTTACTGAAAGCAACCGTCATGTCCACCGCCAGAAGGTGGGAGAACCCAGGAATGGTTTAGCCGGCTTTGGGCCGTTTCATGCTTTGTCGGATCTCGCCAATTGATCCATCAATGGCAGCCTTTTCAGCCGAAAGCCTCACAACCTGAATCTTGGCAGCAATAAATGTCCCGGCGAATTCCGGGCTGCTGACCGAACCAAGGACCTTTACCAGTTTGATCGTATCGGCCAGCATCTCATTCAGCCAGGCCTGCGACCGTGTAAGTTCGACAAGAGCCCGTTGTTGGACCTCCTGTTGCGCCGCGACCTGTCCGGCGGCCACATCCACCGATACTTCAAGCTCAATCTCATCGACAAGATGATTCAGGGTGCTTGCCTTTTCGGCCGTAATGTTTCCCCGCCGAAGCTCATATTTTATGTGTTCGCGTAATTCCGCAAGGTCATTCCGATGTACCAGGATGCTGATGGACTTTGCCCGGTACCCTGCCGTCGTCAGCTCAAGTCCGGCTTGCACCACGACGTGCGGCGGTTCACTCAGCGTGACGAGGCGCAGAGTAACAGGGTCGTCCGGATCAATGAACAGCCCGCCTGCGGCTGCGTAGCCCGCCATGGCGAATACGCCCGCCGAAATAAAAAATGCGCCAAAGGCAACGCGCTTGGCTAAGACAAGCACCACGAGAAACGCCACAAGCAACGCAATGAACACCAAAAACAACATACGCAAACACAACCCACACGGCACAAATCCGGATTGTGCCGACCGGACACACTAGGAAGGATTAATTTCTTTGGCGTTAATGCAAATTCCCAGGCGCCCTTTCGGCTTCAGTTCAGGCCCGGACCGTCCAGCACCGCAACCGTGCTGCTGTAAGCGGTTTCGAGATGATCGCGCATGGCCCGCGCCGCCGCTTCCGGATCTCCGCTCCTGAGGGCAGTAATGATGACTCGATGCTTCTCAAGGGTGGTTTCAGCCTCGCCTTCGCGCGGCAGCATCATGTGGCGGCAGCGGTCAAGCTGCGCTTTTGAAATCTCTATGGCCCGCCACAGCCGCGGCAGGTTGCTGATGTCGGCGATATAGCGGTGGAAATCATCGTCACGCTCAATCGCTTCGACATATTTTTTGCGTTCCAGGGCCCGGGCATGCAGCAGGAGGATGTCCTCAAGCCGGTCCGCGTGCGATTGGGTCATGCGCGTTGCGGCCTGCGCCGCACTTTCTGATTCCAGAGCCCTGCGGATGAGAAAAGCCTCGGCAATCTCGTCGCGCGCAATGCGCGCCGCCCGCGTCCCCGACTGCGCCACCACTTCAACCAGGTTTTCGTCGCTCAGTTTCTTCACCGCTTCCCGCACCGGAGTGCGCGAAACATTGAGCTGGGCCGCAATGGCTTTCTCGTCAATAACCTCACCCGGCTTGATGGCGCCTGTCAATATCATCCGGCGCACCAATGGATAAATCTGGTCGCGCATGGGCCGCGAACGGTCGAGCCGTGATCTTGAGAGACTAGTGACCATCCCTTCATACTAATATAACAGTTGTAGACAGCAAGCCCAATTTTTGTTTAAGATGATTCAAACTAAAAAAGTCTGTGGGAGAGTGCATGGCCGGCGCGAACAATTTTCCAAAACTGCACAATGCTATGTGGCCCGGCCTGGTCGGCAAGGGCTCCGATTCCGAGCCGCCAATTGATCTTGATACCATGCTCGACCTGACCGCCAGGGCGGAGGTGAAGGGTGTGAAGTTCGACGGCATCGACATCTTCCATGCAGCTCCTCACACCAACATCGATTTTACCGATGATGAAGTGAAGCGTCTGGCCGAAAAAGTACAGGCCCGCGGGCTGGCAATCGGCTCCATCGTGGCCCCGGTCTGGCCACCGGTGGGCGGCGGCTCGGCCATGGGTTCCGCTTCCGACCGGAAGAAGTTCGTGGAGAATGTGCGGAAATCATGCCGCCTTGGGCAGAAATTGCGCGACCTGGGCGTGCGTCATTACGGTGTCATCCGCATTGACTCGGCCACAAGCCCCGGCGAATTTGCCAAGGACCCCAAAGGCAACACCAGGAAAGTGGCCCAGACCTTCCGTGAAGCCTGCAGCGTGGCAGCAGACTATGATGAGCGGCTGGCGGCGGAGGGCGAAATTTGCTGGGGTGGCATGCATTCCTGGAAAGCCATGATCGACACGCTGGAAGCCGTCGACCGGCCGCACACCATCGGTTTTCAGGCCGACATGGCCCACACCCTGCTCTACACCATGGGCTACAACGCGCCCAAGGCCAGGCTTCTGCCCGCAAAGTATAATTGGAAGAACAAGGAGCAGCTCGACAAGGCGCTCACCAGAATGACTGACATGCTGCGGCCCTGGACCATTGATTTTCATGTGGCGCAAAACGACGGCACCGTCAAAGGCATGGGCTATCACGACAAGACTGGGCGGCACTGCATGGTGACGGACCCCAACGGCAGGCTCGATATTCCCCGCCATGCCGGCATGTGGCTGCGCGGCAAGGATGGCGGACTCACCAAGGCGTTCCGTCATATCTGCTGGGACGGCTGCATGTTCCCAAACACCGTAATGATGCAGCAGAAAACCTGGAACGACATCCTCGGCACCATGATCAAGGTGCGCGACAAGCACGGCTGGCAGGCCTGAGATGACGAAAAAACCGCTCAATATCGGCATGGTCGGCTACGGCTTCATGGGCCGTACCCATTCCAACGCGTTTTCCCAGGTCGGCCATTTTTTCGATGTGCCCTACCGCCCGGTGCTGAAAGCAATCTGTGCCCGCGATGCCGCCAAGGCAAAGGCCTTCGCCGAACAATGGGGCTATGAATCAATTGAAACCGATTGGCGCAAGCTTGTCGAGCGCGCGGATATCGATGTCATCGATATTGCCAGCCCCAATGACACCCATCATGAAATAGCCATTGCCGCCGCGAAGGCCGGCAAGATGGTGATGTGCGAAAAGCCCCTGGGCCGTTCGGCAGGGGAATCCCGCCAGATGGTGGACGCCGTCGAAAAGGCCAAGGTGCCAAACATGGTCTGGTACAACTACCGGCGCGTGCCCGCCGTCACCCTCGCCAAGCAATTGATCGACGACGGCAAGCTCGGCAGGATTTTTCACTATCGCGCCAAGTTCCTTCAGGACTGGACTATTTCCAAGGACCTCCCCCAGGGTGGCCAGGGCCTGTGGCGCCTCGATGTCGGCGTCGCCGGAAGCGGCGTAACCGGCGACCTTCTCGCCCACTGCATCGATACCGCCCTCTGGCTCAACGGCGGCATCACCAAAGTCTCTGGCATGACCGAAACATTCATCAAGGAACGCCATCATAACATCACCGGCAAGACGGAGGCGGTCGGCATCGATGACGCCAGCCTGTTTCTGGCCCGCTTTGCCAATGGTTCGCTGGCAAGTTTCGAGGCCACCCGTTACGCCCGTGGCCACAAAGCACTCTACACCTTCGAAATCAACGGCGAAAATGCCTCTATCGCCTGGGACCTGCACGATCTGCACCGCCTGCAGTATTTTGATCATCGCGACGAAGGCCGCACCCGGGGCTGGCGTTCGCTCCACATTACCGATGGCGACCATCCCTACATGGACAAGTGGTGGGTGCCCGGCCTGCAGATTGGCTATGAACACACCTTCATTCACCAGGTCGCCGACTTCCTGGCAGCCATTGGCGGCGGAAAGGTTGCAGCCCCAACTTTCCGTGATGCCCTTGCAACCGATCTCGTCACCGACGCAGTCCTCAAGTCGGCCAAAACTGGCCAGTGGGAAAGCCCAAATGGCTAATTATTATGCAGAGATATGCGGGGCCCCGGGCTCACCCGAAATAATTGGTTTGGATTGATGATAGGCGGCTTGCAAATAAAGAGAGACAGGCTAGTGTCTGCAAAAAAGCGCCCGGACGGGCAGACAGGGAATGGGAATGGCTGAAGGCATTAAGCCCGCGGTGCGATTGTCGGGGATTGCGAAATCCTATGGCAAGGTGCGGGCTCTCGAAAATCTTTCCTTCGATGTTGCGGCGGGACGGTTTTTCGTCCTGTTCGGGCCAAGTTCCGTTGGCAAGACCACCACGCTGCGCACCATTGCCGGCCTGGTGAGGCCCGATTCAGGCCGCCTGGAAATCGACGGCAGGGATTTTACCAATGAGCCGATCGCCGGCCGCGGCGTGTCCATGGTGTTCCAGTCATTTGCCCTTTATCCGCACCTCACCGTCTTCGAGAATCTTGCCTATCCGCTGCGTGAGGAGAAGGTCGCTTCGGCCGAAATCACCAGGCGCGTGAACGAGACCGCGGCGATGCTGAAGCTTTCCCAACGCCTTGATCGCAAGCCAAATACCCTGTCCGGCGGTGAGCAGCAGCGTGTTGCCCTTGGCCGCTCGCTGGTCCGCCAACCGAAAATTCTGCTTCTTGACGAACCGCTCACCAATCTTGACGCCAAGCTGCGCCATGACATGCGCGCTGAATTGAAACGCCTGCACCGGCAATTCGGCATGACCATTGTCTATGCCACGCCCGATGAGCTTGAAGCCCTCTCAATGGGTGAGGAAATCGCCGTGATGCGCGATGGCATGGTCGTCCAGCGCGGAACCCCGGAAGAGCTCTATGAGCGCCCGGTCAATACCTATGTGGCCGGCAAGATCGGTTCGCCCCACATGAACATGCTGCAGGCGAAGGTTGGCAAGGACGCAAGAACCTTTGAAACGCCGCTCGGCAAAATGAGCCCCAAGGTGCCGCGCAAGACGGCGGCGGCGGGCGAAGCAGCGATCATCGGCATCCGCCCAAGCGACATCCGGCTGGCGGCCAAGGGCGAAAAAGCCATTGCCTCGAAAATCCATCTGCTGGAACCGCTCGGCGACATTACGATTGTCTCGGTGGAAGCTGGAAAGGAAGTTCTGCGCATGGTGCTGCCGGAAGCCAGGGCAACCGCCATCAAAGTCGGCGACCCGGCCAACATCTACTTTGATCCAAACGATATTCACATCTTCCGCGCCGCAAGTGGGCAGGTCATGACCTGACACCGAAGGGCAGAAGCAAGCCGGTTAACAATGGGAGAAAACCTAAGATGACGATAATGACGAAGATGAAAGGGGTCGCCACAGCGTTTAGCTTTGCCGCCCTTATGTCGGTTGGGGGCGCATCACTCGCTTCCGCCGAAGACGTGACGCTCACCATGGCCGTGCCTGATTGGCCGCCGACGCGCATCATGAAGAAGATGTTCGACGAGCAATACAAGTCAGAAACCGGCAATAACGTGAAGTTGGAAGTCGACTTCATTCCGTGGCCCGACTTCTACACCCGCGTCAACGCTTCGCTCACCTCAGGCGAGCAGAAGTACAATTTCGCCGTGTCGGATTCACAGTGGCTTGGCGCCTTTGTTGAAGGTGGTTACTTCCGCAAGGTTAACGACCTGATCGATGCCGATCCTGAGTTGAAAGCGACGATGGACGAAATGCATCCAGCACCGCTGAATGCCTATTCGACCTATCCGAACTCGACGCCTAACTACTACGGCTTCCCGCAGTTCCCCGACGTTTTGGTGAATTTTGCGCGTTCCGACATCCTGTGCCACGACGAAGAGCAGAAGAACTTCCAGGCGCAGTTCAGCAAAAAGCTGCCTTGCACCGGTGAAGAAATCGACGCCATGAGTTGGGATGATTTCGAGAACGTTGGAAAGTTTTTCCAGCGCAAGAAGGGTGAAATGCTGGCCGGACAGCCTGCCGACGACGATTTCTATGGAATCGCCTACCAGGCAGGCAAGGGCTATGACTTCTCGTCCATGCAGATCAATGGCTTCATCTGGCAGGAAGGCGGCAACGTCTGGGACGAAACCAAACAGCCAACAGGCCAGGCCGAGGGTGTCGTAAACTCGCCTCAGGCTGTTGGTGCTCTTGAGCATTACTTGCGCCTGATTCAGTACATGCCACCGGTTGCCAAGACCGGCACCATGGACATTTTCAAGTCGGATGAACTATTCCGCGAAGGCAAGGTCGCGATGAACATCAACTGGATTGGCCTGGGTGAAGCCTCGCTCGATCCAAAAACCTCCAAGGTTTCGGACAAGCTCGTCTTCGGCTTGGCGCCAGGAACCCCAGGGCCGGATGGAAAGCTCGTCCGTTGGTCAAACATCGGTGGACAGCCTTTTGTGCTCACCACGTGGACAACGCCGACCCAGTTGACGGAAGCCATGGGCTTCGTGAAGTGGTGGCTGTCTTCTGACATCCAGCACCAGTTTGCTGCCGGTGGCGGCCAGTCAGCCATGAAGTCGGTTTACTCAGATCCGAAATATGTGACCTATCGCCCCTGGAACCGGGCTTGGGCCGCATCTCTCGATTGGCAGAAGGACGTGTGGCATGTGCCGCAGTTCTTTGACCTTCTCACCCAGCAGCAGGATCAGTTCGATCTTGCCATCACGGGCAAGCAGGACGCCAAGACCACCTTGGATAATATTGCCAAGTATCAGCAGAACCTCCTCACGGAAGCTGGCCTGATCCAGTAATATTTACGAAAGTCCGGGACGCGCGTAGCCGATTTGCGCGCGTCTCTTTTATCTCCCTTCCAACGAGAAGCTGAATTTTGATGACGATGACGGCAACACAGCAGCAGACGCCCGGATTCCTGAACGTGGCGCCCGACAACTGGAAACTTGCGATTGCCGTCGGGCTTGCCGTTTCCATTCTGGCCGCATCGCTGTTCCCCGCCTCGGCCTCATTCTGGGTTGTTGGCGCCATGGTGGCCATGGTCGCCGCCAGTATTGTGGTCAATGCCTTCCGCAAGCGCTATTACGGCGGCCTGCTCGTCTCGCCCGCCATCGCGGTGCTTTTTGTCATGAACATTTTCCCCTTGCTCTGGTCCCTGGGCCTTTCCTTTTTCGCCTATCAGAGCAGCCAGCAAAGCATGCGCTTTATCGGGCTCGCCAACTATTCACGGTTGCTGACCGATGATCTGAAAGCTCCAGAACTTTGGGGCAACCTCACCAATACGGCCATGTTCACGGTGCTCACCGTCTCAGCCCAGATGATTGTGGGCTTTCTGCTCGCCGTCATGTTTGCCAAGCAGTTTCCGCTGCGCCGCTATCTCCTGATCCTTGTGCTCACCCCCATGATGCTCTCGGTGGTCGCAGTCGGCGTGTTCTTCTCCTATTACTATGACCCGACTTTCGGCTTGATCAGCCAGTCAATCAAAGCCTGGAACGGTGAGCAGTTCATTCTCTTTTCCAACAAGACCGGAGCCGTTGCCGGCATTGTCTTTGCCGATGCCTGGATGTGGTCGCCCTTTGTCATGCTGCTGGTGCTGGCTGGCCTCGTGTCTGTCCCCAAATATCTTTACGAGGCAGCCTCCATCGACCGCGTCGGCTCATGGCGGCGCTTCTGGACAATCACCTTCCCCTACATCCGCGGCCTTCTCATGCTGGCCCTGCTCTTTCGCACCATTGAGGCCTTCAAGATGGCCGATCTCATTATCCTGCTCACCAAGGGCGGCAATGACACCATGACCATATCCTACCATGTGATCCGCATTGCCAACGAGCAAAACAAGACCAGCGAGGGCGCCGCCCTCTCCTATCTTCTGCTCTTTGTGGTGATCGTACTCACCAACCTCTATCTCTATATCGCCAACCGCCGCAGCCGGGAAAACTGATCTATGGCCACCTCCACAACCATCTGGGAAAAACTGGGCTTCAGGAAGGCTTCGGGGGTCACAGAAGCTGGCTGGGGGCAAACACTTCTCGCTGGCCTCGTCAGCCTCATCTACTTCCTGCCCGTGCTGCTTATCATCATCACCTCGTTCAAGGTGCAGAACGAGGCGATGTCCGTTCCGCCGAAGTTTTTCCCCACGTCCTTCTTCGGGCTGATCCCCGATGTTTATGTCTTCAGCCCGACACTTGAGAATTTCACCTCGGTGTTTTCGCGGGCCTTCGTCACCGGCGGAGCCGTTGAAAGCACCGGCTTTGACCGCTTCTTCTTCAACTCCATGTTCATCGCCGGCTCGTCGGTGCTCCTCGCTCTCGTCATCGGCACCCTCGCAGCCTATGGCTTCTCGCGCTATCCGCTGAAGGGCAACGACACCTACCTGTTCATCATCCTCACCACCCGCATGCTGCCGGCAATTGTGGTGATCATCCCGATCATACTGATGTTCCGCATCGCCGGGCTCTCCGGCTCCTACCCCGGCATCATTTTACTCTACACCGCCTTCAACCTGCCCTTCACCATCTGGATGATGAAAAGCTTCTTCGATGAGCTCTCGCTGGATGTGGAAGATGCCGCGCGCATTGATGGATCGTCGGAGCTCCGCGTGTTTTTCAAGATCTGCCTGCCCCAGGTCGTCGCCGGGCTTGCCGCAACTTTCGTGTTCGGCCTCATTCTCACCTGGAACGAGTTCCTCTTTGCCCTCCTCCTCACTGGCATCGATACCCGCACCGTTCCCGTTGCCATGAACCAAGCCGTGGCCGGCGGCGGTATCGGCGTGCTGTGGGGCCTGCTGGCGGCAATTGAAACACTCTTCCTCATCCCGGTTTTCCTGGTCACGTTCTTCCTGCAGAACCATCTGCTGCGTGGCGTCACGTTCGGAACGGTAAAGCGCTGACATGTCAACCATTGAAGTAAAAAAGATCACCAAGAAATATGGCGAGTTCCTTGCCGTCAAGGATGCCTCCCTGTCGGTCAAGGCGGGCGAGGTCGTATGCCTCCTCGGCCCGTCGGGCTGCGGCAAGACAACAACGCTGCGCATGATTGCCGGCCTCGAGCGCGCCACCGAAGGCGACGTCATCATTGCCGGCAAGCGCATGAATGACCTGCCGCCAGAAAAGCGCGACATTGCCATGGTGTTCCAGTTCTACGCCCTCTATCCGGCGCTGAATGTCGGCCAGAACATCGCCATGCCCTTGCATTTCGAAAAACTCTCCAAGGATGAGTCCGACAAGCGCGTCAACAAGGTGGCCAAAATCCTCCATCTCACCGAAGTGCTTGACCGCATGCCGGGCCAGGTGTCGGAAGGCGAAAAACAGCGCATCGCCGTTGCCCGCGCCATCGTGCGCGATCCCAATTGCTTTCTGTTCGACGAACCCCTGTCGCGCCTCGATGTGGAGCTCCGCCACTCCATGCGCGGCCAGATCAAGGAGGTCCTCTCCAACCTCTCCAAGGCAACGGTCATCGTCACCCACGACCAGCTCGAGGCGCTCACCATGGCGGACCGCATTGCCATCATGCGCGACGGCATGATCGAGCAGGTGGGAACCCCCCACGAGGTTTTCGCCAAGCCCGCCAATGTGTTTGTCGCAAGCTTCATCGGAACGCCGCAAATGAACCTGATGGAAGCCGATCTCAAGTCTTTCAACAAGGGCATGGCCTCTGTTTCGCTGGCCGGCAGCGCCGTTGAAATGGCCGCCGACCCTGCAGTCTCAACCCTCAAGCCGTCCAAGGTCATGATTGGCATCCGGCCCCGCGCCTTTACGGCGGAAAGCAGTGCCGGCAAAAGCACCATCCGGGCCCAGGCCGAGCTCATTGAACCCATGGGCGCTGAAACCCTCGTTCACGCCCGCACCAAACTGGGCGGCGACATTCGCGTCGTCGTGCCGCGCACCCAGCGCGTCAAGATTGGCGAAGTGCTGCATCTGAAGCCGGATCCGAAACAAACCCACTTCTTCGGCGAGAATGGAAGGGCGGTGCGCGCATGACCGACGATGCAAAAACCGGCATGTCGGCCCGTTCCGCCCTGCGCCTCGAATTCTTCATTATTGGGCTGGGGCTGTTCGCCCTTGTCCTGATTTTCCAGCCCATCAGCCTGACCTTGTTTGCAATCGGCAGCGGCCTTGTCGTGCTTGCCGGCCTTGCGAACAATCTGCTGCCTCTGGCCCAGCCCGGGGTTCCGGTGCGCTCCGTTGTAAAAGTGGCGCTGATTGTCGCCATGATTTTCTGCATCGTGTTGCTGGTTGCGATCTCCGCCGCCCATCTCTATGGCGTGTTTTTCCTCAAGCCGCCCGATCCCAACACCGTAACCGGCAGGGCAGCCCTTGCCGCCCTGCCCTATTACCTGCAGCCCTTCGTCTGGTCCCTGGCTGTGGTCGCCGCCGGATTGGCTGCCATCATCACCTATATGAACAAGGCTGTTCGTTGACATGCGTTATGATGTTTCGGTCATCGGCCTTTACATTCTTGATGTATTGGGGCGGCCCGTCATCCGCATCCCGGACCGCGGCAATGTGGAGTTCATCGAGGAAATCCGCCTCACTGTCGCGGGCACCGCCGGCGGAACTGTCGTTGACACCGCCAAGCTAGGCCTGAAAAGCCTCGCCGTCGGCGCCGTGGGCGACGATGAAAAGGCTGATTGGGTGCTGCTCACCCTTGCGAAACACGGCATCGATACCAGCGCCATGCAGCGCCTCAAGGGCATTCCAACTTCCGCCACGATTTTGAACGTGCGTCCCAATGGCGACAGGCCGGCGCTGCACGTGCGCGGCGCTTCCGATCATTTTGATGTGGCGCCGAGCATGTATGACCAGGTCTTTGACGCGCCAATAATCCATCTCGGCGGAACCGGGCTGCTGAAAAAGCTCGATGGGGCGGCCAGCGTCACCCTGCTCAAGGAAGCCAAGAAGCGCGGCCGCACCGTCACCTTCGATCTCATCGCCGCAAGCGCCGAAACCATTGGCATCGTCGGCCCCATCCTGCCTTATATCGATTACTTCATGCCTTCGATTGAGGAAGCAAAGGACATGTCCGGCCAATCCACCGCCGCCGATTGCGCCAAATTCTTCCTCGACAAGGGTACCGCCTGCTGCGTGTTCACCCTCGGCGGCGACGGTGCCTACTACGCCCACAAAGACGGCACGCGGCTGAATTCGCCCGCCTACGATATCAAGATCGTGGACACCACCGGCTGCGGCGATGCCTTTGATGCGGGCTTTATCACCAGCCTGCATCACAAGATGGACACCGAAACCGCACTCCGTTTTGCGCAGGCTTCAGCCGGACTCGTTGCCACGGGTCTGGGATCTGACGCAGGGATTGTATCGTTCGACGACACACTTCAAAAAATGAAAAGCTGGAAGATCAAGCCATGAGATTTACAGGCAGGCGGGCGGTTGTAACGGGAGGCGCATCGGGCATTGGCGAGGCCGTCGCCAAGCGCATTGCGGCCGAGGGCGGCAAGGTCGCCGTCTGGGACCTCAACGGCGGCATCAAGGTTGATATTTCCGATTTCGCCTCAGTCGAAAAAGCCGTAAAGGAAACCGTCAAGCAGATCGGCGGCGTTGATATTCTGGTGAACAGCGCCGGCATCACCGGCCCCACCGTTCCGCTTATCGAATTTCCCATCGATGGCTGGAAACAGGTGATCGACATCAACCTGAACGGCACCTTCTATTGCAACCGCGCCGTGGCCCCGCTCATGGTGGCGCAGAACTACGGCCGCATCGTCAACATCGCCTCCATCGCCGGCAAGGAAGGCAACCCCAATGCCTCCGGCTATTCTGCCTCGAAAGCCGGCGTCATCGGCCTGACCAAATCGCTGGGCAAGGAACTGGCCAAGTACAATATCACCGTGAATGCCGTCACCCCCGCCGCCGTGCGCACCCCCATCTTCGACCAGATGCCGCAAACTCACATCGACTTCATGCTGTCGAAAATTCCGAAAGGCCGCTTCGGCACCGTGGATGAAATGGCAAGCCTGATTTGCTGGCTGGCCAGCGAGGAAAGTTCCTTCTCCACCGGCGCGGTGTTTGATCTCTCCGGTGGCCGCGCCACCTACTAGAGCGCCGTATAGCCGCCGTCGATGAGAATGTCCTGGCCGCAGACGAGGTCCGAAGCCGAAGACGCCAGATAAAGAATCATGTCGGCAACCTCAACCGGTTTGCCAAAACGCCCGGCCGGAATCTTCGCCAGCATCGGTCCGGAATTCTCCGGGCTGCCCCAGTTCTTTTCGCCCATCGGCGTGAGGATCACAGTCGGGCAAACCGAATTGATCTGGATATTGTACTTGGCCCATTCAACCGTCATGGCCTTGGTCAGCATGTTGAGGCCGCCTTTGGAAGAACTGTAGGCCCCATGGTCATCCACCGCGATAATGCCTGCCTGGGAAGATACATTGATGATCTTTCCGGCCTTCCTTGCGATCATCTGGGGCGCCAGCTCCCGCGCGATCAGGAATGGCGCGCGCAAGTTGACCGCCATCGTCGTATCCCAATCGGAAACTGAGAGCGCAAGCAACGGCGCGATGTGGGCAACCCCGGCGTTGTTGACCAGGATATTGATGGTGCCGAATTCCTTCAGTGCCGCCCGCGCCGCCGTCACCGGCCCATCGGAAGTTGCGAGATCGGCTTCAATGGCAAAGCATTTGCGCCCGAGGTTCTTGACCGCCGCGGCAACTTCCGCGAGCCCCGCCCTATCACGCCCAACCGCCGCGATGTCGGCCCCCGCATCGGCCAGCACCTTGCAGGTTTCAAAGCCGATGCCTTTCGTGGCGCCCGTGACCAATGCGGTTTTCCCCGCAAGGCTGAATCTTTTTATCCACTCGGCCATTGTTTCCCTCCCGCTGTCTTGTAATCTTTCCACGCAAGACGAACGATGGTCAAGACAAGGAACTGGCACATGGAACGAATGGCGCAAATCATCAAG
Organism: Aestuariivirga sp.; assembly: GCA_030680855.1. Taxonomy (GTDB): domain Bacteria; phylum Pseudomonadota; class Alphaproteobacteria; order Rhizobiales; family Aestuariivirgaceae; genus Aestuariivirga. The sequence continues at coordinate 20,248 of JAUXUN010000047.1, forward strand.
GTGAAGCCGGAAGTCATCCCCGAATACAAGCGCATCCACGCCGCCGTCTGGCCCGAAATCCTCAAGGCCATTTCAGACTCGAATATCAGGAACTATACGATCTTCCTGAAGGAGCCGGAAAATATCCTCTTCGCCTACTGGGAATACCACGGCAGCGATTTCAAGGCCGACATGGAGAAGATCAAGAGGGCCCCGCGCATGCAGGAATGGTGGGACATCACCGACCCCATGCAGGTGCCCTACGACACCCGCAAACCCGGCGACTGGTGGGCGGTGATGGAGAATGTTTTTCATACCGACTGACCAGCCAGCATCCATCATTCCGGCGAACGCCGGAATGGTATTGGGAACAATTCACAATTAATCCGTAGACGGACGATTTAAATTTCAGCTTGTATCGGGCTTCATCGCCTCCCAGGCAAGCCAGTGGCACTCGGTTAGGATTTCATCGATTTCGTGAATTGGCTTCTTGCGGCGGCCGGGAGGCTGGCCCGGCCGCAGGGGCGATTTGAACTTGGGACTTGGCATGTTCTCCCGCCTCATCCGCCAGCGGGCCATGCGCCGGGCCTGGCGGGGAAGATCATCGAGGGCGAGCTTGAGGGCCTGGAGCCTGTGGCTGAGGCGCGCGGCATTGATCAGGCCATCGGGAGGCGGCGGGGGAGCGACGGCGGGCCGGGCTATGGGCACCAGGGTATCATAGGGGAAGACATGGATGCGCGGCGGATACTTCGCGTATTTAACGCGGGGGTTGTTCAGCTCCGGGAAAAA
>JAUXUN010000048.1 GCA_030680855.1 Aestuariivirga sp.
CCGTCTCCGCGATATGTCAGGTTTGCAGCTAACTTCCGAAATGTGTTTTTGCCGTTGGAGGCCTTTCCCCGGAGTTGATTCAGTCTCCCAAACCGGAGCGATGAATCGTGCGCCTTGAGACTGGAGATCATGCCTAGGGCACCAACAAGTTTAGGCTTCGGCAACGCCGCGCTTGCGCCTATCCCAATCGACAATTTTTCCCGCCATCCACCAGCAGACGATAGCGACGGCGGCACCGGCGTAGCCGTCGATGGCGTAGTGCCAGCCCAGGTGGATTGAGCCTATGAAGATCAGGAAGGCAAAGGCCGACATCAGGTAGCCAAGCCATTTCTTGCCGGAGGAGAAGCCGAGGATTGCGAACAGTATCGAGGCTCCCACATGCATCGACGGCATGGCGGAAATGCCGTTAATCAGACCGGTTCCGGTTTCGTAGTTCTTCCAAAGTTCATTCATGGCGGTGAGGGCAAAGATGGTGTGGTTTTGATTCACCTCATTCAGCCAGGCCATGAGCGGGGCGTAGGGATCAACGCCGGGCAAAAGCCTGCCGTAGAAACAGGGGCCGACCGAGGAAAAGATGGTGCCCAATACGCTGGTGCCGATGAACCAGGTAAGCGTGAAGCCCAGCAGAAAGCGCATGCGCAGGGCTGAATCCCTGGCCGCGAAGCCCTGCCAGTACCAGCAGGTGAACATCACGAAAAACCAGATGTTGTAGTTGGCGTTGATCAGGAAGGTGACCCACGGCAGGTTCAGCAGGGGCGCCAGCCATTCATAGGGATGCCGGCCGAAATGCAGCACCTGGTCCCACCGCATGAAGGTTTCATCCCAGGAAAAGGGAACGGCCAGCGGGATTGCCTTCTTGATGAAGGAAAAGCCCACCATGTAGAGAGTCATGAAAAGGAAAGCGTGAATGGAATTGGAGACACGCTGGGGTGACAGGTAATCGTCGCGTATTTTGATCCATAGCCCGCCAACGGCGCTGCCGGGATAATTGGTCCGGTTCAACCGGATGAGCTCAAGGACAAGGCCAAAAAAAATCATGACGCCAAGGAGCATCAGCACCGGGCCGGAAAATATCATCACCATCTGGAGATCAATGGGAAGGCCAAGCCACAGGGATTCCGCAATCGAGACGGCGCAGACAAATGCCGCGAATATGTAGAGCAGCGCATGGGCGCGGATGCCGTGAACGATATGCGCTGCCGTCAAGGAAAGACGATTGTGCAGCGGCAAGGCCGAGGCTTCACTCATGGCGGCGGAGGTCCCGTTAAAGGGGTGAACCTATCAAGCCGGGGGTTAATGAGTTGTTTCAGACTGGACTATATATTAGAATTATTCTAATCTGAATTCAGAGGTTCCCATTGAAAAGTTTCTCCGATCTGACCGAACAGGAAATCATCGCCCTTGCCATTTCCAGCGAGGACGATGATGCGCGCGCTTATTCGGGTTTTGCCAATGCCCTGATGGAGACCTATCCTGCTTCCGCCAAGGTTTTCATGGAAATGGCGGAGGAGGAACACCAGCACCGGCGCTGGCTGACTGACCTTTACCAGAAGAAATTCGGCGATTTCATACCGCTGATAAGGCGCAACGAGATCAATGGATTTGTGAAGCACAAACCAGCCTGGATGATCGGCAAGCTCAATATCGAGGCGATGCGCCAGCGCGCCGAGGTCATTGAGCTGGAAAACTACCGTTTTTACAAACAGGCGGCGGCGCACAGCAAAGACCCGCAGATTGCAAAGCTTCTCAACCAGCTGGCGGAAGCCGAAAAGGGCCACGAGTCGCTGGCGGCGCGCCTTGGCGACAAGCACCTGACGGCGGACGTGAAAATCGACGAGGCCGAAACCAGGCGCCGGCTATTCCTGCTGCAAGTCATCCAGCCCGGCCTTGTGGGGCTGATGGACGGCTCGGTTTCCACGCTGGCGCCGCTGTTTGCGGCGGCCTTTGCCACGGGAAACACCTGGGCTACTTTTCTGGTGGGAATGGCAGCCTCGGTGGGGGCCGGCATTTCCATGGGCCTGGCCGAGGGCCTTTCGGACGACGGCAAGCTGACGGGCCGCGGGCATCCGCTGATCCGGGGCCTGGCCGCCGGCATCATGACCGCGGTTGGCGGAATTGGCCATACGCTGCCCTATCTCATCAGCGATTTCAGAACCGCCACGGGGCTGGCCATCATCATCGTGTTCATCGAACTCTGGGCCATTTCATGGATCCGCTACAAATACATGGACACGCCGTTCCTGAAGGCGGCCTTCCAGATAGCGGTTGGCGGCTTCCTGGTGTTTCTCACCGGCATGTTCATCGGCAGCGCCTGAGGCAGTTCGCGCCGCCCCCATCACCTGAAGGCGTTGAAGCTTTGGCCAAAGGTCCACTCAGTTCTAAGCTGGTGGTTTGCTTCCTCAACAAGGACCTGGGCGTCAATCCCTATTTCTCCCATGGCATAGGCTGCATCTATTGCGGCCTCAATTGCCTCGGCCTGGGTGGCATAGGGGCCATAGTGCTTCTCCTTGAAGCTAATCTTCCATTCATTGTTGTGAAGTACGATGAAGTACTGTTCAGCGGCCATGTGGACCCCGTCCCTATCCGTGAAGAGTGCTTATTATAGGGTTTGTGAGTATGAGTCGAATAGAGGTAACTTTTCCGCCCGAGATGCTCCCCAGGGCGACGAACCCCGAAACAGCTCAAGTCATTGTCTGCCAACCGCCGCATCACGAGGGGTGTGTTCAAGCAGGAGTATGGGCGAATCAATTGCCCAGACGCGCAAAACTTCAATAGTCAGCCGAAGCCTATTGCGCCTGGAAGGACTGGTTCCACTCCTTCAGCAATCGCGCCTTCTTGTGCCGGTCGGTTACCGCCAGCAGCGCCGGCCCCAGGGGGATCGGGCGATAGATGCCTGATTGCAGGCCGGGCTCGGCCGCATCAACGCCTTCGGGTGCTGCCTGCCCATAGGCAAAAAAGAAAGACTTTTCCGCCGCCATCTTCTGGCCTCGCAGCGACAGGAGATAATCCAGAAATTTCTTGCCGGCCTGCGGATTGGCGGCATGGGCCGGCACAAAGGCAGCCCGGCTGAGGACAAGAGTATAGTCACGGGGCAGGACAATTCCTATGGGGGCACCTGCCTTGAAGCGGCCATAGGCATAGGAACCCAGAAGATTATAGCCGATGAGAATCTTGCCGCTCTCGATGTCGCGCAAAAGCTCTCCCGTGCAGCAATAGAGCCTGGCATGGGCGCGGCCAAACCCCTCCATCATCCGCCCGAAGGCACTCGATTGCTGCGCGTCGAAAAAGCCAAACAGGTAACCAATGCCTGAACGTGCGATATCGTAGGTGCCGATGCGGGTGTCGTAGGCCGCAGCCTTGTTCCGAAGGAGATCAACCATCTGGTCACGCGAGCGCGGTACATCGGCGGGCGGCACAAGATTGCGGTTATAGACAATGACCGCCGGTTCGAAGGAAAAGCCGAACACCTCATCATGCCAGTTGGCAAAGGGCGGAACGCGGGCGGTCTCGGGCGAGGCGTGCGGCTGGGCGCAGCCGTCATTTGCCAGCTTCACCATGTGATCAGCCGACGAAGAGAAAACCAGATCGGCGACGATGGCACCCGTGGCGCAGGCCTCCTCCAACATGCGGTAGAGATCATTGGTCAGGCTGTCGACATAGGTGATCGACAGCGTGGGCTCCAGCTCCTGAAAATCCCTGATGAGCGGTTCGATGGCTTCAATATCGCCCGATGCTTCAATTTTGAGGTGCCCTATTTCGGCGCCCAGGGCCTTGAATTCGTAACTCGTGCCAGCCGTGGCCGGCCAAGAAAGCAGCATAAGGAGGCAGGCAAGAATTCCGCGCTTCATGATGGAGCACCGTCAGCCCGGAGGAAAATCATCCGCACCAGAAACATGTCATTGTCCCCGTGCGCGAACTCGAGCCGCGCCCCGTGATTTTTGGCAACGTCGGCGGCAATCGCCAGGCCCAGCCCGGAGCCCACGCCTTCCGTCGAGGCGCGAAAGAAACGCCTGGTCACATCGGGCCATTGCTGGGCCGGAATGCCTGGACCGTCATCGCCAATCACCAGAACCACATGGGACTCCCTCGCCTCAATGCCGACTGTGATTTTGGTTTTGGCGCCGTGATGCACGGCGTTCTCGATGATGTTGCGAATGGCTTCGCGCAGGCTGATGGGATCACCTTCAATGAGAACCGGTGCAGGCCCGGCATTCATCTCAACCGAGATGTCGCGGTCCATAGCGGCTGGAATGGCATCGGCCACGGCCTTATTGACGAGTTCCACCAAATCTATCGGCGAAGCGGTAATGCTTTGGGCGCGGTGGCTTACCATGGCATGGCTGAGAAGCTGGCTGACCAGCCGGCCAATCTGCGCGGTGCGGGCGACAACGCGCGCCAGGTGGTGCCTGCGCTTGGCCGGAACGGTTTCGCGTTTCAACAACTCGACCTGGGCGGTCAGGGCGGTAATCGGCGTCCTGATTTGATGGGCCGCATCGGCTATCATGCTCTGCAGGCTGTCCATGCGCCCGGAAAGACGCTCCATGAAATGATTGATGGATTGGGTGAGGCCTTCAATTTCGACGGGCGCGCTTATGTCGAGCGGGGTGAGATCATTGGGATCGCGCGAGCCCAAGGCCTGCTCGATGCGGTGCAGCGGGCGAAGGGCGTAACGCGTGGCGAGTACCACGCCCACCAGGGCGATAACACTCATAATGCCGACCAGCGCCATGGCGCGCAGCGTCAATTCACGCGCCAGAGCGTTGCGTGCGTCACGCGTCTGGGCCACGAGAATTGTTGCCCATCCGGTGGCCGCCGGGTCTGACACGTAATGCGAGATGGCCGCGATGCGCACGGGGTAGCCTTTGAATGTGGCGTCCCAAACTTTTGGGCTCGGTCCCGTCCTTAACAGGTTCTGGGGAACCTCAAGATCATCGTAGCCAGTCAAAGAAGTGCCGTCGGGCCCGACAACCCGGTAGTAAACTCTTTCCCGCCGCGAAACCGAAAGCGTCTCGAAAGCCGAGACGGGAATATCCGTGGTGATGACCTGGTCTTCAACGCGAATGGTTTCGCCGATTTGCGAGGCGGCACCCAGAAGCAGGCGGTCATAGGCGTCGTCGGCTGCGGTATGGGCATAATTATAGGCGGCATAGGCCAGGATTCCGGCACCCAGCAAAAGCCCAAGAGAAATCGCCGTGGTGAGCCGCCAAAACAGGGATGGCGTTTTACCCGCCATGGGCCACGGCCTGGTAGCCAATGCCGCGCAAGGTGCGGATTTCCATTTGGGCCGGCTGAAGCTTGCGTCGGAGCCTTGCCACGTAGAGCTCGATGGCGTTCTGGCCTGCGTCCTCTCCAAAGCTGAAAAGCTGTTCAAGCAATTCAGCCTTGTTGAAGACTTTCTGCGGCCGCGACATGAGAATTTCGAGAAGGGCGATTTCACGCCGCGTCAGCTCGGCACGGCGGCCAGCGACAGTTGCCGATCGCGAGACCTGATCGAGAATGACGTCGCCCAACTGCAGTTGCGCCGTCGTTGTGCCGCCGGAGCGCCGCAGAAGGGCCCTTACCCGCGCCTCAAGTTCGCGGAAGTCAAATGGCTTCACCAGATAGTCATCAGCGCCGTGGTCAAGGGCGCTGACCCGGTCATCAACCTGGGATCTCGCGGTGAGCACCAGAACCGGCGAGGCAATCTTTTCCGCCCGCATGCTATCGAGCACGGCAAAGCCATTTTTCCCCGGCAACATGACATCAAGCACGACAAGGTCATAGCGCTGGACCTTGAGGGCATCTTCCGCGCCCGTCCCGGTTTTCTGCCAATCGACGGCATAGCCCAGCCGTTCAAGGCAGGCGACAATAGCCTCGCCTACGTCCTGGGTATCCTCGACGACAAGTATGCGCATGGCGCTCCCGATGACAGCAAAATGACAGCTTTGGAGTATATGAATGGTCCAAACACCTGCCAAGGGCAAGGTCAGGCCGCGCAAGACGGCTGTTCAATAGATTAACAACGCAATGGGAGATTATCATGAAAAGACGCACAATTTTCGCAAGCCTTTTGGCTCTGGCGCTGACGGCAGGCTTTGCCACTCCGGCACTGGCCCTTGACGATCTGCGGATCATCGCCCCGGCGGGCCCCGGCGGCGGCTGGGACCAGACGGCGCGTTCCCTCTCCGAAGTCATGGCCGCCATGGGCGCCAAGGGCGGCACGGTTGAAAATGTTCCAGGCGCTGGCGGCACGGTCGGGCTGGCCCAGTTGATCGACCAGGAAAAAGGCAAACCCAATGTTCTGATGGTAAACGGCCTCGTGATGATGGGCGCCATTCTCACCAACAAGTCGACGGTCACCCTCGACATGGTAACGCCAATTGCACGCCTGACTGGCGAGTATGAAGTGATCGTTGTTCCGGCAGCTTCGGAACTCAAGACCATGGCCGATCTTGCGGCAAAACTGAAAGCTGAACCGGGGGCGGTGGCTTTTGGCGGCGGATCCGCCGGCGGCACCGATCACATTCTCGCGGGCCTCGTTGCCCAGGCAGTGGGCGCTGACGTATCCAAACTGAACTATGTGCCCTTCTCCGGCGGCGGCGAAGCCCTTGCCGCGATACTGGGCGGCCATGTGGTGGCGGGCATCAGCGGCTATAGCGAGTGGGCGGGCCAGATCAAATCCGGCGAGCTCCGGGCCCTGGCGATTTCCTCGGCGGAGCGCCAGCCTGGCATCGACATTGCGACCCTGAAGGAACAGGGCATTGATGTCGACCTCGCCAACTGGCGCGCCATTGTGGCCCCTCCAGGCCTGGATGATGCCCAGGAAAAAGCCTTGCTTGAAACGGTGGACGCGGCCGTCAAGAGCGACGCCTGGAAAAAAGTGCTCATGGACAAGAACTGGACAGATCTTTATCTTCCGGGCGATGATTTCGGCAAGCTGATCGCCGCAGAAAACGTCCGGACCACGGAAGTTCTCAAGGGCATCGGCCTCGTCCAGTAACGGGTAGCCATGAACACAAAACAATCGATAGCAGGGGCCGGTCTTGCGATCGGCCTCGGCCTTGTTGCCATCGCATCGGTCATCGGTTTTGAGACGATGCAAATGCGAGTGCCGCCGAGCTATGCCCGGGTCGGCCCGCAGATATTTCCCTACATCATCGCCATCGGCATGGCCCTTGCGGGCGGGTATATCGCCTGGAAGTCCTATCGCGGCGGAGACGACGTCATTGACGACGTCGAGCCAACCGACTGGAAAAATGTCGGCATCATCGCTTTGGGCCTCATCGCCCACATGAACCTGCTGCGGCCTGCGGGCTTTGTGCCCGCCGGACTGGTACTTTTCATGAGCGTGGCCATTGCCTTTGGCAGCAGGCGTTACGGGCGGGACGCAATCGTCGGATTGTTCCTGGTGATGTTTGCCTATATCGGTTTCACCTACGGCCTTGGCCTGCAACTGCCCCCGGGGATTTTGAAGGGATTGCTCTGAGATGGAATCCTTTCTCTCCCTCGTGGATGGCTTTGCCACTGCCTTGACGCCCATCAATCTCATGTGGTCGCTGGTCGGCGTAACGCTTGGAACGCTTATCGGGATTTTGCCGGGCATCGGCCCGGCGCTCACCATTGCGCTGCTCCTGCCGGTGACGCGCAACCTTGATCCCACCGGCGCCTTCATCATGTTTGCCGGCCTCTATTACGGCGCCATGTACGGCAGCTCCACCACCAGCATCCTACTCAATACGCCGGGAGAATCCGGTTCCATCATGACGGCCATTGAAGGAAACCTCATGGCCCGGCAAGGACGGGGTGCTGCTGCCCTTTCAACCGCTGCCATCGGCTCCTTCGTTGCCGGCACGCTAGGCACACTGGCGTTGACCTTTCTTGCGCCGCTCTTCGTCAAGCTTGCGTTGCTGTTTGGCCCGGCGGAATATTTTTCCCTGATGATCCTGGCCTTTACCACCGTATCGGTCCTGCTTGGCGCCTCCAAGAGCCGCGGCCTTGCCGCACTTATGCTGGGACTGGCCTTCGGTTTGGTGGGTACCGATATTCTGACGGGCCAGCCGCGTCTGGTCTTTGGTTATCCCAGCCTGCTGCGCGGCATAGATGTCGTGGTTGTGGCAGTAGGGCTGTTCGCGGTGGGCGAGGCGCTCTTCATGGCTTCGCAGGCGCGCCTGCGCTCGGCGGAGATACTGCCCATCAAGGGTTCGCTCTTCATGACGCGGGAGGAGTGGCGCCGCTCGTGGAAACCCTGGCTGCGGGGCGCCGGCATCGGCTTCCCGTTTGGCGCGCTGCCCGCCGGCGGCACGGAAATTCCGACGTTCCTTTCCTATTTTCTTGAGAAGAAACTCACCAAGCATCCGGAGGAGTTTGGCCGCGGCGCCATTGAAGGTGTCGCCGGCCCGGAAGCGGCCAATAACGCGGCGGTGGCGGGGGTTCTTGTTCCCCTGCTGGCCCTGGGGCTTCCCACTTCGGCAACGGCCGCAATTCTGCTGGCGGCGTTTGAGCAATACAACCTCCAGCCGGGGCCGCTGCTCTTCGCCGGCAATTCGGCCCTGGTCTGGGGCCTGATCGCCAGCCTCTATATCGGCAATGTCATGCTGCTGGTGCTCAACCTGCCGCTGGTCGGGCTGTGGGTGAAGCTGCTGACGATTCCCCAGCCCCTGCTCTATGGCGGCATCCTGATCTTCTCGACGCTCGGGGTTTACTCCCTGAGCAATTCGACCTTTGACCTGGTCCTGCTGTTCATTGTGGGCTTCATCGGCTTCCTGATGCGGCGCCACGAATTTCCGGTGGCGCCCTGCATCATCGGCCTGATCCTCGGCCCGTTCGCCGAGGCGCATTTCCGCCGCGCCCTGTCTATCAGCCAGGGTGATCCTTCGGTTTTCGTCACCCATCCGCTTTCGGCGGTTTTGCTGGCAATTGCCGCGGCGGTGATCATTGTTCCGATTGTCCTGCGCCGCTTCAAACATGTTTGACGACAATATTGCCTGCGCTTGCGGGCGCTTGCCTAAACTTGGGAATGCTGTGTAAATCCTCATGAAGATGCACCGCCTTTCTGTTTGATTCCCGACCATCCGGGTAAACCCAAGTTTTTGGAAGAAATGTGACCTGATGGCACCACCACCGCGCCGTTCACTGTTTCGCTCTGAAACCATGGCAACGGCGCTCATCCTTGCTTTTCTGGTTTTCCTCCTTGCCGGCACGGCATTTGTCCTGAGAAATGCCTATCAATCGGCCGATGAAATCGCGCGCATACGGGCCATTTCATCGGCCGAAGTGGTTGCGGCCAATTTTGAATGGGTCGGCGAGACATCGCGGCAGCTGTTGCAGCGGGTTGACGATTTTGTGGGACTAAACCTGGATGCCCTGCCGGCAAACGCCTTGGGCTTCCTCAAGGAGGCGGTGTTGACCCTGCCCGGCTCACCGCGCATTTATCTTGTGGGCGCTGACGGCGCTACGAGGCTTACGACTGATCCCGATTTCAAGCCTATCGACATCCGCGACCGGGATTATTTCAAGGCGGTGGCGGACGGTGCAGCGACCTACATCTCCCCCATGCTGGTGAGCCGGCTCAACGGCGAACAGATATTCGTCATTAGCAAGAGGGTGGAGCGCAACGGCATTTTCGTAGGCGCGACCATTGTTTCATTCAACTCGCAACTCATCGAGAAAGTGTGGAACTCGCTTCGCTTTGACCCGACTTCGACGGTTTCGGTGGTGCGCGAGGACGGGCTGATTGTTGCGCGCTATCCCCGGCTGGAAGAGTCCACGAACATAAGTGCTTCTGTTCTCTTTACGACATATCTGCCGCAGAACCCCACCGGAACTTATGAAGCTGTCTCGGTTGCGGACGGCGTGAAACGCATTGTGGCCTACCGCCGGGTCGGAGGCTCAAAGCTCATTGCCATCACCTCGATAGGGCATGACGTGGCTTTTGCGCCTTTCTATGATTTTTCCGTCATGAGCCTCGCGGTTGCGCTGCCTCTGGCGGTGTTTCTGGCTTTTCTGGCCTGGATCACTTTCCGCTGGCTGGCAAGGGAAACACGGCAAAGGGAGCAACTGGCCGCGGCGCTTGAGTCCAATCAGATGCTGTTCCGGGAGATTCATCACCGGGTCAAAAACAACCTGCAGGCGGTGAATTCGCTCGTCAATCTGCAAAGGATGGACCCCGGCGCGAAGCAGGAAATGGGCCACCGGATCCAGGCGATGGTTGCGGTGCACGAACAGATTTACCGGAACGACCAGTTCGGGCTGGTGGATGCCTCCGCCTACATCCCCGCCATTATCGGAAAGCTGGTCGAATCCTACGGGCGCGAAATAAAATTGAATTATGACCTTGAGGCCATCGAAGTTGACCGCGAACATGCGCTGCCGCTTGGGCTTGTGGCGAATGAGGTGGTTTCCAACGCGATGAAATATGCATTTCCGGATAACCGGGACGGCAGCCTGAATGTTACCCTGAAGAAATCGGAAGACGGGCACACAGGCATTCTGACGATCCATGACAATGGCATCGGGTTTGACCCCGAGACTTCGCCAAAGGGAACCGGAAGCAAACTTATCGACGGACTGGTGGCGCAAATCCAGGGCGAGATGGGCTATCACTTCGAGCAAGGCACAAAATTCGAGATGCGCTTTCCCTTGCCTAAACTACCCGCCTAGCGGCATCTGGACCATGGACCGCATGGTGGCGGCGATTTCATTCACATTATAGGGCTTGGAGAAGAAGCGGGAATCATTGGGCAGGGCATCCAGGTTTATTTTGCGGAGCCCCGAGGCAACGACAATCTGGATCGGCGGCCAGCGGTCACGCACGGCGGCGGCGAGCTTCAGGCCATCCATGCTGCCCGGCATGTCGACGTCGGTGAAGAGGACACGGATGGCGGGATTGGCTTCGAGAATTTTGATGGCCCGGTCGGCATCGGGCGCCTCGAAAACCTTGAAGCCGCCTTCCTCAAGCTGACCCACCACATCCATGCGGGTAATCGGCTCATCTTCCACGACCAGCACTGCGATTTTCTCAGCCATCGTAATCTCTTGTTATTCAAATCCTGTACGCGAATTCATAATCCCCGAAGTGCTTCGATTGTTTCAATCCCATTCAAGTTTTAACGTCTCATGCTTAATGGTTTGTCACGAAGCGGATGAACCGCCCCTGAACCCTGCGCCCGAAGCTTACCAGATTGCTAAATCTGTTCCAGATCAATGATTTGAGTGGTGGCCTGCCACCCGAAGCCTTGGCGCAGGATGGCGGAAGGGGGGGGATTCGAACCCCCGTTACGCTATTAACGCAAACACGCTTTCCAGGCGTGCGCCTTAAGCCACTCGGCCACCCTTCCGCAGAAATTCGGGGGCGCCTGGCCCCCGTCGAATTGCGCCGCACTATAGCGATGAAACTTTGCCGTTCAAGCTTTGTTGAATGGAAGTTACCGATCTGCCACACTACATAGGTCTCGAGCCAAAAGGAGACTGAATCCCCATGATTTTCGCCCGCAAAAAAGCCGAGATGACCGATGCGGCCCGGGCCCTGCCTGGCCGGAACAGCGCCATTGCCACGGCCAGCCACCATTTCGTCAACGGAAACCCGCTGAAGGGGCCATATCCCGCCGGGTCCGAGCAGATCATCGTGGCCATGGGCTGCTATTGGGGGGCGGAGCGCAAGTTCTGGGAGCTGCCCGGCGTGTGGGTGACGGCGGTGGGCAATGCCGGCGGCTTTACGCCGAATCCCACCTATGAGGAGGTTTGCTCGGGGCTTACGGGGCACACGGAATCGGTGCTGGTGGTGTTTGAGCCCGGCAAGGTGAGCCTCAACGATGTTTTGAAAGTGTTCTGGGAGGCCCATGACCCCACCCAGGGCATGCGCCAGGGCAATGACGTGGGCACGCAGTACCGCTCGGCGATCTACTGGAATTCGGCGGCGCAGCGCGACGCGGTGCTGGCCTCGAAGGCGGCTTACCAGAAGGCACTGACGGCCAGGGGCTATGGCGCCATCACCACGGAGATTGCGCAAGCCGGACCATTTTATTTCGCCGAGACCTATCACCAGCAATATCTTGCCAAGAATCCGCACGGCTATTGCGGGATTGGCGGCACGGGCGTGGTGTGTGCGATCGGCACGGGGGTTGGGGCTTAGGCCCCTGCCATTTCAATGTCGCAATGCTGTGGGGAAACTCGCGCAAACAGACAGGAGACCGCCATGCGCCAGATATTTGTTGCAGCCGTTGCCTTGCCGCTTCTCATCGTTCCCGCCGCAGCCCATCACGGCTGGGGTTCCTATGACGCCGCCACGCCGCTCACCATCAGCGCCACCATCGACCAGGTGATGATCGGCAATCCGCATGGCGACATGATGCTCACCCATGAGGGTGAGATGTGGCATGTGACGCTGGCGCCGCTGTCGCGGATGAATGCGCGGGGTGCGACCGCCGATATCGTGAAGCAGGGTGCTACGATCACCGTCCACGGTTACCCGAAGCGCGACGGCACGAAGGAGATGCGCGCCGAGTGGATTGAGATCGACGGCAAGCGCTACGAATTGCGCTGATGGAGGGGCTCTGGCTGACGCTGCAGGAGTCGGGCTACGGCGGCTTTATCCGCAACTCGGTTTTCTTCTACCCCGCCGCCAATGTGCTGCATGTGCTGGGCGTCATGAGTTTCTTCGGACTGGTGGCGACGATGGACCTGGCGCTGCTGGGCGCGGGCGCGAGGCCGGCGCGGCAGGTGATCGCAAGGCTCCGGCCTTTTGCCGTGGCCCTGCTGGTGCTGGTCGCCGCCTCGGGTTCGGTGCTGTTCGTGGCCGAGGCCGTGGCGATTGCCGCCAATCCGGTGTTCCAGCTCAAGGTGATCCTGATCCTGCTGGCGCTGGCGAACGTGGTTGGCAATGAACTGGTGCTGCGCTCGCAGGGCGATGGTTCGCGTCTTGCCCGGCTGACCGCCGGGGTGTCGCTTGCCGCATGGCTGGGCGTGGCGGCGCTGGGCCGCCTTATCGCCTATGTGTGAGTGGCCGCCGAAATCCGGTCAGGCCTAGAACCAGCGGCCCCGGCCATACCAGCCGCCGCCAAAAACAACAATCAATATGATGATAATGATGAGAAGTGTGGTGTTATCCATGCTGCGCTCCTGTTCGCGGTTGCCGCTTCACAGTAACGCGGGAGCGCGCGAAAGGTTCCCGCCAGTTGCCATTCCCCCTCTCCCCTTGAGGGAGAGGGTGGCGCTCACGCAGTGAGTGGCGGGTGAGTGGTATACTTGACGCAACGTGAGTGATTGCCGCGAAGGCCCCCTCATCCAGCGCGTTCCGCGCCACCTTCTCCCTCAAGGGGAGAAGGGGAAGTTTAGGCATAGCTCCGCCCTCGCTGAAAACGATTAATCCGTCTACGGATGATTTCTGCTTCAGCTTGTGTCGGGCTTCATCGCCTCCCAGGCGAGCGCGTGGCAGTCTTTGAGGATTTCATCGATGGGGTGAATCTGCCGCTTGCGGCGGCCGGGCGGCTGGCCGGGCCGGAGCGGTGATTTGAACACCGGGCCTGGCATGGCCTCCCGCCTTATCCGCCAGCGGGCCATGCGCCGGGCCTGGCGCGGCAGGTCATCAAGGGCCAGCTTGAGGACCTGGAGCCTGCGGCTGAGGCGCTCGCCATTCACGAGTCCATCAGACGGCGGAGGAGGTTTGGCCACGGGCCGGGGTGCTGGCTGCAGGGTATCGTAGGGGAAGACATGGATGCGCGGGGGATTCCGCATGGGCCTTCTTCTGCGGTACTGGCGCAGCTCCGGGAAGTATTTCCGCGTATCGTAGAGCTGGAAGGCGGGGAGCCTGCTCCCGCCGCCCTTTCCGATCATCTTCCCCTTGGGCATGGGCCGCGACGGCGCCACCTTCACCACAAGGCCGCGGGCCGCAATGATGATCAGGCGGCGCAGGGTGGATTCGGCGGGCCTAAGCACGAGCAGCACGGCGCGGTGCAGGGGCTTGGGAATCCGCGAAACCGTGGCGTCACCTACAAGCCCCAGCATGGTGAACAGGGCTTCAATGATCCCCTTGAGCGCCTCGCTGTTGTGTTTGACGGCCAGGTCCCAGTTAAAGTCCGTCTTCCAGTTCATGTGGTTCCTATCCTGCACAAAGAACAAAACAGGAACACACATGGCATGTTAGAAATACAGTGTCAAGGGGTATATGCGGGTTTTTATTCTTACTTCTTCCTCTGCCCGTGAATTCAGGGATTTAGTGATAGTCCCGTGCATAGCGGGCTTCATTTTCTTTTCTGAAGTGATTTGATCCAATCTTGGTAATCATAATACCCGTTGACTATGTCCAACTCCATAAGTCGATTGATGAATTTTTCCGACCCTTCTCTAATTCCCAACTCTTTTTTTGAAGCATCAATGATTTCGCACAATCCATTTTTGATTGTTTTAGTAAACTTATGCTGCTTTCGCGTCTTTTTGAATAAGGCTTGTATGAATGGATTTTTCCATTGGTCTTTCGATAAATCGCGCATCCAGCTATCGCGCTGGATTATGCCCGAAACCAATACATTTCGGTATTTCTCTGGCAACCAATTGGCAGATGAGCTTATCAGCCAAACCAAACCGCTAAACGCATCACAACCATGGCGAATATAGTGCATGTCATGAGCGGCAAAATACCAACTCGCTAATTCTGCGGGTGTGTAATTACCGAACTTAGGATGTCTTAGGGCGATTACGTCACCACACAATGGCTCTTTATCGTCAATGGTATCGGGATTGCCATAAGAAAAAACTCTGTATGCTTCCTTGTTACCCCGTTTCATCAATTCATCAAAAACATCTTCTAAGCCATGGTCAAACTCTGGAATCGTGAGTTGCGGAACATATAGTGCAAGTGTGCCTGGATGATCTCGAGCACAATCAAGCAGCCCTGGCCAACGCCGAAGAAACGAGTGCACCTTCTCAGGGGGTGTGAGTGGAGATATTTTTAGCTCTTCACCTTCGAAAGACCAGTCGATCTGTAAGGCTGTCAAAGCAATGTTGAGTCCTCTCTCGCGACCCCGGTCCTCATAAGGAAAGCGTAGTGGAAATATCCACCACTTGCCTGAGTTGGTATCAGGAAATTTCAAAAACTCTTTGTATTCGGTGACGTCTAACCACCATTCATCTGAAATAGGAGGCGGATCGAAATCGAGCGTAATTAGATAATCTCTAGCAACAACCAAGGGACTTTCTTCTGGCTTTATTTTGTCGGTAAGCTTTCGCATAACGGCGTTGATGCCATCTGCGGATGAAATTGCTTTCTTATCAGCTAAGGGAGGTGAATACTGAATAACCTCCTCAATTCCGACCCGATGCCATATCGGTAGAATAATATCTTGCTTTTCAAACATCTCTCTTGCTGTAAGTCCCTTCAGCTCCCTCTTTGCCCAAGGTTTTTTGAAAAAGCTGGGACTCAAGACAACTATTCCAAACTTAGATTTAACGAGACCCTCATCAATTTTTTGAGTTAGACTATCGCCCACAGATAGAGAGAATTCATCATACCAAACGTCAATGTGTTGTTGTCTTAAAAGTTCGGCGAGAGGCCGGACAAAATCCTCCTTATCCTCACTCGCATGGCATATGAAAACATCATGTGTCATTCTTAGTTATGCATTATCTTGAGTCCAGAGCGGCTATAGCATTGGGACATTGTGATTGGAGTATTCCGTGCTTCCATTTGGAAAACTAATCTCCCAAACTTCGTAACCAGTGAAATTAAGAATTTGCAATTCAAGCATGTTGGAAATTTCAAAAATTAAGTCGCCAGTTTTAGCCTCCAAGTTGGCGGAAATTACTTCTTTCCCCCGAAGTTCATCCCATAGTTGTTTCTTTGCATCGATGTGCGCGGGAAGCCCGTATATTTGACCGTGGTCAAAGCTGCTCAGATTTTGCCCTCCCGCCTTGATCAAGCGCCAATAGCTGGCTCTGAGTTTTGTGCCGTTGGCGAATGTTAGCCTGATATCGGCATTCTCGTGTTCAAGATATTCACAAGAGTCAAATTCTGAAACAGCGCTTTTTACTAACGCAGCAAGGCCCGATGACAAGTTTCCGGAATTCATATGCACCTCGGATGAACGGCTGATTTGGCACTATACATCAAACAGGTGGCCCCTCACCCTCCCATCCTGCTTCGCTAAAGCTACGCCGGACGGGCCAAGTCGATAATCATTTAGGTTTCTATCCTCTCCCCTTGTGGGAGAGGGGGTTGGTTGAAGCAAACGAATTCTTCAAGCAGCCCCCTCTCCCGTCAGCCCCGGATCAAATCCGGGGCTGCCACCCTCTCCCACAAGGGGAGAGGGCCAAGGACATATACTAAACGTCCAAAATCGCCACGTTCAGCGCGTTTTCGCGGATGAAGTCGCGTCTGGGTTCCACCACGTCGCCCATGAGTTTGGTGAAGATGTCGTCGGCTTCGTCGAGTTCGGAGACTTTTACGCGGAGCAGCGAGCGGACGTTGGAATCGAGCGTGGTTTCCCAGAGCTGTTCGGGGTTCATTTCGCCGAGGCCCTTGTAGCGCTGCATGGAAATTCCTTTTCGGGCCGCGGCGAAGATGGCTTCGAGCAAGTCCAATGGGCCGTGGATCACCGTGTCTGAATCCTTGCGGCGGAGTTTTGCGGGCCTCGCATAGATTTCCTGCAGATGCGCCGCCTTCTTGTCGAGGCGCAGCACGTCCGACGAGCCGATGAGCTTGGCATCGACGGCCCAGCTTTCCTTGACGCCGCGCACTTCGCGCGCGAAAGCAAGGCCGCCATCTTCGGAAACAGTGCCGACCCAGCCGCGTTCGGTTTCCTCGGAAATCACATCGAGGCGCTTGCTGATATAGGAGGCGGCGGCGAGCGCATGTTCATGGTTTGAAATGGCTTCGGGGTTCAGCGCCCCGGCAATGGCCGTCTGCTCCACCACGTTGCGGGGATAGCGGGAATGCAGCGCGTCCAATGCGCTCCGCACCTGGAGCGCCTCTTCAACGATGGCGCGGAGATCGCCGCCGGCACGGTCGCTGCCATCGGCGAGCGTCAGCACCGTGCCGTCAAGGCCGGTGTCGATCAGGTAATCCTCGAGCGCCTTGTTGTCCTTCAGGTATTGCTCGGAGGAGCCGCGCTTCACCTTATAAAGCGGCGGCTGGGCGATATAGAGATAGCCGCGGTCGATCACTTCGGGCATCTGGCGGTAGAAGAAGGTGAGCAGCAGGGTCCTGATATGGGCGCCGTCCACGTCGGCGTCGGTCATGATGATGATCTTGTGGTAGCGCAGCTTCTCGATATTGAAGCCGTCGCCATTCTCGTCGCGGCCAATGCCGGTGCCGAGTGCTGTAATCAGCGTGCCGATTTCCGCCGAGGAGAGCATCTTGTCGAAGCGGGCGCGCTCGACGTTGAGGATTTTTCCGCGCAAGGGCAGCACGGCCTGGTTTTCACGGTTCCTCGCCTGCTTGGCGGAGCCGCCGGCCGAGTCACCCTCGACGATGAAGATTTCGGTCTGGGCCGGATCGCGGTTCTGGCATTCCGCCAGCTTGCCGGGAAGGCCTGCCATATCGAGAGCGCCCTTGCGGCGGGTGAGGTCACGGGCCTTGCGGGCAGCTTCGCGGGCGGCGGCGGCTTCGGCCACCTTGTTCACGATGATCTTGGCATCCCCCGGATGCTCCTCGAACCAGGCGCCCAACTGCTCGTTCACCAGGCTTTCAACCACGGGGCGGACTTCCGAGGAGACGAGCTTGTCCTTCGTTTGCGAGGAGAATTTCGGATCGGGAACCTTCACCGAGAGAACGCAGGTCAGGCCTTCGCGGGCGTCATCGCCGGTGATGGCGACCTTTTCCTTCTTGGCAATGCCGGAGGAGGCCGCATAGGTGTTGATGACGCGGGTGAGCGCGCCGCGGAAGCCGGCGAGATGGGTGCCGCCGTCCCTTTGGGGAATGTTGTTGGTGAAGCAGAGGACGTTTTCGTGGTAGCTGTCGTTCCACCAGAGGGAACATTCCACCGTGAGGCCATCCTTCTCGCCGCGGATCATGATGGGATCCTTGATGGCGGCCTGCTTGGTGCGGTCGAGGTAGCGGACAAAGGCCTGGATGCCGCCTTCGTAATAGAGCTCCACATCCTTGGGCTCGACGCCGCGCTGGTCGCTCAGCAGAATGCGCACGCCGGAATTGAGGAAGGCGAGTTCGCGCAGGCGGTGCTCAATGGTGGCGAAATCGAATTCGGTCTTGGTGAAGGTTTGGGGGCTCGGCAGGAAGGTGACTTCAGTGCCGCGCTTGCCTTCGGCGGGGCCCAGCGTCTGCAGGGGGCCATCGGCATCGCCATTGGTGAAGCTGATGGCGTGGACCTTGCTGTTGCGGTAGATGGTGAGCTTCAGCCAGATGGAAAGGGCGTTCACCACGGAGACGCCGACGCCGTGCAGGCCGCCGGAGACCTTGTAGGAATTCTGGTCGAACTTTCCGCCTGCATGAAGCTGGGTCATGATCACTTCGGCGGCGGAGACGCCTTCCGACTTGTGGATGTCGACGGGAATGCCGCGGCCATTGTCGGTGACGGTGCAGGAACCATCGGCATTGAGGGTTACGGTGATGCGATCGGCATGGCCCGCCAAGGTTTCATCGATGGCGTTGTCGACGACTTCATAGACCATGTGATGGAGCCCTGAGCCATCGTCAGTGTCGCCGATATACATGCCGGGGCGCTTGCGCACGGCATCGAGGCCTTTGAGCACCTTGATGGAATCGGCGTCATAGGCCGGCAATTTTGCTTCGTTACCTTGTGGCATTCAGTTTCTCTTCATCTCCGCCAGGGTCCCCGCTTCCACATGGAAGCACTGGGCACCCCGCCCCAACCCCTCAAACAAATGGCCGTCCGTGCCTGTCATCCAGGCCTGGCTTCCCAGCGCCCTGAGAGTGGCGAAAAGCCCCTCCCGGCGCTGCCTGTCCAAATGGGCTGCGACCTCGTCCAACAATAGCACAGGCGCCAGATTTGCCACAGCTTTTACTGCGCGGGCCTGGGCCAAAATGAGCCCTATCAACAGGGCTTTTTGCTCGCCTGTCGAGCATTGCGAGGCGGGCATGGATTTGGGTCCGTGGACGACGATGAAATCACTCCTGTGGGTGCCTTTGAGGGCCCGGCCGGCAGCCCGGTCGGGGAAGCGCGAATCAGCCAGCATCCTACGATATTCGTCCTCGGCGCGCACCGCCGGCATGGCGGAAACCAGGGTTTCGATTTCGCCATCGATGCTGATTTCCCCCCAGGGGAAGGCGCTGGCCGACCGGGTCTCGTGGATGTGTTTTTGCAGGGCCTCGACGGCGGCAAGCCGGGCGGCGGCGATGGCCACGGCGGCTTCGGCCATGTGGGCCTCGAGGCTTGAAAGCCATACTGAGTCGGCGCGGGGTTCCTGGAGCAGGAGGTTGCGTTCGCGCATGACTTTTTCGAACACGGCGACGCGGGAGGAATGTTCGGGATCGAAGGTTGCGACAAGGCGGTCGAGAAAGCGCCTTCTATCGCCCGCAGGCCCGGCAAAGAGGCGGTCCATGGCGGGCGTGAGCCAGAGCATGCGCATGTATTCGGCCAACGCGCCCGGGCCCTTCTGCAGGTGGCCATCGATCAGCACGAGGCGGCCCGCTGTGGCGCCATCGGCTTCGCCGGCGGCCACGCTCCAGCCGGTTCCCAGTTTCACTTCATGGTGGGGCGTTCTCACCTCGGCGGCGATGGCCCAGGAGGCAGCATTTCGCAGATTGGCCAGTTCATCGAAACTGGCGCCGCGCAGGCCCCGCCCGGGTGTCAACAGCGAGATGGCTTCGAGCAGGTTGGTCTTGCCCGCGCCGTTGGGACCGGAAAGAGCGATAAGGCGCGCGGAGACGTCCAGCCGGAGCCCGGAATAATTGCGGAAATTGGTGAGCGTCAGGCGGGTGAGGGCAAGGCCGGTTGAATCAGTCACAGTGCAACTGGTTTACACCCGCATGGGCATCAAAACATAGAGGGCCTGATCGTCTCCCGGGTCCTTGACGATGGTGGGCGAGCCCGCATCGGCAAGCAGGAAACTGATATGGTCGGACTTCACCTGGCTTGCCACATCCAAGAGGTAGCGGGCGTTGAAGCCGATATCGATGGGGTCATGGGCGTATTCCACCGGCATTTCCTCTTCGGCGGAACCGGAGTCCGGATTGTTGACGGTGAGGGTGAGCTTGCCCGAAGCGATATTGAGCTTCACGGCGCGGCCCTTTTCCATGGAAATGGTGGAGACACGGTCCACCGCGTCGGCGAAGGTTTTGGTGTCGACGTCGAGGACCTTGTCGTTGTTGCGGGGGATGACGCGCTCGTAATCGGGGAAGGTGCCGTCGATGAGCTTCGAGGTGAGCACCAGATTGCCGACGGTGAAGCGGATCTTGGAGGATGAGAGCGCGATTTCAACATCGCCGTCCTCGCCTTCCAGAAGCTTCACCACATCAAGCACGGTTTTGCGCGGCACGATAATGCCGGGCATGCCCTTGGCGCCCTTCGGCAAAGCGATCTGGGCCTGGGCCAGCCTATGGCCATCAGTTGCCACGGCGCGAAGCAGCGAACCCGCGGCTACTTCATGGAGATAGATGCCGTTCAGGTAATAGCGGGTCTCTTCGGTCGAGATGGCAAAGCGGGTTTTCTCGATAAGGCCCTTGAGGTCGGAAGCCGGCAGCGAAAAGGTGTTGGCGAGATCGCCGCTGGCGAGATCGGGGAAGTCTTCCGGCGGCAGGGCCTGCAGGGCAAAGCGCGACTTGCCGGCGAACACCGAAATCCGGCCCGCATCGGGCCCCTGGTCAAGTTCAAGCTGGGCCCCTTCCGGGAGCTTGCGGACGATGTCATAGAGCATGTGGGCGGGCACCGTGGCCGAACCTTCCTTGCCCACTTCGGCTGACACGGTTTCGACAATTTCGATATCGAGATCGGTTGCCGTCAGGCGGAGGTTTCCGCCCGCCGCCTGGATGAGGACATTGGAGAGGATCGGAATGGTGTTGCGCCGCTCCACCACACTTTGCACATGATTGAGCGCCCTGAGAAACGAAGATCGTTCAATCGTCACACGCATAACGGAAATACCCCTGTCCTTGACCCCTTGTGGGCCGCAAACAATGGCCCGAAAGCGGCCGGGGTTCAAGGCTTCCTGTGGAAAGGTGGTGGATCAGTTTGAATTTCCGCTTTTGACCGATTTTGTTGCAGAAGTCGTCGGCGAGCTTAGCAACGACCGCCTCTTGGGTTCCTGGTGTTCGAGCCGAGCACCGTCTTGCCGCTGGTTCCGTGGGGAGCGGCGGCATATGCCCTCATCGAGACGCTTGACACAACCGA
>JAUXUN010000053.1 GCA_030680855.1 Aestuariivirga sp.
ATGCTGGCCAATCATCTGCGAACCAAGACCGCATAACCGTTTCCACAACGACTAATCGGCCACCCGGATACCTCAATCTTCAAGACAACTGGTCGATAATCCTGTTGGCAAGGCAAACCCAGATTCCTTCACAGCCTCGAACGCCGGAATCCCATTGACGTTGGAAAGATTCCGGCTTTCGCCGGAATGACGGAACCCGTTACCCCAGCCGCTTCTCCATGAAAATGCTGAACGGGTCATCGGACGGGTAATCGCCAAAGGCAGGGCAATCCTGATAGCCCAGCGCCCGGTAAAGCCCCAGCGCTTCCGGCTGCGATATGCCTGTCTCAAGCCGTGAAATGCTGCGGCCTTCGGCCATCATTTCCGCCTCGATATGCGCCATGATCTTGCGCCCAAGGCCAAGCCCCCGCGATTTCGGA
The DNA here is from genome assembly GCA_030680855.1 of Aestuariivirga sp. GTDB lineage: Bacteria > Pseudomonadota > Alphaproteobacteria > Rhizobiales > Aestuariivirgaceae > Aestuariivirga. The sequence continues at coordinate 420 of JAUXUN010000053.1, forward strand.
TGCACATAAACGCGCTTCACTTCCGCATAGTCGTCATGAAGCCAGAAGCCGCCGCAGCCCAATATCACCCCGTCCACCGCCACCGAATAGAACCGCATATTCGGCTGCGTCATGGTGTCAAGGTCAAGCTGGTAATTGCTCTCGGCCGGATAAAGCATGTTCTGATAGGCGTCGAGTTCCTCAATCAGCTGCCGCACCGGGCCTGTCCGCGGATCGACTTTCTGAATGACAATCTCAACCATCACTGAAACGCCTGCAATCCCGTCTGCGCCCGGCCCAGAATGAGCGCATGCACGTCATGGGTGCCCTCATAGGTGTTCACCGTTTCAAGGTTCACCATGTGGCGGATCACGTGATACTCGTCGGAGATGCCATTGCCGCCGTGCATGTCACGCGCCATGCGGGCGATATCCAGGGCCTTGCCGCAATTGTTGCGCTTCATCAGCGAAATGGCGGGCGGTGCCGCAACGCCCCGCTCCAAGGCGCGCCCCAGGGCCAGCGCCCCATGCGTGCCAAGGGCAATTTCCGTCTGCATGTCGGCAAGTTTCTTCTGGATCAACTGGTTGGCCGCCAAGGGCTTGCCGAACTGTTTGCGGTCCAGCGTATACTGCCGCGCCCGGTGCCAGCAATCCTCGGCTGCGCCCATCACACCCCAGGCAATGCCATAACGCGCCTTGTTCAAACAGCCGAACGGCCCGGCAAGTCCTTGCGCCTTGGGCAGCAGCGCATCTTCCGGCAATTCAACATTTTCAAGAACGATCTCACCCGTCACCGAAGCGCGCAATGAAACCTTGCCTTCAATGATCGGCGTTGAAAAACCCTTCATGCCGCGATCAACCAGAAAACCGCGAATGCCTTCGTCATCAAGCTTGCCCCACACCACCGCCACATCGGCGATGGGAGAATTGGTGATCCACATCTTGGAGCCATTCAGCAAAAACCCGCCCTGCACCCGCTTGGCCCTGGTCTTCATCCCGCCGGGATCAGAGCCTGCATCGGGCTCGGTCAGGCCAAAGCAGCCCACGATTTCGCCCGTGGCCAACCGTGGCAGATATTTCTTGCATTGCGCCTCGGTGCCATAGGCTTCGATGGGGTGCATTACCAAAGAGTTCTGCACGCTCATGGCCGATCGGTAACCGGAATCGACGCGCTCCACTTCCCGCGCCACCAGCCCATAGGCCACATAGCCCAGGCCCGAGCCGCCATATTTCTCGGACGTCATGACGCCGAGAAAGCCCATCTCGCCCAATTCGTTCATGATGGCGCGGTCAAATTTCTCGTCGCGGAAGGCCTGCTTCACCCGTGGCGCCAGCTTGTCATTGCAAAAGGCCCGCGCCGAATCCCGGATCATGCGCTCGTCCCCGGTAAGCTGGCTTTCCAGATCGAGCGGGTCTTCCCAGTTGAATTCGGCAGGCATATTTCAGAAACTCCAGGTTGCTTCCCCTTAAGAACCCGTTTCAGGCAAAATTGTCAAATCATTGGGCTGGTTGGCAGTGTCTCAATTTGAATTTCCACTTTGGGCTGATTTTGTTGCAGAAGTCGTCGGCGAGCTTAGCAACGACCGCCTCTTGGGTTCCTGGTGTTCGAGCCGAGCACCGTCTTGCCGCTGGTTCCGTGGGGAGCGGCGGCATATGCCCTCATCGAGACGCTTGACACAA
>JAUXUN010000066.1 GCA_030680855.1 Aestuariivirga sp.
CCGCCCCATCATGGCCCGTCTCCGCCCTCGTTTCCCTGTGAGCAACGGAATCACTGTTCGGCGGCAAATTCAAATGCTTTCTGCAACAAAATCGGCCCAATGCGGAAATTCAGACTGACCTACTTCCCTTGTGGATAAGCTACTGCTGCTCCACCAAGCGGATCAGCAGGGCCACTTCCTTGGCCAGCCGGTCATCGGTCTTGATCTGGTCGTCAATCTTGCGCACCGCATGAAGCACGGTGGAATGATCCCTGCCGCCAAACCTGCGGCCAATTTCGGGCAGCGAGCGCGAGGTCATTTTCTTGGCGAGATACATGCCGACCTGGCGCGGCACCACAATGGAGCGGGCGCGGCGCGGCGAAAGCAGATCAGTGCGCGCCACATTGAAGTGGCGGCCGACGATTTTCAGGATGTCGTCGATCTTGATGCGGCACTGGTCCGGATTGGCCGACATGTCACGCAGGACCATGGCGGCGAGGTCCAGGGTGATGGGCGACTTGTTGAACTGCTGATAGGCGACGATGCGGTTCAGCGCCCCTTCCAGCTCGCGGCCACCGCCGGTGATGCGGTTGGCGACAAATTCCAGGACCTCATCGGGGATCACCACCGAATGGTCGCGGCTGTTCATGGCAACATAGCGGCCAAGCACTATTTTGCGGCGCAGTTCGAGATCGGGCAGTTCGATGTCAACGACAAGGCCGCCCATGAGCCGCGAACGCATGCGCTGGTCGATGGTGTCGAGTTGTGACGGCGGAACGTCCGCCGCCACAATTACTTGCCTCCTCGAATCCACCAGGGAATTAAACGTGTGGCAGAATTCCTGCTGCATGGTTTTGCCCTGCAGGAACTGGAAGTCGTCAATCAGCAGCACATCCACGGACTGGAACTGGTCCTTGAAGGAAATGGTGTCGCGGCTTCTCAGGGCCTGGATGAAGCTGTACATGAAGCGCTCGGCGGTGAGGAACAGCACCTTGCGCTCGGGGTGAATGTCGCGGATGCGGTGGCCGATGGCATTGAGCAAATGGGTCTTGCCCAGCCCTGCGGCGGAGTGAATGAACAGGGGATTGAAGGTGACCGGGGCGCCGGCGTTGGCATCGGTGACCCGGCAGGCGGCGGCATGGGCCAATTGATTGGAAGTTCCCACCACGAAGCTGTCAAAGGTCTGGGCTGAATCAAGCTGGGTGTTGCGTTCGCCCTGCTGCAGGAAATTGGCGCCTGGCATGGCGCTGCCGCGCTGCTCCTCATAGGAAGCGCGGGGCTTTTCGACGGGGCGCTCGGCCATTTCGGCGGCGCGGGGCGGCGTTACCTGGCCGCGGACCCGGACCTGCACCGCATCAAGCCGGCCAAATTCAGTTTCGGCGATTTTTTGCAGCTTGGCCACATAGTGGTTTTCAATCCAGCTTTTCAGGAAGCGGGTTGGCACCGAGACAATGAGCTTCAGGTTGCAGCAGTCCTCCGCGTCCATGCGGCCAAACCAGCTGGTAAAAAGATCGTCCCCCAATTCGGCGCGAAGCCTGTGCGAAACCCGCTGCCATTTCTGTTTCAGATCAACTGCCACCGCTAATTCAGTCATTTTCCCGTGCACTCTCTCGTTGCATTGTTTCTACCCGGAATTCCAAGGACGCCGCAGACACAGAAATTCGGCATCGTTCCTGTCGATTAAGAACAATCCACGCCTGTCCGACGCCTCAAACCTACAACTTGGAGAACTATCCGCCCTTAAACGCCCATTTCAATTCCATGTCAGACACTTGCCCCTCAATCCGACATGTCATTTTACGCATCCTTTAGTAATACCATTCGCTGTCTTCTTGCCATCTCCCGGCAGCGTTAAGGGGGAACCTACAAAGGCAGAGTGACACACTGCAAGATGAATCAGGCATTGTTCCGTACACGGAGCGCACCGCTGAACCGCGGGGTTTTTGGCGACCCCCGTTGACTTTTGCTAACTCCATGATGTGACATTATGAATCAGGCGGCCTTGGCGCGGCAGTCAATTCCGCCCGGCGCACCCCCGCCCAAAAATTTTAATGCGACGGACCTGCGGGCGGGACGGGAGTTTGGGCGGACTGCCTTGCAAATGCGCCAAGGCATTGAAATATTTAAATTAAGTTTGCCAAATACCGTCCGTCATCTGACAAACAAAAACGCGCCGGAGATGATCGCAGCGCGTTTTCAAATAGTTATGTGGATAACTCTCAGGCGAAAAGGGCCCGGATGCGGCTGGTCAGCCGCGAAATCTTGCGGGAGGCGGTATTCTTGTGAAGGATGCCCTTCTGGGCGCCGCGCATCAGCTCAGGCTCAGCGGCCTTCATTGCGGTTACCGCGGCTTCCTTGTTGCCGGCGGTGATAGCTTCTTCAACCTTGCGGACGGTGCTGCGCACGCGGCTGGTGCGGTTCTTGTTGATGGTTTCACGACGCGCCGAAACGCGCGTTGCCTTCTTTGCCGATTTTGTATTGGCCATTGAACTTTCCTGATCATTTAAACTGAGATGGGCGGCTTATAACGAGGCTGGGCTTGCCCGTCAATTGCCCAGTGGACAAGGGTTAAAACCACCTGTTTACATACCGGTAACCATGGCTTTCAGCACCTCAACCTATCTTGGCATCGACCTCGGGACGACGGCGCTTAAATGCATCATTACCGATCATAAACAATGTGTTGTGGGGCTTGCGGAAGTCGCCTTGGCAATCTCGCGGCCGCGGCCTGGCTGGTCGGAACAAAATCCGCAGGACTGGTGGCTGGCCTTGCAAAGGGCCTGCAAGATGTTGCGCGCCAGGAACCGCAAGGAGTGGGGGCGCATCGCGGCAATCGGGCTTTCCGGGCAGATGCATGGTGCGGTTGTTCTGGATGCGGCGGGCCGGGTTCTTCGCCCCGCCATTCTGTGGAATGACAGTCGCGCCGGGGCGGAAGCGGCCATGTTCAACGGGAAGTTTTCCGATATCGGGCAGATCGCGGGGGTGCCGGCAGTGGCGGGCTTCACTGCACCCAAGCTTATCTGGCTGCAGGCCCATGAGCCCAGGATTTACAAACAGCTTGCCATGGTTCTGGCGCCCAAGGACTATCTGCGCTTCCGGATGAGCGGTGACTTCATCACCGATCCTTGCGATGCCTCCGGCATGTCGCTTCTTGATGTGGCGGAAAGGAAATGGTCACCCGCCCTGGTAGAAGCGGCGGGCATCCGGCTTGAGAACCTGCCCCGCATCGATGAAGGGCCTATTGCATCGGCTCATCTTCGCAAGCCTGCGGCGGACTTTCTCGGGCTGCCGCCGGGGCTTCCCATTGCGGCAGGCGCCGGGGACGCGGCGGCCTCGGCCATCGGCATTGGCGCCATCACCGACGGCGACGGCTTTATTTCGCTGGGAACCTCGGCGCAATACTTCGTCACCACGAAGAGCTTCCGGCCACGGCCGCAACAGATGATCCAGGCGCTGGGCCATGGCCTGCCCGGCCTCTGGTATCAGGTGGCGGCTCTCTTAAATGGAGCAAGCCCGCTAAGCTGGTTGAACGGGATTTTGCCGGGCGGCAACATTCAGAAACTTTTGCAGCGCAGCCAGCGGCGGTATGAGGGAGCGGGGGGGATCCTGTTCCTGCCCTATCTCAACGGCGAGCGCACACCGCATAATGATCCTTCGGCGCGCGCCGCCTTTCACGGCCTCCATGCGGGCGCAACGCAGGAGGATCTGGCAATCGCAGTTCTCGAGGGCGTTGCCCTGTCGCTTGCGGATTGCCAGGAGGTTCTGGAGCGGAGCGGCACGCGCGTTGCGGAATTGCTGGTGGCGGGCGGCGGCACACGCAGCGCCTTCTGGATGCAGATGCTGGCCAATGTTCTCAACCGGCGGATTACCATCCCTGCGGGATCGGATGTAGGTGCAGCCTTTGGGGCGGCGCGGCTGGCGCGGCTTTCGGTGACGGCTGAAACCATTGCCGAGGTTTGCCGCAAGCCTGAGGTGCTGCTGCATCTCGAACCGACGCAAAAACTTTCCAAAGCCTATGCGGATCGGCTAGGAGATTTCCGCGCGCTTTACGGCGCATTGAAAGGAATTCAGCATGTATAGCGAGACGCGACCCTGGGGCACATTCCATATCCTGGATGAAGGCACAGGCTTCAAGGTGAAGCGCATTGCGGTGAATCCCGGCGGCAGGCTTTCGCTGCAGAGCCACAAGCATAGGGCTGAGCACTGGACAGTGGTGACCGGGATTGCCACCGTAACAGTCGGTGAAGAAGTTCAAGATCTTTCGCGCTCGCAGCACATCGACATTCCCAAGGGCGACAAGCACCGGCTGGAAAACAACACCAAAGGCATGGTGGAAATCATCGAGGTGCAGTTCGGCGATTACCTCGGCGAGGATGACATCATCCGCTATGATGATGTTTACAACCGGACATGAGCCGGCGCATCGGCATTGACCTTGGCGGCACGAAGATCGATGCCGTGACGCTTTCCGCCGCCGGCGAAACGCTGTACGAGAAACGGGTTGTCACGCCGAAGACCTATGAGGGCATCGTCGCGGCGATAGGGGCGCTTGTGCATGAGGCGGGCGGCGGCAGCGTCGGCATCGGCGCGCCAGGATCGAACTCGCGTGTGAGCGGGCTGTGGCGCAACGCCAACATACTGGTGTGCAATGGCAAGCCGTTCCAGCATGATCTTGAGGCGGTGATCGGGCGGCCGGTGAGAATGGAGAATGACGCGAACTGCTTTGCGCTGTCGGAGGCCATCGACGGAGCGGGGCAAGGCTATGAGGTGGTGGCCTTCTTCACGGTGGGTACCGCACTTGGCGGCGGGCTGGTGGTGAACGGCAAGCTGGTGGTGGGGGCCAATGGCGAGGCGGGCGAATTCGGCCACACGGCGCTGCCCTGGCCCAATGAGAGCGAGTGGCCGCTGCTGCCGTGTTTTTGCGGCAAAGCCGGATGCGCCGAGCAATATGTCTCCGGCACAGGCCTGCAGCGCGATCACGCTCACGTCACGGGGGAAGACATTTCGGCCAGGGAGATCGTGGCGCGGGCGCGGGGCGGCGATGCAAAAGCAATGGCTTCGCTGGCGCGGTTGCAGGATCGCTTCGCACGGGTGGCGGCGAATATCGCCTGCGTGGTCGATCCCGATGTATTTGTGATCGGCGGCGGGCTCAATGAATTGCCCGAGCTTGTCGAACAATTGCCGCCGCTGATTTCGCGCTACAGCTTTTCAGGAACAGCCGTTGCTCAAGTCGTGCGCGCCAAGCATGGTGAAAAAAGTGGGGTGCGCGGGGCGGCGCGGTTGTGGGATTAGGGTTTCTCCCATTTGCCGCTTTTTTCGGATCGGAAGAAGGCGTCGATGATTTTCATGTTCTGGATGGCGTCTTCGACGCCCCAGACAGGTTTCTCTGCTTTCCGGATGACGCGGCCAAAGGCTTCGGCCTGCAACTGGTACTGGTCGGAGACGGGTAGAATGTGCCAGGTGCCTTCATTCATCTCCATGCCCTGGACGAAATAGCGGTTGGGCTTGTCAGGCGGGGCGTTGAAGGGAATCTCAACCTCAATGCGGCCCTTGGTGCCGCCGATCTGGGCCCGCTGCCACGGCGCGAGCTGGGTCGAAATGGTGAAGGTGAGATGCCGGCCATTGCCGAAGTCGGCGAGGCCTCCGGCCATCCGGTCGGTCTTGAACTTCGGGTCCCAGTCAAAGGTGGCGATGACGCGTTTGGGCTCGGCGCCGAACATGAAGCGCGAGACGGTGATGGGGTAGCAGCCGATGTCATAAAGCCCGCCGCCGCCGATATCGGCCATGTTGCGGACGTTCTTCGGATCACGGTTGAAGTAGCTGAAGTAGACCTGCACGGCGCGCACATCACCGATTTCGCCCTTCCTAGCGTGGGCGCGGGCGGCCAGCCACTGCAGGCTGTGGCGCACCATGAAGGCTTCCGCCACATAGATGCCCTTGGGAACTTTGCGGAGCTTGGCCGCTTCCCTGGCAGACATGGCGATGGGTTTTTCACAGAGCACGTGCTTTCCGGCTTTTGCGGCGGCGATGGTTAACGGCACATGGAGATGGTTGGGCAGCGGATTATAAACCGCCTCGATTTCCGGGTCGGCCAGCATGGCTTCATAGGAGCCATAAGCCCTGGGGATTCCGAGTTTGCTGGCTGCGGCCTGGGCTGACTTGAGCTTGCGCGACGAGATGGCAACGATCTCTATATCCCGGCTTTTCAGCATGCCGGGAAGGACCTTTTCCACGCCGATGTTGGCGGTTGAGATTATTCCCCATTTTACTGGCTTCATGGCGTTCCTCTTGGCTATTTTGTATGACTATAAGGGGGCGCTTCCGATAAGTACATAAATGTCGTTTTTAGCCCGAAGCGGCGAAATACTTAGCTTGACGAGCAATGGGTGTTTCGCGCTAGTCTCTTGTTATCTTCCGCTAAATTCAAAAAACTTCAGCGGATATAACAGGGAGAAACCAAATGACTTCAATCGTAACCAAATTCCTGGGCGCCGCCACCTTGGGCGCCGGGCTTTTCGCCATGGCGACGGCCGGCATGGCCGCCGATGCGGCGTCCTGCCAGAAGGTGCGCCTTTCGGATGTGGGCTGGACCGACATTACCGCCACCACGGCGCTGACCTCGGCCATTCTCGAGCAGATGGGCTACCAGGGCGACATTTCGCAGCTGGCGGTGCCTGTGACCTATGCCTCGATGAAGAACAAGGACATCGACGTGTTCCTCGGCAACTGGATGCCCTCGATGGAAAACGACATCAAGGCCTACCGCGATGACGGCTCGGTTGAAACGCTGGGCGCCAACCTCGAAGGGGCGAAGTACACGCTGGCCGTCACCCAGGGCGCCTATGACGCGGGCCTCAAGGATTTCGCCGACATTGCAAAGTTCAAGGACAAGCTCGGGGCCAAGATTTACGGCATTGAACCCGGCAATGACGGCAACCGCCTGGTTCTCGACGTGATCAACGATCCGAAATTCGGCCTGGCTGGCTTTGATCTGGTGGAAAGCTCGGAAGCGGGCATGCTGGCGCAGGTTGCCAAGTCCTCATCGGCAGGCGACGACGTGGTGTTCCTGGGCTGGGCACCGCATCCGATGAACTCCAACTTCAAGATCTCCTATCTCACCGGCGGCGATGACTATTTCGGGCCGGATTTCGGCGGAGCCACGGTTTTCACCAATGTGCGCCAAGGCTATTTGACGGAATGCCCGAACGTCGGAAAGTTTGTTTCCAATCTCAAGTTCAGCATGGAGATGGAAAACCAGATCATGGGTGAAATCCTGGACAAGGGCGCTGATCCAAAGGCGGCGGGCATTGCATGGATCAAGGCCAACCCGGATGCGCTCACCGCCTGGCTTGATGGCGTGACCACCTTCGACGGTTCGGGCGATGCGCTCAGCGCCGCCAAAAAAGGACTTGGCCTTTAATAGCTGACGACTATGATGCGACACGTGCGGCGGACTGGAAGATAAAAATACGCCAGTCCGCCTTTCCTTTTTAAGACTCAAGCGGGGAGGGGTCTTTTAATCATGGAACAGATTGTCAGTTTTCTGACGGGCAACAAAATTCCAATTGGGGCGTGGGGCAAGCAGTTCTTCACCTTCCTGACCACGAATTTCGCGTGGTTCTTTGATTCAATCGCCCGGGGCCTGACTTTCGTCCTTGAAAGCATCGTGGTGCTGCTGCTGTTTTTTCCGCCGCTGATCCTGGTGGCGGCGATCGCGGCACTGGCCTGGTACCTGCAAAAATCCTGGAGGCTGGCGGCGGTCACCGCAGTCGGGCTGCTGTTCATCATCAACCAGGGCCTGTGGAAGGAAACGGTTGAAACCATCGTGCTGGTGGTTGCGGCAACTTCGGCGTCGATGGCCATTGGCGTGCCGATCGGCATCTGGGCGGCGCATAACGCGCGCATCTACAAGTACCTGCACCCGGTGCTTGACCTGATGCAGACCATGCCGACCTTCGTTTACCTCATTCCGGTGCTGATCCTGTTCGGCCTTGGCGTGGCGCCCGGGCTCATTGTCACGGTTATCTTCGCGTCCCCTGCCCCCATCAGGCTTACCCATCTGGGCATCACCTCGGTGCCCAAGGCCCTGCTCGAGGCGGGCGAGGCATTCGGGGCCACCAAGCGGCAACTGCTGTGGAAGGTTGAGCTGCCGTCGGCGCTCCCCACCATCATGGCGGGACTCACGCAATGCATCATGCTGTCGCTTTCCATGGTGGTGATCGCGGCGCTGATCGGCGCCTCGGGGCTTGGCAAGCCGGTGGTGCGCGGGCTTAACTCGCTCAACATTCCGCTGGGCATTGAAGCGGGGCTGGCCATCGTCATTCTCGCCATCATCCTCGACCGGATGTGCCGGGTTTCAACGGGAGCAAAATCATGAGCGTTGCCGTTGACTTCAAGAACGTCGACATCATTTTCGGGCGCGACACGCGCGAAGCCATTGCCATGCTCGACGCAGGGAAATCGCGTTCGGAAATCCTGGAAAAAACCGGCGCGGTTCTGGGTTGCGCCGGAGCCAGCCTGACTGTGAAGGAAGGCGAAATCAGCGTGCTGATGGGGCTTTCGGGCTCGGGCAAATCTACCCTGCTGCGGGCGGTCAACGGCCTCAACAAGGTGACGCGCGGAAATGTGCTGGTGCGCGACGGGGCCAAGATGGTTGATGTCGTCACCTGCGACGAGGCGACGCTGCGCCATGTGCGGCAGGGCCAGGTGGCCATGGTGTTCCAGCAGTTCGCGCTTCTGCCATGGCGCACGGTGGCGGAGAATGTGGGCTTCGGGCTTGAGCTTGCGGGCATGCCGGATGCAGAGCGCAAGGCCAAGGTGGACAAGCAGCTGAAGCTGGTGGGGCTTGACCAGTGGGCTGGAAAATTCGCCCATGAACTTTCCGGCGGCATGCAGCAGCGCGTGGGCCTCGCCCGGGCCTTTGCCACGGAAGCGCCAATTTTGCTGATGGATGAGCCGTTCTCGGCGCTTGACCCGCTGATCCGCACCAAATTGCAGGACGAGCTTCTGCAATTGCAGAAGACGCTGAAGAAAACCATCATCTTCGTGAGCCATGATCTCGAGGAGGCGCTCAAGATCGGCAACCACATTTCAATCATGGAGGGCGGGCGCATTGTGCAAACGGGCAGGCCCGAGGACATCGTGCTGCGCCCGGCCAATGACTATGTCAGCGAGTTCATTGCCAATGTGAATCCGCTCAGCGTGCTCACCGCGTGGAATGTGATGCGCGGGAGAAGTGAATTGGAAGCGGACAAGGGCGGCTGGATCTGGCTCGACCGCCGCAAGACCACCCGTTTCAAGCTCGACAAGCAGGATATGTTTGCAGCGGTGGAACGTGACGGCGCCGCGGCCACTTGGGTTTCCTGCGCCGATGCGGAAAAATCATTTGACCCGAAGTCGCGTCCGGTCTTTTGGGCCACGCCCGGCACGTCGCTGAAGACCGTGATGCTCGCCATGCATAAGTCGGAGACGACGCCAGTTGCCCTGTGCAACGACGACAACACATTTGCCGGGGCCATCGGGGTGCGCGATGTGCTGCAGGCGGTGCTGCGAAGATCGGAGTAGGATAGGAGTTCGAGGTCCTTCAAGTATTCGCCTTCTCCCGTTCGAAGAATGGGAGAAGGTGGCCGACAGGCCGGATGAGGGCTGTTACAGCTGCTCCGTCAACCGCAGCAGTATGCCATCAAGGACACCTTCAAGGTTCGTGAACACATCATCATTCCAGCATCGCATTACACGAAAACCTTCTGCTTGCAGGAAAACTGTTCGCTTTTCATCGTAGCGCAGCTCGGTTTCGGAGCCATGGGTTGCGCCATCCACTTCCAGAATCAATTTGCATTCCCGGCAGGCGAAGTCCGCCACATAGGGGCCAATGGGAAGCTGACGCACAAATTTAAATCCTGTCAGCCTGCGATTTCGGATGGCCTCCCAGAGACGCCGCTCGGTATCGTTCTTGCGCAGGTTACGCGCGCAGCTCACCGAGGTTGAAGTTTGAAAGGCCATCAACAAATAAGACCAGGGTTGGGGGCCGAATCAAGAGCCCTCATCCGCCCTGTCGGGCACCTTCTCCCATCCCGCTTCGCTTTGCTCCGCAGGACGGGAGAAGGCGAATACTATAACCAGCTCGTACCGGTGCCTAGCGGCGGAATGCCGAGATGGCTGGCGATGGTCTGGCCGATGTCGGCGAAGGTTTTGCGCCTGCCGAATGAGCCGGGCTTCATGCTATTAGCGTAGCTCAGGACGGGGATGCATTCGCGGGTGTGTTCGGCGCCTTTCCAGGTGGGGTCATTGCCGTGGTCGGCGGTGAGGATCATGAGATCGCCGTCACGCAAGAGGGCCATGGCTTCGGGAAGGCGCCGGTCGAAATATTCCAGCGCCTTGGCGTAGCCAGCGGGGTCACGCCTGTGGCCGAACAGCATGTCGAAATCGACAAAGTTGGTCATCAGGAAACCGCCGTCCCTGAGTCCCGGCATTTCCTTCAGGGTTGCATCAAACAGCGCGGCGTTACCCGAGGCTTTCACTTCGCGGCCTGTTCCGGAATGGGCATAGATATCGCCGATCTTGCCGATGGTGATGACATCGCGCCCGGCTTTGGTGAGAACATCGAGAAGCGTGGGCGACGGCGGCAGGACCGTATAGTCCTTGCGGTTTCCGGTGCGGGTGAAGTTTGTGGGATTCGTGCCGACGAAGGGCCTGGCGATGACACGGCCGATGTTCAGTTCGTAGGACAGTTCACGGGCGATCTTGCAGACGTCATAGAGATGCTGGAGTCCGAATGTTTCTTCGTGGGCGGCGATCTGGATGACACTGTCGGCACTTGTATAGACAATGGGCTTGCCGCTCGCCATGTGTTCCATGCCAAGCTCTTCGATGATGACTGTGCCGGAGGCATGCTTGTTGCCGAGGATGCCGGGAAGTTTGGTTTGCCTGATGAGTTCATCGGTGAACGATTTTGGAAATGCGGGGATTATGTTGGGGAAATAGCCCCAGTCAAACAGCACGGGCACGCCGGCGATTTCCCAATGGCCGGAGGGCGTGTCCTTGCCGTTGGAAATTTCCTCGGCATAGCCCCACTGGCCTTTCAATGAGGCGGGGGCGAGCGGATTTTTTCCCGCCGCAGCTTCGGCGGCAAGACCCAGGCCAAGGGAGGCCAGATTGGGGAGATTCAAATTTGTGGCTTCGGCGATATGGACAAAGGTGTTGGCGCCCTCATTGCCATATTTTTTGGCGTCCGGCGCGCCGCCGATGCCGAAGCTGTCGAGGATGTATAGGAAAACGCGGCTCATCTGGCAATGCGCTCGATGATGCAAGGCGTTGCGCGTTTAGGTTTTCCCAGGACGTAAGCGGCGCGAATGATTTTCTGGGCGCGCTCGAAACTGGCTTCGTCGCGCGCGTGGATGATGGCAAGCGGTTTTATTTTATCTACGGCGGCGGCTTTGCCGGCGAGTGCGGTGAGGCCTACGGCATGATCTATCTTATCGCTGGCCACGCGCCTGCCCCCGCCCAATTCGATGGCGGCAAGGCCGAGGGCTCGGGTATCAATGGATTCAACCTCGCCGGATTTCGCCGCATGGACGGCACGGATGATGGGAGCCGCAGGCAAGTGCTTTTCGGCGTTTTCCACAAAGTCATGGGGGCCACCTAGACTCGAGACCATGCGCTGGAAGCGTTCGGCGGCCTCGCCTGTGCGCAAGGTTTTTTCCAATTGGGTGCGGGCTGACTTGGCGGTGGCGATTTTTGCCAGTGCGAGAAGTTCGGCGCCAAGCGCCAGTGTAACCTCATGCAGACGCGCATCGCGGTGGGCTCCGGTCAAATAATCCACTGCGTTCTTGATTTCCACGGCATTGCCCGCGGCGGAGGCCAAGGGTTCATCCATGTCGGTAATGAGTGCGCTCGTCTTGAGCCCTGCCCCGTTGGCGACTTTTACCAGACTGTTGGCGAGGGTGACTGCATCTTTCTTTTTCGCCATGAAGGCGCCGGAGCCGGTTTTCACGTCCAGCACCAGCATTTGCAGGCCGGCGGCGAGTTTCTTGGACAGGATCGAGGCGGTGATGAGCGGTACGGATTCCACCGTGGCGGTCACATCCCGGATGCCATAGAGGCGCTTGTCGGCGGGGGCCAAGTCAGCGGTCTGGCCGATGATGGCGGCCCCGGTGTCGCGCACGGTCTTGCGAAACAGGGCGAGATCAGGCTGGGTGGTGTAGCCCGGAATGGAATCAAGCTTGTCGAGCGTGCCGCCGGTGTGGCCGAGGCCGCGGCCGGAAATCATCGGCACGTAGCAGCCGCAAGCCGCCAGCATGGGGGCCAGCATCAAGGAAACATTGTCGCCGATGCCGCCGGTTGAATGCTTGTCCACCACGGGGCCGGGCAAATCCCATTGCAGCACCGTTCCGGAATCGCGCATGGCGAGGGTTAGCCCTACGGCTTCCTGCGGTTCCATGCCATTGAAGAATACGGCCATGGCGAAGGCCGCCACCTGGCCTTCGGAAATTTCGCCGGTGGTGAGGCCTGAAATAAAATCCCTAACCTCATCGCGGGTGAGCGACTGGCCGTCGCGCTTCTTGCGGATGAGTTCCTGCGGCAGCATCATTTCAGATCTTTGAAAAAACGGGTGAGCAGGGTTTTCATGCGTTCTGCGGCCTTGGCGCCTTCGCGCTTGGTTTCCTCGTGCGACGGCGAGGCGCCTTCAATGCCGGCGGCCAGATTGGTGATGACCGAAAGGGCGGCGACGCGCAGGCCGAAGCGGCGGGCCAGAATGGTTTCCGGCACGGTGGACATGCCAACGGCGGTGCCGCCGAGGAGGCGGAACATTTTTATCTCAGCCGGTGTTTCAAAGGACGGGCCGGAATACCAGACATAGACGCCCTGATGCAATTTCAGTTTTTCCTTCTTTGCCGCGGTCTTCAGGGCCTTCTGCAATTGGAGATCATAGGCGTTGGTCATGGGCACGAAATTTTCATCGCCATGGCTGCCGATCAGCGGGTTCATCCCCGCCTGGTTGATATGGTCGGTGAGCATCATGATGGAACCTGGGCGCATTTTGGGCGTGAGCGAGCCGGCGGCATTGGTGAGGATGAGGATTTCAATGCCAGCGGCTTTCAGCGCCTCGATGACGGGGCGCATGACAGCGGGATTGCCGCTTTCATAGGCGTGAGCCCTGCCCGCCAGCACGGCGATTTCCTTGCCGCCAACTTTGCCCACAACAAGTTCTCCCGCGTGGCCGGAAATTTTTGGAATGGGAAAGCCTGCGAGATCGCCGTAGGAAATGCGCAAGGGATCTTTCACCGCATCGGCGAACGAGCCGAGGCTTGATCCCAATATGATGGCGATTTTCGGGGCGCGTCCTTGAAGTTTTTCTTTGAGAGTGGGCATCTCGTTTATCATTTCCTATCAATTCTTTCGGCGCGGCCAATCCGAACGGCGTGGGCCAATGTTTTTGCAAGCCTTGCCACGAACGGTTCTGAAAACTGTCCCATGACGGGTGCCGCAGGATGGTAGTGAAAAGAATTTTCGACCTGGTCAACATTATATTGATCAAGGTGCACAAAAGCACTCCTGAAAGCACTTAGCCCGCCGCGCTCCATTTCATGAGGCGGAACGGCAATGCAAAATTCCGGCGCATGACCGGGCATGTCGCTGATGGAAACAATGACGATTGCGGTATTGCCAGGCGCCAGAACCTTCTTGAATATGAGGCAGGCCGTTCGCAATTTGGGTTCCGGCGCTCCGGGGCTGCCCCGCCAAACATAGGGATATTTGAGAACTGTCCCTGGGCCGTGCGAGCTCCTAGTCTTCATGGAAGCCGCCGCGCGCCAAATCGTCAAGCGCTGGCAGCAGCCAAGCCGCAACATCATCCGGTGTTTCTTCCACGCGATAGGCTCGCTGGGGATTGAGCCGCTGAAACGCCTCCACACTCATCATCACATAGCGTGGCTTATTGTGCTGGGTGATGCTGATTGGTGCCTGGCTGGCGGCATGGATTACATCGCCGATTTTGCGGGAGAGGTCACCGGTTGAGAAGGATTTCATAGTTCGGACTCCTAAAATACGTAAAATACGTAAAATACGTAAAATACGTAAAATACGTAAAATACGTAAAATACGTAAAATACGTAAAATACGTAAAATATGTAAAATACGCTAATATCGCTAAATACGCAATATCTGTTAATTACGTAATATACGTAAATTAAGTTTGCAAGTTCTCCGGACCAAAGGAGGCTGGCAGCAATTCATCGAGCGTGAAGGTCTGTTTCAGGTTTCCATCCTCGCCGCACATGTGGATTTTTACGTCGCCCTTGGCGAATTCGCGGATTTTCTGGCGGCAGCCGCCACAGGGAGTGCAGAGCAAGTCGCCAGTGCCGATCACCACCATTTCGGCAATGCTGTGGCCGCCGGATGTGATCATGGCGGCGATTGCCGAGGTTTCGGCGCACCAGCCCTGCGGATAGGCGGCGTTTTCAATGTTGCAGCCGCCGTGGATTTGTCCGCGCTCATCGCGCACGGCGGCACCCACCAGGAATTTCGAATAGGGGGCATAGGCCTTGAGGCGGGCGGACTTTGCCGCGGCGATCAGATCATTCATGTCATCGGTCCTTGGTATAGGGAATGCCGCTGGCCCGGGGCGGAATTGATTTTCCGATGAAGCCCGCGAGCAGGACAACGGTGAGCAGATAGGGCAGCAGGTTGATGAACTGCACCGGCACTTCAAAACCGCCGATGTGGACGCCTTGCAGGTAGTTTCCGCTGGCCTGCAGGAAGCCAAAGAGCAGACAGGCATAGAATGCCGGCCAGGCCCGCCAGCTTGCGAAGATCAGGGCGGCAAGGGCCATGAAGCCACGGCCCGCCGTCATGTCGCGCACGAAACCTGCCGACAGCGAGGTGGACATGAAGGCGCCGGCCACGCCGCAGAGGATGCCTGCGATAATCACCGCCTGATAGCGGAGCCGGGCCACTGAGATGCCGGCGGTATCCACCGCGTGGGGGTTTTCACCAACGGCACGCAGCCTGAGACCGAAGCGTGTCTTGGCCAGGGCCCAGGCGGTCAGGGGCACCAGCAGAACCGTAAGATAGGTCAGGATCGAATGGCCCGAGATTATTTTTGCAAGGTCACCGAGAAACGGCACGCCGGCAAGTTCCCTTGCCCCCGGAAGCTCAATCGGCATGAAGCGCGCATCCACCGGCAAGGCCGGGGTGCGGCCACCTTCCTTGAACCAGGTATTGCCCAGCACAACCGCCAATCCCGCCGCAAGCATGTTGATGGCAACGCCGGAGACAACCTGGTTGCCGCGCTGGTTGATTGCCGCGTAGCCGTGGACAAGGGCAAAGGAGAGAGAAACGGTTATGGCGATCAGCAGGCCGAGCCAGGCGGACTGGAAATAGGAGGCGGCAGCGGCAGCGGCAAAGGCCGCCGCCAGCATTTTGCCCTCAAGGCCAATGTCGACGATGCCGGATTTTTCAGACCAGAGGCCGGCAAGGCAGGCGAGAACGAGCGGCACCGAAAGCCTGATGGTGGAGGCCAGAACTTCGGCGATGAGCGAAAGGTCCATGGCTAATCCTCTGCCTTGATGAAGATTGCCGCAAGAGCGGGCCGGAAGGCATATTCGAGCGCCCCCATGAAGAGGATGACGAGGCCCTGGATGACCACGATCATGTCGCGCGAGATCAGGGGTTTGGCAAAGGAGAGCTCAGCGCCGCCCTGGTAGAGCAGGCCAAACAGCATGGCCGCCAGCACAATGCCCACGGGATGGGAGCGCCCCATGAGGGCAACGGCAATGCCGACAAAGCCGGCGCCACCCACATACTCAAGCAGCAAGCGGTGCTGCACGCCCAGCACTTCGTTGACCGCCATGAGGCCGGCGAGCGCTCCGGAAATGGCCATGGTAATGATGATGATGCGCTGCGGCTTGATGCCGGCGTAGATCGCGGCCTCGGTGTTGGCGCCCACGGCGCGGATTTCATAGCCAAGCTTGGTGCGCCAGAGCAGATACCAAACAACGAAGGCGGCGATGATGGCGAGGAACACGGTGAGATTGAGTGGCGTCGAGGGCAGGCGCAGGTCAAAGAACCGCAATCCAATCTCACGGAAACTCAAAATGTAGGCGCCGGTGATCTCGCGGCTTTCAACCGCCATGCGGCCCACCGGGCGGAAATAGTCCTTGATAAAATACACCATCAGGCTGCCGGCGATGAAATTGAACATGATGGTGGTGATCACGATGTGACTGCCGCGCCTGGCCTGCAGGTAACCCGGGATCCAGGCCCAGAAAGCGCCAAACAACATTGAGGCCAGAATGGCGAGAGGGATGACAAGGGGCCAGGGCAGAAATTCTAGTCCGAGTCCCACAATCGCCGCGCCGAGGCCGGCAAAATAAGCCTGGCCCTCGCCGCCAATATTGAAGAGGCCTGCATGAAAGGCTACGGCGACGGCAAGGCCGGTGAAGACAAAGTTGGTGGCGTAGTAAAGCAGATAGCCCCAGCCTTTCAGCGAACCTACGGCCCCTTTCAGCATGATCCACATGGCTTCGAGCGGATTTTCACCGATGATCAAAACCACAAGGCCGGCAAAGAGGAGGGCCACAACCAGATTGAGAAGCGGGATCAGGCCCAAATCAACCCAGGGAGGAAGTTCTCCGCGCGCACTGGCCATTATGCGGCATCCTCTGTCACACCGGCCATCAACAGGCCGAGCTCACGCTCATTGGCTTCGGGGCCGCGCTCGCCCATGATTTTTCCGGCAAACATCACGAGGATGCGATCGGAGAGCGAGCGGATTTCATCGAGCTCCACCGAGACCAGCAGAATGGCCTTGCCCTGGTCACGCAAGGCGATGAGGCGCTTGTGGATGAATTCAATGGCGCCGATATCAACGCCGCGGGTGGGCTGGCCGACGATCAGCAAATCGGGATCGCGCTCAAGCTCGCGGGCCAGGATGATTTTCTGCTGGTTGCCGCCGGAGAATTTCGCGCTGGTGAGAAGCGGGTCGGCGGGGCGAACGTCGAATTCCTGCATCTCGGCCTTGCAGCGGCTGATCACCGCCTGGCGGTCAAGCCGGAAACCCTTGCCGAGCGTTTCATCATAATGCCAGCCGAGGATGCTGGATTCAGAGGCGTCAAATGTTGCGATGAGGCCGCGATGCTGGCGGTCTTCCGGGACATGGGCGAGGCCCTCTTCGCGCACATGGCGCGGATCACCCAGAATGCCGATGTCCTTGCCTTCAAAAACAATCTGGCCCGAGGTGGGCCGTGAAATGCCGCTGATCAGTTCCAGAATCTCCGACTGGCCATTGCCGGAGACCCCGGCAATGCCGACGATTTCGCCGCTGCGCACCGTGAACGAAACATTGTCAACGCGGGGTGTGCCCTTGCGGTCTTTCCAGGTGAGGTTCTTCACGTCGAGAACGACTTCGCCGGGCTTGGCCTTGCCCTTCTCCACGCGCAGCAGCACACGGCGGCCCACCATCAGTTCTGCCAGTTCTTCCACCGAGGTTTTCTTTGTGTCCTTCGTCGCCACCATTTCACCGCGGCGCATGACCGAGACATGGTCGGTGATGGCCATGATCTCGCGCAGCTTGTGGGTGATGAGGATCACGGTTTTTCCCTGGTCGCGGAGCTGGCCCAGAATGCGGAACAGGTGATCGGCCTCATCAGGCGTGAGCACGCCGGTCGGCTCGTCGAGGATCAGGGTTTCGGCACCCTTGAACAGCGCTTTGAGAATTTCGACGCGCTGCTGCAGGCCCACGGGCAGGTCCCCGACGATGGCATCGGGGTCAACATCCAGCTCATAGTCTTGCGCCAGCCGCGTGAGTTCCTGGCGCGCCTTGGCAAGGGCCGGGCCGATCAGCTTTCCGTCCTCGGCACCCAGCACAACATTTTCAAGAACGGTGAAAGGATCAACCAGCATGAAATGCTGGTGCACCATGCCGATGCCGTGGCTGATGGCGTCCGACGATGATTTGATGCTGACCGGCTGGCCTTTGACTTTGATTTCGCCCTGGTCGGCGGCGTAAAAGCCAAAGAGGATCGACATCAGGGTGGATTTGCCGGCACCGTTTTCGCCGATGATGCCGTGGATTGAGCCTTGGGCAATCGACAGGGTCACGTCCTTGTTGGCGTGAACAGCGCCAAAGCGCTTGTCTATACCGATGAGCTCGATGGCTGGGGTCATGGCTGTTTCAATTCAACCCACTCCCCGGTTAAGGGGAGCGGGTCAAATCATCACGTGTTCGGATTATTCAACGGGGCACTTGTTGTCGGCCATGTAGTCGTGGACCATCACGGTGCCCGCGATGATGTCAGCCTTTGCCTTTTCAACGGCGGTTGTCATTTCAGCAGTGATGAGCGCCTTGTTGTTATCATCAACGGCATAACCCACGCCATCTTCAGCGAGGCCAAGTTCCTGGATGCCAGCCGTGAAGGTTCCATCCTTGCCGGACTTCATGACGTTGTAAACGGCAACGTCCACACGCTTCAGCATGGAGGTCAGAACCTTGCCGGGATGGAGATGGTTCTGGTTGGCGTCAACGCCGATCGAAAGCGCGCCGCCATCGGCTGCTGCCTGCAGGACACCGAGACCGGTGCCGCCAGCCGCCGCGAATACAACATCGGCACCTTGCGACATCTGGCCCTTGGTGATTTCACCACCCTTGACCGGATCGTTCCAGGCCGCACCAGTGTCACCGGTCATGCTCTGGAAAACCGTGGCGTCCGCCTTGGCGGCCTTCACGCCCTGCACATAGCCGCAGCCGAAGCGGCGGATCAATGGAATGTCCATGCCGCCGACGAAGCCGACCTTGCCGGACTTCGACGCCATGGCGGCCAGCATGCCGACGAGGTAGGAACCTTCCTGCTCCTTGAACACGATGGACTGCACGTTGGGCAGTTCAACGACCATGTCGACGATGGCAAACTTGAGATCGGGATATTCCTTGGCGACCTTTTCAACGGCGGCGGCCTGGGCGAAGCCCGCGGCGATGATCGGGCTGTAGCCCTGGTCGGCGAAATTGCGGATGGCCTGTTCGCGCTGGGCTTCATTGGCGATTTCAAATTCGCCGTAGGCGGTGCCCGATTCAGCCTTGAATTTTTCCGAGCCGTTGTACATGCTTTCATTGAAGGACTTGTCGAACTTGCCGCCGATATCGAAGACGATGGCCGGCTTGTCGTCGGCGGCGAATGCGGACGCCGCCATCATTGCTGTCAATGCAGCGGTCGCGAGTAATTTCCTGATCATAAACATCTCCCTGATTTTTTTGACCGGCTGATCAAGCCTTGCGGGCAATTGACGCCAAATTCCTGTCATTTGCAAGTGGCGAACCATCATCTTCCGGCGGTGGTTCCGAAGTCGATTGGCAGCGCCGCACCGGTTATCGGAGCCAATCGGGGCGAGGCGATGGCGAAGATAAAAGCCGCTATTTCCGCTGGTTTTGCGAAGCGCTGGCGGGCACCTTGCGGATAGATGGCACGGAGTTTGGCTATGTAAGCTTCGGGATCTCCGTCGCCAAACTCCCGGGCCTGGAAGTCCAGCATGGGGGTTTCCACATCGCAGGGGCAAATGGCGTTCACCCGGATACCTTTTGGCGCGAGTTCGAGGGCCAGGGCCTTGGTGAGCAGGACAACGCCGCCCTTGGAGGCGCAGTAAATGGCCGCGCCTGCGCCGCCCATGAGCCCCGCGTCGGAAGCGATGTTAATAATCTGGCCGCCGGTTTTTTCCAGTTCCGGAATGGCATGACGGCAGGTGAAAAAGGTGCCTTTCAAATTGATGTCGATGGTGCGGTCCCACTGGCCCTCGGACATGGCCGAACTTTCGCCTTCCACCCAGACGCCCGCCGCATTGACGAGGAGATCGAGCCGGCCGAAACGCGCCACGGTTTTCGAAACCATTTCGGCGCAATCCGACACTTTCGTGACGTCACCCTTGATGGCGAGAAATTGCGGCGGCAGGTTTTCGATGCTGATATCGGCAATGGCAATGTTTGCCCCGGCTTCGGCAAACTCCTGCGCCGTGGCGCGGCCCATGCCGCCGCCGCCGCCGACAATGAGAACGGTTTTGCCTGACCAGTCATCAGTACCAGTCATCGCCTGCCCCCTTGAACTCGACGATGGAATTTGCGCCATCAACCACCAGCATGGTGCCGTTGACGTAGCTGGCCTCTTCGCTGGCCAGGAACACGCAAGCCGCGGCCACTTCGGAGGCAGTACCCGGCCTTTTGGAAGGGGTGGCCTTGCCTGCCAGTATTTCTTCCCTGCTTGACGAGGCGGTTTCGATCCAGCCCGGCAGCACCGCGTTGCAGGTGATGTTGCGGCTGGCGTTTTCTACGGCTGTCACTCGGGTAAGGCCGGTCATGGCGGCCTTGGCCGAGGAATAGCCTGCTGCTTTGGGGTTGGTGACCAGCGGGCCTGTCACCGAGGCGACGTTTACAATCCTTCCATATTTTCGTTCCTGCATGAGCGGCAGCACGGCGCGGGTGACATTGAAGGCGGTCGTGACGTTGAGCGCCAAGTGGCGCTGCCACTCAGCGTCGGTGATTTCCTCGATTCTTGAACTCTTGAAATCGGTGCCCTGCTGGACCATGCCGGCATTATTCACGACAATGTCGATGCGACCAAACTTTTCCTTCACCGCGTTGATCAATTCGTCCACATCTTCAACCACAGTCAAGTCGGCGGTGAAGGCCGCATGGCCAGCGCCCAGGGTTTCGAGGCGCTTGAAGATGCGTTTTGTGGTTGAGGTCAGCGCCACTTGCGCGCCTGCTGCGGCCAAAGCCCTGGCCGTGGCAAATCCGATGCCTTCGGCACTTCCCGCACCTGTTACCAGTGCGACGCGATCCATAAACCCTGCCATGATGATCCCTTGAAAACAGCTTCCGGCACTCTCATATTAGCAATCAGGCTGCGGTGCCAGATGGGCCGTAGCATTCCTGGAGCCGCTTTAGCGAGGGCAAAAGTCCGATGAGCAAGATATCCATGTTTTCCTCGCCACTTTTGCTGGGATTTGATGATCTGGAGCGCCTTCTCGATCGGGCCGTCAAGACTTCCGGCGAAGGCTATCCGCCCTACAATATCGAGCGATTGGCCGACGGCGGCAACGAGGTCTTGCGCATTACCATCGCGGTTGCCGGATTCCGCCGCCAGGACCTGGACATCACCATCGAAGACAATCAGCTGAACATCCGGGGACGGATAAAAGACGATGAACCCCGCGATTACCTGCACCGCGGCATTGCCGGGCGGCAGTTTGCCCGGGCTTTCGTGCTGGCAGACGGCATGGATGTGATCGACGCCACCCTTGTAAACGGACTTTTAATTATTAACTTAAGGAGACCGGAACCAAGCAGTGTTATACGGCGTATTGAGATCAAGGAGTAGGAACATGAACACCAGCAACAACAAGGATGCCTTTGAGCTGAGCCCGGAAGAGCTCGCCCAGCTGGGCAACGGTGCGCTGTCCTATATTCGCGAGATTGAAGGGCGGGATGTGATCCGCCTGGTCGGCCCGCAGGCGCGGGTTGCGCCCGACGCCAAACTCTTCTGCCTGTTCAACGCCAATGGCTCGCCGATCTCGATTTCGGGAACCCGTGAAGCGGCGGCGGACAGCGCCGTTGAGCATGAGCTTGTGGCTATTAGTTTGCATTAATGACAGTACCTTCCCTCGCCCCCATGAAAATGGGGGAGAGGTGGCGCGGGCGAAGCCCGTGACGGAGAGGGGGTCTTACCGCAAAAAATACTCTTTGGCGTTCTTTCGTGCAGCAAACATATACCGCAAATCTGAGGCCCCCATGTTTTCTGTCGAGTGGCCATCAAGGGCCGCAAGAATTCGTACTTGGGCGGAGATGAAATCATAGAAAATCCATTGCGAAGATACAGCCCCGCCTAAATAGACTGATTGTGAGCCTTGCCAAAGGCCCCCTCTCCGTCACGGGCTTCGCCCGCGACACCTCTCCCCCAATTGCATTGGGGGCGAGGAAGAAATCAGGCAGCCGACGCGGTGGCTGAAGGCTCGGTCAGGATTGAATAGAGGCCCTCTGCGGTATCGGTGCCGCGCAGTTTTGCGATGGTGTCGTTCTCGCGCAGCAGCCTTGAAATGCGGGCGAGCGCTTTAAGATGATCGGCACCGGCGTGGTCGGGCGCCAGCAACACAAACACCAGATCCACCGGCTGGCCATCGAGCGAATCATAGGCGATGGGAGTGCTCAGCCGGGCAAACAACCCACAGACGCGGTTGATGGCGGCAAGCTTGCCGTGCGGAATGGCGATGCCCTGGCCAATTCCGGTTGAACCCAGTTTTTCGCGCGTCAGAAGCGTTTCAAAAATGATGCGGTGATCAACGGCCACAAATTTTGCGATCGCCTGCGAGAGGTCGGCCAGGAGCTGCTTCTTGCCTTGCGCCTTCACGCTCGGCAATACGGCGCGGGCGTCAATGATATCTGCGAGATCTGTCATGCTTGCATGTCCACTTACGCGGCGGGCCTGGGGTCGACCCAGCCGATGTTGCCATCGCTGCGCCGGTAAACCACATTGGTCTGGCCGCCCTTGCTGTTCCTGAACAGAACGAAGGGGACACTGGAAATTTCAAGCTGCATGACGGCTTCTCCGACGGAAAGTTCCGGGACACTGGTGGATGATTCGGCGATGACCACCGGATTGAGTCCCGCTGGCTCCTCACCTTCCGCATCGCCGGCCTGAATGACATAGCTTGCGGCTTCAGACTGGCGCACCGGTTCGCGGCGCTCCTTGTGATGGTCCTTCAAGCGCTGCTTGTAGCGCTTCAACTGCTTTTCAAGATGCTGGGCCGCCGCATCAAAACTCTGGAAGGCTTCCGCCGCGATGCCGTGGGACTGCAACACGAGGCCTGTGGCCAAATGCAAACTGCAATCCGTCTGGAAACTGGAGCGCTGCTTTTCAACGGTCACGTGGGCATGCACGGTGCCCTCAAAATATTTCTGGCGGAACTGTTGCAGGCGCCCGTCCACGTGGATCCTGAGTGCCTCACCGATATCGAGGTTCTTGCCGGTGACCTTAATCTGCATGGCTGCGAAAATCCTTCTGCGCCACCTCTTCTTATAAGACATGGGCGCGCGAATTGCTAACGTCAACTAAATTGAAAGTGTTCCTTGTGAAAACTAAGGCCAGCCTTGCCGCGCATTGCGGCACCAGACCAGGCCCTCAAAACGGGGCGGAAACTAGCCGCGTGCAAGCTTCAAGTCAATCGCTTAACGGGCTTGCGACTGGGCCATCCGGCGGCGCTGGATCGACGAAGGAATATTCAGTGATTCCCGGTATTTAGCGACGGTCCGCCGGGCAATTTCAATGCCTTCGGCGCGAAGATTTTCAACGATGGTATCATCGGACAGGATGCTTTTCGGGGCTTCGGCCGCGATCATGTCCTTGATGCGCTGGCGCACTGATTCCGCCGAGTGGCTGTCACCGCCCGCCGTCGAAGACGCAATGGCGGTTGTGAAAAAATATTTCAATTCATATGTACCGCGCGGAGTTGCCATATACTTGTTCGAGGTCACGCGGCTCACGGTCGACTCATGCATCTCGATGGCTTCGGCCACGGTCTTGAGATTGATCGGCCGCAGGTGCTGAACTCCCAAAACCAGGAACGCATCCTGCTGGCGGACGATTTCGCGCGCCACTTTCAGAATGGTTTTCGCCCGCTGGTCGAGGCTCTTGATAAGCCATGTGGCATTGGCCTGGCATTCGTTGAGATAATTCTTGTCGGCTTCGCGCGAGGCGGTTCGCGAAACCTTGCTCAGATACTGGTTGCTGAAGAGCACGCGCGGCAGGGTGTCATTGTTGAGCTCCACCAGCCAGGAACCATCCTGGGCGGCGCGCACATAGACATCAGGCACCACGGGCTGAACCGGCTCGGAGCCAAAGGCATGGCCCGGCTTGGGATTGAGATCCTTGAGCTCGGCAATCATTTCCCTGATGTCGTCAAGGTCCACCTTGCAGAGCGACTTCAATGCGGAATAATCACGCTTGGCGACAAGGTTGAGATTGGCAATCAACGTGGCCATGGCCGGATCGAGGCGATTGCGCTCGCGCAGCTGCAGGCCAAGGCACTCCCGCAAATCGGCGGCGAAGACACCGATGGGATCAAAAGTCTTGAGGGTTTCGAGAACGCGCGCCACATGATCGTGGCTGGTGCCGAGAGTGTTCGCGATGTCGGCGATATCGCCGGTGAGATAGCCCGCCTCGTTCACCATGCCGATGAGGTTCTGGCCGATGATGCGGTCGGTGGGGGCTGAGATATTGAGATTGAGCTGGCCGGTGAGATGCTCGGCCAGGGTTTGCGTTTTGGTGAGCGAGGCGCTGAAATCATATTCGTCGCTGTCGAGTGAAATGCCGCTCGTGGGGCGGAGCGAGGCCCAGCCGGATTCGGCAGGCGCCTGACTTTCACGGCTGCTCGCATCGGCGCGGGCCTCGTGGGTGTAGACATTTTCCAGGTCCGTATCGAGGGTGCGCAGCTTGTCTTCCTGGGAGGTGGTGGAATTCAGGGCCGAGACGGTGTCCGCATCGCGTTCGCGTGGTTCGGATTTCTGCACGTCGCTGCCGCGCTCGTCGCGCTCAAGCAGGGGATTGCGCTCGAGCTCGCCTTCGACATAGGCCTGCAATTCGAGATTGGACATCTGCAGCAGCTTGATGGCCTGCTGCAATTGCGGGGTCATGACCAGGGACTGGCCCTGGCGCAAATCCATCCGCTGCATCAATGCCATGACTGACCACCAATCCTAGAGCGAAAATTCTTCGCCGAGATAATAGCGGCGCACATCGGGATTGTTAACAATCTCATTGGGCGTGCCTTCGGTCAGGACTTGGCCCTCATGGATGATGAGCGCCCGGTCGATGAGCTCGAGGGTTTCTCGAACGTTGTGATCCGTAATAAGCACCCCGATTCCCCGAGCGGTGAGCTGTCGCACCATGTTGCGAATATCACCGATCGCAATCGGGTCAATTCCGGCGAAGGGCTCGTCGAGGAGCATGAATTTCGGTTTTGCGGCAAGGGCGCGGGCGATTTCCACGCGGCGACGCTCTCCGCCAGAGAGTGCAACAGCCGGCGAATGCCGGATATGGGAGATCGAGAACTCATCTAGCAACTCACGCAACACACGCTCGCGGCTGGATTTGTCGGGCTCGACGAGCTCGAGTACAGCGCGGATATTGTCTTCAACCGACAGTCCGCGGAAGATCGAGCTTTCCTGGGGCAGGTAGCCGATTCCCAGCCTTGCGCGCTGGTACATCGGCAGATGGGTTATGTCCGCCCCGTCAAGACTGATCGTGCCCTGGTCGGCGGCAATCAGGCCGATGATCATGTAGAACACCGTCGTTTTGCCGGCGCCATTGGGTCCGAGAAGACCTACGGCTTCACCACGCCTGACGGTGAGTGTCACTCCGCGCACGACGGGGCGGCGCTTATAGCTCTTGGCGAGCAAATGGGCGACAATCCCTTCGCGCGCAGGCTGGCCCTGGGATCTTGCGCCTCCACCGGGTTTTTGGCCCAGGGAACGCACATTCCTTGCCCGCGTTGGCGCATCTATCGCCACACCCGGACGCCGAATACGTCCAACTTCACCGTTCTGCGCCACCTGATTACCGCCTATTTGTGTTAATATAAAATGAAGCCCGCTATTTCGGAACAAAACTGCCCTTAACGCGGCCACCGCTCATCAGCGTTCTCTCCGTATTGAGGTCAACAGTGAGTTTTTCGCCCTGAAGGGTGGTTTTTCCCTCGGTGAGCTTCACCCGGCCGCCAACCAGCAGGGTGTTGGCCAGAATATCCATTTTTGCCCACTCGCCGGTAATCACCTGCTTGCTTGTGGTGATGGTCACATTGCCCGTGGCGTCCAGCTTACTGGCCTGGGATCTGGAGGTGCCATCTGGCTGTTTCACGTCGGCATAGAAAACCGTCATGACATCGCTCCGGATTTTCTGGCTGCCGCGCACCGCATCGACGTTGCCGCGGAAAATGGCCTGCTTGTCGGCATCGACGATTTCCATTTCATTGGCTTCCACCTCGACGGGCGTCGAAATGCTCTCGGCGCCATGCAGGGGGGCCGCCATGAGGCCAAGGACAAAGGCTGAAGCCGCTAACTTCCGGATCATGGGGTCGTGTCTCCCTTATTCAGTGTCTGATTGAAACGGGCTTTTACCCCATTCAGGAATTTAATGTTGTTTCCTTCATTGCTCACTTGCAGGCCGTTCGCGGTAATCGTTCCAGTGTCCATTTCAACCACAACCGGCACATCGGACACCAGATTTTTATTATCGAGGTTCACATGGGCCTTCGCCATGGTTGCAGTAAAGCGGCCCTTCTCAACGATCCTTACATTGCCTTCAAGGTCCATCTCTCTTGCCTTCGAATGATACAGGCCGGTCTTTGAAAACAGTTCAAAAGGCTGGCGCGATTTTCTTTGGAACGTGCCGGTCAGGTCTTCGAGGTGGACCAGCTCCGCCGTTTCCTTGTCTTGATAGCCTTTTTTTGCGGTTATTACATAGGGCTGATTATCGCGGTCAAAACCGGCAATGCGGGCAAACGCGCCGGCAATCTGGTCGGGCATTTCAACGGTAAGCGGAGTCGGTGCGGGTTTGGGACGCAGGGCCGAAAAAACGCCGGCCTGGGCGAGAAACAAGATGACCAGCCCGAGTCCGAAAGCCAGGGCCGCCCAGCTCAATATGGGGGCAATGCGGGCCCGGCGGGCCGCGGCCAGCAACAGTTCATCGGTGTTGTCAGGCTGGATTTCAGTGCGCGAAGACATCTTCTTCGGTCCAGCCCGCCAGATCGAGCGAGGCCCGGGTGGGCACAAAGTCGAAACAGGCCTTGGCAAGGGCGGTGCGGCCTTCGCGCTCCAGCATCTGGTCGAGGCGGGCCTTCAGTTCATGGAGATAGAGCACGTCCTGGGCCGCATACTGCTTTTGCGCATCGCTCAGCACATGGGCCCCCCAATCGGAGCTTTGCTGCTGCTTGTTCAGTTCAATGCCGAGCAATTCCTTCACCAGATCCTTGAGGCCGTGGCGATCCGTGTAGGTCCGGGTCAGCCTTGAGGCCAGCTTGGTGCAGTAGAGGGGGAATGTGTCGACAGCGAGGTAGTGTTTGAGCGCCGCCACATCAAAACGGGCAAAATGGAAAATCTTGGTAACCTTGGGATCGGTCAACAGCGCCTTGAGGTTGGGCGCGTCATAGGTGGCGCGGTCGAGCTGCACGAGATGGGCATTGCCATCGCCGGAGGAAAGCTGCACCAGGCAGAGCTTGTCGCGGCGCGTCAGCAGCCCCAGGGTTTCCGTATCAATGGCGACGGAAGCGCCAAAATCCAATCCGGCGGGCAGGTCGCCCTTGTAGAGTTTAATCGCCATTAAGCAGTCTCAGCCTCGTGTGTTTGACAGGTGCCGAGGCTTACAAGACTGGGCGAAAATACTCAATACTTCCCTGAATCTCAATGAATGCGGCCTGAGGCGTCATCCCTTTGGAGGTTCCTGGAAGTTGGATTGCGCCGCAATTTTTTTGACCAGAGATTTGCAGTAATTCACATCCTTCAATTTGAGTCTGAGGAACAGGGCGTTCAGCGCCAGTGGAAAAAGCAAATAAGCCAGATTATAGGGCGTTTGAAACAACGCCACGGGCGGAACCAAAAAGACATTCAAAAAAACAAAAACCTGGAGATCACCGCGCCGGCTTTGGGTGAGCTTTTTTTCAGCCATTTTCAGATTAACCGCCGGCTGCCGGACGCGCTTTTCAACATAAGCAACAAAGCCCGCAAATTCCCACTTCTTCTCAAAGAAGCCATTGGGAAAGCAAATCGCGAATTCCATCTGAATTTCATCGATGAACCGGTTTTTGAATCTCTTTCCCTTGAAGCTATCGTCAATATTTCTACCGTTTGGCTTTATCAAGAACTGGATGAAATCTTTCTCTTCGAAAGACGCATTGCGGTCTTCCTGGATATGATGGAAGATCGCCAGTATTCTATCCTTTGCGGTCATATCGGGGAATTGTCCGGTTCATTGAGCGCCTCACTCAACATGCTACGCCCTCACAGGCCGCGTCACGCGTTGCCCGCAAGGAGCGAAAGCGGATGGTGCCCTGAAGAGGACTCGAACCTCCACGACTTTCATCGCTAGTACCTGAAACTAGTGCGTCTACCAATTCCGCCATCAGGGCAATGGGGCGTCTCTTAACGGGAGGCGCGATATAATGTCAATGCAAGGCTCTTTGCAATGCCGCCCGCGGGGGGCTAAAAGCGGCCCGGACCCTTGAAACAACTGGATGTGGCTTCGTGACTGCGGAAAATTTAGAGAAGATCGTAACCCTTATCGGCGGCTCGGGCTTTATTGGCCGCCATATTGTGCGGGCTTTGGCAAATCGCGGTTATCGCATCCGCGTGGCCTGCCGCAGGCCGGACCTGGCGGGCCATGTGCAGCCCTTGGGGACCCCCGGACAGGTCATGCCGGTGCAGGCCAATGTGCGCTTTCCCGCTTCGCTGGCCGCAGTCAGTGACGGGGCTTATGCGGTGGTCAATCTCACAGGTGTCCTGGCCAGCCGCGGAGCCCAGAGTTTTGAGGGCATCCATGTTTTCGGAGCCGAGGCCTCGGCCAAGGCGGCGAAGGCGGCCAAGGCCCAGGTTTTCATCCAGATGTCGGCGCTTGGCGCTGATGCGGAGTCAAGCAGCGAATATGCCCGCACCAAAGCGGCAGGCGAGGCAAAAGCCAAGGCGGCGTTTCCCGGCGCCATTGTGCTTCGGCCTTCCATCGTGTTCGGGCCGGAAGATAATTTCTTCAATCAGTTTGCTGGCTTGAGCCGCCTTGCGCCTGCCCTGCCGCTGATCGGTGGCGGGCAGACAAAGTTCACGCCGATTTTTGTGGGTGATCTGGCCGAGGCTTTTGCCCGCCTCATTGACGCCGGCGAGGCCAGCGGACAGACTTATGAACTCGGCGGGCCGGAAGTGTTCAGCTTCAAGCAGCTCATGGAATTCACCCTTGAGACGATCGGGCGCAAGCGCCTGCTGGTTCCGATACCCTGGCCCATTGCCAAGGTCATGGGAACGATCATGGGACTGTTGCCCTTCGCGCCGCTCACGGCTGATCAGGTTGAAATGCTGAAAACGGATAATGTGGTGAGCGAGGCCGCAACACGCGAAGGCCGCGATCTGGCCGGGCTGGGCATCACGGGCCAAAGCATTCAGGGCATTGTGCCGAGCTATCTCTACCGCTACCGGAAAGCCGGTCAGTTCACGGGGCCCAAGGGGATGCCTGAGTAGATCAGGCCGAGCAGCAGCGTGCCGAGCAGAATGCGGTAGATGGCAAAGGGCAGGAAACTCACGTGGCGCACCAGCTTCATGAGAATGGTGATGGTGCCCAGCGCCACGAAGAATGTGAGAACGGCGGTCAGCATCATATCCAGGCTTATGGTTTCGCCTGAGGACACGGCATCGCCGAGCTTCAGCACGCCAGCGCCGGCAATGGCTGGGATGCCCAGCAGGAAGGCAAACCGCGCCGCTTCCGGGCGTTCAAAACCGAGGGCGCGCGCCGCCGTCATGGTGATGCCGGAACGGCTGGTGCCCGGGATGATGGCAATGGCCTGGGCCACGCCGATGATCAATGCAGGCGTGAACGTCATGTCCGACATGCGGCGGATGGAATGGCCGTAGCGGTCGCAGAGAAAAAGCAAGGTTCCGAAGATGATGGCATTCCAGGCGACGATCTGCGGCATGTGGCGAACCGTGCCCATGAAACCCGTCTTGTCCAGGATGACGCCCAGCACCACCGCCGGAATGGTGCCGAGAAGAATGAGCATCGCCATCTTCCCCCAGGGATTAGCCCTGCCGCGCAGAAGATCAAAGGTGCCCTTCAGCAGGGAAACGCAGTCGCGCCAGAAATAGACGACGACGGCGAGAAACGAACCCATGTGGACCATCACATCGGCAAGAATTCCCTGGTCGGGCCAGCCGGTCAGCGTCGGCACCAGAATCAAATGGCCAGAGGAGGAAATGGGGAGAAATTCGGTGGTTCCCTGAATGAGGGCAAGCACAACAATCTGCTCAAGTGACATCCGGACAACCCTTGAAAACCGCGACGCGCGAATCGCTTGCGGTTAGACAAGTGCGTCTTATAGGGTTAGTTTAAATGCAGCAACGACACTGACTTTCACCGGCGGTTTTTTTCATCCCATGGCCAAATTGCTTCAATTTCCGCTCGATCCCTTCAGCCGCCGGGTGCGCCTGGCCCTGGCGGAATATGGCGTGGCATTTGAGCTGGCCGAAGAGCGGCCCTGGACGCCGAGCGAGACGCTCTTCAACCTCAATCCGGCGGGCATTGTGCCGGTTTTTGTGGAGGACGGCGGGGCTGCGATCAGCGGCATTGAAGCGATCACCGAATATCTGGAAGAGACGCGCGCCGGGAAAACGAAACTTATTCCGGGTCAGGCAGCAGCGCGCGCCGAGGTGCGGCGGCTCACGGGCTGGTTTGACACTAAATTCTATGCGGAGGTTTCCGAGCCTATCATCACGGAGAAAATCATCCGGCGTTTCATGACGCGGGAAACCGGCGGCGGGGCGCCGGACATGGCGCGGGTGCGCTACGGGCTTTCGCGGCTCAGGGACCATCTCGACTACATGGGAACCCTGGCGGATCACCGCTCGTGGCTGGCGGGCGATGAGCTTTCCATCGCCGACCTTTCGGCGGCTTCGCATCTTTCGGTCATCGACTATCTCGGCGATGTTCCGTGGACGGACTTTCCAGTGGCCAAGCTGTGGTACCAGAGGATCAAATCACGCCCGTCATTCCGCCCCCTGCTCGGCGATACGCTGCGCGGCATGCCGGCGTCTGCTTCCTATGCCGACCTCGATTTCTGAACGCCTGCGCGTAAGAGCCACGCAGGAAGGCTTCAGCGGGATCAGGATTGCCTCAGCCAACGTCGCGCCTGCGCAGGCGGAAAGATTGCGCGGCTTCCTTGGGCAAAATTATCACGGCGACATGGCGTGGCTTGCCACAACGGCGGAGCGCCGCGCGGCGCCCAAGACCCTGTGGCCGGAGGCACAATCGGCCATCGTGTTTGCCATGAATTACGGTCAGGGGCTTGATGCCTTTGAAAGGCTGGGGCGGAAATCCCAGGGAGTGATTTCAGTCTATGCGCTGAACCGGGACTATCATGACGTGGTCAAGGGCAAGCTCAAGAAAATTGCGACTTGGTTTGCAAGCGTTACGAAAGCGGAGGTGAAGGTTTTCGTGGATACGGCCCCGCTGATGGAAAAGCCGCTGGCCCATGCCGCGGGCCTTGGCTGGCAGGGCAAGCATACAAATCTTGTGTCGCGGGAACTGGGGTCATGGTTCTTTATCGGGACGATCCTGACTGATCAAGTTCTTCCCGTGGATGAGCCGGAGGTTGATCATTGCGGCACTTGCCATGCCTGCCTCGATATCTGCCCGACCAAGGCGTTCCCTGCGCCTTACCAGCTGGATGCACGGCGCTGCATTTCCTATCTCACCATCGAACACAAAGGCCATATTGACCGCGAATTCCGAAAAGCCATGGGCAACCGCATCTATGGCTGTGATGACTGCCTGGCGGTGTGCCCGTGGAACAAGTTTGCCAGCGAGGCGAGCGAGGCGAAGCTGCGGGCCCGTGAGGATTTGGTTTCGCCGGGGCTTGATGATTTGGCTCAATTGGATGATGCGGCATTCCGGAAACTGTTTGTGGGTTCACCGGTGAAACGCTTGGGCCGGGACCGTTTCGTGCGCAATGTGCTGATTGCGATTGGAAATAGCGGCAATCCGGATTTCATCAGGGTTGCGGAACAGCTTCTGAGTGATCCTTCTCCGCTGGTGCGCGCCATGTCGGTGTGGGCCCTCGTGCAATTGATGCCTCACGAAGAATTCCGGCATGTGCGCGATATGCACGTCTTGACTGAATCTGATCCGGCGGTGAAAGCCGAATGGAGTTCACCTTGAGTCATCTCCTATGCTTCGGTTTCGGCTTTTCGGCCCGGACTTTTGCGGCGCGGTTGGACAAGCGCGTGTGGAGAATTTCCGCAACCAGCCGCGATGCAGAGGGCATTTCCGAGATCAAAGCCCAAGGGTTTCACGGGCTGCCTTTTGACAGCACATTGCAGATTGCGCCGGATGTTACGCATCTCCTGATTTCGGCGCCTCCTGGCGAACAAGGCGATCCGGTTTTGCAATTGTTTCAGGCGCAATTGCAGATGCTTTCAAAAAATTTGAAATGGGTGGGCTATCTCTCCACCACCGGCGTTTATGGCGACCGGGGTGGTGATTGGGTTGATGAGGAGAGCCCGCTTGAGCCCACTACGGCGCGGGGCCAGAGGCGTCTGGAGGCGGAGCGGAGCTGGCTCAGACTCCACAGTGATTTTGGAGTGCCGGTGCATTTGTTTCGCCTGGCGGGGATTTATGGTCCGGGGCGGAATACGCTTCTCAATGTCCGGGATGGCAGCGCCAAACGCGTCATCAAGCCGGGACAGATTTTCAGCCGCATTCATGTGGAGGACATCGCAGGCGTGCTTGCGGCCTCCATCGCAAAACCAAATCCGGGCCGGGCCTATAGTGTCTGTGACGACGGGCCCTGCCCGCCGCAGGAGGTGGTGGAATTTGCGGCTGATTTGCTGGGCCTGCCGCTGCCGCCGGAAATTCCGTTTGAAGTGGCGGAGCTATCGCCCATGGCCAAGAGTTTCTATGCGGACTCAAAGAGGGTTTCCAACCGGCGCATCAAGACCGAGCTGGGCTACAAGCTGATCTACCCGAATTATCGCGAGGGCTTGCGCGCGCTCAAGTCGACACTTACGGCGTGATGCCGTCAGCCCTCTCGGCGAGTTGCAGTGCGGTTTCGCGGATAAGCGTCAATTGCCCCGGTGTCGACAGGCGGTGATCGCCTCCCCTGATCAGGGTCATTGTGATATCCGGGCCGGAGAGGGCTTCGAAAACTTTCAACGCATGGGAGGGCGGCACGTCCGGGTCGCTGCTTCCCTGCAGGATGCGCACCGGGCATGGCACCTCAAGCCCCGTTTTCAGCAGCAAGTGTTTGGCGCCGTCCTCCAAGAGCTTAAAGGTGATCGGCATGGGGTCGCCATACTCGGAAGGGCGCTGGAAGACGCCGCGGGTTTCCAGTTGCTGGCGGGCTTCGGGCGTAAACGCATCCCACATCAAATCATTGGTCATGTCAGCGGCAGGCGCTATCAGCACGATGCCGGCCATGCGCCGCGCGGCGCGGGGGTCATCGCGCAGCAAGACCTTGGCCAGCAGAAGCGCCAGCCAGCCGCCCATGCTGGAGCCGACGATGATGCGTTTGGAGCGGGTCTTCTCGATGAACATGTGGATGGACTGTTCAAGCCATTCGGAAATCGTGCCGTCGGTGAAAAGGCCTGCGGACTGGCCGTGGCCGGAATAGTCAAAGCGCAGGCCGGGCCTTCTGGTTTCGCGGGCAAGGGCGGCCAGGGCTTCGGCTTTGGTGCCCAGCATGTCCGACATGAAACCGCCGAGCCAGAAGAAACCGCAGCGGCCCAGATCATCGGCGGCGCCATCCTGCAGAAAAGCCAGTTTTACGCCGCCTGGGCCTTGCTCAAAATCCACACCCGCCATCTAAATTATCCAATCCTTTCAGCCCTCCTTGACGGCAGCCCCGCTTCAAGGTCTATAGCGGTGTTCTTAATCGGCCGGTCGCGGAATCGATACGGCCCTAACATGGAGAAGCATAGAGCTTGAGTATACCCCCCCGGAGGCCAACGATTGTACGCGGTGCCGCCCCCCCGCAAAAAGAAGAAGGTAACAAGATTAACCACCGCATTGATGCGCGCGAAGTGCGCCTCATCGGAGCCGACGGACAGAATGTCGGCGTTGTGCCAACCCGCCAGGCGCTGGCAATGGCCGAGGAAGCCAATCTCGATCTGGTCGAAATCTCGCCGGACGCGGTTCCCCCGGTTGCCAAGATCCTCGATTACGGCAAATTCAAATTCCAGGAACAGAAAAAGGCCGCCGAGGCCCGCAAAAAGCAAAAGGTCATTGAGATCAAGGAGATCAAGATGCGCCCGATGATCGATGACCATGACTATGAGGTCAAGATGAAGGCCATCCGGCGCTTCTTCGAGGAGGGCGACAAGGTCAAGGTGACGCTGCGCTTCCGGGGCCGCGAAATGGCCCACCAGGAGCTTGGCCACCGGCTTTTGAACCGGGTGAAGGCCGATACAGCCGAGATCGCCAAGGTTGAATCCGACGCGCGCTTCGAAGGCCGCCAGATCGTGATGATTATCGCGCCGAAATAGGCCATCAGGGGGGTGCAACCCAATGGGTTGCATCGCCCCCGGATTTCTGCTTAACAGCCCCCATTAAGCCGCCTGGCCATGTAAAGGGCATGCCAGGGCGGCTTCTTATCGCTTTGAAAGGACTTAAGCCAAATGCCCAAGATGAAAACGAAATCCTCGGCCAAAAAGCGCTTCAAAATGACCGCTACGGGGAAGATCCGTGCCGCCGGTGCCGGAAAGCAACACGGCATGATCAAGCGCAGCAACAAGCAGATCCGCAACCAGCGCGGCACCTTTATTTTGTCCCCCGGTGACACGGGCCTGGTCAAAATTCATATGCCCTACGCCCGTTAAGGAGAGCTCACATGCCACGTTCAAAAGGCGGCACTGTCGCCCGCAAGTCCCACAAGAAAGTCATCGCCCAAGCGAAGGGCTATTTCAGCCGCCGCAAGAATGTTTTCCGCGTTGCCGTGCAGGCCGTCGAAAAGGCCGGACAATATGCCTACCGTGACCGCCGCACCAAGAAGCGCAATTTCCGCGCCTTGTGGATCCAGCGCATCAATGCGGCCACCCGCGAATTGGGCCTCACCTATGGCCGATTTATTTACGGGCTCGACAAGGCCGGCATCGAAGTTGACCGCAAGGTTCTTTCCGATCTTGCGATCCATGATCCCGCTGGTTTTGCCGCGCTGGTTGAGAAGGCCAAGGCTGCTCAATAAGCAAACGCTCACTCTTTTTTAAGAATTCCTTGGCCGGGCCGTTAAGTGTGTACACACTGTGGGGTCCGGCCAATTCGTTTCAAGGACCGAATTTCCCATGAGTCTCGAACAGGATATCCTGCAGCAGGTGGCAAGCGCTTCCGATGAAGCAGCGCTCGAAGCGTTGCGCGTGGCAACCCTTGGCAAGAAGGGTTCCATCTCCGAGCAGATGAAATCTCTCGGCGCCATGGGGCCGGAAGAGCGCAAGACGGCGGGCGCGGCGCTCAATGTTTTAAAAGATAAAGTGACCGAGGCGATTGCGGCGCGCAAAGCCGTGCTGCAGGAAGCGCAGCTTGAGCAGCGGTTGGCATCGGAAAAAATTGACGTGACCTTGCCGACGCGGCCTGAGCCGCGCGGCACGGTGCATCCGGTTTCCCAGGTGTGGGAAGAAGTGGTGCAAATTTTCGGCGATCTCGGATTTGCGGTGGCCGAAGGCCCGCATATCGAGGATGATTTTCATAATTTCACGGCGCTCAACATTCCGCCAGAGCATCCGGCGCGGCAGGAGCACGACACCTTTTATTTCAGCGAGAAGGCTGACGGCAGCCGCATGGTTCTGCGCACCCACACCTCGCCGGTGCAAATCCGCACCATGCTGACGCAGAAGCCGCCCATCCGCATCATCGCGCCGGGGCGCACCTTCCGCAACGACAGCGACATGACGCATACGCCGATGTTCAACCAGATCGAAGGCCTGGTGATCGACGAGACGACCCATATGGGCCATCTCAAATGGATTCTCGCCGAGTTCTGCAAGAGCTTCTTTGAAGTCAACGATGTGAAGATGCGGTTCCGCGCTTCGCATTTTCCGTTCACGGAGCCGTCCATGGAAGTGGACATCAACTGCTCGTGGGAGGGCGGCCAGGTGAAAATCGGCCAGGGTTCGTCATGGCTGGAAATCCTCGGCAGCGGCATGGTGCATCCCAATGTGATCAAGGCCGGCGGCCTCGATCCCGATAAATACCAGGGCTATGCCTTCGGCATGGGGCTCGACCGCATCGCCATGCTGAAATACGGCATTCCCGATTTGCGCGCCTTCTTCGAGGCAGATCTGCGCTGGCTCCGGCATTACGGCTTCAAGGCCTTGAATGTGCCGACCCTGCCGGGAGGGTTGTCGTGATGACCGCTCTCAATGATTATCGCCTTCTCCCGTGCTCGGGCTTGACCCGAGTATGGGAGAAGGTGGCCAACGGCCGGATGAGGGCCCTTTGGCTGGCAAAGAAAGAGCCCTCATCCGCCCTGTCGGGCACCTTCTCCCATGCCAAGAGGCACGGGAGAAGGCGACAATTCCAAAAACCTTCGCTGGTATCCCTAATTTTGTCATCCCGGCGAAAGCCGGGACCCAGCGGTCAACGCAACATTTGCCTGCAAGCATTTTTACCGGCCCAAGCCTGGGTCCCGGCTTTCGCCGAGATGACAGAGAAAATTGGAATTGCACTATGAAGTTCACCCTTTCCTGGCTGAAGGACTATCTCGACACTTCCGCGACGCTTGAGCAGATCGTGGATGGGCTTGTTGGCGTCGGGCTTGAGGTTGAGCAGGTCGAAGACAAGACGAAGCTGCTTGCGCCTTTCAAGGTGGCCTATGTCATCGAAGCGGTGAAGCATCCCAATGCGGACAAGCTGCGGCTGTGCAAGGTCGAGACGGATACGGGCATCTATCAGGTGGTCTGCGGCGCGCCCAACGCGCGCACGGGCATGAAGGGAATCATGGCGCTGCCGGGGGCATTCATTCCGGGCACGGGTATTACGCTGGAAAAGGGCGTGATCCGTGGTCAGGAAAGCCAAGGTATGCTGTGTTCGGAGCGCGAGCTACTGATCAGCCAGGAACATGACGGCATTATCGATCTCACCGGCGACTGGCCCATTGGCACGTCCGCGGTGAAGGCGCTCGGCCTTGATGATCCGATGATCTATGTGAAGGTGACGGCGAACCGGCC
Organism: Aestuariivirga sp.; assembly: GCA_030680855.1. Classification (GTDB taxonomy): domain Bacteria; phylum Pseudomonadota; class Alphaproteobacteria; order Rhizobiales; family Aestuariivirgaceae; genus Aestuariivirga. The sequence goes on from JAUXUN010000066.1 coordinate 36,920, forward strand.
GGATGCGCTGGGGATTTACGGAATTGCGCGCGATCTTGCGGCGAAGGGCCTGGGCAAGCTGAAGCCGCTCGCCGCGAAGCCTGTTGCGGGGACGTTCGATTCACCCATCAAGGTATCGCTGGACTTTGCAGATACCAAGCCCTGCCCGCTTTTTGTCGGACGCTATTTCAAGGGCGTGAAAAACGGCCCGTCACCGGAATGGCTGCAGCGGCGGTTGAAGGCTATTGGGCTTAGGCCGATTTCCACGCTGGTCGATATCACCAACTACATCACCTTTTCCTATGGCCGGCCGCTACATGTCTTCGATGCCGACAAGGTGAAGGGCAATATCCGGGCGCGCATGGCCAGGGATGGCGAAGAGGTTCCGGCCCTTGACGGCAAGACCTATGCGCTGACTTCGGACATGACGGTGATTGCCGATGACAGTTCCGCCGAAGGCATTGCAGGCATTATCGGCGGCGAACATTCGGGCTGCTCGGAGACAACCACAAATGTTTTCATGGAAGCGGCGTATTTCGATCCGCTGCGCACGGCGGCGACGGGACGGAAGCTCGGGGTCATTTCCGATGCGCGCTACCGCTTCGAGCGCGGCGTTGATCCGGCCTTCACGCAGGTAGGGGCGGAAATTGCCACGCAGATGATCCTTGATCTCTGCGGCGGTGCGGCTTCGCATCTGGTGATTGCGGGCAAGGCCCCGCTGAAGCCACGGACTTATACCTTGCGGGCGACACGAGTGAAAACCCTGGCCGGACTTGATCTGCCGCTTGCCGAACAGAGACGCATCCTGTTGGATCTGGGCTTCGGGGTGAAGGAAACACCGGCGGGACTTGAATGTGCGCCGCCCTCCTGGCGGCCCGATGTTCACGACGAGACCGACCTGGTGGAAGAGGTCTGCCGCATCCATGGCCTCGACAATATTCCTTTCGCGGCCATGGAACGCTCCCATCCCATCGCCACGCCGGTTCTCAATCCCTTGCAGAAGCGCATGTTGGCGTCACGGCGCGGGCTCGCGGCACGGGGTTTCAACGAAGCGGTGACCTGGTCATTCATTCCGGAAGCGCATGCGAAACTGTTTGGCGGCGGACAGCCGGAGTTGAAACTTGCCAATGCCATTTCATCCGAACTCACGGACATGCGGCCGTCGCTCATTCCCAATCTCATTGCCGCCGCCGGGCGCAACATGAAGCGGGGTTTTGCTGATCTGTCGATTTGTGAAGTGGGCCATGCCTATGCGGGCGACCGTCCGGAGGACGAGACCCTGCGGGCGGCGGGGGTTCGGCGAGGGAATGTGGTCACGCGCAACTGGCAGGGCGGTGCACGCTTGGTTGATGCTTTTGACGCCAAGGCTGACGCGCTTGCGGTGCTTGAGGCCGCAGGGGCTGCCACGGCAACCCTGCAAATCGTGGCGGGTGCTCCCGCCTGGTATCATCCCGGCCGTTCCGGCACCATTCAGATGGGACCGCAGAACAAGCTGGCCCATTTCGGCGAGATTCATCCGCGCGTGTTGGCGGTCATGGACGTAAAGGGGCCTTTGGTCGCTTTCGAAGTGGTGCTGAATGCCGTTCCGGTGCCGAAGTCCAAGAACACCACGCGGGCGGCTCTCAATGCCTCCGATCTCCTGCCCGTGTCGCGCGACTTTGCTTTCGTGATTGATGACAGCGTGGAGGCTGACAAGCTCATCAAGGCTGCTAAAGGTGCGGACAAGGGGCTGATTTCCGATGCGGTGGTATTTGACGTGTTCAAGCTGGACGGCGCGAAGAAGTCCTATGCCATCGAGGTGACGCTGCAACCACGCGACAAGACGCTGACCGATGAGGATATCGAGGCGGTGTCGCAGAAAATCATCGCGGCTGTGCAGAAGGCTACGGGCGGGACGCTGCGCAGTTAATTTTCACTTGCACCTTCTCCCTTGCGGGGAGGGATTAAGGGGGCCGCTCAGGCCTTTCGGGATTTGAAGAAATTCTTTTTTATCGGCGATCATTCAAGTAAAAATAAGAATAAATACCACTTGACACTATATTCCTAATATGGCATGTCTGTTCCTGTCCATCCCGGAAGGGGTCTCGGTCATGACGGTGATCATAGATGGGGTGGATGTGGCGCCTGCGGGTCTGGTGAAACGTTCATCAGGCACCCGGGAGCCGGAGGGAAGGCCCGTGGTTATTACGGTCCATGCGCCTTAAATGGCTAAACAACCCTGGCGGAAAACCTCAGACACCGTGCGATCTAGGGCTCTGCAAGATCTTCCCCGAGGCAAAAACCGCCGCAAAAGCGTGGGCGCAGTTTGCGTCACCCGCCGGACTAACACGACCGGCATTTTCGCGTAGGCTGCGCTCACGCAACCCTTCGCTTCTCGCCTGCCCCGAAAGCGGCATAACCGTTTTCACCAAGGGCGAAGCTATGCCCGATGCTCATTGAAAATTGAATCACAC
>JAUXUN010000067.1 GCA_030680855.1 Aestuariivirga sp.
GCCGCCCACCGCGATGTCATGACCTACGAGGAAAAGGGCGAACGCTTCGCCATCGGCAACCGCCTGCCGCGCGAACAGAAGGATTGGACCGACAAGCGCAAGGCCGTTGACACGGTCATGTATGAAGTAGGCGGTGTCGTCACCCGGGTTGGCGATGAAACCGTGGGCGAAATGTGGTCGCTCTGGGACGGCAAGGACATTCTGAACGAGATTGATCCGCGCTTTGCCGCCAACATCGAGCGCCATATCCATCAGTCCATTGCCAATGACCCATTCCATGTCTCGGCCAATACGGACCCCAAGGGCGACCGCTCAAAGCCGCCCCAGGAGCAGGACCCGGACATGCTGGTCCATGTCGTCAAGGAAACCGATGCCGGGATCATCATTCGCGGCGCCAAGTACGAAACCGCCGCCGCCTACGCCAATCAGGCCTTCCTGAAACCAACCATTGCCAACTGGGGTGATGCCAAGCTTTCCGAATATGCCCTGGGCTGCATTGTGAAAATGAATGCCCCGGGCGTGAAGCATATCTGCCGCACCGGCTTTACCGGCCGTGCTCCGGCGCGCGATTATCCGCTGTCAAACAAGTTCGATGAAGTCGACACCATCGTCATTCTCGACAATGTTCTTATTCCTTGGGAGGACGTGCTGTTCTACCAGCACACCCGCGCCGCCGCCTTCATCCGCCAGACGCTGCATCGTTATTCCGCTTTTCCCTTCGTGCAACGAACCCTGTCCTATGCCGACCTCATCATCGGTGCCGCCCTGTGGAACGCCAAGCAAACCGGCCTCGACAAGCAGCAGGCCGTGCAGGAAAAATTGACCGAGCTTGCCGTTTGGCGTGAAGGTATCAATGCCCATCTCACCGCCTCCATCGTCATGGCCGAGCAAAGCCCCAATGGCCTGCTTATGCCGAACCAGTCATTGCTGATGTCGGGCCGCTGCTACGCGCTCAACAATCTTCCCAGGATGATGCACACGGCGCGCGAGCTCTGCGGCGGGCAAATCTGCGTAACTCCCGATGCCGCCGTATTCGAGCACCCGGAAACCAAGAAGTGGATGGACAAGTACTACACCATCAACGATGAGTGGGTCGCTGATGACCGCCGCAAGCTGCTGGTCCTTGCCCGTGATCTCCTGAATTCGGACTACGCCGGCCACCGCCTAACCTTCCAGTTATTCGCCCAAGCTCCGCCTTTCGCCCAATCCGCCGCTGTCTACCGGAATTTCGACTGGAACAGCACCTTGAAATTTGCCCAGAAGGCTGGTGGGATGAGCCCCCGCATCTGGGGAGCAAGGAAGCAGGCGGCGGAATAATGTCAGTTGAGAAGATAGAAGCCCTCGTTGTGGGCGCGGGCCAGGCGGGATTGGCCATGAGCGGCCACTTGGGCCAACGCGGCGTGCCTCACCTCGTTCTTGAACGGAGCAGGATCGCCGAACGCTGGCGTTCAGAGCGCTGGGATGGTCTGGTTGCCAATGGCCCCGCCTGGCACGATTGCTATCCGGGCCTGGAATTTCCTGGCTACGATCCGGACGCTTTCGTGCCCAAGGAAAAGGTCGCGGATGCTTTCGTGACCTATGCCGAAAAGATCAAGGCGCCCATCCGCTGCGGCATCGAGGTCAAATCGGTCAGGAAGAATGATGGCCGTCCCGGTTTCCGCGTGGAGACATCGCAAGGTGTGATTGAAGCCAATTTTGTAATTGCCGCCACCGGGGCTTTCCAGAAGCCGATCATTCCCGCTCTCGTTCCCGAGAGTGCCGGGATCATGCAGATACATTCCACCGCCTACCGCAATCCGGGCCAGCTGCCCGAGGGCGCCGTGCTTGTGGTGGGCGCGGGGTCGTCAGGTGCGCAGATTGCGGAAGAACTTATGCGTGCGGGCAAGCGCGCCTACCTCTCGGTTGGACCTCACGACCGGCCTCCGCGCCGCTATCGCGGGCGTGACTTCTGCTGGTGGCTGGGCGTTCTCGGCAAATGGGATGCCGCCGCTCCGGCGGAAGGCAGGGAGCATACCACAATTGCCGTGAGCGGAGCCGATGGCGGCAAGACAGTCGATTTCCGCAATCTGGCCGCGAGCGGCATGACGCTGGTCGGCAGAACGGAAAGATTCAAGGACGGTGTGATGCATTTCGCAGCCGATCTCACGCGCAATGTCGCGCAAGGCGACGCGAATTATTTATCAGTGTTGGACGAAGCCGATGCGTTTGTGGCCCGCAACGGCCTCAACTTGGCCGAAGATCCCCAAGCCCGCATCATCGGGCCAGACCCGGAGTGCATGACCAATCCCATTCGTGAGTTGAATCTACAGAACGCCGGTATCACAGCGATTATCTGGGCAACGGGTTTTTCGGCTGATTATGGGTGGCTGCAGGTGGATGCATTTGACGCGAAAGGCAAGCCGAAGCACCAGCGCGGCGTTTCATCCGAACCCGGCATCTATTTCCTCGGATTGCCATGGCTGTCGCGCCGGGGATCAAGCTTCATCTGGGGCGTCTGGCACGACGCCAGGTATCTGGCGGACCATATCACCACGCAGCGCGGGTATTTGGCCTATAAAGAGCCCCGGGAAAACAAGACAGGAAACAGGCAATGACAGCACACAAGCGAATTCGTCCCTTCAACACTAAGGACACTTACCCCGAGCAGAAGCTCGACAATGATCTCTGCCAGGCCGTTGTGGCGCGCGGTGCGACCGTGTTCCTCCGCGGGCAGGTGGCACAGGATCTCGACACGCGCGAGTCCCTGCATGCGGGCGATGCAACGGCCCAGACCGCCAAGACTATGGCCAACATAAAGCTGTTGATGGAAGAGGCGGGTGGTCACATGGATCATATTTGCCGCATCGTGGTTTATCTCACCGATGTGCGTTACCGCCAGGATGTTTACCGCGAAATGGGCAAGTGGCTGAAGGGCGTGTTTCCCTGTTCAACCGGCCTGGTCATCACGGCGCTGGCCCGGCCCGAATGGCTGGTGGAAATCGAAGTCACCGCCGTCATTCCGGATTGATGCGATGACCTTTTCCATTGCCGGGCGCTGTGCCAAATCCGGGGCCTTCGGGGTCGCCATTACAACCTCGTCCATTGCCGTGGGTGCCCGCTGCCCCCATGCCCGCGCTGGCGTTGGCGCCGTGGCCACGCAAAACGTGACCGATCCGAACCTGGGGCCGCTGCTGCTTGATCTGATGTCGCAAGGCTTGAGCGCAAGGGCCGCCATTGATTCAATAATCCGCGACCGGCCCTTCATCGAATACCGCCAACTGACGGCGGTGGACAGCAAGGGCAACTCGGCGAGCTGGTCCGGCAAGCATATTCTCGGCACCCATGCGGTCTCCGAACAGCTGGATTGCGTCGCCGCCGGAAACCTCCTGAAGTCAGCTGATTTGCCGAAGGTAATGACCGATTGCTTTGCGGCTAACGCCTCCGAACATCTGGCCGAGCGCCTGTTGCGTTCGCTGGAGGCGGGCTTGGCGTCCGGCGGCGAGGAGGGGCCGGCTCATTCCGCCGCCCTCATCGTTTATCACCAGCAGGATTTCCCCCTGGTCAATCTGCGCGTCGATTGGGACGATGAAAACCCCATCAAATTCTTGCGAAAACTGTGGGAAGACTACCGCCCGCAAATGGGCCCCTACCTCCAGCGAGCTATCGACCCTACCACCGCCCCAAGTTACGGCGTGCCGGGTGATCCTTAAAGCCTCTGGGGTTTCGGGTTTTACGGTGACAGCGCATTTATTCGATTATTTTGCATGCCGGCTGTCGCCCCGTAATCGGTGCGCCACCGCCCTGCGCGAGCAGTGGAGGGTATTTTTTTTGCAAAGGTAGAGTTCATTGCCCGGCAGCCCAATAGGGGATACCTTTCCCTGAAATAGGTGGGGATGTGATGAATGTCCTCCAACCGAAAGATACATGCTGAAATTCAGGGAAGCCGCAAGCGGAGAATTAAATAGATGCACTGTCAACGTAATTCTGGTGACTACAGGCTAATTAGGATAATTTCCCTTTGGCTATTTGTTGGCTTGGCGTGTGTGCCGTTAATTACATCATCATATGCCTTCGAACTTCCCCAAGCAGAAAAAACCACCTACTTGCGCCTTGCACTTGGCAACTCAAACGGAGTTGTCAGAAAATTTTCCAAGACTGGCGCGCTTGCAGTGATCGGAGCTTGCACAAGTATTCGAGGTGACAAATGCAGAGCCATTCTCAATAGGAAACTTTACGACTCATTGTTGGGCATCATTCGAGTTGAAGTCGAAATAACGTCACAGAATCCAGACATTATATCTTTGTTTACCGACACATCTGGCGCGACGCAAATAAGGCGACAGCTATCGAAGTCGTATGCTGGTGGCTTCATTGACTCGGATGATGTCGATTGTCAGCTCTACTACTCGATTAAACAGAATGTTATTGAGAAAGTTCACATTGTTGTTTCGCTAGACGCACCCGAGCTCAAGCAAAAACTTTGTTTGGCAGTGCAATTGCCGCATGGGCTGGGATTGGCTTTGACTTCTGATCTGCCTTTTTCAAAAATATGGAAGCACGCCCCAGTCGAGATGCTTGACGGCGAGAAAGCCTTTACCGAACGCAATGTCTCTGTGATTAAAGAGGGCTACGGAGTGTTCTCCTATATTCACATGTGCCCTGATATCAAGCCGGGCATGAAGGCCGACGATCTAGTGCGAATATTATCGGGGAAATCAACTTGCGCAGACGGATTAAAACTGCTTCCTTAGTGGCAAAAAATTAAACACCAATTTAGTATTACGGTGACAGCGCATCCAATTTAACGACGGTTCAAATGCGTTAAGCCGACAACCTGTCCAGCAGGCGCCCCAGCATCGCATCACACAATGTCAGTTGCTCTTCACTCACATATTCATCAGGCTTGTGCGCTACCGCAATATTGCCGGGGCCGCAGACGACGGCGGGGATGCCGAGTTCCTGCTGGAACAATCCGCCTTCAGTGCCGAAGGTGATCTTGCCCGTGGAATTTCCGCCCGTGAGCGTCCGGACGAAATTCACCGCCTCGCTGTCAACCGGCGTGTTGAGGGCAGGGTAGCTCTGCAGGGTTGCGAACTCAACGCGCGCCTTTGGAAAAACCTTCTGGAAGCCCGCAGCAATTTTGTCCGCCGCTTTCTGAATGCGCGCGAATATCGCCTGGCCGTCATCTTCCGGCAGGTAGCGGATTTCAAAATCAAAGCTCGCAAGATTCGGCACGATGTTCATCACTTCACCGCCCACCATCTTGCCGACATGCAGCGTGGTATAGGCCACTTCATAGTCGCCGTCGCGCTTGCCGTTCCTGGCAATGTCCTCCTGAATGCGGCGGATCTCCGCGATCAGGTCGCAGGCCATGTAGATGGCATTCACCCCGATGGGTGCAAGACTCGAATGCGCCTCAAGGCCGTGCGCCGTCACGCGGTAACCCAGTTTGCCCTTATGCGCCGTCACCACCTGCAGCATGGTGGGCTCGCCAACGATGCAAAGCCGCGGGCGCACCGGCATGGTCTTGAGCATGTCGAGCATGCGCCTCACCCCGATGCAGCCGATCTCCTCGTCATAGGAAAAAGCAAAATGCAGCGGCGTGTGAAGTTTTCGTTTCACCGCATGATGCGCCAGATGCAGGCACGCCGCGATAAAGCCCTTCATGTCGGCGCTGCCGCGGCCCAGCAGATTGCCGCCGCGCGAAGTAAGCTTGAACGGATCGCTGCTCCAGTTCTGCCCTTCCACGGGCACCACATCCGTATGCCCGGAAAGCGCAACACCTTGCGCATTGGCCGGGCCAATTGTGGCCCAGAGATTGGCCTTCCTGCCATCCTCGTTGTGAATAAGCGTGGAAGCAATTCCAAGCGCCTTAAGCTCGCTAGCAACAAAATCGATAAGCGCCAGATTGCTGTCGCGGCTGACCGTTGGAAAAGCCACAAGTTTTTCAAGATAGTGGAGGGTGGACTGCATGGCGCCTCTGTTATACGCTCGGTTTTTTCAATGCAACTGCCGTGTGGCTGGGGCCTGCTTGCGCAAAATTTCCCTTGTTATTTTTGACTGCGATGGCGTCCTCGTCGACAGCGAGTATCTGAGCGCCCAGGTTCTTGTGGAAACCTTTGCCGACATCGGCGTGAATATCGACCTGCCGTTTGTCTACACGCATTTTCTGGGTCACAGCTTCTCCTCCGTCGCGGCAAAATTCGCCAAGCTGCATGGCACCGGGGTCACCGAGTCATTTGAGTCTGATTACCGGGCAAGTCTGCTCCGCCGCTTCAGCACCGAGCTCAAGCCCATGCCGGGCGTGATTGCCGTGCTGGACAGTCTCGCGGTGCCCTATTGCGTGGCCACCGGCAGCAGCCCGCTCCGCGTTACCCGTTCGTTGGAATTGGCGGGCCTCACCTCAAGGGTTAAGGACCGCGTGTTTACCACGTCGATGGTCACCCGCGGCAAACCGGCCCCGGACATCTTCCTCCATGTCGCCCGCGAAATGGCCGTATCCCCTCAGGAATGCCTGGTGATCGAGGACAGCGCCACAGGTATAGAGGCTGCAAAGGCGGCCGGAACGGTGGTCTGGCAGTTTACCGGCGGCTGCCATTTCCAGCACGGCTATAACCATCAGGGCACAGAACATTTGGTGGATCGGGTTTTTGATCGTATGGATGCTTTTTTTGAAGCCGCACCAGACCTGCGGTTGACCTAGGGACATTGCCGCCGCCATGGTGCGAAACATCGAACAGGAGACAAGCCGCCTCGACGAAGCCGCCCGCGCCGGCTGGCTCTATTATATTGCCGGCAACACCCAGGATGAAATCGCCCGGAAACTCGGCGTCTCGCGCCAGACCGCGCAGCGGCTGGTCTCCCTCTCGATCAGCGAAAAGCTCATAAAAGTGCGCCTCGATCATCCCATCGCCAATTGCCTTGAGCTGGCCGAACGGGTGAAGCAGAAATACGATATCGATTTCTGCGAGGTTGTGCCAAGCGACCCTGAATCGGACACGGTTTCGCTGGGCGTGGCCCAAGCCGCCGCGGCCGAGCTTGAGCGCTATATCATGTCGCCCCATCCCGTCATCGTTGCCATGGGAACGGGCCGCATGCTGCGCGCCATGGTCGATCAGTTGACGCCGATGGATTGCCCCCAGCACAAGATCGTTTCCCTCGTCGGCAATATCGCCACCGATGGTTCGGCCACGCTCTACGATGTGGTGAGCCGGGTGGCCGACACGGTCAAGGCCCCGCATTATCCCATGCCCCTTCCGGTCATCGCCACAACGGTTCAGGACAAGACCCTCATGCTGGCGCAAAAACCCGTGCGCAACGTAATCGAACTGGGCCGCCAGGCTGATGTCACCTTTGTCGGCGTCGGCACCATGGGCGACGATGCGGCCCTTATCCGCGATGGCTTCGTGAAGCCGGAAGAAATGCGCGCCCTGGTAAAAGCCGGCGCCGCAGGCGAGATCATCGGCTGGGCCTACGACGCCGAAGGCCAGCTCATCGAAGGTCAGACCAATGACCGGGTTGTGAGCGCCCCCCTCGAGCAGCCAGCCAAGCGCCGGGTGATCGGCATCGCCATGGCCCCGCCGCGTCTCCGCGCCGTCAAAGGAGCTTTGATCGGAAAATTGATCAACGGTCTCATCACCAACGAAAAGATGGCTGAGCTTTTGCTTAAATAAAATGCAAAAGCCTGACATCGATTAATCTCTTTTATTTCAATCTGTTAAAGCGCGAACCGCATCCCATTTGTGCGCTGCGGCAACGAATTCCTATTGACTCCAGTAAGATTAAGAGTGAGTATATGCCCGCTTAGTTGGCAAAAGCTCAACAAAATGCATTTGGGAGGAATTCAATGAAACCCGTCTTTACAGGCGTCTTTGGCGCTTTCATGTTTGCCGCTTTGGCCTCAACCGCCATAGCCGAAACCAAACTCACCATCGCCACCGTGAACAATGGCGACATGATCCGCATGCAGGGTCTGACCGATGATTTCACCAAGGCCAATCCGGATATTTCACTGGAATGGGTCACCCTCGAAGAAAACGTGCTGCGTGAAAAAGTGACCACCGACATCGCCGCCAAGGGCGGCCAATTCGACGTGCTCACCATCGGCACCTATGAAGTTCCGATCTGGGGAAAAAAGGGCTGGCTCGTTCCATTGACGGAAGTTGATGATCCGGCCGACATTCTGCCCGCTATCGCCGGCGGCCTCACCGTTGACGGCAAGCTCATGGCAGCGCCGTTCTATGGCGAAAGCTCAATGGTCATGTACCGCAAGGACCTGATGGAAAAAGCAGGTCTCACAATGCCTGATGCGCCAACCTGGGAATTCATCGGCCAGGCAGCCCGTGCCATGACTGACAAGTCGGCGGAGACCTATGGCGTGTGCCTTCGCGGCAAGGCCGGCTGGGGCGAAAACATGGCTTTCCTGACAGCCACGTCAAACTCTTTCGGCGCCCGCTGGTTTGATGAAAACTGGAAGCCCCAGTTTGATCAGCCGGAATGGAAAGCAACCCTGGATTACTATCTCAGCCTGATGGCTGATGCTGGCCCTCCAGGCGCATCGTCGAACGGCTTCAATGAAAATCTTGCTCTGTTCAATTCCGGCAAGTGCGGCATGTGGATTGACGCCACGGTTGCGGCATCGTTTGTAACCGGCAAGGAATCAACCGTTGCTGACAAGGTGGGCTTCGCGCTCGCCCCCGATAACGGCCTCGGCAAGCGCGGCAACTGGCTGTGGGCCTGGTCGCTCGCAATCCCGGCCGGCACGCAAAAGAACGATGCTGCCCAGAAATTTGTCTCTTGGGCAACCAGCAAGCAATACACGGCCCTCGTGGCCGAGAAGGAAGGCTGGGCCAACGTGCCTCCGGGCACCCGCACCTCGCTCTACGAGAACGCCGAATATGCCAAGGTTCCATTTGCCAAAATGACCCTGGACTCGATCAACTCCGCTGACCCGACCAAGCCGACTGTGAAGCCGGTGCCCTATGTCGGCGTGCAGTTCGTGGCCATTCCTGAGTTCGCAGGCATCGCAACGACGGTAGGCCAGATCTTCTCGGCGGCCCTTGCCGGCGAAAAGACCGCGGATGAAGCCCTTGCCGAAGCGCAAACGGCGGCGACGCGCGAAATGACAAAGGCCGGTTACATCAAGTAACATCCCTCCCATGGAAACTTGGCTGCCCGGCTTGCCGCCGGGCAGTCCCTTCTGATCCATAAATTCAGGTCGCGGGTGAAGACATGGCCACGCAGCAAACACGCACACTCGGAAAGCTGGCGGTTTCGCCATCGGTTTTTGCGCTGCTCATGTGGATGATCGTGCCGCTGTCCATGACCATCTACTTCTCCTTCCTGCGCTACAACCTGCTTGACCCCAATCCCATCTGCTCGCTTATGACGCCGGGCGCTTTATTGGACGCCGAGAACCGCTGCCTCGCCGGCTTCAGCAACTACTCCTATTTCCTGACCGACCCCGCCTTCTTCAAGGCCATGGGAAATTCGCTGAAACTTGTGGGCTGGGTGCTGGCCATCAGCGTGGCGGGCGGAACGCTTCTGGCACTTCTCCTCGACCAGGCCTTCTATGGCCGCGGCTTCGTGCGCATCATGATGATAGCGCCCTTCCTCGTCATGCCCACCGTCAGCGCGCTGGTCTGGAAAAACATGATGATGAATCCGGTCTCCGGCTTCCTCGCTTACCTGTTCAAGCTTGTGGGCCTGCAGCCCATTGACTGGTTCGCCCATTTCCCCATGACCGCCGTTGTCATCATGGTCTCCTGGCAATGGGTGCCCTTTGCCACCCTGATTTTGCTCACTTCGCTGCAGTCGCTCGATGAAGAGCAGAAGGAAGCCGCCGAAATGGACGGCACGCCGCCGCTTTCCTATTTCTGGTACATCGTGCTGCCCCATCTCATCCGCCCGATGACCGTGGTCATCCTCATCCAAACGATTTTCCTGCTCAATGTCTTTGCCGAAATCTATGTGACCGGAACTGGCGGCCGCGCCGGCAATTTGCCCTTCCTTGTCTACCAGTACGGCCTTATCGCCAACGACATCGGCGGCGCTTCCGCCGGTGGCATCATCGCCGTCATCCTCGCCAACATCGTTGCCATCTTCCTGATGCGGATGATTGGCAAGAACCTGGACGCCTGACCATGGCCCGCAATGTTTCCTTCCGCCGCAAACTGGTCGTCACCGCCCTCGCATGGGCCATCGGCCTTCTCATTTTCTTCCCGATCCTTTGGACAATCATCACCAGCTTTAAATCGGAAGGTGACGCCATTGCGCTGCCCCCTAAATTTCTGTTCTTTGACTGGACCCTGGAAAATTACGGCGTGGTGCAGGAGCGCTCGGATTATCTCAGGTTTGCCATGAACTCGGTCATGCTGGCGCTGGGTTCCACCTTCTTTGCCCTTGTGATTGCCATTCCCTCCGCCTGGGCCATGGCCTTCGCGCCAGGAAAGCGCACCAAGGACCTTCTCATGTGGATGCTCTCCACCAAGATGATGCCGCCGGTCGGCGCCCTTATTCCGGTCTACCTGATCTTCCGCGATTTTGGCCTGCTTGATACGCGCGGCGGCATTATCGCCGTGCTGATGCTGCTCAACCTGCCGATTATCATCTGGATGCTCTACACTTACTTCAAGGAAATCCCCGGAGAGATTCTCGAAGCCTCGCGCATGGATGGCGCTTCGCTGGGGAAGGAGTTGCTCTATGTGCTTACTCCCATGGCAATCCCCGGCATTGCTTCAACCCTGCTGCTCAACATCATTCTCGCCTGGAACGAAGCCTTCTGGACCTTGGCCCTGACGACAAAGGACGCGGCCCCCCTGACGCAGTTCATCGCGTCTTATTCAAGCCCGGAAGGCTTGTTCTGGGCAAAACTTTCGGCGGCTTCCACCATGGCCATTGCCCCCATCCTGGTGCTTGGCTGGTTTGCGCAGAAACAACTTGTTCGCGGTCTTACATTCGGAGCGGTGAAATAGCATGGGCACGATTTCTCTCAAGAACGCACGCAAGGCCTTTGGCGACGTGGTCATCATTCCGGGTGCCAGCCTCGACATTAAGAATGGTGAGTTCGTGGTTTTCGTCGGCCCCTCGGGCTGCGGCAAATCCACTCTGCTCCGCATGATCGCAGGGCTTGAGGATCTCACCTCCGGCGCCATCCTCATTGACGGCAAGGACATGACCGAGGAAGCCCCATCCAAGCGCGGCCTCTCCATGGTGTTCCAGTCCTATGCCCTCTATCCGCACATGAGCGTGCGCGGCAACATTTCCTTCGGCCTGAAAATGGCCGGCATGCCCAAGAATGAAATCGAGGCCAAGGTAGCCAAGGCCGCCGCAACCCTCAATCTCACCGAATATCTTGACCGCAAGCCGCGCCAGCTTTCCGGCGGCCAGCGCCAGCGCGTTGCCATCGGCCGCGCCATCGTGCGCAATCCCGAGGGCTTCCTGTTTGACGAGCCGCTGTCAAACCTTGACGCAGCACTTCGCGTCAACATGCGCCTTGAGATCATGCAGATGCACAAGGACCTGGGCGCCACCATGGTTTACGTGACCCATGACCAGGTGGAAGCCATGACCATGGCCGATCGCATTGTCGTTTTGAACCGGGGGAATATCGAACAGGTGGGCTCTCCACTTGAACTCTATAACAGGCCAGACTCTCTCTTTGTTGCCGGATTTATCGGCTCTCCAAAAATGAACCTGATATCCGGAAAACCAGCCGAAAAATATGACGCCCAGACAATCGGGATCCGTCCCGAGCATCTCGGAATTTCCCTCAAGGACGGCACCTGGCCCGCAAAGATTTCGCTTGCGGAACATCTGGGGGCCGATACTTACCTTCACGTAGATGCGGGGCCCTGCGGCATGATGACGGTGCGGGCCGCTGGCGAATATGATGCCGCTCCCGACGCGAAAATCTTCCTGACGCCTGAGCCTGACCGCATTCATCGCTTTGACGGGGATGGGAAGGCCATTCGTAAATGAGATTGAAGGGCAAATCCGCAATCATCACCGGCGGGGCGCGCGGCATTGGCGCAGCCTTCGCCGGGGCCTATGCGCGCGAAGGGGCAACCGTTGCCATCGCCGATATCGACATGGTGCGGGCCGGGCAGACCGCAAAGACCATTGGCCCCTCGGCCTTTGCCATTCGCCTCGACGTGACGGATCAGGCTTCAATCGACAGCGCCATCGCCGAAGTTGAAAGTCGCTGCGGCGGCATTGATATTCTCATCAACAACGCCGCACTGTTTGATATGGCGCCCATCGTGGAGATCACCCGTGCCAGCTATGACCGCTTGTTCAGCATCAATGTTGGCGGCGCATTGTTCACCCTTCGGGCCGTTGCCCGTTCCATGATCAAGAACAAGCGCAAGGGCAAGATCATCAACATGGCAAGCCAGGCTGGAAGGCGGGGCGAGGCTCTGGTCGCTGTCTATTGCGCCAGCAAGGCGGCTATCATCAGTCTCACCCAATCGGCGGGCCTTGATCTCATCAAGCACGGCATCAATGTCAATGCCATTGCCCCCGGCGTTGTTGAAGGCGAGCATTGGGAAGGCGTCGATGCGCTCTTCGCCAAATATGAGAATCTCGCCATCGGCGAAAAGAAAAAACAGGTGGCTGCCAGCGTTCCTTACGGGCGCATGGGCACTGCGGAAGATCTCGTCGGCATGGCGGTTTTTCTGGCCTCGGATGAAAGCAATTATATCGTCGCCCAGACTTACAATGTCGACGGCGGCCAATGGATGAGTTGAGGGAAAGAGAAAATGTATCTGGAAAAATTGAAACTTGATGGACAGGTCGCCGTGGTAACGGGGGCCGGGCAGGGCATTGGCGCTGCCTGCGCCAGGGCTTTGGGCGAGGCCGGGGCAAAAGTCATTGTCGCCGACTTCATGCCGGACCGCATTGAGGCAACTGTGGCAGCGCTCCGCAAGCTCAAGATCGATGCCCATGGCGCGAAACTCGATGTAACTAAGTCCAAGGAAGTTGACGCCGTCTGCGCCGGCATCCTCAAGGCCCATGGCCATGTCGATATTCTGGTGAACAATGCCGGCGTGGCCAAAAGCGACGTGCGTGCCGAGGACACAACCGACGCCCATTGGCGCCACCATATGGATGTGAATGTCGATGGCCTGTTCTGGTGCTGCCGCGCCTTTGGCGGCGCCATGCTCAAGCAGGGCAAGGGCTCGATCGTGAATATCGGCTCCATGTCGGGCTTCATCGTCAACAAGCCCCAGCCGCAATCCTTCTACAATGCCTCGAAGGCCGCCGTGCATCATCTCACCCGCTCACTTGCGGCCGAATGGGCCACCCGCGGCGTGCGCGTCAATGCCGTGGCACCTACCTACATTGAAACGCCGCTCACCGCCTTCGGCATCAAGGAATCCCCTGACATGTACAAGACGTGGCTGGAAATGACACCCATGGGCCGCGTCGGCCAGCCCGATGAAATTGCCTCCGTCGTGCATTTTCTCGCCTCCGACGCCGCCAGCCTGATGACCGGATCGATTGTCCTGGCCGACGGCGGCTACTGCTGCTGGTGAGGGCACTTCTCATCGCGCTGCTCACTTGAGCAGCGCCCGTGCTTCATCCGGCCCCAGTGCCTTTGGCCGCGTACAGGTAGTCTTCACCGCAATGAATTTTCCCGTTGCACCTGAAGAGAGAATAGACGTCATCACCTCAACCCCGTGCAGGGTCCGGTCCAGCGAACATCGCGTATCGCGTTTGCCTTTGATGGCGGCGGCCATGTCGGCCAGTCCGGCAGCGCGGTAGTTGGCCACCAGGCCATCGTTGTCCTGGTTGGGAATGCCGAAGGGATGGTCCCAAGCCGGCAAGGCCTCGGCCTCTCCGTTGCGCTTGGTGGAAAGCACTTCGCCGCCAAAGAAATTTGGGTCTGGCACGTAAAGCGAGCCCTCCGTGCCAAACAGTTCCATGTGGCTGTGCCGATGGGCCCATACGTCCCAGCTGGCAATCAGGCTGACAGTAGCGCCGTTGGCAAACTCCAGAAGCGCCTGAATGTTCGTTGGCGTCTTCACCGGGATTTTCAGCCCGGCGCGTGGCTGGCTGGTAATCGTGCGGAACTTCTGCGCTATCGAAGTTAGAGCCACCACCCGCCTCACTGGGCCAATGAGGTTGATCAGATTGGCGATGTAGTAGGGTCCGAGATCAAGAATGGGCCCGCCGCCCGGCTTGAAGAAAAAGTCCGGATTGGGATGCCAGTGCTCCATGCCGTGACTCATGACGATGGCCGTGCCCGAGGTGATCTTGCCGATCAGGCCGTCATCGATGGCCTTGCGGGCCCGTTGATGGGCGCCGCCCAGAAAGGTGTCAGGCGCGCATCCAACGCGAACCTCCTTCGCATCGGCCGCCTTTTTCAATGTCGTGCCGTCTTTCATGGAAAGCACCAGCGGCTTTTCCGAATAAACATGCTTGCCGGCCTTCACCGACGCCAGCGAAACACCGAAATGCGCGTTGGGCACGGTGAGATTCAGGACAAGGTCAATATTCTTGTTCGCCAGCAGTTCGGCGGGCTTCATGGCCTTCACGCCATATTCCTCCGCCCGTGTTTTGGCCATTTCATGATTGAGATCGGCGCAAGCCGTAATCTCAACGCCCTTGAAGAGAGGAGCAAATTTGAAATAGGTGGTTGAAATGTTGCCGCAGCCCATAACACCAATCCGAAGCTTGTCTGTCATTTTATCCTCAATATTTCCTTGCTGCGGCAATGGAGCGGCGGGCAAATCTTTCCGCGTCGCTTGGTTTGTCGTGTTCCATGATATAATGCGTGCAGCGCGTTTGCCGCAGCGCCTCCATCATCGTTTTCCACTTCACCGTGCCATGGCCCACATCAGCCCAGCCGTCTTCGTCAAGGCACTTGCCCGCAGGTGCAATGTCCTTGACATGGGCAAGGGTAATGGCACCCGCATAGGCCTTGATCCATTTCAGCGGATTGGATTTGGCGCTTATGACCCAGGCCACGTCAATCTCCCAATCCAGGGTGGGTGCCGCCGAAAACATGAGTTCGTGGGGCGTGCTGCCGTCCTTGAGCGGGAAAAATTCAAAATCATGATTGTGCCAGGCAAAACCAAAACCTTCCGCCCGGTAATATTGCGAAAGGGCTTCCAGCCTCTTGCCGAAATCTTTCCAGCCCTTGGCCGACTTTGGCCTCTTGTCAGCGGCTAGATAAGGGCAAACCAGCTTGTTCATGCCCAACGTCGAGGCGATTTTCAGAACCTTCTTCTTCTCTTTTTCCAGCATGTCGATGGAAAAATGTCCGGATGGCATGGTGAGGCCAAGACGGTTCATATCCACCCGAAGCTTTTCCGGCTCGCCATAAACGCCGCCAAAGCCTTCAACCCCGGAGTAACCAAGGTCAGACAGTTTTTTCAGGATGGTTTCCAGCGGCGGATGGTTGCGCGCCGAGTAGAGTTGATAGGAATAGCGGGCCGGCATGGGAAATCCCTGTTTGGCGATGACTCTTGAATTGGGGATTTAGAACCGTATCGGTCCTCCGGCAATCGACATTATGAAATGAGGCGGCACGTGGCTGCCTTTCTGTGGCGTGGGGTTGTTTGCAGCGCCTCCAAACCGGGGAAGCCGCGGCAGGCGCCGGCTTGACTTGGATTCAGCCCGGCATTTCTTGACCGGCCTAAATTAACGTGGCAATTCGCTTGTGTCTTGAGCGCTGGAGGGGCTGTCCATGAGTTTGTTTGTCAACGTCAAAGAGCAGATTGTCACCGAGTCCATTGATGGCTTGCGCCGCGCCTCGGGAGACCCCTCGATTGCCACGCTTGATGGCTATCCGCACATCAAGGTTGTCTGCCGCACCGATCTCCCGTCATCCAGGGTTGCGATCATTTCCGGAGGCGGATCGGGCCACGAGCCGTCCCACGCCGGATTTGTCGGCAAGGGCATGCTCACTGCCGCCGTCTGCGGCGAGATCTTTGCCTCGCCGAGTTTTGATGCGGTTCTCGCAGCCATCCTCACCGTGACTGGTAAGGCCGGCTGCCTTCTCATCGTTCCAAATTATACTGGCGACCGGCTCAATTTCGGCCTTGCCGCCGAACGGGCCCGCGCCCTTGGAAAAAAAGTCGAGATGGTGATTGTCAGCGACGACATTGCCATTCCCGATATCGCTCAGCCGCGCGGTGTGGCTGGTGTGCTCTTCGTCCATAAGATTGCGGGCTACCTCGCGGAGAAGGGGGCAAACCTTGCCACCGTCGCCGCCGCCGCCAGAAGCGTTGCCGGGAAATCAGTGACGCTCGGCATTTCCCTGAGTTCCTGCACCCTGCCGGGTGCCGGCCGCGAAGACCGCGTGCCGCCGGGCCAGGCAGAACTGGGCCTTGGCATCCATGGCGAGCCGGGCGTTGAACTGATTGATTTCAGCGGCGCCAAGGCGGCCGCCGACATTCTCTGCAAGCGCCTGTTTGAGCGCGTTGGCAAGGCCTCGGGCTATGCCCTGCTGCTCAACAACCTGGGGTCCACGATGCTGCTTGAGATGGGCGTGCTGGCCAATGAATTTCTCTCCGCCGCAAACGGCAAGAAGATCAAATTGATCATCGGCCCGTCCTTGCTGGTAACTTCCCTGGACATGCACGGATTTTCCGCTTCGCTTCTGCCGCTCACCCGCGATTTCGTTACGGCACTTACGGCGCCCGTTGCGCCCACGGCCTGGCCTTCGGCGCGGACGCCCACCAAGTTGAAACGTCTCAAGCTTCCCAAGGAATTGAAAAGTGCGGCCAACAAGCCAAGCCGCAATGACGCCGTGACAGTATTCATTTCGAAATCCTGCGATCTGCTGACGGCGCTTGAGGCGGAACTCAATACCCTTGATGCCAAGGTGGGCGATGGCGATACGGGATCGACAATTGCAACGGGCGCGCGCAGCCTCAAATCCCACCTCGCCAAATTGCCCTTGGCCGATAACGCAAGCCTTCTGGCATCGATCAGCGATCTCCTCGGAAAATCCATGGGCGGCTCGAGCGGTGTTTTGCTGGCCATCATGTTTGCCGCCGCAGGCCAGGCCTTGAAAGCCGGAGGTTCATTGCCCGCCGCCTTGCAGGCAGGCCTCACGCGCATGAAGGAAATCGGCGGCGCCAAAACCGGCGACCGCACCATGATCGATGCGCTGGAACCGGCCCTTGCCGCACTTGCCGGCGGAAAGTCCCTGGCCAGCGCCGCAGCCGTAGCCCGCCAGGGTGCCGATGCAACGGCTTACATGACGCGCGCCGGAGCCGGCCGCTCAACCTACGTGTCATCGGCCAACCTCAAGGGCGTTCCCGATCCGGGCGCCGTAGCCGTGGCGCGCCTGCTGGAAGGGATGGCGGGACTATAAACCTGTAATAGGTATTTAAACTCATTTAGAGCGCCCTACAGCGGGTTTCTCACCCAGGGAGCTAGGGTGGTGGCCCAAAGGGGCAGATTCCTGCCTACGGGCCTCGCAGATGTCTTAGGATCAATTTCAACTTAAAGTATTAAATTCCTAACCATGCTGCGCGCAACATGCTTGACTATGTTCCTGATTTGTTCTTTCATGGGTTCATGCAAACCACTTTGGACTTCAAGCAAGCAGAAGACCTGCGTTCCATACGGGACCGTCTCACTGCGCATTTCGGCAAAATCCGGATTGAAAACCGGCCTGATCCGGTCAGCCAATTCGCGGGCTCTATTCTCGGCAGCCGCACCCGTGATGAAATATCTTTGAACGCTTTTGCGCGTCTCATCACGCATTTCCGAAGAAACTGGAATGCCATTGCAGATGCACCAGAAGCTGACATTGAAGGCCTTGTCTGGGATGTCACCTATCCTGAAAAGAAAGCTGCATATCTTAAAAGGGCCCTGAGAATCATTCGTGCAAGTTCTGGCGAGATCAATCTCGATTTTCTTGCCGATTGGGAAGTGGAACAAGCGCTGTGCTGGCTTGAGCGGATTGATGGTGTCGGCCGCAAGACTTCTGCAGCAACGTTGAATTTTAGTTCTTTGCGCGGACGCGCTTTCGTCGTTGATACGCATGTCCTGCGTATTCTGCAGCGGTTTGGTTTCGTGGGCGCCAATGCTTCAGCAGAAACTGCCTATGACGCTATTATGACGGCAGCGGATGATTTCGATGCGGACGATCTCTTTGAGATGCACTGGCAAATAAAAAGCTTGGGCCAAACTGTCTGCACATATGCGCAGGCCCGATGTTCGTCCTGCCCGCTTTCGGTCTGTTTGCAGCGCCTGGAAGCAGGCGCGATCATGGCGATGTCGGCTCCCGCCTGCGTCGCATGAGATGCCAAACCCATGCGCGCCGAAAAAATAGCGGCCCTTCGGGCTTCCCTCGCCAGGCCGGGGTTGGCGGAAGCCTCCATCCGCGTTCCGATCGGCCATGCCGCCGCCGATCTCTGCCTGAAGGGCGGGCTTGAGCCCGGCGTGCTGCATGAGGTTTTCGCAGGGCTCGGCCATGAAGCGGCGGCAACCGGTTTCACGGCAGGCCTCGCCGCCCGCGTGTCCCTAGGCAAGCGCCTGTTGTGGATTCGTCAGGATTTTTCCGCCCTGGAATTCGGCGAACTTTCGGCAACCGGGTTTCTGGAATTTGGATTAAATCCGGCGCGCCTGCTGCTGCTCTGCGTCGGCGATGCGGCGGGCGCACTTCGCGCCGCAAATGATGCGCTCTCCTGCGCCGCCCTGGGCGCTGTTGTGATCGAGATTGCGGGCAGGCCGAAAATTCTCGATCTGATGGCAAGCCGGCGGCTGACGCTGGCCTGCGCCCAAAAAAACGTCACCGCTTTTCTCCTGCGCTTCAACGCGGAGCCCGAGGCCAGCACCGCCGTAACCCGCTGGCTGGTGCGCGCCGCTCCTTCGCCGCCGCAGGCGGAAAACTGGGGCCATCCGGTTTTCGAGGCAGGCCTCGTCCGCAACCGGCATGGGCGAACGGGGGAGTGGGTCATGGAGTGGAATTGTGATGATGGTCTCTTCAAGGAAGCGGATCGTGGCGCTGTGGTTTCCGCGCCTTCCGACCGACCGGCTGCAGCGGCGCGGCAAGCGGCAAGCCTCTGATGCGCCGCCGCTGGTGGCTGTGGCCAAGGTGGACAATGCGCTGCGCCTCTCCGCCGTGGACCGCAAGGCCACCGCGCTGGGCCTTGCCATTGGCCAGCCGCTGGCCAATGCGCGCGCCATGCTGCCGGCGCTGACAGTTGTGGCGGCGAATGAACCCGATGATCTGAAACTGCTCACCCGCATCGCCGACTGGTGCGACCGCTTCACCCCCCATGTGGCGCTCGATGGCCCGCGCGGCCTTCTGCTGGATGTAACCGGTGCCGCCCATTTGTTCGGCGGCGAGCAGGCGCTGCTCAACCGGATCCGCGAAAGCCTGAAGGCCCAGGGCTTTGCCGTGCGCGGCGCCATGGCCGGAACCGCAATCGCGGCCCGTGCCTTCGCCCGCTACCGCGATGGAACTGTTATTGCTCCCGGTGAAGAAGCAGAAATGATAGCACCGCTTCCCGTCGCAGCCCTCAACCTTGATCACATAACCACCCACGCCTTCCGCCGCGCCGGCCTCAAAACCGTGGGGCAGGTGGCCAGCCGCAAACGCGCCGAGATGACGGCGCGCTTTGGCGCCGGCATGGTCGCAATACTCGATGAGGCCCTGGGCCATGGCACACGGCCGCTCTCGCCGCGCCTGCCAATTCCCGATTACTGGAAGGAACAGGGCTTCGCCGAACCCATCGCCACGGAGGAGGTGATCCGCGCCACGCTCAAATCCCTCGCCGCCGCTTTGGCGGACGTTCTGGAAAAGCGCGGCGAAGGGGCGCGCCGCCTCGAAGCCGTGTTCTTCCGGGCCGATGGCGCGGTGCGCCGCATCGCCATTGAAATGGGTGTGCCCACCCGCGAGCCCGCAGTCATCGAGCGCCTCTTCCGCGAAAAACTGGATACGCTTGCCGATCCACTTGATCCGGGTTTCGGCTTCGATCTCATCCGGCTTTCCGCCAGCCGCGTCGAACGCGCCCACTGCGAAGTGGTCGATTTCGATGCCAGCATCAATGAGAAGGCCGACATCGGTTTTCTGGTGGACCGCTTGGCCACACGCTTTGGCAGCCAGCGCATTCTCGCCTTCCAGCCCAACGATACGCATATTCCTGAAGCGGCGTGGCTGGCTTTACCGGCGCAATATGTGCAGCCAACAAAACTAATGTGGAAAAAACTCCGCAGCGTTGGAGATGCCCCGCGCCGTCCCTTGCGCCTCTTCACCCGGCCCGAACCTGTAACGCTTCTGGCAACAGCCTCAGGCGCGCAACATCTGCGCTGGCGAAAAGTGCAGCATGCCGTGGCGCAGTGTGAAGGGCCGGAGCGCATCGCCATGGAATGGTGGCGTCACGAGACGCCGCCGCCGGCCCGCGATTATTTCCGCCTTGAGGACGGTGAAGGCCGGCGTTACTGGCTTTACCGCGCCGGCATGCCCCCGCAATGGTTCCTGCATGGGGTTTTCGCATGAGTGCCTATGCCGAAATCGCCGTGACGACGAATTACTCGTTCCTGCGCGGCGCTTCGCATCCCTGGGAGTTTGCCGGAATGGCGGCAAAGCTCAGGCTTGCCGCCATCGGCATTGCCGACCGCAACACCCTGGCTGGTATCGTGTGCGCCTATGCGGCGGTGCAGGCGATCGAAGAAAACAGGCCCAAGCTGCTGGTTGGCGCGCGCCTTGTCTTCGTCGATGGCACCCCCGACATTCTCGCCTATCCCACGGACCGGGCCGCCTATGGCCGCCTCTGCCGGCTGCTGAGCGCCGGAAAATTGCGCGCCCCCAAAGGCGAATGCCATCTTGCTCTCCACGATCTTCTCAAATGGCAGGAAGGCCTGCTGCTGGTGGTGATGGCGCCGCATCCCGGCCAGAAGGAAAAGGTGGATGACTCTCCCAAAAATTTCTGGAACAAAAACCTTGCCGAGGAAGATGAGGAGGTGGGCGAACTCCCCGAAGAAACACATGCCAACGCTTCGCAAGTGAGCCCCGAAGAAATCCAGTCTCTTCTGGAAAAGCTATCCCACGCCGCCCCCGGCAGGCTTTGGCTCGGGGTTTCCATGCCGCATAAGGGCGATGACCGCCGCCGCCTGCGGGAATGGCAGCGCGTGGCGTGCGCCGCAAGTGTGCCGCTGCTGGCCACCAATGATGTGCTCTATCACTCTCCCGAGCGGCGCGAATTGCAGGACGTCGTCACCTGCATCCGCGAGCATGTCACGCTGAACGAGGCAGGCCGGCTTCTCGAAGCCAATGCCGAACGGCATCTGAAAGCGCCGGGCGACATGGAGGAGCTTTTTAAGGAAGCGCCCGAGGCCATCGCCGAAACCATCCGTTTCGCCGACCGGATCACCTTCTCCCTCGACCAGCTCAAATATAATTATCCCGACGAACCCGTACCCAAGGGAAAAACCGCGCAGGAGCATCTTGAGGAAATCGCCTGGCAGGGTGCGGCTTCGCGCTATAACGGCGTCATATCCGACAAGCTGCGCGCCACGCTGGAAAAGGAACTGGCGCTCATCGCCAAGATGGACATCGCGCCCTATTTCCTGACGGTTCATGACATCGTGAGTTACGCCAGGAGCCAGGACATTCTCTGCCAGGGGCGGGGCTCCGCGGCTAATTCCGCCGTCTGTTATGTGCTAGGCATCACCGCCGTCGATCCGATGCAGATCGATCTTCTGTTCGAGCGTTTCATCAGCGAGGAGCGCAAGGAGCCGCCCGACATCGACGTCGATTTCGAGCATGAGCGGCGCGAGGAAGTCATCCAGCATGTCTACAAGCGCTACGGCCTTCATAACGCGGCGCTAACCGCCACCGTCATCTGCTACCGCCCGCGCAGTGCCATCCGCGAAACTGGAAAAGTCTTCGGCCTTACCGAGGACGTGACCGCAAATCTCGCCAGCGGCGTCTGGGGAAGCTGGGGCAGCGCGTTGAAGGAAGGCCAGGTCCGGCAGGGCAGGCTCGATCCCTTCAACCGGATCATCAAGCGCGCGGTGGAGGCCGCCAATGACCTCATCGGTTTTCCACGCCATCTCTCCCAGCATGTTGGCGGCTTCGTGCTGACCCGTGACCGGCTCGACGAGATCGTGCCCGTGGGGCCTGCGACCATGGAGGACCGCCATTTCATCGAATGGGACAAGGACGATATAGATGCCCTGCGCATGATGAAGGTCGATGTGCTGGCGCTTGGCATGCTCACCTGCATCCGGAAAGCCTTCGACCTCATCCGCATCCACAAGGGCGAGTCATATGAGCTTGCCACGGTAAAGCGCGAAGATCCCCGGGTTTATGACATGCTGCAGAAGGCCGATGCCATCGGCGTGTTCCAGGTCGAAAGCCGCGCCCAGATGAGCATGCTGCCGCGTTTGAAACCTAAGGAATTCTATGATCTCGTCATTGAGGTCGCAATCGTCCGCCCCGGTCCCATTCAGGGTGGCATGGTTCATCCCTATCTCAGGCGGCGCAGCGGTGTTGAGAAGGTCGAATATCCGTCACCGGGTCCGGAGCATGGTGAAAAAAACGAGCTATTCGATGTGCTCAGCAAGACGATGGGTGTTCCGTTGTTTCAGGAACAGGCGATGAAACTAGCCATTGTGGCGGCGGAGTTCACCCCCGATGAAGCCAATGGCCTGCGCCGCGCCATGGCGACCTTCCGCCATGTCGGCACCATCAACAATTTCAAGGAAAAATTTGTGGGCCGCATGGTGGATCGCGGCTACGAGCCGGAATTCGCTGAACGCTGCTTCAAGCAGATCGAGGGCTTCGGTTCCTACGGCTTTCCTGAAAGCCACGCCGCAAGCTTCGCCCATCTCGTCTATATTTCCGCCTGGATCAAGAAATTCCACCCGGATGCCTTTGCCTGCGCATTGCTGAATTCGCAACCCATGGGCTTTTACGCGCCAGCCGAAATCGTGCGCGATGCCCGCGAACATGGCGTCGAGGTGCGCCACGTTGACGTGAATTTCAGCGAATGGGACAATACGCTCGAACCCTGCGAGGGCGGCCTGGCGCTTCGCCTGGGCTTTCGCCAGGTCAGCGGCTTCCGCGAGGACTGGGCCAGGACGCTGCTCAGCTCGCGCGCCAATGGCTACCGCGCCGTGAGCGAGGTTGCCCGGCGGGTGCGCCTGCCGAAGCGTGCCTTCATCATTCTGGCGGAAGCCGACAGCTTCCAGTCGATCAGCATGGATCGCCGCGAAATCCTCTGGGCGGTTCGCCGCATTGCTGACGACGATGCCTTGCCGCTCTTTGCCGCGCAATATGTCGAAGAGCAGACAGAAGAGGAGATCGCACCCCTGCCGCTCATGCCGTTGAGCGAGCATGTCCTTGCCGATTACCAGATGCTGCGCCTGTCGCTTCGCGCCCACCTGATGTTTTTCCTGCGCGATATGTTCTGCAGCGAAGGTGTCTGGGATTGCGCGCAAATCTCTGGGGCGAAAGACGGCACACCTGCTTCCTGTGCCGGCATTGTTCTGGTGCGCCAGATGCCGGGTGATTCCGGCGTGGTCTTCATGACGCTCAGCGACGAGGCGGGCATCGCCAATGTCGTGGTCTGGCCCAAGCTGGTTGAAACCTTCCGCCGCGAAATCATGGGCGGGCGGCTGCTGCTGGTCGAGGGCCGGGTGCAGCGCAGCCCCGAAGGCGTTGTCCATCTCGTGGCCGAACGCTTCTTCGACCGCTCACACGAACTGGAGCGCCTGTCGGAAGATGTGACGGAGGCGCCCTCGTTCCGCGCGCAGGCCGCCAGGCACCGCCACCCCCGCAATGTCCGCACCGTGCCGAAGTCGCGGGATTTCCACTAGCCTGTAATTGCCGGGCAGGGCGTTCAATAACGCAATCGCTCGCCTGTCTCGCCATCGAAAAGATAGATGCGGTCCTTGAGGAAGGTGAAGGCAATCGGCGTGTCAATGTTCTGACGGAACGTCCGGTGCCCCTTGGCGACCACAAGCTGCTCGCCGGCCCATGCGGCCACCAGGGTTTGATCGCCCGTCGGTTCAAGTGAATAGATTTTCGATACGAAATTGCCGTCCTTCGCCGGGCTGATTTCCATGTCTTCCGGGCGAATGCCAAGGACGACATTTTTGTGCGATGCCTTGCCCAGGTTTTTGACTTGGGTGTTTGGTCCCGTGAATGTTCCCTTTTCCAGCGATCCCTTGATGAGGTTCATCGGCGGCGAGCCGATGAAGCTTGCCACAAAAATATGGTTCGGGTCATTGTAGACTTCATCCGGCGTGCCGAGCTGCTGGATCTTGCCCTTGTTCATGATGGCGATGCGGTCAGCCAGCGTCATCGCCTCGATCTGGTCATGAGTCACATAGATCGTCGTCGTCTCAAGATCGCGTTGAATGTGCTTGAGTTGCGCCCGCATGGTGAGGCGGAGCTTGGCATCGAGATTGGAAAGTGGCTCATCCATCAGGAAGACTTGCGGCTGGCGCACAATGGCGCGGGCCAGGGCGGCGCGCTGGCGCTGGCCGCCGGAAAGGGCCCGAGGTTTGCGGTCGAGATAGTCGCCCAGTTCAACCATTTCGGCCGCCTTGCGCACCAGCCGGTCGTGATCGGCCTTGGGAACGCCGCGCATGCGCAACGGGAAGCGGATGTTCTCGTAAATCGACATGTTGGGATAAAGCGCATAGCTCTGAAAAACCATGGCCACGTCGCGGTCGCGCGCGTCAACATCGGTGACCAGCTCGCCGTCGATTTCAATTTCTCCGGCGGTAGGCTCTTCCAACCCGGCGATCATGCGCATGGTCGTGGTCTTGCCGCAGCCCGAGGGGCCGAGAAAAACCATGAATTCCTTGTCCCGGACTTCAAGGTCAATGGCATCGACACCCACGAATGAGCCCCACGCCCTGCTGATTCCGCGAAGTTTGATTTCCGCCATGTGCCTTCCTGAATGTCACTTCGGCGCTTGATAACACACCGACAATCGTCCGTAGAGCATCAGCAGTGATATACATGCCGACAATAAATGCAACATTTTTAACGAACGAAGAACTTTTGATACATGAATTATGGGGACAGAGAGGGTTTCCCTGTGGAATTTATCTCTTCAGATATCCTAAATTGGCGCAATTCAGATCATAATCCAGTATTACATATTGACATTTTAGAGTATAAAAGTATCTTTATTGAAATCACGAAGACAGGATGAGGTGACCCATGGGTGGTGCGGTTAAGAGAGCGCGGCACGATGGCCCGAGGGCCATTGGTCCTGCCAGCGGTCTTGCGACGGATCTGGCCGGCCGCCTGCGGAAGGAAGGGCGGCCCATTCGCATCGGCCTGATCGGCTCCGGCGAAATGGGCACCGATATCGTCACCCAATGTGATCAGATGACCGGCATCACCGTCGCCGCCATTGCCGAGATCAACATTGATGCGGCGAAAAAGGCTTTGCGGATTTCCGGCCGCCCGCCCGAGAGCTTTGCCGTTGCCGATTCAAAAACTGCCTTTGACGCCACGTTGAAAAGCGGCATGACCGCCATCACCAATGACGCCCAGGCGGTTTGCACCAATGACCAGATCGACGTCATCATCGATGCCACCGGCAGGCCCGCCGTGGGGGCTGAAATCGGCCTCGCCGCCATGGAGCATGGCAAGCATCTGGTGATGATGAATGTCGAGGCGGATGTCACGATCGGCGCCTATCTCCAGCATGAGGCCAAACGGCTTGGCGTTGTCTACACATTGGGTGCCGGCGACGAACCCAGCTCCTGCATGGAGCTTGTCAACTTTGTCATCGGCCTTGGCTATCCGATTGTGGCCGCGGGCAAGGGCAAGAACAATCCGCTGAACATCGATGCAACGCCTGACCAATACATGGATGAAGCCAAACGGCGGAACATGAATCCGCGCATGCTGGTTGAATTTGTCGATGGCTCGAAGACCATGGTGGAGATGGCCGCCATTTCCAATGCGACCGGGCTGGTGCCCGATTGCCCGGGGATGCACGGCCCCGCCGCAACCCTTGAACAGCTTGAATCCGTTCTGTGCCCCGTGGCCGATGGCGGCTTACTGTCGCGCAAGGGCGTTGTCGATTATTCCATTGGCAAGGGCGTGGCGCCTGGCGTTTTTGTGGTGGCCGAGATGGCCCACCCCCGCGTGCGCGAGCGCATGCATGATCTGAAACTCGGCAAGGGGCCTTACTACACGTTCTACCGGCCCTATCATTTGACCAGTCTTGAGGTGCCCCTGTCCTGTGCCCGCGCCGTGCTTTACGGCACCGCCGACATGCAGCCCTTGCCGCATCCTTCGGCGGAGGTCTGTGCGGTTGCAAAGAAGGATTTGCAGCCCGGCGATACGCTCGATGCCATTGGTGAATACGCATATCGCGCCTGGATCATGACCTATGAAGGAGCCGCCGCTTCGCAAGCCATTCCCTGCGGGCTTCTTGAAAACGGCAAGGTTACCAAGCCCATCAGGAAGGGCGAACTGATTACCTACGGCAATGCCGCTGTCGATCAGGCCTCGCGCATTGTGGCGTTGCGCAAAAGGCAGGACGAACTGCTGGCAAGGATCAACTGATGGCAGAGCCTGTCGCAATGATGAAAGGCGATGCGGCTAGCAATCAGCGCCCGTTCTATGCGCAGTTCACGCCCGAGCAACTGAAAGAGGCGCTGCGCCGCATGTGCCTCATCCGGCGTTTTGAAGAGGGTGCCGAGGAAGCCTATATGCGCGGCCTCATTCACGGCACCATGCATCTCTCTATCGGCCAGGAGGCAAGCGCCGTAGGCTCCACCATGGCGCTGCGCAAAACCGATTACATCACCTCAACGCATCGCGGCCATGGCCACTGCATCGGCAAGGGGGCCGATCCAAAGCTGATGTTCGCCGAGTTTTTTGGCAAGGAAGAAGGCTATTGCCGCGGCCGCGGCGGCTCCATGCACATCGCCGATGTCGAGAGCGGCAATCTCGGTGCCAACGGAATTGTGGCCGGCGGCATTCCCATTGCCGTGGGAGCGGCGCTTGCCATCAAGAAGCAGAAGCGCGACGACGTGGCCCTGTGTTTCTTTGGCGATGGCGCCACCAATGAAGGAGCCTTCCACGAAGCCCTCAACATGGCCTCGATCTGGAAACTGCCGGTGATTTTCGTGTGCGAGAACAACAAATACGGCATGTCGGTTTCAACCGAACGCTCCATGGCAGTTGCTAATGTGGCTGACCGCGCCAGCGCCTACAACATGCCGGGTGTCATCGTCGATGGTAACCGGATCGAAGAGGTGGCCGAAGCCGTTTTGACCGCCATTGCGCGGGCCCGTGAAGGGCAGGGACCAACGCTGGTTGAATGCAAAACCTACCGCACCCGTGGCCATTCGAGAAGCGACCGCAATCGCTACCGCACCAAGGAAGAGATTGAGGAATGGAAACTGCGCGATCCAATTGGCCATTTCGAAACCGAGCTTGTGGCCAACGGCATCGCGACCGCCGATGAAGTTGCAGCGATTTTTGCCGCTTCCGATGCGGAAATCGCGGCAGGGTTGATATTTGCGCAGAACGGCACCGACCCTTCCCCCAATGAAGTGACGCGCGACGTCTACACCCCCGGAATTCCGGCATGAACGCGCCCATCCGCGAACTGACCTATGCGCAAGCCATTCAGGAAGCGCTGGCCACTGCCATGGAAGCCGATGAACGGGTTTTCATCATGGGTGAAGATATCGGCGTTTATGGCGGGGCCTTTCAGGTAACCGGCGATCTTGTCCACCGCTTCGGTGAGGATCGTGTCATGGACACGCCGATTTCCGAACTTGGTGCGGCCGGCATCGCGGTTGGTGCGGCACTTGCCGGCAGCAGGCCCATTCTGGAATTTCAGTTCTCAGATTTCGCCACGCTGGCCATGGAGCAGATCGTCAACCAGGCGGCCAAGATGCGCTTCATGCTTGGCGGCAAAGTGTCGGTGCCGCTCGTCATGCGCTTGCCCTCGGGTTCTGGCACGGGAGCTGCCGCCCAGCACAGCCAATCGCTGGAGGCCTGGCTCGCCCATGTTCCGGGCTTGAAGGTGGTTCAGCCATCCACGCCCCATGATGCAAAGGGATTGCTGCTCGCGGCCATCGATGATCCCGATCCGGTGATGGTCTTCGAACACAAGCTTCTCTACAAGATGAAGGGCGAAGTGCCCGAGAAAGCCTACCGCATTCCGATTGGCAAAGCTGTCGTCAGGCGCGAAGGCCGCCACGTCACCATTGTCGCCACCTCCATCATGGTGCATCGCGCCCTTGAGGCTGCCGAAGTTTTGGCAGGCGAAGGCATTGAGGCCGAGGTTATTGACCTCCGGACTCTGCGCCCCCTCGACACCGCCACCATCATCGAAAGCGTGAAGAAGACAACCCGGCTTGCCTGCGTTTATGAAGGGGTGAAAACCCTGGGCATCGGCGCCGAGATCAGCGCGCTGATCGCCGAAAGCGAAGCCTTCGATTATCTCGATGCGCCAATCCTCAGGCTGGGCGGCGTCGACTCGCCCATTCCCTACAATCCAACTCTCGAAAAAGCTGCCGTGCCGCAAACCCCTGGAATCATTGAGCAGGTCCGCAATCTCGTGAAGGGCAGGATTTGACCCATGCCTGTCGAGGTCATACTGCCCAAAGTTGATATGGACATGGCGACCGGCAAGATTGCGAAGTGGCATGTGAAGGAAGGCGACGCCGTCAGGAAAGGCGCGTTGCTTTTCGAGATTGAGACCGACAAGGCGGCGATGGAAATCGATGCACCCGGCGATGGCATCATCCGCAATATCACAGCAGCTGAAGGTGCCGTTGTGCCGGTTGGGCAGACGGTGGCACTTATCTATCAGGACGGCGAAGCCGCTTCGGCCCCCGTTGCAGCGGAACCCTTACCCCCGGTGAAGCCCATTACACCGGCACCTCGTCCAGATGCGGAACAGACGGCTGTACTCCCTGCAGCCTCCGCATCTGGACGTTTTCCTGCAACCCCGCTCGCGAGAAGCCTGGCAAAGCAAGGCGGCATTACCCTCGAAAACATTGCAGGGAGCGGCCCGCGCGGGCGCATCGCCGCGATCGATGTTCACGGCGTTCTTGCCAAGCCAACTGCCCCGCAACATGGGGATGAGGGCGGCTTTGAGGTGATTCCACTGGATGGAATGCGCCGCACCATTGCCCAGCGCCTGACGCTTTCCAAGCAGACGATCCCGCATTTCTATCTCACCGTGAACTGCGACCTGACCAGGCTTTCGGAAATTCGGGAAATCCTCAATGCCCAGGCGCCACGAGACGCGCAGAAGCTTCCGGTTTGGAAATTGTCGATCAATGATTTCATTATCAAAGCCATGGCGTCAGCCCTCGAGCTGGTACCTGACGCCAATGTGACTTGGGCCGACGAGGCAATTCACAAGTATCACAGTTGCGATGTGGGCGTGGCCGTTGCCGTCGAAGGCGGCCTGTTCACACCTGTTGTGAGGGCCGCAGAGACCAAGTCGCTGTCACAGATTTCGGAGGAAATGAAGGATCTCGCCACGCGCGCGAGGGCGCGAAAACTGTTGCCTTCGGAATACCAAGGCGGCACTACGACTATTTCCAATCTTGGCATGTACGGCATTGAACAGTTCACGGCGATCATCAATCCGCCCCACGCGACAATCCTGGCCGTTGGCGCCGGCATGGAGCGCTTCGTGCCCGTTAACGGATTGCCGGTGTTGCGCACCCAGATGACCTGCACGCTTGCCTGCGATCATCGCGCCGTTGACGGGGCCCTTGGCGCGCAACTGCTGGCCGCATTCCGCAATTTCATCGAAGAACCGGCCTTGATGCTGGCCTGAACCATGCAATAGTATTGTTTCTTTGAACGGAGACGAAAACCCATGCGCTATGACTACGCGTCGATTGGCTTCTACACCTTCGACTGCCTCGGCTGGCCGTTCACCGCCGTTCCGCCCGGGGGCGGGACAAATTTCATTGATGAGCTCACCTTGGCCGTTTCCGGTGCGGCCGGAACCGCGTCAATCGCCGCCTCGAAGATGGGTCTGAAAACACTGGCCGTCGGCGGCGTGGGCTTCGATCTCATGGGGGACTGGGTGCTGAAACGCTTGCAGCACTTCGGCGTCGATACCTCCGCCATGCAGCAGCGGGATGGCTGGAAAACGTCTTCTTCAATCGTGACAACGCGCCGCGATGGCTCGCGGCCGGCGCTGCACATGAAGGGTGCCACCGCTGATTTCTACGTTGATGACGCCATGATGAATCAGGTGACTGACGCGAAGGTGGTTCACATCGGCGGTATCGGCCTGATGAAAAAAATGGACTCAGGCCGCAATGCCGAGTTGATGAAACGGGCCAAGCAAAACGGCGCGGTGACGACGGTGGATATTTTCGCGGGCTCGAAAGACGATATGCCCGCCGTAGCCATGGTCTTGCCCCATACCGATTATTTCATGCCCTCCATCGAGGAAGCCCAGGCCTTGACCGGCCTTGCGGACATGGGGGAAATCGCCCGGCATTTCATTGGCCTCGGGGTGAGGTGCTGCGTGTTCACGCTGGGCGGCGATGGCGCCTATTATCATCACGCCGATGGCAGCGTATTCAAGATTCCGGCCTTCGATATCGCCGTCAAATGCACCTGCGGCTGCGGTGACGCATTCAACGCAGGCTTCGCCGTTGGACTCAACAAGGGCCTTGACCCGCAAACGACCGTGCGCTTCGCCCAGGCGACATCCGCCCTCAATGCAACGGGGCTCGGTTCGCAGGCTGGCGTCGAATCCTTCGAGCATACAATGAATTTCATGAAGACGACGAAGGTTAAGGCTTAGGGCAATCAATACATCGCCTTGATGCTTGCCAGCTCCGCAGAAAGTCCGGCCACATCGCGTTTTGCGATGAAGGCTGAGATGTCCTTCAGCCGCGGCAGGATAAGCGCCCCGACAATGGCAAAGAACTCATCCTCGTCCTGGATTGCAATGGGCTTGCCTTGCTCGGCAAACAGCAGCGCAACGCAGGCAATCGCGAATACTACGATGTTGGGATCCGTGTCTTCAAACAGGCGCGCCGATCCCAGGGATTTTCCAACTCGCGCCACCGGCGCCGTTTCCACCAGGGCCAAAAGCGTACGTGCCAGGAAATCTGTTTCCGCCTCGGCCACCGAACCGATATCCTCGCTGGCCAATAGCCTGCGCGCCGCATCCACGCGATGTTCGAGCAGGAGATAGGGCGGCTCCGAATAGCGTTTGATGATGTGAATTGCAGCGCGGAAGAAATAGGCATTGAACAGGGGATTGTGAACCAGGCTGTTCTTGCGGATGGCTTCGGCCACCTCATTCATCATGCCCGGCGCGAACGGTGACGGCAGCTTGCGCCAGCTCGGCAGGAACAGCGCAATGGATACATTGGCGCCCCATGTCATGAAGCGGTCCGCCTGCCGCGCCATGCGGGCAACAAGGCCCGACAGGAAAGCGACATTGCGCCGCTCATTGCCCCTGTCGGCTCGCGACATGTCACGCACATAGAATTGCGCCGTGCGCAAGCCGTCACGGGTGCCGGCGGCAACGCATACGGCGTGGGCGGCAAGGGTGTTTGCGGTTTGGAATTCAATCTTCATAAGGCCAATTCAACCCTTAACTGCGCCCATCGTCAAGCCACGGGACAAGTGATTCTGTATCAGGATTACCAAAAGCAGAATCGGGAAGAAAGCCATGAAGGAAACCAGCGCGATGGCATTGTAGATGATGCCGTCGGACCCACCTGAGAAATTGGCAAGGGCCACGGAAAGCGGATAGGCGTTTCTGGAGGCAATGATGAGCGTGAAGAGATATTCATTCATCGCGAAGATGGCGGCAATGACGGCAGCCGTCACAATGCCCGGCAGGCACATGGGAATGATGATGGACCACAGAATGCGCAGATCCGAAGCGCCATCGGTGCGGGCCGCATCCTCGATTTCCGGGGGGATATCGAGCATGTAGGACCGGATAATCCAAACCACGATGGAGAGATTCATGGCGGCGTAGACGAGCATAAGGGCCCAGACCGTGTCGAGAATGCGGAATTGGCCGAACAGCACAAAAATCGGAATGGCGACTGCGGCGGGCGCCATCATCTTGGTCGAGAGAATGTAGAACCCGATGTCTTCGCGGCCCCTGAATTTGTAGCGCGCCAGCGCGTAAGCCGCAGGGATTCCGAGCAGCAGGCAGATGAAAACACTGCCGGCAATCGCCATCACGGAATTCTTGAAATAGGTGATAAGTGGCCATTCGTCCATGATCTTGGCCCACGTCTCGATCGTCAGCGTGGGGAAATAGATGGGACGGGGTGCGATGATTTCATTGCGCGGCCGCAACGCTATTGTTGCAAAAAACAGGATGGGGAGAAAGCAGAGGAGGCCCCAGATCGCCAGAACCAGCTTGCGCAGCCAGATGCCTCTTTCAGGTTTTGCGGCCATCATTCAACCCCTGACTTGAAGAAGCGGCGCACCAATGTTTGCGCCAGAATGATTGTGGCAACCAGAAGCAAGACAGACGCGGCGGAGGCATAGCCCTGTTCGAAGCTCTTGAAGGCCGTGCGGTAGATGAAATAGCTCAGGGTTTCAGTGTTTCCGCCCGGCGTGCCCTGGGTAATGATATGCACCGATGCAAACATGGTGAGAATGTCGATGCCACGCAGCACCAGCGCAATGGCAATCACCGGCCGCATCATTGGCAGCGAAATATTGAAAAAAATCTTGCGCCACGAGGCGCCGTCAAGCCGCGCGGCCTCTTCCACCTCCTTGTCCATACCCTGCAAGGCGGCCACGAAAATGATGAACAGGAAGGGCGTCCATTGCCAAACGTCGGTCACCACCAGGACGAGCCGGGCGAGAACTGTAGAGCCCATGAAATCAATATTGCCGGTGATGAACCCCGCGCGGGTCAGCAGGTCGCTGATCACCCGGCCGTCGTTGAACAGGAGTTTCCACAGGAATGAAACGGCGGACGGCATGAACAGCATGGGCAGCAGGAACAGGATGCGCCAGGCCTTCACCCAGCGGTCACGGTAAACCAGGGCGGCAAGCGTCAAAGCGATGAAGAATTCGAGGGACAGGGTGACGACGCCAAGCACCAGCGTGTTGCTCAGGCTGGTCCAGAAGGCATTGTCAACCAGAAGCTCGCGGTAATTCTGCAGGCCGGCATATTCAAGCTTGAACTTGCCGGTCATCGTGCTGCGGTAAACCGCATAGATGCCGGGATAAAGCGTGATGCCCAACAGGTAAATGACTGCCGGGGCCAGCAGGAAATAGGGGAAAGCCTTGCGCATGAAAGGGCTGCGGCGGACCAGTGTCCGTTTCGCTGGATGTAATGTGAGCGCCACATCGGTCATGACAGTAGTTTACCAGCCTTGTTTCGATTGGGTATGAAAAAATGGCCGGGTCACCCCGGCCATTTCAGCGTTGTTGCGCTTAGAATGGCAATTTCTTGTCCTTGCCAACCCACATGCCGGGGGCCATCGAGGCGTAAGAAACTGGATCGGCGCCTTTGTAGAAGCCGCTCTTTTCCATGATCGCCTTGACCTTGCCTGCCGCTTCATCGAGGGCGGCCTTGGGTTGCATTTCGCCAACAACCACCTTGTTGATCAGGAAGCCGATTTCCTGGTCCATCTGGAAGGCGTTTGGCAGGCGCGGCGCGCACCAGCAATAATCCAGCTCTTCAGCCCAGACTTTGGCTGGCTGTGCAACGGCACGGAGCTTTTCATTGTTCAGCACCGACTTGTAGCCCGGCGCCACGCCATTGGCATTGGCTTCGTTCATAGCCATGATCGAGGCCGTGGTGAGGAAAGCCAGCATGAGGAATGCGGCTTCTGGTTCGGGCGAGGTCGAAGTGACGCCCGATGTCGAACCGGCGATATTTGGCGGCGCGAAGCGCCCACCTGTAACGCGCGGCTCATAAATAGTGAGAACATCATCGCCGATCTTGCTTTGGTCGGGGCGGGTGGCCTGTGTGCCCGAATCCTGCCACGAGATGTTGCAGGCAATCTGGCCGCCGAGCCAGGCGGCGCGGTTGGTTGGCCAGTCGGCCGCCGCCACGCCTTCGATGGCATGCTTCGAAAGCGCCACGATGGTTTCAAGGCCCTTGACGCCGGCGTCGCCGTTGAAAATGGGTTCCCACTTGTCGTCGAACAGCTCAAGGCCATACTGGGCCGCAACATGCTGCCAGGTATATGTCGCCCAGAAGCCGCGGCCGCACATCATGCCGATGGCGTTCACGCCCGGTTCGGCTTTGTTCAGTTCCGGCGCCAGACGGATCATTTCGTCATAGGACGGGATGGTGTTGACGCGGTCCGCATCGTTGCCGAGAACTTTTTTGAAGATCGAGGGGCGGATGTGAACCTGCTGGATGTCGCAGTCGAACGGAATGCCCATCAGGCCCTTGTCACCCCAGTGGCCGTAATTCAGCGTGTAGGTTTCGTAGAAATCGTCGATCGGCAATTTCCACTTCGCGGCATATTCATCCAGCGGCTTGAGGAAGCCCTGGGCGGCGAAATCGCCAAGCCAGGGCGAGAAGAATTGCAGAGCATCGAAGCTGGCATTGCCCGAAAGGAACTCGGCCACAACCTTGTCGTACATCGAGTCATCGGGAATGGCGACAAGCTCGACATTGATGCCGGAGAGTTCGAGGAACGGCTTGATGCCATCCTGGGCCGATTCACGGTCGGCGGCGCCAATGGCAAAGCGCACCGTCTTGCCCGCATGCTCCTTGCGCACGGCTTCCCAGTCCACGGTTCGGATCCAGTCCTTGTTCGGGTCCCACAATTCATCATTGTCGCCAAGCTTGTATTGCTCGCGGTATTCCTTCTTCACGTATTTTCCAACGTTGATCCCCGCCAGAACGTCGGCCGGATCCGCCATCGCGGCAAGTGCGCCAGTGACATTGAACATCGATACGCCGCCAACTCCCGAAACCAGGGCAGCACCCGCTGCAGCGCTGGATTTCAGAAGCGACCTGCGCGTGATAAGGCCGGATTTTTTCTTCAGCATTGGTCGTTTCCTCCATTTAATGGCCTGCTCATGATTGTTTTTGCGTGCCGTCAGGCCTGAATGCACGCAAGTTCTTGATGGTCTTTTTGCCGGCTGAATGACCGGATAGGGGAGAGCTGGCGCGCAATTGGGCGCTCACTGAAGAATGGAAACGTGGTGTTCTCTCACTCAACTCCTGCTTCTCCCTTGCCCGGTGTTTATCGTTGGTCTGGTGTGCCAGCCGGTTTCAATTGCAGAGTGAGGATTATAATACTTAATTCATTTTAAAAATGCAAATGTTTCGTTATGAGGCGCCAAAATTAACCCGTTCTCATCACAAGGCTGATAGTTGTACTGCGATAAAGCCATAAATTCCTTGATTGGGTCTAATTTTGTCTCTATTTTGCTGTTTGGAGTGAAATGTACAAAAGTTGCAAATTATATATTTTTGTATCTTCGAACGTCGGTCCTTCATTTGACGTGCTATCGCCATTGCCCCTCTCGGCTGTTACAGAGAGTGAACTGACAAATCAGCGGTTTTCGCGAGGCTAGAAGCCAAAATGCTAGAAAAAACCACATCCCGGAAGGCCAGGCCCGCCAGCAGCAGTGATCGTGGTGCCGGGCGGGTGGCGCGCAACCGCCTGCGCATCGCCTGGATGTATTATGTCGAAGGCCTGACCCAGAACGAGATCGCCGACAAGCTTGGCATTGGCCGGGTGACCGTGGTGCGAAACATCAACGAGGCCCTCAAGCAGCGGGAAGTAAAAATCTGGATTGAGGGCGAGATCGCCGAATGCTTTGAACTTGAGGTGCAATTGAAGAAGGCCTTTGGCCTGCGCGAGGCCATCGTTGTCCCCGAGCCTTCAAGCCCTGCGAATGTGACCAAGGCGATTGGCGTGGCGGCCGGCATGTATATTACCGACAGCCTCACCGACGACATGTCAATTGGCGTAGGCTGGGGGGCAACCCTTTATGAATCGCTCCAGACGCTGACGCCGCGCGAACTTGAGAATGTGCAGGTCGTGTCCCTGCTGGGCGGCATCGTCCAGGCCCGGCGTTATAATCCTTCGGAATTTGCATGGCAGTTTGCCCGCATTGTTGGCGCCGATTGCTACCTCCTTGCGGCACCCGCCGTCGTCGATTCGCCCGAAACCAAGGAAGCGCTGATTGAGCGCTGCGGCTTGCGCGACGT
Organism: Aestuariivirga sp.; assembly: GCA_030680855.1. Classification (GTDB taxonomy): domain Bacteria; phylum Pseudomonadota; class Alphaproteobacteria; order Rhizobiales; family Aestuariivirgaceae; genus Aestuariivirga. The sequence continues at coordinate 36,084 of JAUXUN010000067.1, forward strand.
GCTGCGCCGCGCCGAACGGATCGATATGGCGCTTCTCAGCGTTGGCACCATGGCGCCGGATTCAACCGCCTTCCGCTTTGGTTTCAGTTCCGAAGAAGAGCGCACCGCCCTGATCCGCCTGGGCGCCGTTGGTGACCTGCTTTACAATTTCTATGATAATACCGGCACGCTCGTTGACCACCCCATCAATCAGCGCGTGATGTCCATTCCGCTTGAGCAATTGCGCGGCGTGCCGCTGCGGGTCATTGCCTCCGGCGGCCATGAGAAGGTTGAGCCGATCCTTGGCGCCATCAAGCTGGTGAACTGCAATGTCCTGATCACCAATGAGGCAACGGCGCGCGAACTGTTGCTGAGGCGGAGCTGAGATGCTCACTCCTCTCAAATCTGAAATCCTCAAAGTTGATGACCTGAGCCACGAGGCGCGCCGCTTCAGAACCATTCTGTGGTCCTTCGAACGCAACATGGACCTTCTGTTCAAGGATACGGGACTCACCGCCGAGGTCGATCACGCCGCACTGGCGGAAGCCTTTTCCCGCTGGCGCTTGGCCTTCGACAATTCCAAGTATCTGGCCAGCACCGACCGGCGCGACTTCGTCATCTACGCGGCGGGCCTTATGCTCAAGGAACTCATTGCCGCTTCGCCGCTGAAGGCCGTAGAAGGAAAAGAGCAGGGGCTTTCCGTCCTGCCCATCGAGATCGATCATCGCCTGAAGCGCTGGCCCGAGGGCTATGCCTATACCAGCTTCTGCCTGTCGGTCGCCGCCGCCATCCTCAAGGAAATGGGTGATGCGGAGCCGGTTCTGGCATCAAAGACCGACGATCCCCGCTTCTGGGATTCCTTCCGGGAGAATGCCCTGGAAAGCCCAACCATGGCCGTGGCCTTTTTCGATCTTGTCTGCGGGCAGGATCCCAATTGGGAAGCGCCTGACGTGCCATGGCTGCGCCGCGTTGTCTCGCGGTCGATTGACGTCGCCTCCCATGTAAGGGCCTCGTAATCAGCTTCCGGCTTTGCGCTGCGAACCGGCGGACTGGCTCACCGCCAGTGGCTGCCGCCGCCCGTCAGCGCGGTCCAATACGCCGCGCGCCGTCTGTTCATCGGTCACCAGGACATTTACAAAACCGGCAAACAAGGCACCGTACAAGACCGTCACCTTGCTGCGGCCGCCGGAAGCAAGAATGACGCGGGGAATGCTCTTCAGCTTGTTGGGCGGCAAGGCAATGACGCGCCGGTTGAGCGGGTGATCAATCACCTCTCCGGCGGCATCAATCCAATGCACGCAAATATCACCTACAGCACCTGCTTTCAGAAGGCTTGTCGCTTCGGCATTCGAAATCAGGCCAACCTGCATCATGGTATTGGGATGGGTAAGCTCGCCAACCGAGAGAAGTGCCAAATCGACCTTTGCGCCGCGCTCAAACACGTCGCGGACCATGGACTGCTTCAGGAATATGTCACGCGTTGCTTCTGAATCGGTGAGCGCGGGAGCCGCTATGTAATAGCATTGCGCTCCAACGATATCGGCCAGATGCGAGGCGGTTTCATGCGGATTGACCAGCGAAGCTTGCGTGAGGCCACCCATCAACGACACAACGGATAGATCTTTGTACAGGCGGCGGGGAACCGAGCGCAGGGAATAGCGAAGGGTTCGCCCCCAGCCTACGCCGACCGACATGCCATCCTTCAACTGCGATCCCAGATAATGCCCGGCGGCATTTCCAATCAGATAGGGCAGCTGGTTTCGATTGAGCGGCGTTGGAACAACCACCGCATGATGGAGCATGAACCGTTCCTTGAGCTGTTCCTCCAGGGACACGCAGTCCGCCAATCGGCCGGTGACCTTGATCTGAACAAGGCCCTGTTCGCGCGCCAGGGCAAGCAGGCGGTTGATGCGAACCCGGGTCAGCCCCAGCTTCTTGCCGATTTCAGCCTGGGTATTGCTGCCGACAAAATAGAGCCAGGCCGCGCGGGTGGCCAATTGCTCCTCAGGATCAAATCCTGACAGCTCTTCCGCGCTTGGCAGCTCCATGTCCATGACACCGGTTCTCATGTGTTGCTTACCCGGTGAAATACCCGCCACGGAATTTCAAGTGGCGTGTCCGACAACAATGTTTTCAGCAAGGCATTGGCCAAGGGCATTGCAGCTTCATCCAGCACCCCGCCGGCCATCATGGCCCGGAGCGAATGGGCCGTTGCCACACCCAGCTCAGCGCCTTCGATGGTGTCGCCTTTCATCGGGCCATTCCGGGTTTCGCTATAGGTGAGCCCGCGCCCCAGATTATTTCCAAGCCGGGAATTGCGCCCGGCTTGGCACGTGACGTACAGATCGCCAACCCCCGGCATTCCCCAAACGCTTTCCGCCGTGCCGCCCAATGCCTGGGTAAGCGCAATCATCTCGCGCACCGACTGGTCAAAGATAACCGATGCCGCATTGTTGTTCTGCGCCTTGTTTTCGGCAGGCGCCATGCGCGCCATGGCGCCATGGGCCCAGCCTACCGCAATGGCAAAGAAGTTCTTGAAGGCGGCACAGGTTTCAACCCCCACCATGTCGGTTGAGGGACGGGGGTGATAGTAATCCGTTTCCAGGGCGGCGCATAGTTGTGCAGCCAGCGCTTCATCATGCGAAACGATAACCGTGCCTGTGAGCCTCCGCACCGCAAGTTCGCCAGCGATGCAAGGTCCGCCAATGGCCGCCACGGGCACATCAAATCCCAGTTTCTGCTTCAGGGATTTAGCAACCAGATCCGGCAGTGTGGCAAGGGATGTTGATTGGGGGTGCATGCCCTTGGTGATCATGAGCACGGGAATGGGCTTTTTGAGTGTTTCAGAAAGGCGTTCAATCGCCCAATTGACGCCCGCTGAGGATATGCCCAGCAGAATCAGGTCCGTGTCGTTGCCAACCGCCTCGGCAAACTGGTCATAGGTATAGCTTTTCACCGGCGTGGGTAGCGTCACGTTCAGCTTGGGGTGAAGCAGGTTTGCTCTTAAGCTTTCAATGATTTCGCCATCCAGATGCGTGCCGACAAGGCGCACCTCAAAGCCGCGATCGGCAAAGGGCAGTGTCATGGCGGACCCCATGACCCCGGCGCCGAGGATGGTGACTGTTTTCATCCTATCGCCATTGTGGTTTTGGCATCGAACAGGTGGACCTTGTCGAGCCGTGGGGCAAATTCAACAATACTGTCGCGCTTGAAGACCTGGCGTTCACGCACAATGGCGCAAATCTCAGTGTCGCCCAAATCCGCGTAGATATGGATTTCAGGGCCGGTGGGTTCGGTCACCGAAATTTTCGCCGGAAAGCCTTTCCCAACTTCCAGATCCTCCGGGCGAATGCCATAGATCACCTCCTGGCCCGGCTTGGCTTTGTGGGATTTTGGCAAGGGCAGCTTCACGCCACCCGCCGAGATTACGTGGGTCTTTTCGGCAATTCCCTCGATCAGGTTCATCGACGGAGAACCGATGAACTGGGCCACGAACAAGTTGATGGGATGGTCATAAACCTCCAGCGGGGTGCCCACCTGCTCGATGATGCCATCGCGCAGGATGACAATCTTGTCAGCCATGGTCATCGCTTCGATCTGGTCATGGGTGACATAGACCGTTGTCGTCTTCAGCCGC
>JAUXUN010000015.1 GCA_030680855.1 Aestuariivirga sp.
CATCTCCCAGCCAACTTGGGACCGTTGTGGCCTGACAACATGCGCTTTGCCCTTCGTCATTCAACCTTCCCCTGCAAATCAAATTAAGCAGACTCAAGTGAATCACAAATCGAGCAAAACTGCTATTAATTCACAGCCTCGAACCCCGGGGTGACAGAATAGGAACGCCTATGCCCGGATGATATTGTCCTTCAACTGAATCAGATCCGGAACTTTCGCGCCAGGCTTGCCCAGGTCGCCGGTCACCATCTCGCGATGATCCATGCCCATAATGGCGGCGGTTCTGGAGCCGCCGATCACATTGTTTGCAAGATAGCTTGGCCCGGCACCCTCGGTCACCGAGACCGCGAAGCCATTCCCGCAATCCCGGATGAGATTTCCCTGGGCCGACAGATTGCGCGCGTAAGCCCCCCAGCCCAGGCCGATGCCGACATCCCTGGCGTTTTCCACCACATTGCCGCTCACCAGCGTATCGGCCTCTGCGTAGATGCCGCCACCGGTGGTGACGCCCTCGGTGTTTCCGCCGCGCGCGTTACGCACCAGATTGCCGCTCACCACCGCAAGCCGCCCGCCCTCGTTGAAATTGGTGATGGAAATGCCGAAGCCCACGTCATCGATCATGTTGTTGCTCACCACCGCCCCTTCAAAGGCGAACTCCACATAGATCGCCACCTCACCAGTGCGTGAAATACTGTTGCCCAGAACCTGGCAGTTGGAGCCCGCATTGTTGCGGATGGCGGAATAATAGCAGTCCGAAATGCGGTTGTTGGCGACCAGAACCTGGGCCGCCCGGTAGATGTTGATGCCGTTGCCGTTCTGGCCGGAACCGCCGGCCTTCGCGGCGATGCGCTCCACCCGGTTGTTGGTCACCAGCGTTCCGTCCTCGCTGCTGTCGCTCGTCCACACCTGGATGCCGTTGTTGCCGATGTCATGCACATGGTTGCCGGAAATTTCGAGGCCCCTGGAGTCCAGCGCGAAAAGGGCGGTTTTGTCCTGCAGCAAAAATTCATTGCCCGAGATGCGCCCGCCGCAATTCCTGAGCACCAGGCCATTGCCGCCGCCTTCAAAGGTTACACCGCTGATGCTGAGATGCGCTGCGCCGTCGGCATTGAGAATGTCCACGTTACCCAAGGCCACAAGCCGCGTATGCCCGGCGACACCTTCAATCTGCAGGGAAGCCTTGAGCGTCAGTCCGGAGACAAGGAACTTTCCGGCGCCCAGGCGCAGGTGGCCGCCGTTTGCCGCCGCATGGTCAATCGCCGCCTGCAGTTCAAGCGTCTGGTCGGCTCCACTTGCGGCGACTTCAGCCATGGCAGGTGTTGCGGCAAGGACGGCCCCTGCGGACAAGAGGGATCGGCGCGAGACGTTCATTTTGGCACACTCCGCCCAAAGCGGAGCAAAAATTGTGCCTCTAACCCTCGGAAACCAGCTTGGTCGAGGGCTCGCTGGCGCTGCCAATCAGGGCCTTGAACAGGCCCATTTTGTCGGCCCCGTCTTTGATGAAACAGCTTGAATCCTTGAATTCAATTTCGTTTCCTAGCTTTCCGGATTCCTGAAGTGTTTTGCAATCAAGAGGATAAACCAGAAGCTCCTTTGGTTCGACCTTGACCAGCATATAAGATGTCGCCATTCCGGCGTTGGCTTGCAACACCCACCACTGGCCCTCAATCGGTACAAAGAAAAACTGAATTTCAGTTTCGTCCGGTTCCGGTTTCACTGCGTAGTGAGTGCCCTGCAGTGTGAAAATGATAGCTTCTTCACTTTTTTGCCAGCCACGGCTGTCGAGTTCGTAGTAACTTAGATTGGGATAATTGGCCAGCAACAGTTTTGCATCGGCATCGGCAAACAGGGGCTTCTTGGATTCAAGAATGCAGCCACTCAACCCCAAGGCCAGAAGGCCCAGGAAAATCACGCGAAACCAGGTGCCCATGAAATCATTCTCCGCTTGGAAGTCTTAGCTATGCACCTTGGGCTGCGCAAAACCAAGGCGCCTGTTCAACTGTTCAATCAGCGCCAGCGCTGCGTCGGGGATGACCGTACCGGGCAGGAACACCGCCGCCGCCCCCATGTCCTTCAGGGTCTGAACGTCTTCCGGCGGAATAACGCCGCCCACCACGATCATGATGTCGGCGCGGCCCGCTTTTTCCAGCGCCGCCTTGAGCAGCGGAATATGGCTGAGGTGCCCGGCGGTCAGCGTCGAAATGCCGACCATGTGGACATTTTCCTTCGCGGCAAATGCCGCCACTTCCTCCGGCGTGGAAAACAGTGCCCCGATCTTCACCTCGAAACCCATGTCGGCGAAGGCCGAGGCGATCACCTTCTGGCCGCGGTCATGCCCATCCTGCCCCATCTTGGCCACCAGGATGCGGGGCGGGCGGCCATCGGCGTCCTTGAAAGCCTCAACCGCCCGCTTGGCCATCTCGATTTTCTGCAGGTCGCGCGACGAAGCCACGTAAATGCCCTTCGTCACCCGCGTCTCCGCCACATGGCGGTTCCACACTTTTTCAAGCGCCAGCGATATCTCGCCGACGGTCGCCTTGGCGCGCGCCGCATCAACCGCCGCCGCCAGCAGATTGCCGTCGCCGGTTTTCGCAACGGCTGACAGGCGGTCCAGCATTTCCTGGCACGTCTGCGGATCACGCTCCGCCTTCAGGCGTTTGAGTTTTTCAATCTGGCTCGCACGTACCGCTGAATTGTCCACCTTCAGAATATCGATTTGGGCCTCATCGGAATTGCGGTACTTGTTTACCCCGACAACCGTCTGCTCGCCCGCATCAATGCGCGCCTGGGTCCGGGCCGCCGCTTCCTCGATCCGCATCTTGGGAACGCCGGCCTCGATGGCCTTGGCCATGCCGCCGATTTTTTCAATCTCGGCGATATGTTCCCAGGCCTTCGCCATGAGATCGGAAGTCAAGCGCTCCACGAAATAGCTTCCGCCCCACGGGTCGATCACCCGGCAGGTGCCCGCCTCCTGCTGCAGGAACAATTGCGTGTTGCGGGCAATCCGCGCCGAAAAATCCGTTGGCAGTGCCAGAGCTTCATCAAGCGAATTGGTATGCAGCGATTGCGTGCCGCCCTGTGTGGCAGCCATGGCCTCAATGCCGGTGCGCGTCACATTGTTGAACACGTCCTGTGCCGCGAGGCTCCAGCCCGATGTCTGGCAATGGGTGCGCAGCATGAGCGAGCGCTCGTCTCTGGGCGAGAAGCGCTGCATCAGCGTCGCCCAGATCACCCGCGCCGCCCGCATCTTCGCCACTTCCATGAAGAAATTCATGCCGATGGCCCAGAAGAAGGAAAGCCGCGGCGCAAACCTGTCGATATCAAGTCCGGCCTCCACGCCAGCCTTCGCATATTCAAAGCCGTCGGCCAGCGTGTAAGCCAGTTCAAGATCGGCGGTGGCTCCGGCTTCCTGCATGTGGTAGCCGGAAATCGAAATCGAATTGAACTTCGGCATCCGCCCGGAGGTGTATTTGAAAATGTCGGAGACAATCCGCATGGAATGCCGCGGCGGATAGATATAGGTGTTGCGCACCATGAATTCCTTGAGGATGTCGTTCTGGATTGTGCCGGAAAGTTTTTCGGGCGAAACACCCTGTTCCTCGCCCGCCACGATGAACAGCGCCAGGATCGGCAGCACCGCGCCATTCATCGTCATCGACACGGTCATCCTGTCCAGCGGAATGCCGTCGAACAATGTGCGCATGTCATAGATGGAATCGATTGCCACGCCTGCCATGCCCACATCGCCGGCCACGCGCGGATGGTCGCTGTCATAGCCCCGGTGCGTGGCCAGGTCGAAGGCGATGGAAAGCCCCATCTGCCCCGCCGCCAGGTTGCGGCGGTAGAAGGCGTTTGAATCTTCCGCCGTCGAAAACCCCGCATACTGGCGGATGGTCCACGGCTGCGTCGTGTACATGGTGGGGTAGGGGCCGCGCAGATAGGGCGCGATGCCGGGATAGGAGTCTTTGAAACCTGCCGCATCATCCGCTGTGTAAAATGGTTTGACGAAAATTCCTTCCGGCGTCAGCCAAGGCAGAGTTGAAAAATCAGGGACGCGGCTCATGGGATGGACTCCACCGCCGCTTCGAATTCCTTAGGTAACTGATGGGTCTTCGTCCCGATAATAGGATTGCTACTTGCATTGCTGGACTCAAATTCCGGCGGCTTACCCGTCTTCTCGATGCCCTGAAAAATTGCCCAGGCGCGCTCACACAAGTCTTGGGTGAGCGACTCGACGTATCCCGAACCCGAAGCGGGATCAGCCACGCGCCAGAGCTGCGACTCCTCAAGAAGTATAAGCTGCGTATTGCGCGCCATGCGCCGTGCAAAGGCATTGGGCAGGCCCTGGGCCACGGAAAACGGCAGGACAGTGAATGTATCCGCGCCGCCAAGACCCGCGCCGAACACCGCCGCCGTGGCCCGCAGGATATTCGTGTGGGGATCAAGCCGCGCCATCATCCGCCGCGAGGTTTCGCCGTGCAGGCGCAAGGGCTGGTGCGCCATGCCGCTTGCTTCCAGCACCCGCGCCCAGAGCAGCCGGATGGCGCGGAATTTTGCCAGCGTCAGGAACATGTCCTGGTTGGCGGCAAGCGTTGCACCAGCAATCCCCAGGTTCCCTTCAAACTTCCTCAACGCAGCAACAAGACCCGATAAAACACAGGCAAGCTCCTGTGCCTCCGTTGCTCCTTTCTCGTGGAACATGCGGCCGTCGGCCTCAAGAAACGGCCCCGCGAAGCCTTGTGCCGCCAAAACCTTTACAAGCGTAGCATCGCTTGCGCCGAACGATACGCTCAGCCGCGCCGGGTCAATTGGCTGCTTCTCAACATAAGCTGCGAATGCCTTGGCAAGGCCATCGCCGCCTTCAAGCCGCGTATGAATCGCATGCAACGCCACGCCCTGCAGAACGCGCCCAACCTCGGCATCATTGTCGATGATGCAAAGCCCGCCCGCCCCGTTTTCCAGGTCATCCAGCGCCTGGGCATTGGCCTTCACGCTATCAGTATGATCCACCCGCTGCATGACGGTCCACGGCGCGTGGGTAGCCCGCTCCGCCCTTGCGCCATTTATCTGCTGGTGCAGCGGTTCAATGCGGATGCCGTCGGCTGTCCGGCTTGCCAGCTTTTCAGCGCTTTCGCCTTTCAGGATGGCGGCCACGCGGGCCCGCCACATGTCCAGAGCAGCTTCGGGAAAATCACTCATCCCCGCGATGCTAGTGCCCAAATCCGCCCTGTCAATTGGCCCCTGGATTGGCTAAACGGGGAGCCAAATCAGGTCTCCATTTCAGGGCAGGGAAAGCATGAGCGACAACGCGATATTTCTGGGCAAGAGCGACAAGCGCGAGGAACTGTTCCTGCCCCTGGCCAACCGCCACGGCCTGGTAACCGGCGCCACCGGCACGGGCAAGACCGTTACATTGCAGATCATGGCAGAAAGTTTTTGCAAGGCCGGCGTTCCGGTCTTCGCCGCCGATGTGAAGGGCGACCTTGCCGGCATTTCGCAAGCTGGAACGCCTCAGGATTTTCTCACCGAGCGCGCCAGGAAAATTGGTTTCGACGATTACGGCATGGAAGCCACGCCCACAATCTTCTGGGACCTGTTCGGCGAGCAGGGCCATCCCATCCGCACCACCGTGACGGAAATGGGCCCCCTCATGCTGTCGCGCCTCATGGGCCTCTCGGAAGCCCAGGAAGGCGCGCTGAACATCGCCTTCCGCCTTGCCGACAATGAAAACCTCGGGCTCCTTGATCTCAAGGATCTGCGCGCCCTGCTGGCCGATCTCGCTGACCGCGGCAAGGAAATCACCACCCAGTATGGCAATGTGCAATCCGCCACCATCGGCTCCATCCAGCGCCGCCTTGTAGTCATTGAAGAGCAGGGCGGCGACAAGTTCTTTGTCGAGCCCGCCCTCGACATCAGGGACCTGATGCGCACCACGCGTGATGGCCGGGGCTACATGAACATCCTCGCCGCCGACAGGCTCATGTCATCGCCCCAACTCTACGCCACCTTCCTCCTCTGGCTCCTCTCGGAGCTGTTTGAGGAAATGCCGGAAGTGGGCGATCCGGAAAAGCCGAAGCTGGTGTTCTTCTTCGATGAGGCCCATTTGCTTTTCGATGATGCGCCCCCGGGCCTCGTGCAAAAAGTCCAGCAGACCGTGAAGCTCATCCGTTCCAAGGGCGTGGGGGTTTATTTTGTGACGCAAAATCCGCTCGATGTGCCTGACAATGTGCTGGAGCAAATGGGCAACCGGGTGCAGCACGCGCTGCGCGCCTATACGCCGCGCGACCAGAAGGCGGTGAAGGCCGCCGCCACCACCTTCCGCCCCAATCCGAAATTCAGCACGGAAGAAGTCATCACCGAACTGGGCAAGGGCGAGGCGCTGGTTTCAACCCTCGATCTGAAGGGCGTGCCCTCCATGGTGGGCCGCACCCTGATCCGCCCGCCTTCCGGCCGCATGGGCACGATCACCTCGGAGGAACGCAAGGCCCTGATCACCAATTCTCCGGTTTTCGGCCAGTATGAAGAAACGGTTGACCGTGAGTCGGCCTATGAAAAACTGCAAGCGAAAGCAAAGGCGCGTACCGAAGCCAATCAGCAGGAAGCAGCGGAAAAAATTGAACGCAGAACCGCAACAAGCTCCGCCCGCCAGCCCCAGTCCGCCACGGACCGCTTTGTAAAAAACATGGCCAGCAGCGTCGGCCGGCAACTGGGAACCAGCGTCGCCCGCTCCATCGGCAATGCCCTGGTGCGGGGAATTCTGGGCGGGCTGACAAAACGGTAAAAGTTCTTTTCCCCTCCCCTTGTGGGGAGGGGTTAGGGGTGAGGGTCGCTCCGACACCACCAGACCCCCACCCTCAATCCGCGCGTGCACGCGGATTTCGACCTCACCACAAGGGGGAGGTGGAGTAGTCCTTGCTCGCTAAATAATCTCGCCTTGATTAAACACCAGTGGTGCTATCCCTTGCCCCGTGTCCGGGTCTTGCCGGGCTTGGCGTTCTTTTCCATGAACTCGATGATGGATTTGGCCACGTCAACGCTTGTGGTTTTTTCGATGCCCTCAAGCCCCGGAGTTGAATTCACTTCCATCACCACCGGCCCGCGCTTCGAGCGCAGCAGGTCAACCCCCGCCACATTCAGGCCCATGGCGCGCGCCGCCTTCAGCGCCGTGGACCTCTCGAGCTGCGAGAGCTGCACTTTCACCGAGCTTCCGCCGCGGTGCAGGTTCGAGCGGAAATCTCCCTTGGCTCCGGAACGCTCCATGGTGGCCACGACGCGCCGGCCCACGACAAAGGCCCGGATGTCGCGCCCCTCCGATTCCTTGATGAATTCCTGCACAAGGATGGCAACGTCAACGCCGTTGAACGCGTCGATCACCGACCTCGCCGATTTTTCCGTTTCCGCCAGCACCACGCCAATGCCCTGCGTGCCCTCAAGAAGCTTGATGACGACGGGCGCCCCGCCGACAATTTCCAGCACGTCATGGGTGCGCGAGGTGTCTTTCGCGAAAGCCGTCACCGGCATGCCAACCCCTTCGCGCGAAAGAATTTGCAGGGAGCGCAGCTTGTCGCGCGAACGCCCGATGGCCACCGATTCATTCAGAGGATAAACCCCCATCATTTCAAACTGCCGCAGAACCGCAAGGCCGTAGAAGGTGTGCGACGCCGCAATCCGCGGGATCACCGCGTCAAAGCCTGTGAGCTTTTCGCCGAGATAGCGCAGTTCCGGCTTGCGCGAGGTGATGTTCATGTAGCAGCGCAGGTAATCGACCGGCACGATTTCATGGCCCCGCGCGATGGCTGTTTCCATCAGCCGTTGATGCGAAAAAAGTTTCGGGTTGCGCGTCAGCAAGACGATTTTCATTTGGAATTCCGTTTGGTGCGTGAAAAGAGAAATGAGCGCCCAGGGTGAACGACGAATTTTCCGAGGATGGTGGCCCGCCCCAGCAGCATGGGAACCCCCATGTCGGTGCGGTCGGTGAGGGTGATTTCAGCGGTGAATTTGACCCGCCCTATGGCGATCTCGGTTTCCACCACGGCGCGCATTTCGCTGTGCCCGCTGGTGCTTTTCACCCGCCGCTGGCCCTTGACCGGCAATTCATAGTGATGCTTCCTGCCATTGCTCGGAATGGAAAATCGCACATGGCTGCCCCTGATGACGATGTCTTCCGCATGCAGTGCGGCGGAACGCGCCCCCGTATCAATCTTCGCGATCAGCGGCCCCAGTCCCAGCTTTGGCAAAACCACCCGCTCGCGCCAGCCGATCAGCGGAAGGGGATAAATCGTTGGGCGCAAGGTGGGCATGCTTGTTTGTTAGCGTAATCAAATTGGGTGCGCTACTCCCCCAGCTTCATGGTTTCCGCAATCTCGATCCCGAAGCCTGCAAGGCCGACATAATGCCGGTTGCTTGATGAGAGGAGCCGGATCGATCGCACGTCGAGATCACGCAGGATTTGCGCCCCCAGCCCGATGTCCAGCCAGGTCTGTGCCCGCGCCTCGGCGCTGGCCGATCTCTCGCCGGAAAGCTGGCTCGCCGGAACGCCTGCCGTGCCTTCCTGCAGATAGACCAGAACGCCCTTGCCCTCGCGCTTGAAAATTTCGAACACCGCGTCAAGCGTATTGCGGTTGCCGAACACATCTTCCAGAACATTTTCCCGGTGCAGGCGCACGGGGATGTTCTTGCCGCCGGAAATATCGCCGTAGACCAGCGCCAGTTGCTCCACCGCATCAAACGGCGTCACATAGGAAAAGCCCTGCGCCGTGCCGATTTTTGTCTCCACCGCAAATTTGGCGGTTTGCTCCACCAGACGTTCGCGCAATTGCCGGTAGGCAATGAGGTCCGCCACCGAAATGATCTTCAGGCCGTGCTCGCGCGCAAAGGCCAGAACCTGCGGTCCCCGCTTCACCGTGCCGTCATCATTCACCAGCTCGCTGATCACGCCGACAGCCGGCGTGAAGCCAGCAAGCCGCGCCAGGTCAACGGCGGCTTCCGTGTGGCCCGAGCGCATCAGAACCCCGCCGGACTTTGCCACCAGCGGGAAAATATGCCCGGGCCGCACGAAATCTTCCGCCTGCACATTCTTGTTGGCCAGCGCATGCACCGTGGCGCAGCGCTCCTTGGCCGAAATGCCCGTGGTCAGGCCCACCTTGTAGTCGATGGTCACCGTGAAGGCCGTGCCCATGGGTGCATCGTTCAAGACCACCATGGGATCAAGCTTCAGCCGCCGCGCCTCTTCGGCGGGCATGGGGGTGCAGACAATGCCGGAGGTGTGGCGCACCATGAGGGCCATCTGCTCCGGCGAAATCTTGGCGGCGGCGCCGATCAGGTCGCCCTCGTTTTCCCGGTCGTCATCGTCCACCACCACCACCAGCTCGCCATTGGCCACCGCCCTGATTGCTTCTTCCACCGTGTCGAGTGTCTTTGTCATGGGCGTTTCCTTGAAATCCTGGGGGCGAACCCGGTTGTTGGTGAGGCCGGCAATCTTCATCGCCAGATCGAGCGAAGGCTGTTCCCCCGCCACAATCTGCGAAATCCGCCCCTGGGTAACCCCCAGTTGCCGCGCAAATTCCGACTGCGAGGTGGAGCTATTAGCCAGCCATTCTGAAAGTTTCATGGAAGATTATTAGCATTACTAATAATACTTGTTCAAGCGGCCATTTTTCCGACGGAAAAAGGCTGTACAGCCGTCTGATACGCAGACATCCAAGGAAAATCAGCAATGAAAATTGGCAGACGCGGCTTTCTGGGCGCAGGTGCTTTACTCGCCGCCCTTGGCGGTGCCGCAATTTACCTTGCAAAGCCCTTCCAAGCGCGCCAGCTCTCGGCAGCGGAAAAACAGGCCTGCGGTCTTACCGTCCAAGCTGTCGAAGGACCCTACCATGTGTCCGGCATGCCGGAACTGAAGGATGGCAACCTGAATTCCACCAAACTTCCCGGTGTTCCCATCGAAATCTCCGGCCATGTCTATGATGGTCTCGATGCCACCAAACCCTTGGCGGGTGCTGCCGTCGAAATCTGGCATGCCGACAGCGATGGCAGCTACCACCCCAATGGCAATGGTCCCGCTTCAAACTATAAGCCGGAGGAAATTGCCCTGCGCGGCCTTGTCCTAACCGATGCCGAGGGCAGATATCGCTTCGACACAATCTATCCCGGCGAATATTCCGGTCGCACCCGCCACATCCATTTCAAGGTCCGCGCCGCAGGCAAACCAGAACTGACCACCCAGCTCATCGTACCCGCAAAACCCGGCGACACGCTCACCTTCGATGACGACGACATCGCCGAAGGCCTGCCAAACTGCCAGTTGCTGACCCTTGATGAAACCTCATCTCCGGCAAAAGCAACCTTTGACTTCAGGCTCTAGAACGCCTTCTTGAATCGTCTTCTCCTGCGAAGCGGGAGAAGAAAGGGGCCCGTCCTGCGAAGCAGGATTGGATAGATGAGGGCACTTTTACCTCGATCCCCTCACCTCCCCATCCTGGTTAGCTTCGCGTCGCAGGACGGGTCCCTTCCTTTCCCGCAAGCGGGCGAGGGCAAAGGGCATTGTTTTGAGAATTATTGGGTGTCAGAAAGTCAAAGGTTCGCGGCGATGAGATCGGGTGCCACATCTGCAATGACGGTCACGAGCTCGTCCAGTGATTCAGCCTCGGCATGCAAACCTGGAATGTCTGAGGACAAAACGTACCAGACGCTTACTTTCTCGTCGTAGCTGATATTCACGGACAAATTTAGTTGCTTGCTCAAGGGGTAAACCTCCTTTCAACACTCAACCCTAGTACAATTCTTTAACTAGTGCCCCCAGGTCCGCTCCAGGACGCTCAGCCAGTTTTCATGGGCGATTTTGGCGATCAGTTTTTCGCCGTATTGCCGCTCGCGCAGCGCCTCAATGAGGTTGGGCAGGCCGGTGGCGTCCCTAATCCCCTCCGGAATGCGCGCGCCATCGAAATCCGAGCCCAGCGCCACACAGTTTTCACCCGCTACCTTCAGCATGTGGTCGAGGTGGCGCACCATGATTTCCAGTGGCGTGTCCGTGCTCCAGCGCCCGTCTTCGCGCAGGAAGCCACTGGCAAAATTGAGGCCCACCATGCCGCCGCTGTCGCGCACGGCCTTGAGCTGGTCATCGCTGAGATTGCGCGAGGAGGGGCAAATGGCATACGCGTTGGAGTGCGTGGCCACCAGAGGGGTCTTGCTCAGCTTGGCGGCGTCCCAAAAGCCTTTCTCATTTAAATGAGATAAATCAATCAGTAAGCGCCGCTCATTACAGTAGCGGATGAGGTTCTTGCCAGCCGCAGTCAGCCCGTCGCCAGTATCGCCCGTCGAGGGAAAACGAAATGGTACGCCATGGCCAAAAATATTGGAGCGACTCCATACCGGTCCGATAGAGCGCAAACCGCTTTCATAAAGCACATCAAGCGTCTTGAACTTCTCGTCAATCGCCTCCGCCCCTTCGATATGTAAGATCGCGGCCATAATGCCGCTGGCAAGGCAGTTCCGGATTTCGCCCGCCGTCCGGCAAACCTTGAATTTCCCTTGGGACTCCCGCTCGATGCGAAATAGCAGCGCTGCCATTTCCAGCGTCTTGCGCAAAGCGCCGGGCTGAGCGATCTGGCCTGACAGCGGCGGATTCACTTCTTCATCGTCATCCGGCAGGTCTTCGCCATCGGTGGGGGCGAATATCGCAAAGAAGCCGCCGGCAAGGCCGCCCTTCTTCATGCGCGGCATGTCGAGATGGCCCAAGCCATCACCTTGCAGGAAGTCGGCCACAGGATCGCCGCCCGTCTTTACCCAAAGACGCAGCAGCACATCATTGTGGCCATCAAAAACCGGAACAGGATTCAAGATGTTTACGCCTTGGCGAGCATCTCCTCGACATGCTCCCAGTTCACCAGGCTATCGACGAAGGCTTCGAGATATTTCTGCCGCGCGTTGCGATAGTCGATGTAATAGCTGTGCTCCCATACATCGCAGCCCAGGATGGGTGTGAGGCCGTGCATCAACGGGTTTTCGCCATTGGGGGATTTCACGATGGTGAGCTTGCCTTCCTTTACCGCGATCCAGCACCAGCCGGAGCCGAATTGCGTCATCCCGGCCTGGACAAAATCCGTGCGCATCTTGTCATAGCCGCCGAGATCGGAATCGATCGCCTTGGCAAGCTTTGCCGGCAGTTTCTTGCCGCCGCCATTGGGCTTCATCCATTGCCAGAAATGAACATGGTTGTAATGCTGGCCCACATTGTTGATGAGGCCCGCCGCCTTGTCGGCAAAGGCCACCTTGCAGATGTCTTCAATCGACGCGGTAGCAAGCGGTGAATCCTTGAGCAGGTTGTTTCCGTTGGTCACATAGGCCATGTGATGCTTGTCATGGTGGAACTCGAGGGTTTCCTTTGACATGAAAGGGCCAAGCGCGTCATAGGCATAAGGCAGGACAGGGAGTTCGAGGGCCATGTTTTTCTCCATTGATTGATGGGTCTTTCTAGTCGCTAAGCTTGGAACGTGCAAGGAATGAGGCTAGGCTTCTGTGAGAGGTAACCCATGCCAAAACCAGCCATCATCCGCTTCGACGCGAAGGCCAAGACCTTGCCCTTGCCGGATTTCACCGAAGCTGACGTCGAAGAAGGCACACGGGCGCAGCGCGGCATCACCTTGTTTGGAGACAAGTCCACCGGCCTCAAGGCCGGGCTTTGGGAAGCGGGCGCCAGCATTTCACCCTGGCTGAATTATCCCGTCGACGAGTTCATGATGCCATTGGAAGGCGAGATCATTATTGTCGAAGAAGGAAAGGAAACGCGGGCGGGCCCCGGTGAAAGCCTCGTGATTCCGAAAGGCACGCGCTGCCGTTACCGGCAGGATGGCCACGTGAGAAAATTCTACGTCTATTTTGGCGACCTGTCCGGGTCTGCCGATCCAAGCGGCCTCACAACATTGAAGATCGATCCCGAAATCAAGCTGCTGCCCTCGACACCACCCTCAGCGGATATTTTGCATTCGCCGGTTCCAAAGCAGCATACCCACCAGTATTTCGAGAATGCGACCGGTGAACTCACCGTGGGTGTTTGGGACACGACTGGCTATCACCGCAAGCTCATCGATTTCACCCGGTATGAACTCATGCATTTGCTGGAAGGCTCAGTGACCTTCACCGATGACAAGGGCGCAAGCCAAACCTTCAAGGCCGACGACACATTCTTCGTGCCGCTAGGCACGCCAAACTCCTGGAAATCCGAAGGCTACCTGCGAAAGATTTACTGCATCTTCCAGCCGAAGTAACTCTCCCCCATCAACTTTGTCATTCCGGCGAACGAGGCTGTGAATTAATAGCAGTTTTGCTCGATTTGTGATTCACTTGAGTCTGCTTAATTTGATTTGCAGGGGAAGGTTGAATGACGAAGGGCAAAGCGCATGTTGTCAGGCCACAACGGTCCCAAGTTGGCTGGGAGATG
>JAUXUN010000019.1 GCA_030680855.1 Aestuariivirga sp.
AATCGGTTGTGTCAAGCGTCTCGATGAGGGCATATGCCGCCGCTCCCCACGGAACCAGCGGCAAGACGGTGCTCGGCTCGAACACCAGGAACCCAAGAGGCGGTCGTTGCTAAGCTCGCCGACGACTTCTGCAACAAAATCAGCCAGTAGCAGACGGAAGAGACGCGCCGGGCTCATGCCATCGCGCCCGCCTACCCTTACGAGCCTTCAGGCGGTGGCAATATCAGGCGCACCGTCGTACCCTGGATGCCACTCTCCCGTTCGAGTTGGCCGCCGAGCTGTAGAGCGAAGCCCTCGACTAGCTGGCCACCGAGGCCGGAATCGGCGCGTTGAGGATCGACTCCCTTGCCGTCATCGGCGACCGTCAGGCAGAGCCTTCCACCCTCACGCTTGAACGATACCAGGACCGCGCCCTTTGTGTTGGGCGGAAACGCATACTTGATGGCATTGGTCACCAACTCGTTCACAATGATGCCGATTGGAATCGCTTGACCGGTCGGCAGAAGCGCGCTTTCGATGTCGGTCTTGAGTGAAACCGCCGTGTCGCCGTTATTTACCGATGCGACCAGATCGTGGCACAACTCGTCCAAATAGGTTGCCGCATCGATCGCTTCGACCGTGTCGGCTGCCTGTAACTTGGAATAGAGCGTACTCAGGGCGTGGATGCGATGCGAGACTCTCTCGAGCGCCGCCTTGCCCTCGCTGCTCTTGTGCCTGCGGATTTCGATCGCGATCATGGACGCGATGAGCTGGAGGTTGTTTTTGACGCGATGGACCAGCTCTTGCATCAGCACCACGACACGCTCGTACGCGGCCGATCGCTCGCGTTCGAGCCCTACGCGCTCGGTGATGTCGTCGATCGCCAGCAGGATTTGCTGGATGTTGTCGCCGGGCCGATAAACAACGCGTGCATTGAGCACCATCACCCGCCGGCCAATTGACGGGAACACGTGGTCGACTTCAAACGCTTCGATGGTGTTGTGGCCGGAAACGATCATTTCGAGCGCGCTGCGGAGCTTGGGAATATCCCACTGTCCGCTGCCGAGCCCGTAGAGTTTCTGGCCAACCGTAACCTCTGGCGCAACCGCGAATGTGCTGCAGAAGGAACGGTTCGCAAACCGGATCGTGAGGTCGGGATCGAGCACGAGCAGGCCTTCGCGGATCGTTTCCAATATATCCAGTGGGTCGACTTGGCGCATAGCAGTTGCTCCCGGCACTTTCCGACAATGGGACTCATCGTCTCGACCGAAAGAATGCGATCTTGCCAGAGAGCCCACGTCAGCCTTCCGCCGGCCCCGATTATGAGCAAGTTGGGGTGCGTTGTCGGTAATGTACATTACCGATTCAGTGGAAATTTCATTTTTTCCGGGTAGGTTTTGGGAAGGTACTGTGTCATGCGCATGCGCACCAGCTGATAGCATTCACAAGATGCCGCCGAGAGACTCTGCCGATTGAGTATCGTGACTTGCCGGCGACCGCGCTCAATCAAACCTGCACGTTCCAGTTCCTGCGCTGCATTCGTGATGGTTGGCCTCTGGACACCCAGCATTTCGGCGAGCAAGCTTTGGGTGATCGGCAGTACGTCATCGTCGTCGCGGTCTCGCATCATGAGCAGCCAGCGCGCCAGCCGTTGCTTGAGGCTGTGCGCTCCGTTGCACGCCACCGATACCATGATCTGCTCCAGAAACGCCTGGACGTAAGCGTAGGTGAGATTTCGGAAGGACGGCATCGACTGCATCGCCCGTCTGAACGCCACGCGCGACATCTTTGCCGCGCTTCCCGGGATTTGGACCAGGAACCGGGCGGAGGAAGTCTTGGCGCCGAAGGCGGCCTGCACACCCGTGTAGCCCTCCCGCCCAATCGTTGCCATCTCAATCATGCTGCCGTCGGCATAGACCGCCAGGACCGAGACGACACCGCTATCCGGGAAGTAGACATGATCGAGCGCACTATCGGCGTCTATCAGGACCTGCTCGCGTTGGATTGGAGTGTGTTCGAGATTCGGCATAAGCTGTTTGAGATCGCGGGGAGGCAGAGCGAGTAAAAGCCGATTGCGGGGCCAATTTGATGAAGCGTTCATACCATCTATACAGCGCCCAGTTCGTTCTGATTGCAAGCTGTGACAAGACTCGATGTTTGCCGTTCAGTGCTAGGACGTAGGAATGACCGCTTTGGGTCAATCGCGTCGATTTGGCAGCTTGGGTCGTGTGTCCGGTCATTGGGCCATTCCAGACATGGCGGTTTGCCCTTGAAGGTGTCGGCCCGGACGTGATTCAAGCTTCGAAACTGGAGCCGCGAATCATGCGCTATGAACTCAGTGACTATGAAGGGACCGCGATCAAGCCGATGCTTCCGAATAAGCCTCGCGGCGTGCCGCGTGTGAACGACTGGCGTGTCCTCAACGGCATCTGCTGGGTCCTGTGGTCAGGTGCCCCTTGGCGTGATCTGCCGGAAGGCTACGGGCCTCCCACGACCTGCTACAACCGGTTTTTCCGTTGGCGACGGGCAGGCGTTTGGGGCCGGATCCTGGAAGCCACTCACGATGCGGCCGTGCAGATGATCGATACATCAATTGTGCGGGTGCACCAGCACGGAGCCTGCATTGCCGGGAACAGAGAACAGCATATGGGCCGCTCGCACGGCGGATTGACCAGCAAGGTGCACGCCGTAGTGGACGCCAATGGCCTGCCGGTGCGCCTTGGCCTGTCGTCCGGCGAGGTTCATGACAACAGGTTCTGCCCCGTACTTCTGACCGGATTGCTTCCAAAGACGATGGTGCTTGCCGACCGTGACTATGATGCGGACTGGATTAGGGCAATCGTTAACGAGCTAGGTGCGTGGGCCAACATCCCGCCCAAGCGCAATCGTAGGGACCCCATTTGCTTCAGTCCTCACCTTTATCGGTCGTGCAACCTTGTTGAGCGGTTCTTCAACAAGATCAAGCAATGCCGACGCATCGCGACCCGTTATGACAAGCTCGCGGCAAACTACCTTACCTTCATCAAGTTGGCTTCGATTCGCATTTGGCTACGCGCTTATGAGTCCTCGCCCTAATATGTTGGAGCAAATTCTTGTCGGCAAAAGCTTGCCCCCGACGAGATCCGGGGTCATTCAGCTTCGCCGGGATTTGCTCCAAGGCAGGCGCGGATAAGGTGATGCGCAATGGCAAGCGGCAGGGGCGCGTTCAATCCCTGTGGATGGCATTTGTCTAGCATGGATTGAACCTCGTCGCGCTCAAACCAGCGCGCCGTTTCAAGTTCCTTGGGATCAACCACGATGTCATCGTTGAGCGCCTCGCCGATCAGCCCGATCATCAGGCTCGATGGAAAGGGCCACGGCTGGTTCGCGTGAAACGCAATGTCGCCAACCCGGATGCCGGCTTCCTCGAAAACTTCCCGCCGCGCCGCTTCTTCAATGGTCTCGCCCGGTTCCATGAAGCCCGCAAGGGTTGAATACATGCCATGCGGCCAGGCGCTGTGCCGCCCCAGAAGCATGCGGGTTTTATGGCGCACCGCAATGATGATCACCGGATCGGTGCGTGGAAAATGATCCGTGGCGCAAGCCGCGCAATGGCGGCGGTAACCCGCATCGCGCATCTCCGTCTTCACCCCGCAATTGGCGCAAAACCCGTGGCGCTCATGCCAGTGCAGCAGGGAGCGGGCCTGGGCCAGAATGGCGAGCTCGCCCTGCGGCAGCGTTCCCGCCCCGGCGAGGCTGCGCAGATCCATGAGGTTTTCCTCTGCCTGCGCCGTGCTTGCAAACCAGCCGGTCCCACTGGCATCGACGCCGAGGAGTACGCATTCCGGCGCCTTCGCCGCTTCAAAGGTCTGCAGGTGTCCGTCCCTCATAAAGGTTTTGTCACCGCTCATGCGGATGTGCCGCGTCGACGGCTGCATGAGCAGGCGGGAGAGCCAGTCCCCATCAGACCTTTGATTGGCGCAGCGGTCGAGGGAATTTCCGAGGAAGGCGAGCACGGGTGAAAGGGGCACAATGGGTCCAGTTGTTACGAAGTGGTAAATGATAAATACAAGAAAAAAACAGATACTTAACTGAATATTTACCAAAAACGTTAACTTCTAGGGAAGGCAAGAATTCAGGCGCCGGAGATTCGTCTTTCGGGACACAAGAGGGAATCCAAGGTGACGTCAAAAGTGGAAGTGCGAATGAAACCGGGAATTCCTTGGAGTGTAAAGGGCATTGAGCCGGAAACCCGCGAAGCCGCAAAGGATGCGGCCCGCCGCTCCGGCATGACCCTTGGCGAATGGCTGAATTCCAAAATTCTCGACTCCGCCGAAGAGCACGAATCCGCGCCCGCCGCGCGCCACCAGCGCGCCACTCCGGCGCGGGCCGAAACCTCGATCCGCCTTGAAGACATCGCTGAACAATTGGCCCGCATTGCCCGGCGTGAGCAGAATACGGCGCCTGCGAGCTATGGCTCGGAATCACGTCTGGAAGACGAAGAGAATCTCAGCAGGATTTTGAACCGTATTGAAAGTAATGAACGCCAGACGGTTGAAGCCTTTACTGCGGTCAACGAGCGCCTCGCTGTTTTAAGCCGGCAGGTGCTGCAGACGGCGAAAATGCCGACGATCAGCAAGCCTGAAGAACCGGCTGCCTTCAAGTCCCTGGAAACCGCTATGCGCAATATCGTTGAGCATATCGAGATCAGCGAGCGCCGCACCCGTGACAGCCTGAAATCCATGCAGGACCGCATGGCCGAAATGGCCCAGCGCGCAAACTCGTCAACCAGCGAACAGGTCCTGCAGTCGGCGCCCGCCTTCACCAGCCTTGAATTCCGCCTGAATGAGCTTTCCAGCCGCGTGGAGCGCAGCGAAAACAAATCCGACGCCGGCCTTTCCAATATCCTGCGCGAAGAACTTGCCCAGCTCACCGACAGAATCGAAACGGTTCGCGAATCCGCCGAAGTCCTGGCTTCCAAAGCCCAGACCGCCGCAGTGCAAACCTCGCAGGCCGAACTCCGTGAAATCGAGCAACGAATCCTGAAACTTTTGAAAGAGGCGCAAACCGCCTTCTCCGGCCAGGGCGGAAACAGCAGTGCGGAAATGCAAAGGCTCCGTTCTGAGGTAGGCCTGCTCAACCAGCGCATCGACAGCGCCCGGACCGAAACCGCATCGGAGCGCGATGTCCATGCCCTGCGCGTGGCTCTTGAACAGCTTTCAACCCGTGTGGCCCAGGGCCCGGATATGCGGCCCCTGGCCGACATGGACAAGCGCCTCGTCGACATCACGCAGCGCCTTGAGCAAAGCCAGCAATCGGCCCTCGGCAATCCCCAGCTCGGCGATCTCGAGCGCCGCATGGCCGAACTTGACCACCGCTTGAACGACGCGTTGCAGGCGCAAGGTGATGGCCAGTCCCAGCTTGCCCTTGAGCAGAAAATTGCCGAAGTCGCCGATCGCGTTGGCCAGACCGAACACCAGCTCGGCCATCTCGAAACCATTGAGCGCGCCATCAACCAGTTGTTTGACAGCGTTGAGCAGAGCCGCGAATGGTCCAAGGACATGGCCGAGGATGCCGCCAGCCGGATGGCTGACCGCCTGATGAATGCGCCGGGGGCCGCACCTCTCATGCCGGGAAGTTCGCCGGAATTGCAGGCATTGGAAGAAGGCCTGCAGGCCGTGCGCGAAAGCGCCCTCAGCGCCGACACGCGCAATCAGGAAACCCTGCGCGCCGTGCACGATACTCTAGAGCAGATTGTTACCAAGCTGGCTGAACTGGAGACTGCCGCCGTAGGCCAGCAGGTGGCCGCCGCCGCCCAGAGCAATCCCTTTGCAACACCTGAACCTGGGCACTTGGAAAGCTTGAAGGAAGAGTCCCAGCCGGCCCAGTCCATGCCTGAATCTCCGGAGTCAGAACCTGAGCTCATCCTTGAAAGCCCGGTCAAGCCGGTTGTCGAGGCGCAAGCCCCGGTGGAGTCCAATCCACTCACCGATTGGCTTTCGAATTCAACTTTGCCGGGCGGTGAACCGCCGTTGCCGGACGAAGCTGATGCAGCATCCGACGATTTCATTATGGCTGCCCGCCGGGCCGCCCAGGCCTCGGCGCAAAAGAGCATTCTTGCCAGCCTTGCGCCAAGCGCCAAGTCGGCGCGCAAATACAACCTGCCATTCCTAAAATCGGCTGCGAAACCAACTCGGCAGATTCCATCCGGTGAAAAACTGCCGCCGGAAATCAAGCCTGCCATCAACAAGAACAGCAGCAAGCGCCGCACCCTCGTGCTGGCCGGTCTTGTCCTGCTGGCCGCCGTCACGGCCTTTACCTTCAACATGCTCAACAAGCCGCAGAAGTCCACCTCAACCGTGCCGGCAGCGCCGATTGAAGGCACGGTTCAGCCCGGCGCCCCCGCAATGCAGAGCAACGCCGTCACCCCCGCTGCTGCGCCGGAGAGCCAGCTCCTGGTGGAAAAGACCACCGACACCCTGCCGCAGGAAAACAGCGATGGCCCCAACTCCATCGATGAAATTCTCACCGGTTCACTGCAAAATCCAAAAACCGACGCAACTCTAGCCTCAATTGTCGCTGAACCCGGCACAACAGCAGGTGAACGTGAAATGCCTCCGCCTGAATTAGGCTCGCAAGAACTCCGCAGTGCCGCCGAAAACGGCGATGCCTCCGCGCAGTTCATTGTCGCTACGCGCTTTCTCGATGGCGAAGGCGTAACGCAGGATGTCACCCGCGCCGCCCATTGGTATCAGAAGGCAGCCCTTGCCGGATTGGCTCCTGCCCAATACCGCCTCGCCACGCTGTTTGAACGCGGCCGCGGCGTACCCAAGGATTCGGCCACCGCGCTCATTTGGTATGAGCGCGCCGCCGCCCAGGGCAATGTAAAGGCCATGCACAACGCCGCCGTCATTGCGGCGGGAACCGAAGCGGGAAATCCCAACTACGATACGGCCTATAAATGGTTTCTGGCCGCCAGCCAGAATGGCCTGAAGGACAGCCAGTTCAATCTCGCCGTTCTCTACGAGCGGGCTTTGGGAACAAAGGCCAATGTCGATGAAGCCCTGTTCTGGTATTTGGTTGCCGCAAGCCAGGATGACGCGGACGCCAGGAAACGCGCCGAAGTTCTTGCACAAAATCTCT
This sequence comes from Aestuariivirga sp., assembly GCA_030680855.1. GTDB lineage: Bacteria > Pseudomonadota > Alphaproteobacteria > Rhizobiales > Aestuariivirgaceae > Aestuariivirga. The sequence continues at coordinate 7,102 of JAUXUN010000019.1, forward strand.
CGCCGCTCGTTGTTGAAGCCGTCCGTGCCAAGGCCAGGGCCTGGGTCCCGCAGCGGCCGCCGGAAGACGCCAATGTGGTGACGATCCAGGATGCGAGCTGGCAGAGTCCCGCGTCGTTGACACAAATCATGCCCTCCACGCCTGCAGTTGAAAAGCAGCAGTCTACGACTGAAGATCCCATCGGCGAGGCTCAGCAACTGTTGAACAAGCTGGGCTTCAACATCGGCGAACCCGATGGCCGCATGGGGGTTCGCACCACCAATGCCATCCGCCTGTTCCAGCTGCAATATGGCCTGAAGGTGACCGGTGAAGTCACCGCCGATTTGATCAATCAGTTGCAGGCAAGAACAAGCTCAAGTCTGCTTTAACTCACGCGCTTGCCGGGAAATTTGTAGATGGCCCGCCGGCTGAGCATCCACACATGGAAATTCCTTTCCACATAGAGCGCCCTGAATGGCGGGGCTGATATGCTGAGCCCCCCTGTGAAGCTGCCGAAGGCCGGCATGATGAGGCGGCGGCTGTCGGCAATGAAACATTTGCAGTGAATGCGCTTGCCACGCTGGCTTACCGCACTTCCGGGATGCAGGTGGCCGGAAATTTCAAACTCATCAGCGTCCAGAAATTTTGGTTCATGCCGCAGCGTCACGCCGCCAAGCACCACATGATCGGCAATGCGCCCGCCGATATCGGTTGGCGGATGCGGATCATGGTTGCCTGTGATCCAGATTGTCGCCGCGCTTTCCGCAAGCGCCCGCAGCCGCGCCAGATCCGCCTCGGCAATTCTCTCCCGCGCCCCGTCATCATGAAAGCTGTCGCCGAGGAAAATCAGTTGCTCTGGCCGTGACTGGGCAATGACCGCTTCCAGTTGCATCAGCGAGGCCCGCGTATCATAGGGCGGCAGGTGCACACCGCGCCGCGCCATGTTGGAGGCTTTCTCCAGATGCAGATCAGCGATGAGCAGCGCCTTGAACTCAGGCGCGAACAGCGCCCCTGAAAGGTCGGGGATGAAATCGATCCCGTTGAGGCTTATGCGATGCTCCTTAGACAAGCCCCATGGCCTCGTCGATGAGGGCACCGGAAGCTTCGGCGAGAAGGGCATCATGGGCCTCGCCGTAAATTGATTCGCGCGCGATCTCAAGCAGCGCCGGAACCGCAAGGGGCGAGACCGTATCGAGCGCCCGGTGCAGGAGCTGTCCCTTGATGCGCTTCAGAAGTGAGCCCAGCCGGTGAATATCGATGAGGCCGTCGGCGGCATCGTCCCACGCCGCCCTGAGCAGGATATGGTCCGGCTGGTGCGAGCGCAGCACGTCATAGATCAGATCCGAATTGACCGTGACTTGCCGCCCGGTTTTTTCCTTTCCCGGCCAGCGCCGCTCAATCAGCCCGGCGATGATGGCCGCATTGCGGAAGGTGCGCTTCATCAGGTTTGATTCCGCCAGCCACGCCTCAAGGTCATCGCCGAGCATGTCCTCGTCGAAAAGTTTTTCCAGCGAAAGCCTGCCGGAAGAAATCATCAGCGAAAGATCGCGCACCGTCCAGATGACCAATGCATATTCCGATGCCGAAAACCCAAGCGGCTGCGCGCCCCAGCGCTCCAGCCGCCGCGTCAGCAACATGCCAAGGGTTTGCTGGGCCAGCCGCCCGGCAAAGGGGTAGCACACCAGGTAATGCTTCTCCGCCCGGGGGAAAGTTTCAACCAGCATCTGGTGGGCCCGCGGGATGACCGATTTCTCGCGCTGCATGGCAAGCCAGTCCTGAACCTGAAACGGCAATGTTTTCCACTTGGCCGGGCTGCTCAAAATTTCCCGCACCCGCTCTGCCAGATAAGTTGAAAGCGGAAATTTCCCGCCCTCATAGGAAGGAACCATGGGGTCGCTGTCAAAGGTGCGCGTCGCCAGGGCGCCGAATTCATCGAGGCCTTCAAAGCGCAAAACCTCTCCGGCAAACCTGAACGTATCGCCAATCGAAAGCTGGCTGAGGAACCATTCCTCCAGTTCCCCCAGGCTGCGCCCGCCGGTGACAAACCGCTTGCCGGCCCGGCGCTTGACGCTGGCGATCCGCACCTTCAGCATCGCCGCTTCAACGATGGTCCCCATGTTCAGCCGGTATTGCTGGGCAATCAGCGGATGGGTCAACCGCCATAGCCCATCTTCCCGGCGTTTCAGCTTGGCGTATTTCTCGTAAGCCCGGAGCGCGTAGCCGCCGGTCGCCACATAATCCATCGCCGCATCGAAATCCGCCCGCGTCAGGTTGCGGTAAGTCCAGGCCCGCGTCACCTCGGCAAAAAATTCGTGCCCATCAAAAGGCCCGGCACAGGCCCGCCCCAGAATGTGCTGGGCCAGCACATCAAGTTTGAGAACCGCCGGATATTCCGTGTCCTGGGCATTCTCCTTGGCCGCCTGCAGCGCCGCCTCGCATTCCAGCACTTCAAACCGGTTGGAAGGAACCAGAAGCGCCTCGCTCGGGCTGTCGAGTCGGTGATTGGAACGGCCAATCCGCTGCAGCAGCCGGCTGGAACCCTTTGGCGCCCCCATGTGAATGACCAGGTCCACATCGCCCCAGTCAATGCCGAGATCAAGCGTTGAGGTGCAGACCACGGCCTTCAGTTTCCCCTCAGCCATTGCCGCCTCCACCTTGCGCCTTTGGCCTACATCAAGGGAACCATGGTGCAAGGCAATTGGAAGGTGTGCTTCATTGGCCTCCCACAGCCATTGAAACGCCAGTTCCGCCTGGCTGCGCGTATTGACGAAGATGAGCGTCATCTTGGCCCTGCTGATTTCCTCGTAAACTTCTTCAATCGCGTAGCGCGAGGAATGTCCCGACCACGGCACCCGCTCCGCCGATTTCAGAATGCGGATGAGCGGAGCGGCACCGGCACTGCCCATGACAAGCGGAACCGGCCTGTTTCCGGTGGGCGCAAGCCAGCTTTGCAGGGCTTCCGGATCAGCGACCGTGGCCGAAAGGCCAATGCGCCGCGCCTCGGGCGCAAAGCTCTGCACCCGCGAAAGGGCCAGCGACAGCAGCACGCCGCGCTTGGATGTCACCAGCGAATGCAACTCATCGAGTATGATGGACTTGAGATGGCGCAGCATATGCGCCGCACCCGGATCGGCAATCAGCAGTGAAACCTGTTCCGGCGTTGTGATCAAAATGTCGGGCGGATTTTCCCGTTGGCGCTTGCGCCGGGAGTGCGGCGTATCTCCGGTTCGCGTTTCAATGGTAACCGGCAGCGCCATCTCCAGCACCGGCGCTTCAAGGTTGCGTGCGATATCCACCGCCAGGGCCTTGAGCGGCGAGATGTAAAGCGTGTGAATGCCATTGCGCTCATGGGCCTCTGACAGCTCCACCAGGCTGGGCAGAAATCCCGCCAGCGTCTTGCCGCCGCCGGTTGGCGAAATGAGCAGCGCGCTTTCGCCCTTCATCACGTGATCCAGAATAGCCAGCTGATGCGCCCGCGGACTCCAGCCGCGCCCCGCAAACCAGTCCTGAAATTTCTGTGGTAGTGAACTCATGGTCACGAGCTTGACTCGGCGGGTGCTCTAAAGCAACACGGGGCTCATGAAATCCTCCATCTCGCTTATGCCGATCAGTCATCGCTCGGTACTGACAATTGCCGTGCCGATCATGCTGTCGAACGTGACGGAACCCTTGATCGGCGTGGTCAACACCACCATCATCGGGCAATTGCCGGAAGCCCATTATATTGGCGCCATTGCCATTGGCTCGCTGATTTTCTCATTCCTTTTCTGGGGCTTTGGCTTTCTCCGCCTGTCCACCGGCGGCTTGTCCGCGCAAGCCGTTGGCGCCGGCGATAGCGCGGAAGTGACAGCCGTTCTCCTGCGCGCCCTGGCCATTGCCGTCACCGTTGGCCTTTGCCTTATCCTCGCCAGTCCCCTTATTGAAAAAGTCTCGTTTGACCTGATGGGCGGCTCGCCGGAAATGCGGGCCCAGGGCGAAATCTATTTCCGCTACCGCATCTTGTCGGCCCCCTTTGCGCTCACGAATTTCTGCATTCTCGGCTGGTTCATCGGCCAAGGCCGCGCCGCCATCGCCTTCGTCGTCCAGATCTTTCTCAACATTGTGAACATGGCGCTCGGCGCCTGGTTTGTGCTCTCTCTCGGCATGACCGCCGATGGCGTTGGCCTGTCCGCCCTGATCGCCGAAATCTCGGCCGTCCTCCTTGGCGGCTTTCTCATCTGGCGCTCCATCAAAAGGACGAAAGCCAGGGCGAGTTGGGCGCAAATCTGGAACCGCGAAAAAGTCCTGCGCACCCTGAGCGCCAACGGCGACATCATGATTCGCACTCTATGCCTCGTGTTCGCCTTCGCCTGGTTTGCGGCGCGCGGGGCCCGTGCCGGTGATGTCACCATTGCCGCCAACGCCGTGCTCCTGCATTTCTTCGAAGTGGCAGCCTATCTCATCGATGGCTTCGCCTATGCCTCGGAAGCCCTGGTTGGCCAGTCCGTCGGCGCAAGGAACCGCGCGCGCTTCAATCGCGCCATTAGGCTGACAACCCTGTGGGCCCTTGTCGTGGGAGCAATCTGCAGCGCCATCATCTGGTTCGCCGGGCCATGGTTCATCGACCTCATGACCGTCAATGCGGAGGTGCGCGAAGCGGCCCGGCAATTCTTGTTCTGGGCCGCGCTGACACCATTGCTCGGCACCATCTGTTTTCAGTTCGATGGCATTTTCACCGGCGCCATGGCAACGCGCGACATGCGCAACATGATGGTGCTGTCCCTGCTGATCTATCTGGCCGCCTGGTGGATTCTTGAGCGCAATTTCGGCAATCACGGCCTCTGGGCGGCACTCAGCGTTTTCTTTATCGCCCGCGGTGTGACTTATGCTATGCGGATGCCAGCGCTTGCGCGCGCCGCTTTTGCCTAAATGTCAATTCCAGATAAGGGGTCAAGATGCTAGCCAGGACATTGGATGAATTCAAAAGTTTCGCCTTCAAGGGCAATGCCTTTGATCTCGCCGTCGGTGTGATCATCGGCGGGGCCTTTGGAAAAATCGTCGCATCTATAGTTGATGATCTGATCATGCCCATTATTGCCGTGCTGTTTGGCGGGCTTGATTTCAACAACTATTTCTTCGGGCTTTCGTCCACTGTCACCGCGCCGACGCTTGAGGCGGCAAAAGCCCAGGGCGCCACATTTGCCTATGGCAGCTTTATCACGGTTTTGATCCAGTTCCTGATCATTGCTTTCATTCTTTTCCAGCTGGTGAAGGTTTCAAACCGGATGAAAAGAGCCGAAAGGCCGGCTCCGCCGCCGGCAGCCACGACCACCGAAGTCCTGCTCAAGGAAATCCGCGACGCGCTGGTTGCTGCCAAAAAGAAGTAAGCGTCTGAGGTATGACTGATATGGGCCCGGGTGCTGGACATCCGGGCCGCTTTTTTGCTCTAAGGGCCCCCATGAAAAACCAGTCGCATCTCTTGAGCATCACCAGGCCCGCCCAGGCTGAACCCGACAGCGGCATCGTCAAGGCCGCCATGTATGGCTTCGGCAGGCCCGGCGTTATTCCGCTCTGGGCAGGGGAGGGAAACCTGCCAACCCCGGAAGCCTTCTGCAAGCCCGCCGCCGAAAGCCTCCTTAAGGGCGAAACCTTCTACACCTGGCAGCGCGGCATCCCGGAATTGCGTGAAGCGCTCGCCCGCTATCACACCCGGCATTTTGGCCGGGAGTTCAGTTCCGAGAATTTCTTTGTGACCGGCGGCGGCATGCAGGCGATCCAGACCGCCATTCAGATGATTGCCGGCGAAGAAGATGAAGTGATCATTCCGTCCCCCGCCTGGCCCAATTATGCAGGTCCCCTACGCCTGCAGGGCTCGCGCCCCGTCGAAGTGCCAATGGAATTCCGCAACGGCAAATGGTCACTTGATTTTGACCGCCTCTTTGCCGCCATCACGCCGCGCACCAGGGCGCTCTGCCTCAATTCACCGTCAAATCCCCTGGGCTGGACCGCCTCGCGCGATGATCTCATTGCCATCCGCGATGTCTGCCGCAAGCACGGCATCTGGATTTTCGGCGACGAAGTCTATTCGCGCTTCTACTACGGCGCCAAGAACGAGGCCCGCGCCCCGTCGTTTCTCGATGTCTGCGACGTTGAAGAGCGCCTCCTGCTCGCCAACACATTTTCCAAGAACTGGGCCATGACCGGCTGGCGCGTGGGCTGGCTGCAGGCCCCAAGAGAGCTCGGCCCGGTGATTGAAAGGATTATCCAATACAACACCAGCGGCACCGCCGCCTTCCTGCAGCGGGGCTGCGTCGCCGCCCTTGACGAGGGTGACGATTTTATCGCTATGCAGGTTGCCCGGGCGCTGGCCAACCGCGATCTGGTGGTGAAATTCCTCCGCGAATTTCCCCAGATCCACTTTGAGGTTCCCACCGGGGCGTTTTACATGTTCTTCACGATTGACGGCATGACGGATTCCGCCTCAACCGTCCGCCGCCTGATCGATGAGGCGGGCGTCGGCTTCGCCCCCGGCTCCGCCTTTGGCACCGACGGCGAGGGTTTCATGCGCATGTGTTACCTGCGTGATCCAGCCCAGTTGCAGGAAGCGATGAACCGCTTTGGCCAGTGGCTAAAATCCAATCAGCCTGATTGATTTGCTGTTCTTTTATTGCTGCACTGCACATAATTTTTGCTCAAGGACATGGGTAAATGCTCGGGAGGGATTTTTTGAAACACCGATTGCATAGAAAAATCAATAGATTAAAGAAATATCAGAACGCTGCAGCAATGTGGCCCGGCCTTTGCAAAGTATACCGCAATGCACACGTCTGGTTTGGATCCTCCCATTTTCATCTCAGAGTACTCGTGTCGCGGGGTGGCGTTCTTATGAATCCACTTTCGTAAAGGGGTGGGCGGCTAAAGGTTGCTGCCGTTCACCCCTCTTTTTTCCACCCGCATGCCGTGCGATATGGGATTTAAACACCTGAAGTTGAATTTAATCCTAAGACATCTGGCAGGCCCGTAGATAGGAATCTGCCCCTCCCGGCTACTCCCCTAGCTCTCAATGCCGCAAACCGGCTGTAGGACGCTTTTTCTAAGTTTAAAAGCCTATTGAAGACTTATAGTCATATCTGGGGGCGGGCCAGCGCGACAACGCCATCGATCACGAATTGCATCGCAAGCGCCGCCAGGATGATTCCAAGCAGCCGGGAAATTACCGCCCGTCCCGTGACGCCCATGGTCTTTGAAATCCGCTCGGCCATGAGAAAGCTGAAATAGCAGGCAAGCATCACCAAGGCTGTGATGCCAAACAGCCCGCCCAGCAACTCAATTTGCCCGTCAGCCTTGCCCGCCAGCAAAATCATGGCGGTGATCGCACCCGGCCCCGCCATAAGCGGAATCGCAAGCGGAAACGCCGCGATGTTTTTCACGTGGTCAACGCTCACTGCCGTCTCCGCCGTGGCCTGCAGCCGCTGGCTGCGGCGGTCGAAAACCATTTCCGCCGCTGCTGACAAAAGCAGCAATCCGCCGGCGATGCGAAAGGCTGAGAGTGAAATGCCCAGCAGTTCAAGCAGTTTTGCCCCGCCGAGCCCCGCCGACACCAGGATGCAAAAAGCGATGATTGAACCGCGCATCGCCACTTCGTGCCGCTCCTTTGCCGAAAGGCTGGCGGTGAGGCCAAGGAACAGCGCACTCAGGAAAATGGGGTCGGCAACGACCAACAGGGTGGCAAGCGCCGAGGTGAAATAGTCAATCATCAAGGCAGGCTAACACGGGGCAGGGCTCAGGTGCCAGAGCGCCTGGCAAGCTGAATGGCATGTTCCAGCCCCTGCAAAAAATTCGACCGGTCCTTCGGCGTGAACACCGGATTGTTGCCGCGCATCTCGCCCGTTTCCCGCAGTTGCGCCATCAGATCGCGCATGGCGAGAGCCATGCCGATACTGTCCTCGGTGAAGGGCTTTCCAATGTGCGAGATCACCCGCGCACCTTTCTTGATCGCCCGCGACGCCAGCGGAATGTCGGCGGTGACCACGATGTCGCCAACAGCGCAATGCTCCGCGATCCAGTTGTCCGCCGCATCCGCTCCGTCGGAAACGACGACGCGTTTCACATTGGCTCCGAAAGGCAGCCGCATGTGGGAATTGGACACGTAGTGAATGACAAGGCTGTGCCGAGCCGCGACCTTCGCGGCCTCCTCTTTCACCGGGCAGGCATCCGCATCAACGAAGATTTGCATTGACTGCGGCATTCAATTGGAAAGCCAGCCGCCGCCAGTAGTAATGAACGCGTCTCGTCGCGAAACTGCTTCTGGTACCTTCTCGTTAAGAATTGGAAACAAACACTTGATGTTTGCTGCAATTAGATCGGCAAATGATTTCTGTCGATCCTGCTGTAGATTTGACAGCAGGTTGATTAAAACGTCAGTCATTGGCAAGAATACGTTTGCATTCAGTCTTCGTTGGGCTCCTCGACTTACAATACCAAGTGTTGAGAGAAAGCTGCTTAAGTCACTTTGCTGAAGGCCTGAAATGTTAAGCGCGGTCCCGATGCGAAAAGGGAAATCCCCAGTGACTTGTGGGTCGAGCCGTGTTGGAACGATGTCATAGCGAGGCGCAAGTTTCGGAATCGGTCCGTTATTGTAAATAACAGCATGATTTTTGGCGTGGGCGTCCGAGTTCCCAACGAGCAGATCAAAAAAAGTCGAAGCGATAAATGAGTTTCGAGCAAGGTCTGGATTAGAAGTGCGATCAAGAATTGAGCGGATTGCCCTCGTATCAAATCGTTTGCCCAATTCGCCTCGTCGCTCATATTTCAACTCAGCAGACAGGCCGAGTGCTTGTGCAAAATCCTCCTGATGGATGCGAATAATTCGGCTTTGTTCATCAATTGCGCGATCAAATCTTGTAACCAGTAAAGCTTCGAGCTCGGCAATGGAAAGACAATAGACCTCGGCTACGTCCAATCCGGCCAAGCGCGCGAGGTTCATTGCCGTTTCCTCCAATCTTGCTTCGCGAGGATGGTTACTATCCGGTACCTTTAGGATGTGTGTCGTAGGTGCACCTGTACCAGGTTTTGGAATTGCCAGGCGATTGTCAGGAAGCAACATTAAGGAGATTTTGCTTTGGACGCCTGCAAGTGGCGATGGATCCTGCCGGTCGTCTGGCAATGGTTTGCGCTCATGAAGGGCCTTTACGATTGCAGCCACCTCCGAATCGTTT